>CAIUOG010000135.1 GCA_903900705.1 uncultured Acidobacteriia bacterium
CTCCAGCGCGCCGATGAAGCGTGTGATGAGTCAGGTGGTCATGGTCGCGCCGACCGACGCCACCGTTCTGATCCTCGGTGAGACCGGTACGGGCAAGGAGCTGGTTGCCCGCGCCATTCACCGCCTGAGCCCGAGGCGGACGCTCCCATTCGTGAGTCTCAATTGCGCGGCTATCCCCACGGGGCTGCTCGAAAGCGAGCTTTTCGGTTACGAACGGGGAGCTTTCACCGGTGCGCTGGCACAAAAAATCGGCCGCTTTGAAATGGCGCATCGCGGCACGCTCTTTCTGGATGAAGTCGGTGACATCCCGCTCGACCTTCAACCAAAGCTGCTGCGGGCACTGCAGGAAAAGTCCTTTGAGCGGCTGGGCGGCACGCGCACCATCCCCATTGATGTCCGGCTTGTGGCGGCAACCAACCGGAACCTGAACCAGATGATGGGCGCCAAACTCTTCCGCAGCGATTTGTATTACAGACTCAAGGTTTTCCCCATCGTTACGCCGCCGCTGCGTGATCGCCCCGAGGACATTCCGGTGCTCGCGCGCCACTTCACGAAGAAGTACTCGGAAAAGATGGACAGGAAAATCGAAACGATCGCGCCGGAAACGATGAAGTCGCTTGTCGCCTGGCAATGGCCCGGCAATATTCGTGAGCTCGAAAACTTCATTGAGCGATCCGTGATTCTTTCGCAGGGCACCAGCCTGAAAGCGCCACTGGCGGAGTTGCGCGCCGAAGGAGCGGAAAGCGCCGGCGACTCACTGCTGGAGGATGTTGAGCGGGAGCACATACTTCGGATCCTCCGCGAAACCGGCGGCGTGATCAGCCTCGCCGCCGGACGCCTCGGCATGCCGCGAACCACCCTCAACGCCATGATGAAGAAGCTCGGCATGTCGCGCGCGGATCTCTAAAGCACAAGATTCCAAGCGACGGCACGCCGGTTTGCCGTGTTAATCGCGATGCGCCGCGGCGGCCGTGATCTCCGCATCCTCCGCCGCGGCCGATTCGCCCGAAGAGGCAATGTCCCGCGCGCCCGTCTGCGCCAGCAGTTCCTTCGAACGTGAGATTTGACCGGCGGTGTCGCAGTGGACTGACATCAGTACGCCGCCATTTTTTACGTGGCCTTCGTAGCGTTTCGCTTCATACTCCGGAATGCCCATCCCCACCAACGCGCCGGTCAGCCCGCCCACCGCTCCGCCCAGCCCCATTCCCGCCAGCAGAGCCATTACAGGGCCAGCGGCGATGATCGGGCCAATCCCGGGGATCGCCAGCACACCGATGGCGGCCAGCAGTCCAAGCGCTCCGCCGATCGCGCCGCCCGCCGACACTCCGGCGGTCGCGCCCTCCGGCGCCTTGGTGTGCTTCTCCAGTCCAAAATCCCTGCTGCTATGATCGCCGGCCAGCAACAGCGAAATATCGTCCCGGCGAAAGCCCCCTGCCATCAAATCCGTCGCGCACCGTTCCGCCTGCGCTTCCGTATGAAAGATGCCGAATACTGCCGTCTGTTTGCTTTTCATCGCTTTCTCCGCTTTCTGATGTTGCAAACGGAGGTCCACTATTCCGAGGGCCGCTGCTCCCGGAATAAGCTGCGCCTATGGATTATTCACCGTCGCGTGGTCTTCGGGCGGCGGAAGAGAAGGGTCCAGAGAGATCGGAATGGTGAAGCGGAACGCCGCGCCCATGCCAAAAACGGATTCCACCCAGAGCCGCCCGCCATGTCGCTCCACGATCTTCCTGCAAAGCGGCAGCCCAATGCCCGTGCCGGGGATCTCATCACCATGCAGGCGCTGGAACATACCGAATATCGATTCCGCGTGCCTCTGCTCAATGCCCATGCCGTTATCCTGCACTGAGAATAACCACCGGTCGCCTGCATTCTCCGCTGAGATCCGGATAACGGGCGCCGCTTCGCCCCGGTACTGAATGGCATTGCCGATGAGCGTCCGGAACAGTTGCCCGAGCAGTGGCTCATCGGCCGCCACGGTGGGTAGAGGCCCGGCTGTCACCGTTGCGACGTTTGTCTCAATCTCCCGGCCCAGATGTTCCAGCGTCTGCGACAGGACCGCGCCGCAGTCGACGGGCGTCATGTGGAGCCCGCTCCGTTCCATAACGCCGCGGTAATCGAGAAGGGCCTGCAACAAAGTCTCGATCTTCTGCGCATGGCGGAGGGTATCGGAGATAAATTCGTCCGCGTGGGCGGAAATCCTTCCCCGGTGTTCCTCCTCCAGCAGCCTGGCGGAGGTGACCAGCATGCTCAGTGGGCCGCGAAGGCCATCCGTAAGCGCTTCGCCAAATTTCCGAAGCTCCGCGCTCGCGGCCTCAAGCGCGTCGGCGTTCTCCCGTCGCTCCGTAATGTCGAGAAACACCCCCACGCTGCCACGGGGGCGGCCGGCCTCATCGAACAGAGGCACGGCGTTCCCGAGCCAGCATCGATAGACGCCGTCATCGAACAGGACGTCGAATTCGTAGTCATCGACGCGCCGCCCCGTGCGAGCGGCGGTCTGCATGGGCAGTTCGTCCGGAGGGATGTCCCGGCCTTCCCTCAGCTTGCGCCATTTCTTGAGCTGATCGAGGTTGAGAGTTGTCTTTGCACTGTTGTCCGGAGACTGCAGACGAAGCATTTCCCAGGCTCTGCGGTTACCCAGAACGCGCCGGCACGCCGCATCGTTCCCAATAAAGACGCCCGCCGGCGCCGCCTCCAGAACCGCGGCAATCTCGGCATGCCGTTTCTGCTCGCTCAGATCGGTGATGATCGCGCACCGGCACCAGATTCCGTCCAGGAAGACGTTCTGAATCGAGATATAGACCGGAATCAGAACAGCGGCCTCCGTGAACAGCCGCACCTCGGCCTTACTTCTGCCGACGTTGCCGAGCAAAGCGGACACCAGACCGACATCATCCGAAGCCACGAACTCCTGCAAACGCGAACCCATCACACGTTCGAGCGGACGGCCGAGCATGGCGGCAAAGTACTGGTTCGAAAAGAGAATCAGCCCGTCGGAAGAAAGAGTCAGAGCTCCTTCCCCCATCTCTTCCACCATGACGCGGTAGGCTTCGTCGGCCCCCTTCAGCGTATAGACGCGGTCCCCATCGGGACCCGCCGCGACAATTGCGTCCACCTCTCCGCCGGCAAGGGCGCGGAGTGTCTCAGTGGCTTCATCCAGCCGCGCCTGCAGATCCCCAACCTGTTCGCGGAGGCCGTTGATTTCCGCTGTGGGCGCCAGTTCAGGCGACATTTCTTTCACCAGGGAGCACTGTCCGTCCGGATGCGGGAGTAGATGCGGGAGATACGTGCGTGCCGCTGCCCAACCCGGCCAGAACGCGCGGCGTGTCGGACAGATCGCCGATCACCCGGCGCTGCGGCAGCGGGAGGTACTTCACCAGGGTCGGCGTCAGGACAATCTGCGCCAGCCGGGCCATTTCCGGATTCTGATGGAGATCAATCACTTCGAGTTGGTACCGGCCGGGCAGGTGCTCCTCGCAGATTGCCCGTATATTCCGGACCGCGCGAAGGCTTTTCGGAGTGCTTCCCGAAATGTAGAGCCGCAGGCCCAGGTGCTCATCTCGCGCGTTCCCCGCGAGAGCCGCCTCGAATTCCGCGATGCTGTCAGCCGTATCCGGGCGTTTCATTGTGAGGATGCCGATTGCTGTCGCTGCAAGTCGAGGCCCACAAGCACCCGCTCCGTATTCGACAGGTCGCCGATGATCTTTCGGACCGGCTCCGGCAGTTTCCGCACCAGCGTCGGCAGCGCGAGAATCTGGTCTCCCGCCGCCAGTTGCGGGTTCAGAAGCAGATCGATGATCTCAATTCGATACTCCCCGGCCAGATGTTCATCACAGATCCGCTTGAGGTTCACAAAGGCCTGCAGCGACTTCGCCGTCTGACCCGCCACGTACAACTTCAGCTCCCATTTCGCGACGGGGGGATTGCCGGTGCGCCGTGATCCACTCTGCATCTATGTTCCGCCTTTGGCCGCGGCCCGCGCGCGTGGGCCGCTCGTGCTGCCGCCGCTCGAAACATTCGGGCTGTTTTTGACGAAGCGGCTGCTCGCCATCTCGCCCCGGTCCCGTTCGAGCTTCGTAACCTTCAGCTTCTCCTGCTCAATCAGCTGTTGTGCTTCCTGCTGTTCGGTCTCCAGTGCAAGCTGCAGAGCGGCAATCTGTGTGCTCAGCGCCCGGCGCTTGCACTCCAGCAGCAGTTGTTTCCGTTCGATCTCCTGCCGTCCCATCAGGGCCGCGGATGCGTCCTGCGCCTCCTGCGTCACGCGGGCCGAGCCGGTGAGCATTCCCGCATCGCCCAGGTACACCTCGCGAAGCTCCACCCCGTGATCGGTCAGCAGAAACTCGCGAATCTGATTCGAGTGGGCAACCCCGCGGGCTTTGAGGATGTAGATGCCCCTGTTTCGCTCTCCCCCGCTTTCAATGTCTCGCAGCAGCAGCCACACGTCGACGAGCGATGAGATGTCGATCTCGGTTTGTTCCCGCGCACTCTCTCCACTGGTCAGAGTCGTCATCAGCGCCGTGATCTGTCTCTCCTTCAGGAAATCGATCAGCCGCAGCAGCGTGCTCCGGGTTTCGAACGCCGTGCCCGCATGCAGCAACCCCGTCACCGGGTCCACCACAACCAGACTCGGACTGAACTGCCGGATAATCTTGTGGATCTTGAGCAGATGCATTTCGAGACCGAACGTACAGGGCCGGACCGAATGAAAGTGGAGCAGTCCCTTATCCACCCAATGCTTCAGATCGATTCCGATGGACCGCATGTTGCGAATGATCTGTGCCTCTGACTCTTCGAAAGAGAGGATCACGCACCGCTCTCCGCGGCCACACGCCGCAGCCACAAAATGCCCGCTGAGGCTCGTCTTGCCGGTGCCGGAGGTGCCGGAGATCAGGATGCTGCTGCCCCGATAGTAACCGGCGCCGCCGAACATGGTGTCGAGAGCGGGAACCCCGGTCGACAGGCGGTCGTTGCACACGCCGTACTTCAGATCCATGGAAGTGACCGGCAGCACGGAAATACCGTCGCTCTCAATCAGGAACGGATACTCGTTCATTCCGTGAGTGGAACCGCGGTATTTGACCACCCGCAGCCGTCGTGTCAGGACCGTTTCGGTCACCTGATGATCCAGCACAATGACGCAATCGGAAAGATACTCTTCCAGACCATGGCGGGTGAGCGCGTTCACACCCCGCTCGCCGGTGACGATGGTCGTGAGATTTCTCTCCTTCAGCCAGCGGAACAGACGTCGCAGTTCCGCCCGCAGCGTCTCATTGTTTTGGAGGCCGGCGAACAGAGCTTCCACGCTGTCAAGCAACACCCTTTTGGCGCCGATGGAATCCACGGCATACCCGAGGCGCACAAAGAGGGCCTCCAGGTCGTACTCGCCGGCTTCCTCGATCAGGCCCCGTTCCAGATAAACGTGATCGATCACCAACTGCTTTTGTTCAATCAGCGCGGCCAGGTCAAAGCCGAGCGAGGCGACATTGACGGTGAGTTCTTCGGCGGTTTCTTCGAATGAGAGACAGACGCCGGGCTCACCGAATTCGGTCGCGCCGCGCACCAGAAATTCCATTCCCAGCAGTGTCTTCCCGCAACCGGCGGAACCGCACACCAGCGTCGGTCTGCCTCGCGGAAGGCCGCCGAGCGTAATCTCATCCAGCCCCTGAATTCCGGTCGGGCATTTCGGAAGCTGGGACGAAAGGAATTGGGTGGGGCTGGTGACGTTGGTGGAGGTCTTTTTCAGTTTGGAGGCTCGCATTCGTTTTTGGGTATGTCCTGTAGTCGGGTGCATGTCGATGGCCACTGGACACGCAAAGAGCACTACCCTCCCGAACCGGGGAAAAGGGCTGTTAATCGCGGGCTTCGACCAGTCAGGCCGTGCTGGAGCCCCGGGGACGCCAGGCCTTCGCTGACCACGCAAATGACCATATGTGGTCACTGCCCGAGGGCTGCTACGCCGACGTGAGGCCTGAAACCAGGGCACAGAGTTGGGACGGGATAAATGGCTTGGCCAGGAAATGCCAGCCTTCGTTGAGAACCAGCATTCCGTTCGGAAACCCGGACATCAGCAGAACCTTGATGCCGGGACGCTCCAGACTTACCCGCGTGGCAAGGTCAACCCCCGTCATTTCGGGCATTTGAAAATCGGAGAGAAGAAGATCGATCTTCCCCGCATGGTCGCGCAGCACCTGCAGTGCGTCCTGTCCGCTGCCCGCGGTGATCACATCATAGTGATGCTCGGTAAGGAGCGTTGACACGAATTCGAGGATGTCTGCCTGGTCGTCGACCACAAGAATGGTCTTTTGTTTTTTTTGCCGTGTGGGCGACAGAGTTTCCATGCCTTCCGTTAAGAGCAACCCATGAGCCATTGAAGCCGCTGTGCAACGGCCCCTGACGTGCCTTCCGCACTGCGGAGGAACTCGTAAACCATATGCTTTGGACCATCGCCGTTATTCTGTTTGTGCTGTGGGCGCTCGGCCTCATGACCGCCTACACCGCCGGGGGACTGATTCACATTCTTCTGGTCATCGCCGTAGTGGCTCTCGTGATCCAGTTGCTCCAGGGCAGGCGGGCTCTGTGAGTCAACGCGCGAACGATGAAGACGATCCGCTCGATAAGCTGCCGGTGCTGAAGAACTATCCACGTCCCGATGAGCCGGCGCCGGAAGATTTACCCCGGGAATGGTCGGACGAAGATCGCAAACTGGAGCGAAGAAAGCCCGATTTGGCCGAGACGGAAGAGGACGCCTCTTCCGTCTGATTTTCCGGGAGCGCGGGCCGCGCCCGATTTATTGCTGGCATTTTTCATGCAGCCAGTAAGGCGGACGGCCATAGTGAGAATGCAGTTGGTCTTCGTAACGCCGGTCGACCCGCGTGGATTCCACGTACTCCGGCGCGCTGAGGATCGCCTCGCGAGAGAGTCCAACGTACAGCTTCGATTCCATCCAGCTCGCTTTTTCGATCCAAATCGGCGAAACGAGCACCTTCCTGCCGGGCCACCAGTCTCTTGTCGCGACTTCGACATAGCGAATTGCCCACGTTTCATCGTCCAACAGGAACCCGTGGACATGCCCGATTTCGCCGTCGCGGGCTTCAATGTGATAGCCGGTCACGGCTTCGGCGCCGCGCAGATGCGCGTCTGTCTCCGGGCGGTTCTCCGCCTGCTTCTTTGTGAGCGTCAGGTGGAACAGGCGATCCCGCCGGCTCACTTTGCTCACGGAGTTTGGCGAAATCAAGACGGGACGCCCCCCAGGCCATCCGCCGGTTTCGACTACGCCGGTTTCGACTACAAGGTATCGAACCACCCAGGACTCATCGTCAAAATAAAAGCTCAACCTTGCCCAGTTCACCATCCCGGGCCTGAATCGAATATTTATTGAGTTCCTTGGTACTGATAAGCATATTCTGGCTCCCGGACGCTATCGCGTGACCGCTCCCACAAGTTCTCTGCCTCTCGGGGCTCCGATACTGTAAAGTCGTGCGCCGATGGCGCTGAGACCGCCAACCACGGCCGCACCTTCCAGCGCGCCAATGATCGAGGTGACCAACGGGCCGGCCACCAACACCGGACCGAGGCCCGGAATGCTAAAAAATGCAAACCCGAAGAGAAGTCCCCAGAATCCACCCCGGAGAGCTCCGTTCCTGCCCCGGTACTTCATCCGGTCGCCGTTGTTGTAATTGCGGGCAGCGAGTTCATCGGCTTGCGAGTTGCGGACAGCGACCACCGCGTCTTGTTCGGACATTCCGTTTTCCTCTTCCAGGTGAATCTTTCCTCGCAGATCCCGCCCCTCATCCCCTGCCGAGTCGCCCACTGATTACTTGTGGGCAGGTGCGGGGCCGCTGCTCCGGGCACTGGAATCAGGAGGTTCCGGTATTGGCTCTCGAAAACGGGGCGACCACCTGACGCCATCTGCCCGCGAATGGTCATCCATTCGCTGCGCGGGGCGTGTCGCCAATTCGTGGTAACATCATCCACGCTATGCGTCTACACCTCCGTTTGGTTTTGCTTACGGGCCTTGCGCTGCTGCTTTGCGCCTGCGTCGACCTCACAGTGGTGGGGCAGTTCGCCAAAAGCAGTCTGGAGGTGGGAGAGGGCTTTAAGTCCGTAATGGCGGAAGGTCTGACCTCCTGCGAAGAGACAAACAAGATGCGCGGTCCCGACGTGGAGGACTGCGCGAAGCTGTTCGGGCCTGGCGCGCAGGACCCGCTCAATAAGGTAAACGAAACACTGTTCGCTTATATCGCCAGCCTGGGTAAGCTGTCCGGCGTCAGCGTGACGGGCTTTAATTCCGACGCGATCGCGGCGGACCTGAAGACGGCGGGCGCCTCCTCCGATATCCAGACGAAGGCGACGGCCGCCTCGGGACTGGGGACGGTGATCGAGAAGGTGCTGGCCGGCAGTTACGAGCAGGCGAAACTCTCAAAGATCATCGGAGAACAAAACGCCAGTGTGGGGAAGGTGGTTTCCTTTCTGCACGACTATGCGGCGGACAAGTATCTGCGTGAATTCAGCAATCAGAAAACGGTAATTGCCAACTTTTGTGCCGCGGAGAGGGACAGGCACGCTAACGAACCACTGGCTCTCCTGCTGTTTGCCAGGGCGTGCCGTGACGAGGAAGCCGCCGCCAACCGAAGGATGGAGGCGGTGAGAAAGTACCGGGAGGCGCTGAGGGCCGTGGAAAGTGGGCACAAGAAGCTGGCGGAATCCCGAACAAAGTGGAGTTTGCCGGAACTGGCGAAAATGCTGGGCCCGGAAATCCAACAGCTGAACGACGCAGCCGGGAAGCTGAAGGCCGCGTTCTAAGCGGCGGGCAGGCGGAAAAGGACGGAATCCCATGGCATTTACACCGGAACAACTGAAAGCCCTGGCGCACAACCTGGGCGACCTGAGCGCGGCGCTGGCTGAGTTCGAAGAAGCCACACCCGGCTCCACACTGATGACCGCCGGTGAGGCCGCGGCGGCGCTCGGCGTCGACGATATCGACACGATTCTGGCTGCCCGGCCCGAACTGGCGGGGCTGGCGCTTCCCCGCTTTGTGGTGCAACTGAGCAACCTCTCCGATGAGTTGGAAGATGCGGCCGTAACCGCGGCTCTGGCGAATCTGGAGGGTGACATTCAGTCGCTGGTGGACGGGACTGCGGAGGCCAAAGAGGCCGTGGCGCATGTCCAAAGAATCGAGAAGGTGTTGGGTATTGCGCTGGCGGCGCTGGCCGTCGCAACGTCGGTTGCGGCTGCGATTGCCGCGCCGTCACCGGCTACAGTGTTTGCGGCGGTGAAAAGCGCCGGGGCGCTGAAGTCCGCGGTGGAAGCTCCGCTGGATGCGGCGGGCGGAAGAACCCGGACCGCCAACTCCGGCGACGAATAGCCATCGTCGCTACCGCGCGGCCACAGCCGAAAGGCGCACCAGGCTTCCTTTCGATGAGGGCGCGGTCTGAATCGTCGTGCGGGTGGGTTTCTGCGTCGGGAAGTAAGACGCGTAAACAGCGTTCATTTTCGCGAAGTCCGTGATGTCGTCGAGATACACGTTGGTGGCGAGGGCGTTCGCGAGAGTCAGCCCCTTTGCTTCCAGGCAGAATTTCAGTTTGGCGAAGGCCGATTTGGTCTGGTCTTCGATGGTGCCTTTCGGGTCGCTGGCGATCACTTCGCAGAATGCCGCATTTGCAGGCGCGGTTTTGGCTGCAATGGCGAAGATGGCGTGGGTCGCCCCGTTCGGCAGGCCCGCCACGGGGATTTCACCCGCGACCGGGGTCGTGCTCACGTAGCGATTGGCATAAAGCAGGTTCTTCACGGTGAGACCCGCCTTCCGCAATTCCGCGTTTAGTTTCGTCTCCACTTCGCTCTTCGTCGCACCGTAGACGGCGGGCAGATAAACCCGGTCCGCGGGAGCACCCTTGTGGGCCACCACGGTGATCTCGACTGTGGTATCGGTCGGCATCTTTGCCGCGCCCATCACAACGCGGGGCGGGTTGGCCGGATAGGCAGCCAGATAGATCTTATCCACGGCGGGCTGGTCTTTGAGATCGGCCAGAAAGATCTGGACGGAGACCACGTCGGCGGTGGTCATACCGGCGGCGTCAAGGATTCCCTGCACGTTCCGCAGGCACTGGCGGGTCTGGGCGGCTATGCCTTCCGGCATGGCGCTTTTCGAATCCCGCACCCCCTGGCCGGAGATGTAGAGGTAGCCGCCGGAGAGCAGGCCGGGGGAGTAGGGACCCACGGGCGGAACGCCGTTCGCGGGGACGATCACTTTCGGGTCGGCGGCAAAGGCGGAAGCGGCGAGCAGGGTGGCCATCAGGAGTCTCATCTCCCCTACAGTCTAGACAATCGGCGAGCGCGCGGGCTGGTGCGCGCCTGAAGACGGTGATGTACGATCAAAAACGACTGGATCGATTCCGATCCTGTGCTTCGAATCCAAGGAGAAATAACGATGAAACTGGCGAAAGCGGCGCTGCTGCTCAGCTCGGCATCCGCGATGGCGCTGGCCCAGGTGAATGTGGGTGAACAGAAGCCCGAAGCCAGCCTGCCGTTCACGATGACGACGGTGGCCACCTTTAAGCTGCCGTGGCGGGTGGCGTTCCTGCCCGATGGCCGGATGCTGGTGACAGAGAAAGTGGGGCCGGTCTGGCTGGTATCCCAGAAGGGCGAAAAGATTCAGGTTGAGAATACCCCCGCCGTCTACTATCAGGGCCAGAACGGCATGCATGGCATCTTTCTCTCGCCGAAATATGCGACGGACAAGAGCGTCTATCTCACGTATGCGGAACCGGGTGACTATGGCGGAGGCCTGGCGCTGGCGCGCGCGAAGCTGAACGTGACGGCGACGTCCGCCAAACTCGAAAACTACGAAGTGCTCTGGCGGCAGATGCCGAAGGGCAAGGGCGGCCAGGAAGGCGCGCAGATCGCCTTCTCACCGGACGGCAAGTACCTGTTTCTCGCGGTCGGTGACCGGCAGCGGATGACGCCGGCTCAGGATCCGGACCAACCGGTAGGCAAGATCCTGCGGCTGACGCTGGACGGCAAACCGGCGCCAGGCAACCCGATGGCCGGGAAGACAGGCGCTTCCACCATTCCCCTGATTGATCCGCCCCGCGATACCGAGGCCGCGAAGACCACAAAGGTGGTGAGCACCTACACCTTCCCCGGCCCCAACACGACTCCGGCAGAAACGTGGGCCAGCGGCGTGCGCACGCCGTATGGACTGGCTTTCTCACCCGCCGGCGAGTTATGGGAAGTGGAGCATGGTCCTTTGGGCGGCGACGAACTGAATCTGATTGAAAAGGGGAAAAACTACGGCTGGCCCCTGGTTTCCTATGGCGACAACTACAACCGGGTTCCGATTGCCAAGCCGGATTCCCGGCCGGATCTGGCAAAGCCGGTGCTGTACTGGGTGCCGGTGATCGCGCCCGGAAATCTGATGTTCTACACAGGCGCCAAAACGTTCCCCCAGTGGAATGGCAGTGGCTTTGTGAGCGGCATGGCGACGAAGGCTCTGGTGCGCGTGATTTTCGACGGGCACGGCGGAGCGAAGACGGCCGAGCGCTGGGACGTGGGCCATCGGATCCGCGATGTGGAAGAGGCGGCTGACGGGTCACTGTGGATGCTGGAGGATGCCGATCCGGGTGCTCTGATTCATGTGATGCCCGTGAAGAAATAAGCTGGAAGTCGAAAGGCCCGGGAAACCGGGCCTTTTGCTTTTCCGGGCGAGCTAGTCGGCGAAGAACTCTTCGCGCTTTTCGAGGCACTCCTGACGTTCTTCCGGGCTGAGAGATTTTTGCCGCGCGCGCCCGGCATTGAAGACCGCGCGGGAGGAAAGGCCGAGGCGCACGAGGTTATCGCGATCCTGGCGGGGAAGAATCAGATAGTGTTTGCGGCAATCGAAGGTGCGGCAGAGCAAAGGCCGGCGCAGGTAAATGGTGCAGCCGGAAGGCCCCAGATAGATGCACTCGCCGTTTTCCTTCGTGGCCAGCAGGTAGACAAGCGCCCCGGTATCGGGATGGGCCGCCGCGGTGACCTGATAAGACGAGACGTCGTCACCCTGATCCGGATGCAGCAGGAGTGCCTGTTTGCTGCGGCAGCATTCGATGCAGGTGTTGCAGGGCACTTCGGTCTGAGATGGCGTTGGCAAATCTCATTGTCCGTCATAACCGACTAAAGCCATGACAGACTACAAGTAAGCATGGGATTGCTGGCTAAGCTTCGGACGCTGCAGGCGCTGGAACCGGGCGAACGTGGCGTGCTGCTGCAGGCTGTGCTGCTGCCGGCGGTGGTACAGTTCTGCTTCCACACGATGGGAGTCTCCGGTACCCAGGCGTGGCTGCGAACCTGGGCTCTGCGAGGCAAGAAAACCCTTTCATCGGAGCAGAAACTGCTGAAACTGGCCCGGCGCGGCACCTCGCTCAGCACGCGCCTCCTTCGCGGGGACGGAACGTGCCTGGTGCGGTCCATGTCGATTTGGGCACTGCTGCTGCGACGGGGTATCGGGACGGATCTCCGCGTTGGCTTCCGGAAGAAGGATGACCGGATCGAGGGCCATGCGTGGGTGGAGTACCGGGGACTGCCCGTGAATGAGGATCCGGCGGTGACCGGGACCTATGCCGTGATGCCGGAATCGGCGGCGTACGACCTGTGGGCTACTTCCCGAAAAGACGCCTGACGCGGTCGCGCAGGCTGGTCCAGAAGCTGGCGGCAGGCTGCTTCGGCGCATCGGGAGCGGGGGCAGAACTCCCCATGCCGGGAATCTGCAGCGAGAAGACGCTGGGCTCCTGCTGCGGCGTCTCCGTTTCCTGCGTGACAGGGCACGGGCGCTCCCCGGCGGACCGGACCGCATTGCCATTGAGAGTGTACATTTTGCGAACGCGGACGCCGTCTTCCCGTTCCAGACAGACGGAGAACTCGCCGGTTTTCGCCAGCACGGGCAGAAAGCCCCGCTCACGCCGCTGGATGTACGCGGTCTCATAGCGGTGGCGGCGGGTGTTCCAGGTGAAAACACGGAAGCCATCGAAATCGTGATCCTCACCCAGTGTTTCCGCGGTTGTCCAGAGCCAGATGGTCTTTTGTTCGCCCTGATCCGTAACGGACCCGATGGGGAAGTAAGACGTGATGCGATGGCCTTCGGCGTACTGCGCGACCTCGTCTGGAATAGCCATATAGACGCGACTGGTCAGGACCCAGCCGCTCTGGCCCGCCTGGGTTCGGATGAGGGTCCAGTCGTCACGGACGACCTGCGGCAGGCTTTCTTCGGGAGTCATGGCCCGTTCTTTCGAGAGCTTCACCCAGTCCGGCGGAGGAGAGGGTGGAGTGGGCGGCGGTGGCGGCGGCAGCACGGAGGACTTATCTTTCTTCGATTCCTTGCGGGATTTGGATTTCTTTTCCGGCCTGGGCTTCGGGGCCACCAACTGGCGTTTGGGCAGGGGGCCTTTGACGGCGACGCGATGCCCAATGACGTCGAACTTTTCCCCTTCCTGGAGTTGGATAAAACTCGCGGAGAGGCGGTTGGGTTCGGTGTGGACGTTCAGGGTTCCGAATGTCTGGGCTACGCCCTGTGACGGCAGGCCCGCCGTCCCCTGGGCCAGACTGAGCAGACGCTTCATCTGGGCGGTGTCGAGAAGTTCCCGGTCGTCGGTCCAGCCCTCGGCGCCTTTGGCGGTTCGGACTTTATACCAGCGGCGACGCTGCCCGATGATTTCGAGGCGGTCGCCATGGTGCGCGAGGGCTGCGGGTGGCGATTTTGGGTCAATATCCTTGTGGAGACTGAGCGTGGCGGGACCCGCATATGCCTCGCCGATGACAGAGTCCCGCTCCGGCGCGCGACCGCAGTCTGCGAGAAGCAGAAGGAACAACGCGGGTAATGTGATGGCGAGACGCACGGTCTTCTGTCAGAGTAGCGCTTCGGAAGGGCTGTGACAGGCCCTAAGCGCCGGCGGTGACTCTGCGCCAGAAAGATGAGCTGAACTTCGGGTCGATGAATGGAAGCAGTTCTGTCCACTGGGGATAGTACTGACGGTAGTGCTGTCCGGACATGCGGGCGTCTTTGGCCGGGTAAAGCCTGCCGCCGACTTCGGCCACCACCTGGTCGAGTTGAGGCAGCATCCGGAGCACACGCGGACTGCGGGGGAAATCGAGAGCGATGGTGGTGCCCCGACCGGAGAAGGAGAGCAGACCGGGGGCGGGGCCGTCGCCCATCACTTTCATCACGGCGAGGGAGGAGCCACCCATTTTGTCTGCGAGACGGAGAATTTCCCGAACCGCATCGCGATCCGGAACCAGACCCTGCCATTGAAGCAGGCCGGAGGGGCCGTAAACCCGGTGCCACGCACCGACAACATCGAGCGGGTAGAAGAAGGTGCCCATGGATGCGGGGAAGGCCTTTTCCCGGAAGTGGGCCCAGTAGTAAAGGCTGTTAAAACCCCGCATCGTCCAGTGGTTCAGCAGACTGATGGGCGGCATGATCGGCACCGAGACCGACGGCCCGGAGGGGGCAAGCCGCGTACTGCGGGCGGAGTCCTGATTGTGATTGCCCCGGATAAAAAGGCCGCGATTGCGTCCCCGGCCCGCCACAGTGTCGAGCCAGGCGACCACATATTCATAGCTGGCGACGGATTCATCGTTGAGGGCAAAGAATTCGTCCACGCCCCCGTAGCGAATGATTTCGCTATCGATCCAGGAGTTGATGATCGGCCTGAGTTGGAGCTCGACCCACTCGATGAGACCGGTCAGCCCCAGGCCACCGATGGTTGCCTGGAACCATGCGGGATTCTCTTCGCGGGAGCAGACCAACCGACTGCCATCACTCCGCCGCAACTGCAACCGGGTAACATGTTTGCCAAAAGTACCGGCGCAATGGTGGTTCTTGCCGTGGACGTCATTGGCGACGCATCCGCCCAGGGAGACGAAACGGGTACCAGGGGTCACCGGAGCAAACCAGCCGGCAGGAACGGTGAGATTCAGAAGCGCATCGAGCGAAACGCCGGATTCCGCACGGAGCAGACCGGAACCTGGATCCCAGGCGAGGAATCGGTTGAGCCCGGCAGTGGTCAGGAGCACGTTACCGTCATTGAGGCAGCAATCCCCCATACTCCGCCCCATCCCGTGAGGCAGGAACGATTCGGGCATGACGCCGAAGGGGATCTCCTGCGTGGACGATACCATCGGGACGACTATAGACCGCGTCCGCGGGTACCTTGCCCAGTTTTCAACTTCAACGAGTGCCGCCAAGTGACCCCACTACTACCAGTCCAACTATGAGCAAACCCACTATATAACTGACGCGGTCGCGAAATGCAAACAGGATCGGATCCTGATCCATATTGCCCCGGTGCGCCACGAGCCAGACCCGAATGATCCAGTAAATGAAAAGGGGAATAATCCCCCAGAGCATTTCCGGGTGCGGATAGAGCCGCTGCACGTCAGCGCCATTCACGTAAAGCGCCAGAACCAGACCTGCCAGCAGGCCGGAGCCGACGCCGGCCTGGCTGACGATGCCGAGATCGCGAAGCCTGTAACCGCGGCCCGGAGCGTTCTGGCGTCGGACCTCGCGCAGCCGAAGCAGTTCGGAATAGCGTTTGACAAACGCAAGGCTGAGGAAAAAGAAGATGGAAAACTGGAAAAGCCAGTGTGAGATTTTCACGCCGGTTACCAGGCTGCCGGCATAGATACGCACCGTATAGAGACCCGCCAGCGCCACCACGTCGATAATTGGCTTGTTCTTTAGGAAGGAGCTATACAGCAGCGTCAGCGCGGTGTAACCGCACAGGCACGCGGTGAGCCGGGGGCTGAGGAAGAAACTAAGCCCGAAGCCGAAGACGGTGAGCACGAACGTCATCAGGATGCCGTGCCGGACGGAAAGCCGGCCGCTCGCGAAGGGGCGGCGGCGTTTGATGGGATTCCGGCGGTCAGCCTCCAGATCGAGAAGATCGTTGAGGATGTAGGTACCGGAGGCGATCAGGGAAAAGCTCAGAGCGGCCCAAAGCAGGGCCAGGAAGGCGTGGGGGTCGAGAGTGTGGCTCAGGAGAGACGGAACAAAAACCAGCAGATTCTTGACCCACTGATGAATGCGCATCGCCCGCAGCAGGACTGCGGGACTGGGGCGGGGCGAGGGAAAGCAAAGGCCCTGCTGCGCGCCGCCGGCGGCGACCGCGGCGGGCAAACCGGACATCGTGCCGGCGAGGTGCGCGATGCGACTGGCGGCCCAGACGGGCGCATCCGCCATGCTGTCGCCGACGTAATCGAACCCATGGAGTCCAAACCGGGCAATCAGCGCATCCCGTTTGGCCGGTCCTTTGAGATTCAACCCGTCTTCACTGGCGATGACATCGTCAAAAATACCGAGGTGGCTGGAGACGGACCGCGCCACGCGCGAGTCGGCGGCGGTAGCCAGAATAATTTTCCGGCCTGCGGCTTTTTGAGTCCCCAACCAGGTGAGAAGGTCCTGGCGATACGGAAGATCGCTCGGATCGGGTGCGATGAGTTCGGCAATGGCTGATTTCACTGCCGCCTTTCCCTTTAGGAGTTGGAATGGCAGCCGCAGAGCGAAGAAAAGGTCACGACGAATCAGAAGCAGGGCGCTCTCGTGAAGCGTATCGGCGTGGATCAGTGTGCCATCAAGGTCGACGACGAGTGGGATGTCCGTCATGCCAGACATCAGAATCCGCCTCGCCGGCCGGTGAACGAGGCTGGAGTTAATTCCAGCGGCTGCGCAAAAAAGCTTCCCATCTCGACTCGGCCTTCTTCTCTTTCTCGCTGTCGGCAGTTGCTTTGGTCGCGGAGCGCAGCGCATTCAGCACAAACCGATTCTCGCCCATTTCGTCTGCCGATTCCAGCAGCCGCACGGCCTCCGCGGGATGCCCATCATTCACCAGCCCCGCTGACTCTCTTACCATGCGTTTCTGTCGCAACAGACGCACCAGCGCCAGCTTGTCGCTGAAGATCTCCGGCGACGAAAGAGTTTCGTTTGAAGGGATCAGATCCAGACGAAACTGGATCGCAAACAGACAGGTAAAGACGCAGCAGGCTGTGGCGAGCGTCCATAAGGCGGCCCGCGGGCGGCTTCCGGTGCTCAGGACCAGAGTCAGCAATCCCATTCCGATCAGGGAACTGTTCACGATCAGGTAGCGGGAACCGAAGGAATCGAAGCCGTGCCACGTTTGCATCGCTCCGATTACCGAGACTTCGAGGCCGATCACAAACAGCCAGGGAACGAACAGACGGTAAGAGCGAACGGCGCCGAGAAGAAGCCCGGCAAGGCCGAGCGCAACCAGCGGAGTCCAGGTGAGCCAGCCATTCCGGCTGGAAAAAAGGACAGAAGGAATGTAGACCGGCGGAAAGGAAATAAAGCCGCCACCCTGGGGGATTGTCACATACTTTCCGTAGATCACCTTCCATTCCACGATCTGCGGAATCCAGCAGAAAACCACACCACCGATAAAGGCGATCCGGGATCGCAGCCAAGCCCGGGTATTCTTCCACGGCTGTCCGCCCATGAGGTCGTAGAGTCCTGGCCCACCCAGACAAAGAACATCCTGCCAGTGGCACACCGAAAGAAGCCCGCCCACAAGACCCAGCACCAGCCAGCGCCGCGTATCGCAGTTATCCCGAACGTTCCACCACAACGCCAGCAACAGACTCATGCAGAGAAACGTGGCGGCGTGCGAGGTGTGAACGAAAGCGTAGTAGCCCACATTCGTCCCAAGGAACACGGCGAAGGTAGCGGCCAGACTGATCCGCCCGGGATTCGCGAGCGAGGGGTTCCGGAACAGGGCGAAGTGGTAGAGGAAATGGAAGAGAGCTGCCATGCCCAGACCAGTCATCAGAACCGGGCCCAGGCAGTAG
Source organism: uncultured Acidobacteriia bacterium (assembly GCA_903900705.1). Lineage (GTDB taxonomy): Bacteria > Acidobacteriota > Terriglobia > Bryobacterales > Bryobacteraceae > BOG-234. The sequence goes on from CAIUOG010000135.1 coordinate 17,827, forward strand.
AGGTACACTGCGGCGGGACCGTAGCCGTCCGCCGGCCTCCCCGCGGCTCCGTCAATCGCGGTGCCAGCGGCAATCAGAGGTATTTCGAGAATGGAAAAGCCTACGCCCCAGGGACTGCCGGGCAAACCGGAAGGCTGTGTGGACGACCAGATGCGGCTATCCGGCGGGAACCTTTGAAATTCGTTATTGAGATTGAAATCATGATCGAAGAGCAGCGAATGGGCGACGTCGAAATAGTTCACCGTATCGATGCCGGTGATTTTCGCCAGTCTGCGGCCCCCGGGCGCCGCAGCGTCCAGAACGGCAAACATTGTCAGCATCAGAAATGTGAAGCCCAGCAGGATCCGGTAACCGGTCTGCAGAGAGATCCCCCGCGGGAAAGAGAAGCCGCTCAGCAAGGCCTCACGATAACACGTTCAGGCACCCTGTGTCCGGGTTACCGATCTCAGTCAGCCGTAGGATAAGTACGGGAGGTTACGGTCGCGAACAGGTTTTCGTAACGCTCCATCACGGAACTGGTGGAGTAGTTTTCCACTACCCTTTTGCGCGCGGCCTTGCCCATACTCTGGCGCAGCGGAGGATCTCTGAACAGTCTCGCCAGAGCCCCGCCGATGGCCGCTTCCGAATCGAATGGCACAGTCAGTCCGTGAATGCCTTCATCAACCAGTTGAAGATTTGCAGGGATATCACTGACCACCGAAGCTAAGCCCACAGACATGGCTTCGAGCAGCGAGCATGGGAAACCTTCATTGGGGGAAGTCAGCGCAAAAACATCGGAGGCGCGCAGCCAAAGCGGCACTTCCCGCACGTCAACCCGGCCAGCGAAGCGAAACTGCCCGGGGTCCACGTTGAGGTTCCGGGCCAGAGCTTCCAGGTCAGCCCGGATGACGCCATCGCCCAGAATCAAAAGGAAAGCGCGGGGGTTACTGCGGGCGGTGATCGCGAAACCGCCCAGCAGGGGAGCCAGGCCTTTTTCCGGTGAGAGCCGTCCGACGTAAACGGCAACCTGGGCGTCAGCCGGGATGCCATGCCGACTGCGCCATTCGGCGGCTTCCGCCTCTCGCGCCGGTCGGAATTCGTCCACATCCACGGGATTCGGCATCCAGACCAGATCTTCCGCAGCGAAGCCGTCCGCGAGGGCTTCCTGCTTCATGCCTTCGTTCAGGAGCATGACCGGCACCCGCCACTTGCGCAACCAGTCCAGTTCAATCCGCCCGGCTCGCGACGCGCGCATCAGGGGGATAAGGCTGCTGCCGGAAATCTTCACCGCGACCGGCTTGCCGAGAAGCCGGGTCACGGCGAGCCCGGAAAGAAGATGGAGCCCCTGCATCAGGAAGTAGACAAGATCGTATTGATTCCGCCGGCGCAGCAGGGTGGTGGCAACAGCGGCGGCAAACATGTAGTGCTTCTGTGCGCCGGTGGAATTGCGCGTCAAAATGGTAACCGGCACGCCCACGTTGTCAACCCAGTCGCGAACGGGAGGCATGGGTGGCCCGCCCGAGCACAGAACATGCACCTGGTGGCCTCGTCGAATCATAGCGGAAGCGAAGCGTTGCGCTTCGATTTCCGAACCGCCCAGCACTGGGGGGTAGCTGTCGCTGATGAGCAGGATGCGGAAGGGTCCGGCCTTCATGTCAGAGTCCGCTTCCGGCCACGCCCGCGCGGCTTTTCTGCGCGCGCAGCCAGCGCTCGAATACCAGCGCGTACCAGAGCTGTTTCGGAATTTCGTCGCGGGTGAGGGCCTCGGCCACAGCCCGGGACAGCGCGGCGCTCTCCATCCAGCCCTCGCTTGCCAGCAGCGTCTCGCCCTGCAGTTCCTTCAGCGCGCCACTCCATTTTGAGGCGAGCCAGCGCTCCACCGGAATGGTGAAACCCTGTTTCTGGCGGAACGCCACCTCAGGACCGACGTGACGGCGCACGATTTCGCGCAGAATCGCTTTCATCCTGCCGCCGTGAAAGTGCAGCGACGGCGGCAACTGGGCGGCAAACTCCCAGATTTTCTGGTCGAGCAGAGGCGAGCGGGCTTCGAGCGAGTAGTACATCGTGCCGCCATCCACCTTCGTCATGAACTCCGAGGTGAAATGCATGCGGCGGTGAAATTGAAACACATCGGCAACCAGCCATTTGGCGGACTCGAACGAATTGGGAATGCTGCGGCAGGCGACGTTTCCGCCACGCAGCCGGTCCCCGAACATGGCCCGCTGTTCGAAATAGGGGATACCCTGCCGAACCCTGCCGTAGGCGCCGATACCGCCGACCGCATAGTCCAGGAAGTTCGCGGCGCGTCGAAAGGAAGGGATGCCGCGAACCAGCGGGCGGAGCGCCTTCCAGAGTTCCGGCGAACCGGGCGGCAGCCGCCGCGCCAGTTTCTGCGCCTTCCACGCATTCAGAAAGAATGGGTAACCCAGGTAAACGTCGTCGCCTCCGTCGCCTGTGAGCAACACCGTCGCATTGGGACGGACGGCTTCCGATACGCTGAGCATCCCGAGCGCCGAGGTGCTGCCGAATGGCTCGCTGTAGGCTTCCGTAAGAAGGTCCAGCGGCGGAGCCTGACCAGCCTGCCGGGCCGAATCGATCTGAACAATCTGGTGGGGGATACCCAAATGGCGGGCGATCTGCTGCGCCTGCGTGCTTTCGTCATCGGGGTCGCCGGGCGTGCCCACGGTAAAGGAACGAATATCGGCGTTCAGCCGGGAGAGTGCCCAGCAGACAAGCGTGGAATCGATCCCGCCGCTGAGCAGAGCGCCGATCGGCACATCGGAGATAAGCCGCAGACGGACGGACTCCAGTAAGAGCCGCTCCGTCTCCTCCACCGCTTCATCGAAGGTGATTGTCGTCTGTTCGTCGGCTTCGGGCAGTTGCCAGTAAACGCGTTCCGCAGTCTGACCATCCTGCCATTCGAGGATGGAAGCGGGCGGCAGTTTGCGGGTGCCGGCGAAGATACTCCGCTCTTCGGTCACAAAGCCGGAATCCAGAAATTCCAGAGCCGACTGTGGATCGGGCGCGCCGGCAAAACCGCCGGCCCGCAGGGCTGTCAGCGTGGACGCGAAGGCGATTCGCTTCCCCTCAAGGCTGTAGACCAGGGGCTTAACGCCAAGGCGGTCGCGAACAAGGGTCAGTTTGCGCTGCGGCTCATCCCAGATGGCGAACGCAAACATGCCATGCAGACGTGGTGTAAGACCGTCGATCCCCCACTCCCGGTAGCCCGCGATCAGAACTTCGGTGTCGCACTGAGACCGAAAACGGTGCCCCCTCTGCTCCAGTTCCCGACGAATTTCAACAAAATTGTAGATGCAGCCATTGAAGACGACACCGATAGAACCATCTTCTGAGCACATCGGCTGGGCGCCGGCGGGGCTCAGATCGAGAATGGAAAGGCGACGATGGCCAAACCCGGCGCCGGGCCACGCATGGAAGCCTTCCGCGTCCGGACCACGACGGGCCAGCGCAGGAAGCATTGCGCGAACGGGGGACTTGACTGCGACCGAACTATCCGCCGAAACAAAGCCAGCAATTCCGCACATGTGGAGGGGTGGATCAGGCGACGCAGAAACTCTGATAGTAGCATAGGGGCGGAAAATGGAAAGTCATAGTCGCCCTGTCGAGACTTCTGTCCCGGCAGTTACTTTTTGGGTCCGGCCGCGATCTCAACCATCTTTACAAAATGGTCGACATAGGAGGCTTCGCTGAACTCGGTGTGTGCCATCTCGTAGCCCCGTGCGCCCATTCGGGCTCGCAATTCCGGGTCCGAAAGAAGTTGTCGCAACCGGCCAGCCAGTGCGCTGACGTCCCCCACGGGAAAGAGAAAGCCGTTTTCACCGTCGCGTATCAGGGTTGGAATGCCACCCACGTTGGAACCGACAACCGGAATTCCGGCAGCCATGGCTTCCAGAAGAACACGGCCCATGCCTTCGCAGCGGGAGGCAAGAACCAGAACTGATGCCTGACTGATGATTTCGAGCGTTTCGACGTAGTGCTTCGAAGGCAGAATCTCAACGGAATCGACCCCCGCGATCAGGGCTTCGAGAGGTCCCGTATCCTGAAAATGGCCCATGATCCGGAGCTTCACCTTCGGGAATTCCGGAGATATTTCCATGAAAGCCCGTGCCAAAATATCCGCGCCTTTCAAATACCAGGGGGCGCCAACCAGAAGAACATAAATCTCCGTCTTTTTTGACAGATCGTTTTGGTGGCGTGGGACCGCGGAAACCGGCACAAATTCGTGGAACACCGCTCTCTGGGTTTTCCGCAGCATCGGGTAGGGATCGAGCGCCTGTGGGTAGAGAAGGTGCACGCAGTCACAGGCCCACAGACTGATGTGCAGGCAGACATCGGAGAACAGACGCTGCAACCGGTCACGGAAGCGGACGACGGGCCGGTCATGAAGGAAAAGGCGGTCCGGCGAGGTAGCGACTTCAACGACGAGTCGCGCGCCGGTGACCCATTTGAGAACGATTCCGCAAAGAGCCGGCACGGTGTGAGAATAAGTGATGACGCAGTCAATCGGCGCTTCCCTGTGCGCGCGAAGGCCTTCCGCGATGAAGAACCAGAATGTGCGGAGGGAACGCGAAACGCCATTCCAGCGCCAGGCAAGAAACCATCGGTACTGGAACCGGGAACGGCGGAACCGGGGCCAGGCGTCTCTGCCGAACACTTCTTCAGTCTTCTCCGGACTGTGATACCAGACCGGCTGCAGGACTTCTCCTTCAAGGCTTCCGGAAAGCAACTCAAAGCGATCGGTGCTGCTGTCTTTGGGTGGCGGAACTGGACTCGGCTGGAGATAAAGCAGGCGCATTTCGGTGTCGATACAGGCTCTCCAGAAGGATACAGCATGGCAAATACATTCCCGCGATGATGAGGAAATAAACCGTTTCCCCGGGGAAATTCCTCGCGGGGAGAGTCGCGCGCGGGTTTATAATAAGGCAATGGGTCGGATGTTGTCGAATGTGCCGCTGGCACCACAGTGGAAATCTGATCGTGAAATCGACGAAGCCGGCAACAAAGGGCATTCTGCTTCAAAACGGCAACCCAGGCCCGGTCTCCGTGCGCCGACACCGGGCGCGGCTCAACCGAATGTAGAACTCGCAGACGAAAACGGTTCATTCCGGAAGATGGCATTTCTGTGTGGTCTCGCGATGATCTTCATCCGGATGTCAGTTACCCCGGAACTCCTCGCCTATTTCACTCACACGAATACCTACGTTCTTTATCTGGTCGGGCCGCCCGCCATTTTGGGCGTCCTGATCTCCGGCGGACTTGGTCGTGCGCTGCGAACGATACCGACACTTTGTTTTCTTGGCATTTTTCTGTACCTCCTTCCGGCCACCCTGATGAGTACGTGGCAGGGGGGATCCTTTCAGGTGCTCTCCATCTACGGCAGAACCTCGCTACCTTGCCTGTTCGTCTTGTCCTGTACCGTGGTGAGCTGGAAGGAAATCAGCAAGGTGTTCAAGACTATGGCTGTCTCGGGATTCGTGGTGCTGTTCGTGACGAAATTCCTGGCAACGCCAGATGCGGAGGGGCGTCTCACCTTCGACGTTACGGATAGTACCATCGGCAACCCGAACGACCTCGCTGCCCATTTGCTTCTGCTTCTCCCATTCGTGATGTACTACGGTTTCAGGCCCGGAGGCGGAAAAGTGGCGAAGGTTGTGGTTTCCCTGCTGGGCGCATTCGGGATCTATTCCATTCTGGGCACGTCGTCCCGTGGTGCGCTGATCGGTTTGGGGGTGATGGCTCTTTTGCTTTTTGCGCATGCCAGCGGATTTCAACGCCTGCTGGTTGCCGTGATCGCTCCAGTTATGGCCGTTTCGCTGGTGATGGTTTTGCCGGCCCAGAACCTGGCGCGGCTGGCGACGCTGTTCCACCCGGATGATACAACCGCGAGTGATATTGCCGGAGAAGCCGCTGAATCACGTGAATCCCGACAATACCTTCTGAGGAAGAGTATTGAGTACACCCTGGAACATCCGGTCCTGGGCGTGGGACCCGGTCAGTTTTCCATTTATGAAGGCTTGATGAGCAAGGCAGCCGGTGAACACGGCACCTGGCACGAGACCCATAATACTTACACCCAGATATCGAGCGAGTGCGGCCTTCCCGCACTGATCATGTTACTGGTTGGCACCTTCGGGGCACTTGGGACTGTCGGCAGAACGAGGAAGCGAGCTCTGGCCAGGGGAAACCGCGAAATCGCGGCGGCCTGCAGTTGCTTTATGGTGTCATGGCTCGGCTATCTGGTTACAATCTTCTTTCTGGCATGCGCCTATCGGTTCACCTTGCCGGCCATGACGGGCATGGCGATCGCCATCAGCTTTGCCGCCGAGAGAGAGTTCAACATCACCGCTCCGTTGCCGGCCTGATGTGTCGTTTCGTTGACATTCACCCCAGAACAATGCACAGAACTTACGATTTCCGGGCTCTTGGAAAGAGGAACCGATGACCATCCTTGAAGAATATCGCGCCAGCGATATGGAGGTAGCCAGAACTGCGGATCTGATGCGGGTCGTACCACGTTCACGAAAATCGGTCCTTGATATCGGAGCACGTGATGGCCACTTTTCGAAGCTGCTCACATCCTGTTTTGAAAGCGTAACGGCACTGGACCTGGAACTGCCCACTTTTGATATTCCCGGGGTGACACCCGTTGCGGGCGACGTCACCCGGCTGCAGTTTGACGACTCCTCGTTCGACTGCATTTTTTGCACTGAGGTTCTGGAACACATCCCGGATCTGCGCAAAGCCTGTCGGGAAATCATCCGGGTCGCCAAACATGACATTGTGATCGGGGTTCCCTTTGAGCAGGATACGAGGGTAGGCCGCTGCACCTGTCCGGCTTGTCGCAAGACGAATCCCCCCTGGGGGCATGTCAATACATTTACGGAAGCCCGGCTTCTTGACCTTTTCCAGGGCACCAGACATGTGTCCACCTCGTTCGTCGGGACTACCACGTCCCGAACTACCGCCCTGGCGGCGTTTCTGATGGACCGGGGTCTTAATCCTTGGGGGGCCTATAATCAGAGCGAACCATGCATATTCTGCGGCGGCAGGCTTCAGGAGCCGGTCGGCAGACGTTTCTGGCACAAGGTCTGCTCCTCCGTTGCGATTCGAATGGATCTGTTGCAGGAAAGATTCGCCCAGCCAAAGCCCAATTGGATCCACATTGTCTTTTCCAAAGACTGAATCCGGCAAGCGGAAAGATTCTGTCCGGATCCGCGGAACAGGAATGGAGTCAGATAGAGGATCTGGCCCCGCGGAGTTCCTTCGCGGACATCGACCTGAACCTCGATGGAAGAATGGCAAGTGGAAAAGCTGAAAAGCGAAAACCACTTTTCAACTTTCCCACCATCGCGTTGATGGGTCCAACATCGTTAAGGGATACGCAACCCGCGGGCAAGTTCCCTTAACGATGGAGTTTCAGCATGGGTTTTCAGGATGAATCGTTGTCTGCTCAGAGCACAAAAAACGCCCAACCGCCCGCTCCGGGCGGTTGCACAGTGGCCTTTGTAATCCGAAGGTGCGCGAGACAGGAATACGCAGCTCCTGACGGCCCACCGATGGCAATCCGGAACACAGTGGATGGGAAAGTTATCCGCACAGGCAGGTTCGAAACGGGCCAGTCAGTGGCGAGCCGAACCGAGCCAGTGGCGTCGGCAACATCAATCGCTCTTGTCAGACCGTTGACGGCAAACAGGGAAAAAACATTGATTCCGCCACTCGACACCCCCACCGTGCTGGGCTGGGAGTAGCCGCCCGTATCGCCGAGGGCCAATCCGATGTTGTAGTCCCCGGTACCGGGCAGGTCCACCCGGAATACCGATGTGTTCCCGTTATTTTGCTGGCAGTTGATTCCGGCCAGACGTGGATCAAAACCGGTGGTTCTGTCCCGCGTGAGGGAACCGGAGCCCAGCGCCTCCCAGCCATAGGTTACGGACTGGCCACCAATTGTCGCCGTTGTGGGATAGGTAGTAACGCCCATGGCTGCGAATACGGCGAAGGCCGGATCCGTAACAAAGGCCTGTGTGGAGCGAAAGTCGAATCCAACATCCCACCCGAACGATGGAGAAGTGATCAGAAGAATGCACGCCGCCAGTTTCTTCCTCATAGCATCCTCCGCAAAACGATCACCACTTCCGGAACACTGATACTCTGCGCCGTTCCGCCGGAATCGGTACGAATCAGTCTCAGATGCGCTCTGGAACCGCCGGTACAGCCGGTCGGCCATCTCAACCCAGTGGCGGAAATGACGCCAAGGGTGCCGGCGCTCGGCGGAGCGATACTGGGACCAGGAGCGAAAAAGTTATTGGCGCTGAACGCCGGGTCTTCGTTATCCACACCGGACTGGCTGCAAACCAGATCCATCGCGAGCGCGAACGTGCCGGAAGCCGTGCCGCTCAAATAGTGGATGTAGACATCGGCGTTTCCTGTGAGTGCCTGGGGAAGCGCAAAACTGGTTTGCAAAGAGGGCGTACCGGTATTGGCAAAAACCGCGCCCGCCTCATTCACGTTCGAACCCTGACACCCACCCGCGGTTGCGGGAGTAGCCGCCGCGGGAGGCGTATTCCACACAAGTGTGGCGGTCGAAGCGCCGGAGCAGAAGGCGGGCATGGAATGCCATTCACCCGATGCCACTATGACCGTCTGGCCACCGGCATTAGTCGCCGTGATCAGACCGGGGAGCAAGCCGGAACCGCCCGAACTGCCACCCGATGTGACGGTGCCGCTAAGCAGTCTGAACACTGTCCCGTCGTACCAAACCTGATAAAGCTCTCCGGCAACGATGTCTGAATTCCCTGGGTTGGTGCCATCCTGCCTGATAAGCGGAACTGCTCCCAAAAGGTCCACATTGAGGGTGGTGGCGCCGCCGGCGCCATTCAGATCCGGCTTCCAGTGCAGGATCATTCCAGGCGTATAGCTTGTCAGCGCGGGTGTAACGGAGCAGGTGTAAGTAGCGGAGGAACCACTAGCCGAAGGACAGAACTGGGCCTGCCCTGCTTGCAGCGACGCCTGCGTGACGACGATTGAACTGTCCACACTTTGTTGAATGTTGATCCGTGTTCCCAGATCTGTGATCGCGTTCGTGAGCCCTGCGCCCGGGACAAAGTTCTCCGTCCCTCGCGCCGCGACGCTTACCCCTCCGTTCTGAATCGTGGGCGATTGAGCCGTCCCCCCCGTTTCGGGAACCCACGTATTTGCGCTCAGGCAGGCGTAGATATTGGCGCCGGGCGGAGCGCTTGTCACAAGAATTAACTCGCTCACAGTGCATGTTGCGGGCAGTACTGTCGCAGTCCGGATTGGTCTGGTATACGGTGCGTTTTGAAAGTCGACGCCTTTCGATTGGCTGTGGAGATCGACTTGCGTCTGTGCGGCGAGTGGGAGAGTCATAAGACCCACTGCAAACCGCAGATTCCTTAAGCAAAACATAGTTTCTCCTCGCCCAAAACTAGCCTGGAAGAGTGCCATAACAGCTCACGCCGGCACCATCACCAAACCAGTGCGCCACGCTGCAAGTACTTTAAAAACAAGATCTTGAGGGACATCAAAAAAAAGGCGGCAGCTTTGTGAACGCCTCACGACAGACTTCCGGCAATCGCGCATTCGGCACCTCGGATATCTTTCCCGAAGAACCTCTTGTCGCGTGCGAATCTCATCGAATCCAATACGATTTCGTTCCGGCTTCACACCGGCAAACAATTCGTTCACCCGAACAGGGCCCACTGACCATGCGGCCCGTCTTGCGGCGCCCGCAGGTAAGATATAGAAACTTCGTTCCAGACAAACATGCTTGCCGCCGCCCTCCTGATCGCCCTGTACCCGGACCTCGTTCCCGCACGCTGGCCCTCCGCTGACCTCAAATCGCTCGACCTGCTGCACAACACGCCGATCAACTGCCTCTGGCTGGAACGACCCCAATGGTCGACCGCATTCGCGGCCGAGGCGGCAAAGCGCGGTATCGCAACGCTGGGCGTGATCCATCGCGAAGGTGATCCCATCGAGGCCGCCAATGCGCTTGCCAAAACCGGACTCACCGGCGGTGTGGCCGAAGGCCCCTTCGACGACTACTCCCTCCTGCTCATCAGCGGCACGCTCGCGAAGGCAAAGATGATGTACGTCGAATCGGGCACGCGCAGCACACTGAAGTTCGATTCCGGCCTGCCCCTGCTTTCCACCTCGCAGGGCGTCTGGCCCGGCATCCACGTGGAAAAGGGCGGCTCCGCCACCGCCGGACCAACCGCCAACCCCTGGATCGACACCAACACCGGGTTTCTCCGCCATGCCCGTGCCTCCACCGACGCCACCCTTTGGATGGCGGTTCGCCCTCCCGAAGGCTCCGTCTATCCGGTCACCCGATACCTGCAGGCCATCGGGGATGCGGCCATAAACGGGGCGCGCTGGGTGGTGTCGCTCGACGCGGATCTGGAGAAGCGCCTCCTCGCCCGTGAGCCCAAAGCCCTGAAGGACTGGGCGCAGATCGCCGCCGCCCTGCAGCACTTCGAAGATCACCGGGAGTGGCGAGCCGCAAAACCCGCGGGACAGATTGAACTGGTGCAAAGCGACACCCAGGCGCGGCTCTCCGGCGGCTTGTTTGACATGCTGACCGCAAAGCACATGCCCGTGGTCGCCGTGCCAAAATCCCAGGCGAGCACCGCCCAAAAGCCGAACGGGTTCCGCTATGAAGCCCCGCCGCTCAAGGCCGAACCGGCCCCCGGAGACCTGACGTACGACGCGACAGACACCTCCGTGAACACGGTCTGGCAACAGATCTCAGCCGACGTGGGCCGCCGAAACCTGGGGGCGCGACTGTTCAATGTCGCCAGCATGCTGTCCCACGTGGAAGTGCTGCCGGGACAGCGGCAACTGGTGCTGCATCTGGTGAATTATTCGGATTTCCCGGCATCCGGGATCACGGCGCGTGTTCTGGGGAACTACAGGAAGGCGAGGCTCTACCGTCCCGGCGAGGCCCCTGTGGACCTCGAGACCGAGAAGGTGGAGGATGGAACGGGATTTGCTATCGACGAGCGGATCGTCACTATTGCGACAGTCGTCGTCGAGTAGCGGATGAAGCGATTATTCGGATTTCGCGGCGGCGGCTTCCGGTGCGGCGGCCGGAGTTACCATGGCCTTGCGAACCGATGCCATGATGAGGCGGCGCGCGATCTTCTGCTTGCGGAGTCTGTGGTGGCGTGCTTTGTCGCCGTTACGTGCTGACATTCTTCCAGTATCGCCTGTTTTGGGTGGAGCCTGCCGGGAATTTTTGAGGCTCCCGGCAGATTGCGGCGGTCGCCCGTCCTAGTCAATCGGCGTGACGGGGTCCAGCGTGATCCAGAAGAAGGTGCCGCAGGCGTAGACCGCGGCGGCGGTATAGAGCACCATATTCCAGTTTTCGCCGGTGAACTTCAGGATGTAGGGAGCCACGAAGGTCGCAACGGCGCCGCCCATGTTGCCCATCATATTCATGGTGCCGGAAAGAGTGCCGGCATTCTTACCGCCCACGTCCATGCAGGCGCCCCAGGAACCAGGCATCACCAGATCGTTCGAGAAACTGGCAAAAGCAAGGGCGATCACGGCCAGGGTGGGGTCCTGAATCATGGTCGAGATCACGATCAGGCTGCTGGCCCCCAGAAAACCGCAACAACCCAGCAGGCGGCGGGTAGCCGTGACGCTGCCGGTAATCTTCGTCAGTGGTTTCGCAATAAACCCGGAGAACAGCGAGCCGATGCCACCCAGAAATAGCGGCAACCCGGCGAGCGTGGCAATCTGGCCGGGGTCGAGGTGCCGGGCTTCCTTCAGATATGTCGGCAACCAGGTGATGGAGAAGTACCAGCTGTAAGAAAGGCAGAAATACTGGCCACCCAGCATCCAGACCTGCGGTGAACTTGCGAATTTCCCCCACGGAACGCTGCCGTGGCCATGCGCTTTCGAGTTCGCCAGCAGGGCAAGTTCCGCCTTATTGACGGAGGGGTTGTCAGCCGGGTTGTCGCGGAACCAGCGGTAAAACGCAACCGCCCAGATAACACCCAGAATCCCGAAAATCCCGAACGTGGCGCGCCACGAAACGAAGCGCAGAATCTGGAAAACCAGCAGCGGCGTGAATGCCCCACCCCACCGCGCGGCCAGCCAGATGATTCCCTGTGCCTTCACGCGTTCATCCTGCGGCAGCCAGACCGAGAAAGCCTTGGCGATGTTCGGGAACGCGCCCGCCTCGCCTGCGCCAAAAAGCGTCTGCACCACAAACAGTGAGATCAGATTGAAAGCCTGGCCGGTGGCGGCGGTGAAGACCGACCACGCCACCACGATGCGCATCAGTGCGCCGCGCGGCCCGAGTTTGTCGCCCAGGTAACCGCTGGGAATCTCGAAAAGCGCATAGGCGGTGATGAAGGCCGAAATCACCCAGCCCATCTGGATCTTCGTGAGTCCCAGTTCAGCGATGATCCGCGGGGCCGCCTGCGACAGCGTCACGCGATCGATATACGTGATGATCGCGAGGGTAACCATGAAGAAGACCACCCAGTAGCGAACCTTCGTGGGCCGCTCTGTGGAGTGCATTGCGCCGGATGCGGTGGATGCCATAGTCTTGCATCATATCCTGTCCGCATACTTTTGGCCTCGCATGGATTTTCACCCGGTAGAAGCAAATCTCAGGGAGTCATTCCGGGTACTCGCCCGGGGGCGCGCCACGGCGGATGTGTGCGAACTTCCGGGCGTCACCCTGGCCTCCGCCGGAGTGGCTTTCCAGATGTTCAACGCGGCGTTCTTCAGTGGACCCGTCAGCACGCAGGTACACCTTGAACAGGGCCTCGCGACCGCGCGGGATCACTTCGCCCTTCGCGGGCTGCCGTGGGCATTCTGGATCTGTGAGGATTGGATCGAACCCTCCCTGCGACGTCGGCTGTCAAAAACCTGCGCGAACCACGGCCTCCGCATGTCATCGGAAATGCCGGGCATGCTGGCCGCGGACCTGACTCACCCTCGGCGCGCCCTCCCGGAGTTGGAATTTCACCGCGTGGAAGGAATGTCCGCCATGATGGACTTCCGCACCGTCGGCAGCATGTGTTTCCGCGTGCCCTCACACTGGTTCGCCGAGGTCTTCCATGACTTTCTGCCACAGGAACACCCGGAATTCGCCTGCTGGGTGGCCTACTGGAACGGCCTGCCCATTGCCACCGCCGCCGCCCTCGTTTCGGACGGCGCGATCGGCATCTACAACATCGCCACCGTACCGCCATTCCGGGGGCGCGGCATCGCGGAAGCGACGACAAGGTTTGCCATCAGCGAAGCCCGCCGGGCGGCAGGGAACCTGCCGGTGATTCTGCAATCGACAGCACCGGGCTTCCGGATGTACACGCGGCTGGGCTTTCGCGAGGTTTCGCGAATCCTGGTCTTCGCTTCCATGTGATCCTTTTCGCGATAGAGTATTTCTTCCCACTTCCATGCCGAAAATCAAAGGACTCCGCTGGTTCATGATTTCCCTGATCATGACCGGATCGATCATCAATTACCTCACGCGGAGCACACTGTCTGTGGCCGCGCCCACGCTGCTCAAAGATCTCCACATCGACCCGCAACACTACTCCTGGATCACTGGCGCCTTCCAGGGCGCGATCATGCTGCAGCCGCTCGCCGGTTACGTCCTCGATTCCCTCGGCCTCAAGATAGGCTTCGCGCTCTTCGCCTTCGCCTGGTCGCTCATCAATATGGCCCACGGGCTGGCGCACAGCTGGCATGCGCTGGTGGGACTGCGGGCGCTCCTCGGGCTGGCCGAAGGTTCCGCCAACCCGGCAGGCATGAAGGCCACCGCCGAATGGTTTCCCGCAAAGGAACGGGGCCTGGCGGGCGGCATGTACAACATCGGCGCATCGGTCGGCTCCATGGTCGCGCCGCCCCTGGTCGTTTGGGCAATTCTGATGTGGAACTGGCAGGCGGCCTTTGTGATCACCGGCAGCCTCGGCCTGCTCTGGGTCGCCGCCTGGCTGCTGCTCTACGATTCCCCCGCCAAACACAAAGCCCTCACAGACGGGGAACGCGAATACATCCGCGCAGGGCAGGAAAAACATCTTGAAAGCGATGGCGTCCGCCCTTCCATCGGCAAGATCCTGCAGCGGCGCAATTTCTGGGGCATCGCCCTGCCCCGCTTCCTCGCTGACCCCACCTGGGGTACCCTCACCTTCTGGCTGCCGCTCTACCTCACCAGCGTCCGCCATTTCAATCTCAAACAAATCGCGCTCTTCGCCTGGCTACCCTTTCTCGCGGCCGATTTTGGCTGCATCTTCGGCGGCATGATCGCGCTCACCCTGCAGAAACAAACCGGCATCAGCCTCATCAATGCCCGGAAGAGCGCCTTCACCATGGGCGCGCTGCTCATGACCGGCGTCGCCTTTGTCGGCTTCGTGGACAGCCCCTACGTCGCCATCGCCCTCCTCAGCCTGGCCGGCTTCGCCCACCAGACGCTCAGCGTGACGGTCATCACCATGTCGTCTGACCTCTTCCGCCGCAACGAAGTCGCCACCGTGGCGGGCATGGCCGGGACCTTCGGCAATGGCGGGTTGCTGGTCTTCTCGCTCGCGATCGGCGCGCTCGTCACCACCATCGGCTATACGCCGTTTTTCGTCTGCCTCGGCGTGCTCGACCTGGTGGGCGCGGCGCTGCTCTGGATTCTCGTGCGGGAGCCCCAGGCCGCATGAAGAACCCCATCCTCCCTGGCTTCAATCCGGACCCCTCAATCGCCAGACTGAGTAACCCGCCGCATGACGATTACTACATCGCCACCTCCACCTTCGAGTGGTTTCCCGGCGTACAGATCCACCACTCGCGCGATCTCGAAAACTGGCGTCTGATCACCCGCCCCCTCACCCGCCCCAGCCAGCTGAACATGCTGGGCGACCCCGATTCCTGCGGTGTCTGGGCGCCCTGCCTCACCTGGTCAGACGGTCTCTGGTACCTGATCTATACCGACGTGAAGCGCTACGGCCGCACCAGCCAATCGGGCAGCGCCGGCGCAGGCACGCGGGACATGCACAACTACCTCGTCACCTGTCCGCGGATTGACGGTGCATGGTCAGACCCCGTCTACCTCAACAGCAGCGGCTTCGACCCCTCGCTTTTCCACGATGACGATGGGCGCAAATACCTGGTCAACATGCTGTGGGACCCGCGCCCCGGCCGCAACCGGTTCGCTGGCATCGTGCTCCAGGAGTACTCCGTCGCTGACCGGAAACTGATCGGGCCCCGTCACAATATCTTCGCCGGCACCGCCATCGGCTTTACCGAGGCCCCTCATCTCTACAAGCGCGAAGGCTGGTATTACCTGATCACCGCGGAAGGTGGCACCGGCTGGGGACACGCCGTCACCATGGCCCGCTCCAGGCAGATCACAGGTCCCTATGAACTGCACCCGGAGACCTACGTGCTTACCGCGCGCCACCGGCCGGACGTGGAACTACAGCGCGCCGGCCACGCGGACCTTGTGGAAACACCCGACGGTCAGGTCTGGATGGCGCACCTCTGCGGACGTCCCCTGCGCAATCGTGGCCGCTGCACGCTCGGCCGCGAAACCGCTATCCAGCCCATGGTCTGGTGCGAGGATGGCTGGCTGCGCACCGCCGACCGGCAGGGCATCCCACATGTGGAATTTCACTCCGGCCTGCCCCCGCATCCTTTCCCCAGGCCCGCCGTTCGCGAAGACTTCAACGAAACCGAACTGCCCCTCGATTTTCAGTGGCTGCGCTCCCCCTGGCCGGAGGAACTCTTCAGCCTCACCGCGCGGCCCGGCCATCTGCGCCTGTTCGGCCGCGAAACGGTGGGCAGCGTCTTCCGCCAGGCTCTGGTGGCGCGCCGCCTGCAAGCCCACTGCGCCACCATCGCCACCCGCATGGAATTCGAGCCGGAACACTTTCAGCAGCAGGCCGGCCTGATCTGCTATTACAACGGCGCAAAATTCCACTATCTCCACGTCACCCACGATGAACAAACGGGCCCGCACCTGCGTGTCTGGACCTGCAATCCCGATCTGCCGCAGCCCGACAGTTTCACTCCCGAAATTCCCGTGCCGGCCGGCGTGCCGCTCGAACTGCGCGCGGAGATCGATTTCGAGCGCCTCCGCTTCGCCTGGCGTACGCCCGATTCCGACTGGCAGTGGCTCCCGCAGCAGTTCGACGCCAGCCTTCTTTCCGACGAAGCCGGACCGCCCACCAACCCGAACTTCACCGGAGCCTTCGTCGGCGTCTGCTGCCAGGACCTCTCCGGAACCTGCCGGGAGGCCGATTTCGACTGGTTCGACTACCAGGAGCGGGAGTTCGTTCCGTAACAGGAAACGCACCCTCTTATAATTGAGATTCCGGCTCTCCGTCGAGTCCCCTGACTCAACAACCTGCTCATTTGGAGACCCCTTTGCCTATACGCGTCGCACTGCATCATAAAACCACCTACAAGTACGACCGCCGGGTTCAGCTCTCTCCGCAGGTCATCCGGCTGCGCCCCGCCCCGCACTCCCGCACCCCCATCACCGCCTATTCGCTGAAGATCGATCCCGCCAACCACTTCATCAACTGGCAGCAGGATCCCCATAGCAACTACCTCGCCCGCGTGGTCTTTCCGGAACCCGTCCGTCACTTCCAGGTGGAGGTCGATCTCGTCGCCGAGATGACCGTCATCAACCCGTTTGATTTCTTCCTCGAACCCTACGCCGAAAAGTTCCCTTTCCGGTATGAGGAAACCCTGGAGCACGAGCTCGCGGCCTATCTGCTGCCCGAAGAAGTCTCTCCAAAACTCCGGGAATATCTCGACTCCATCGACCGCGCACCCCTGCGGATGATCGACTTCCTCGTCGGCATCAACCAGCAGTTGCAGAACCACATCGGCTACGTCATCCGCATGGAACCCGGCATCCAGACTCCGGAATTCACGCTGACCCACCGCACTGGCTCCTGCCGCGACAGCGCCTGGCTGATGGTTCAGATCCTCCGCAACCTGGGCCTCGCCGCGCGCTTCGTCTCCGGCTATCTGATTCAGCTGAAACCGGACCTGAAGCCCATCGAAGGGCCCGAAGGCCCACAATCGGACTTCACCGACCTCCACGCCTGGACGGAAGTCTATCTCCCCGGCGCGGGCTGGGTCGGCCTCGACCCCACCTCCGGACTCTTCGCCGGCGAGGGCCATATCCCGCTCGCGGCCACCCCGCAGCCGAGCGGCGCGGCGCCGGTAACCGGTGGCGTGGACCCCTGCGAGGTCGAGTTCGAACACGTCATGGAAGTGACCCGGATTCATGAGGATCCGCGCGTCACCCTGCCTTACACCGAAGCGCAGTGGAAGACCATCGAAGCGCTGGGCCACCATATCGACGCCGATATGCGGGCCGGCGACATCCGCCTCACCATGGGTGGCGAACCGACTTTTGTCTCCATCGACAACATGGACGGTCCCGAATGGAATACCGAGGCTCTGGGTGAAGAAAAACTGCGCTCCGCCGGCATTCTGCTGCGCCGTCTCAAAGACAACTTCGCCCCCGGTGCGCTGCTGCACTATGGCCAGGGAAAATGGTATCCCGGCGAGCAACTCCCCCGCTGGAGTATGGGCTGTTACTGGCGTACGGACGGCGTGCCCCTGTGGCGCGACTACAATCTCTTCGCCACCGAAGACAGACACACCGCCTACACAATCGATGACGCGCGGCACTTCACGGAAACCCTCGCGCACCGTCTCGGCGTCGACGATGGCTACGTCAACCCCGCTTTTGAAGATCCGTTCTACTACCTGCAGAAAGAGCGCCTGCTGCCTGTCAACGTCGACCCCGTCGACAATCATCTGGAAGACACCCGCGAACGGGAACGCGTCCGTGCCGTCTTCGAACGCGGCCTGAACACCCCCACCGGCTTCGTGCTGCCGCTGCAGCGCGGCTGGGGCAAAAAAGGCCCCGAATGGCAAACCGGCCTGTGGATGCTGCGCGGCCAGAAGCTCTTTCTGCTGCCTGGTGATTCCCCCGTGGGACTGCGCCTGCCGCTGCCCAGCCTGCCCTGGGTCGCCCCCGGTGACGCCCGCCAGGTTTTCCCGGTGGACCCCATGGTCAACCGCGCGCCCCTGCCCACGCCGTCCCGCTTCTCACCCGACGACCCCAAACTGCAGCGCAAGCATGACAAGAAGCGCGACAAGACCCCGAAGCTCAACGAATCCGCCCCCTGGATTGTCCGCACCGCCCTCTGCGTCGAAGCCCGCCAGGGCAAGCTCTACATCTTCATGCCTCCCGCCGAACGGATCGAAGACTATATCGATCTGCTCGCCGCCATTGAAGACACCGCCTCACACCTGGGCATGCGGATCGTGATCGAAGGCTACACGCCCCCGCACGATTACCGCATCAACAACATCAAAGTCACGCCTGACCCCGGCGTCATCGAAGTCAACATTCACCCCGCGCATTCCTGGGACGAGCTCGTCCGGACCACCACCGTGGTGTACGATCAGGCCCGCCTGTCCCGCCTCGGCACGGAGAAATTCATGGTGGATGGCCGCCACACCGGCACCGGCGGCGGCAACCATTTCGTGCTCGGCGCGGCAACTCCCTCAGACAGTCCGTTTCTTCGCCGGCCGGATCTGCTGCGCAGCATGATCGCCTACTGGCTGAACCACCCGTCGCTGTCGTATATGTTCAGCGGCATGTTCATCGGCCCCACCAGCCAGGCGCCGCGCATTGACGAAACCCGCCAGGACAGCCTCTACGAACTCGACATCGCCTTCCGCCAGATCCCCGGTCCGGGCGAATACATCACGCCGCCCTGGCTGGTGGACCGCATCCTGCGGCACATCCTCGTCGACGTCACAGGCAACACCCACCGCGCCGAATTCTGCATCGACAAGCTGTATTCCCCCGATTCCGCCACCGGCCGCCTGGGCCTGCTGGAACTGCGCGGCTTTGAAATGCCGCCCCACGCCCGGATGAGCCTCACCCAGCAGTTGCTGGTGCGCGCCATGGTCGCGGCGTTCTGGAAGCAGCCCTACACGCAGGACCCCATCGCCTGGGGCACCCAGCTGCATGACCTTTTCATGCTGCCCCACTTCATCGCCAATGACTTCCGCGACGTCCTCGCCGATCTCGACCGCGCCGGTTATCACTTTGAAGCCGACTGGTTCGCCGCCCAGTTCGAATTCCGTTATCCCGTCTTTGGCCGCGTGACGCACTCCGGCGTCGGCATCGAACTCCGGCAGGCAACCGAGCCCTGGTACGTTCTCGGCGAAGAACCCGCCGGCGGCGGCACGGCCCGCTTTGTGGATTCCTCCGTGGAACGCGTCCAGGTGAAGGTCACGGGCCTCACCAGTGACCGCTACATCGTCGCCTGCAATGGTCGCCGCGTGCCCCTCCATGCCACGGGAACCCAGGGCGAATGGGTCGCCGGCGTGCGCTACCGCGCCTGGCAGCCCGCCAGTTGCCTGCACCCCACCATTCCCGTCCACACTCCGCTGGTATTTGATGTGGTGGATACCTGGACGGGCCGGTCATTAGGCGGCTGCACCTACCATGTGGCGCACCCGGGTGGCCGCAATTATGAGACCTTCCCCATCAACGCCAACGAGGCCGAATCGCGCCGCAACGCGCGCTTCTTCGCGGAAGGCCATACGCCCGGCCCGATGCAGGTCCCCCCGGCGGAAGAGAACCCCAGCTTCCCCATGACTCTCGACCTGCGGCGTCCGGTTTCACGCGTCCGCCTGGGCTAAGCGGCAGCCCGCCATTGAACAGGGCCGGGCTCACAAGAGCCCCGCCCGCTTGCGATTGAAGCGTTTAGCGCTACAATACGGTTGTCGGCGACGCAGCCGTCAGCTTTCCGTCACGTCCCGCGGAAGTTCCCTCGTCGGGTTCTGATTCTACCCAACAATTCAGAAGGTCAAAGTGCGTAGCATAACCGTGCGTGTACACAGAGACGACCCATCGATTCGTTTCAGATTAAGACGTTTGATTTTAAAGAGTTTCCTCGCTTGAGCAGCGCCGCGTGGAACATGAACCAGCATGCCGGGATGTCGATGGATCTCGCGCTGCTGGGCAACAGGGCACTGCAGGTGGCAGTGCGGCGAAACCTTGTCTGTTTCCCGTCGCAGGCGCCGACCTTCGGTAAGGAGCCCCGGCGGAATGTGCAGTGGAAGCTGGCCGTACTCTATTTCATCCGTGGCTGGTCAACCCGGGAAATCGCCCGGCGTTATGGACTGACGCGCGAACGCTGCGGTCAGATCATTTCGGACTGGCGGATTCGCGCGGTCAACATGGGCTACATCCAGGACGTGACTCCGGATGATTTCGACGCCCTCGCCCTGATGCAGATGAAGGACGAACATCCCGGAGATGATCGTGTGGAAGTGCGGCTGGCGTTGGTGAAATAGAGCCTGACATCCCCGGAAGAAGCGGCTCTCCCGCTCTTCCGGAATGTCACCCAAACGGCTTCTCGTCGCCTTCCATTCCCTCCCAGCTCGCGCCACAGGGTTTCGCAATTCGCAACCGGTCCGTGCGTTCCATAAACAATCTGATTCTAACCCCGTTTCCCGCTGCCGTTCCCCAAACTTCGCTGACCTGTAAAAGAGTTGTAAAAACCCGCCCACCCACCGGACCCGCCCCGTTCATAACCTCCGAACCGCGCTAAAATCGCGGTGCGAATGCAAACTATTCTCGTTATCGACGATGACGATAGCCTGCGCGACACCATCGGTGTTCTCTTCGAACGCGAGGGTTTTAAAACCATCCTCGCCGCCGATGCCCGAACCGGTCTCGACCAGGCCGTCCTCGCCAAACCCGGCATCATCATCACCGACCTCAGGCTTCCCGACCTCAGCGGTGTCGAAGTCTGCAAGAGGCTCCGCACCTCCGGCGTGCAGACCCCCATCATCGTACTCAGCGCCGTGGGCGAAGAGATCGACAAAGTCCTGCTCCTCGAAATCGGCGCCGACGACTACATCGTCAAACCCTTCGGCACCCGCGAACTTCTCGCCCGCGTCCGCGCCGTACTCCGGCGGTCGCCCTCCGAACCCCACAAGCTTCTTTCCTTCAGCGACGTCACCATTGACCTCGAACGCCGCATCGTCACCCAAAAGGGTGTGGAGATCCGCTTCACTCCCGCCGAATACAACCTGCTGACCTTCTTCCTGCAGAACCCGGATCGCCCACTCTCCCGCGACATGATCCTGAACTCGGTCTGGGGCTACGAATCCTTCCCCAACACCCGGACGGTGGACGCCCACGTGGTCCGCCTCCGCCAGAAACTCGAAGCCGACGCCAATACGCCGCGCCACTTCATCACGCTCCACAAGGTCGGCTACCGGTTTCTTCCCTGAAGCCATGCCAAAACGATGCCATGCCAAAACTTGTACTGATCGTGGAAGACAGTGATGCCTGCGCGGAGACGCTGCAGATCGCCCTGGAGTCCCTGCCGGGGCTGGAGATCCGCATCCTGCCCAGCGCCAATGACGCGATCCGCGCCGTCCGCGAAGCCGCGAGCAGCGACGCCGCGAATGAAGTCGCCGCCATCATCACAGACCTCAACATGCACCGCGCCGAAGGCCTCTACCACGAAGCGCTCACGCTCGATGGCTTCGACCTGATCCACCAGCTCCGCGCCGAACCGAGATTCGCCCGCCTGCCGATTCTGCTCATCAGCGGCGACACCGATCCGCGCCTGCCCACCCGCGCTCTGCAGCAGGGCGCGAACGCCTTCTTCGCCAAACCCTACTCCCCTTCCGCCGTGCGCCGTAAACTGGAACAGTTGTTATGTTCATAAGACTCACGGCCCTGCTGCTGGGTATTGCCGCCACGGCCTGGGGCCAACCGGCGGCCGAAACACAGCGCATTCTGGAACGCCTCGAAAAACTCGAAAAACAGAATCAGGAACTGATGGCGGAGATCCAGTCCCTGAAGCAGGAACTCGCCGGAGCTTCTGAACACTCGGCTCCTGAACCAACCCTTGCCGAACGCATGGACGTCCAGGAAGCCCGTACAGCCGACCTCGCGCAATCGAAAGTCGAAACCACCCAACGTATCCCCGTTTCTCTGACGGGCATGGTGCTTTTCAACGCCTTCAGCAACGGCCGCTCCGGCGGAACCCTGCAGAATCCGGTGAGCGCGCAACTGAGCCCTGGCTCGGCGAACACGGGCGCGACATTCCGGCAAACCGTGCTCGGCCTCAAGTTCAACGGTCCGGATCTGCCCGGCGGCGGAACCTCCAGGGGGTCCGTCTACATGGACTTCTGGGGAGGCGCCGCCGCCCCGAACAACAACCTCTTCCGCCTTCGCCTGGCCACCCTGTCGATGACTTGGAAAGACACCACCATCACAGCCGGCCAGGATAAGCCGATCATGGCTCCCCGCGAACCCACCACGCTGGCGCAGGTGGGGCTCGCCCCACTCAGCGGCGCGGGAAACCTCTGGAACTGGAACCCCGAAGTCCGCGTGGAACAGAACATCCGGTTCGGCACTACCACCGGCGTCCGTGCCGAAACGGGCCTGTTTGAAAACACCGAACTCGCCCCGTCCAATGCCTCCGCCGCTCTGGCCGCCACGCTCGAAAAATACCGGCCCGCCTGGGAGGGTCGCTTCAACTTCTACGCCGGCAGTGAGAACCGCCACTTCGAATTTGCCCCCGGCTTCCACGTCGCGCAGTCCCACTTCGCCGGCCAGTCCGCACCGTCCCGGCTGTTCACCGCGGACTGGTTCGTCAAACCGGCATCCTTCCTCGAATTCAACGGGGCATTCTTCCGGGGCGAAAACGCGGCGGCCACCGGCGGACTCCGCCAGGGCTTCACGTTGTTACCCAATGGTTCCATCATCCCCGTCCACGTCACCGGCGGCTGGAGCCAGCTGACCATCTTCCCCACCGCAAGGCTCTCCGTCCATCTCTACGGCGGCTTTGAAGGCGACCGCGGCGCGGACCTTCTGCCGAATAACGTTCGCCGCAATCTGATCTATGCGGGCAATCTGATCTACAAACTGGCCCCCAATATCCTCGCCGCCTTTGAGGTCTCGCAAAACAGGACCATCTACGCCGTCTCCGGCCTTCGCCTGAATAACCACTATGATCTGGCCATCGCGTACCTTTTCTAAGCGCGGCCCACGAACCCGCGCCGCGCATCTCGCGGCCGCGTTCCTGCTCAGCCTCCCTCTGGCGACCGCCGCCACCGTGAGTGGCTCGGTACAACTGCGCGATTCCCGCTCAGACGCCGTCAACAAAAAGCACGATTACTCCGGCGTCATCATCTCGCTCCGCCCCGTCAGCCAGCCCGCGCCCCCGCCGCCGCAAAAGCATGCCGTCATGCTGCAGAAGAACAAAGTCTTCAGCCCGCACATTCTCCCGGTTATCGCGGGCGCGATCGTGGATTTCCCCAACGCCGACCCCATCTTCCACAACGCCTTCTCCAGCTACAACGGCCAGATCTTCGACGTAGGCCTTTACCCGCCCGGCACTTCAAAGTCCGTCCATTTCGTGCGCCCCGGCGTGGTGCGGGTGTTCTGCAATATCCACCCGTCCATGAGCTCCATCATTCTGGTTCTTGCCACCCCCTGGTTCACCAGCACCGCCAAAGATGGCTCCTTCCGGCTCGACGTGCCGCCGGGCAGCTATGAGCTCAGCGTCTTTCACGAACGCTCCACCGAAACCACTCTGCAAAACCTGACCCAGCGCATTCTGGTCACCGGCGAAGCCACAAAACTTCAGCCGCTCGCCGTCTCCGAAGCCGGCTTTCTCAATTCCCCGCACACCAACAAATACGGCAAACCCTACGCGCCCATGCCGGATGACCGCTCCGTCTATCCCGGCGTCAGGAACTAACCATGAAGAACCGGGCCCAGTTGTCCCTGCTCTGGAAGATCAGTCTCTCCACGTCCCTCGCGATCACCGTCCTTCTCCTGGTGGCCGGATACTTCGTGCAGGATCAGACCCGCTCAGCCCTCTCGCAGAACCTCGAATCCGAACTACGCGGCAGTTTCAAAGCCTATGAAGCGCTCTGGCAGGCCCGGGCCGACCTGCTCCGCAGCGTCAGCCGCGCCCTCAGCACCATGTCAGACGTGCGCGCGGCCTTCCAGACCAACGACGAACTCACCATCCGTGATACCGCCGCCGAGATCTGGTCCCGCGTCTCGCCGCAATCAAAAGCCCTGTTCCTGGTCACCAGCCCGCAGGGCGAAATCATCGCCTCCCTCGGCGGGGAAGCGCAGGGCCACAGCATGGACATCGTTCGCGAGGCCCTGCCGAACTTTCCCGCGCAGTCCCAGGGCTTCGCCGTGCAGAGCGGTCTGCTTTCCGAACTGGTCGTGACGCCCGTCTATGTCCAGGCACAAAACGGCCAGGGCCTTCTGAATGTCCTCGTGGCCGGCTTCCCCGTCGATCAGGACGTCGCCCTCGACCTGAAATCCCGCACCGGCGGCAGCGACTTCGTCTTCCTCGAAACCGGTACTCCGGTCGCTTCCACCCTCTCCCCCGGCGAAACGAAAAGCATCGCGCGCCAGTATCGTCGTGGTTCCGGTCTGCAGCACATCGACCTGCCCGGCCACGAGTTCGCCGTCCTCGGCAGCCCCCTGCGCGACGTGGCCGGCGTCGCGCTCGGCGATCTGCTCATCGTCCACAGTTATGACGCCATTTCCCGCGATCTGGCCTCCCTCGAAATCAAACTCTTCCTCACCTGGGCCGCCGCCATCCTCGCCGGCATCGCCGTCAGTCTCTTCCTCGCGCGCCGCGTCCTGCAGCCCATTCGCGAACTCGATTCCGCCGCCGCCCGCATCGCCGAACAGAAGTACGATACGCGCGTCCCCGAAGGCGGCAATGACGAACTGGGCCGCCTCGCCCGTACCTTCAACGCCATGTGCGCCTCCATTCAGGACGCCCGCCAGGAACTCATCCGCCAGGAGCGCATCTCCACCATCGGCCGCCTTTCGAGCTCCATCGTGCATGACCTGCGCAATCCGCTGGCCTCCATTTACGGCGGCGCGGAAATGATGATGGATGGCGACCTCAATGAGACCCAGCTCAAACGCCTCGCCGGCAATATCTACCGGTCTTCCCGCGTCATCAAAGACATGCTTCAGGAACTGGTGGATGTCTCCCGCGGCCGCATCCAGTCGCCCGAAACCTGCCGCCTGAGCGAGGTCATCGGCGCGGCGGTCGAAACCCAGTCCGCCGTCGCCGAACACCAGGGCATCGCCATCCGGACCTCGGTCGATCCCTCCATCGAACTGCCCGTCGAACCCGGCCGCATGGAACGCGTCTTCCTCAACCTGATCAACAACGCCATCGAAGCTATGCCGGATGGTGGCGCGATCCACATCTCCGCCGAGCGCCAGGCTCACAGCGTGCTCGTCCGCGTCGATGACACCGGCCCCGGCATCCCCGAATCCGTGCGCGAGCGGCTGTTTCAGCCCTTCGTCACCTCCGGCAAGAACGGCCTCGGCCTCGGTCTCGCCCTCTCCCGGCAGACCGTACTCGATCACGGCGGCGACCTCTGGGTGGAACAGTCCGGCAAAACCGGAGCCAGTTTCCGCCTGCGCCTTCCCTGCGAAGCGCTCCCGGTGGAGGGTACTCCTGTGACAACATAGAGCAAGTGCGCCGCCCGATCCTGAGCCATCTGCCGTATCTGCTCCGCCGCACGCTCATCGCTTCCATCGATGACGGTCTCTGGGCCATCGCCAAGGGCGCAGCCTATTCCGCCCTGCTGTCCTTCTTCCCCGTCCTCACGTCCGTCGCCACCATCTTCGTCCAGGTCCGCGCCGATTACGTGCAACGCAACCTTGAGGCATTCCTCGCGCAAATCCTGCCGCCCGGCACCGAATCGGTCGTGGCCCAGCAGTTCCGCTCCCAGGGACAGCGGCCCATCGGCCTCCTCGTTCTCGCCATTGTGCTTTCATTCTGGGCCGCGTCCAGCGTCATGAAGAGCCTGATCGACGGCTTTAACGCCGCTTACCGCGTGCCGGTCAACCGCTCCCCGCTCGCGCATATCGGCATGGGACTCATGCTGGTTATCTTCGCCGGCATCCCCCTGCTGGGAGCCTCCGCGCTGCTGCTCTTCGGCGGCGCGCTGCAATCCGCCGTCCTGAACCTGCTCGAAATCGACCCCATCCTGAATCCGCTCGCCGGCTGGTGGAAACTGCTCTCACAAATCATGCGCTACGTGGTCGCATTCTGTGCC
>CAIUOG010000136.1 GCA_903900705.1 uncultured Acidobacteriia bacterium
ACCGCCGCAAGTTATCTGTCAACCGGTTCCTTCGGGAAAATATCAAAGCTGGACTCGAAGGCCCCGACAAGGCAAAATATCAACTTCAGGGGTGGGCCAAATCAGAGTATCAAAGTGGGCCAGACCGGAGTATCAAACTCATCAGGCGTTTCTACTGGAAGCCCAGCGTCTAAGCCAGACGGGTAGCTGGAAGCACGACCTGGCTTCCGGCCTGGTCACGTTCACTCCCGAGGTGGCGCGGATCTTCGCCTTCGACCCCACGCTGAATGCGGTCCCTGCACAGTTCTTCTTCGAGCGCATTCACCCGGAGGACCGGGAGGCGGAAGCTGCCAACTACGGTCGCGCCATCTCCACGAAGAGTGATCTGCGTTCCGAATACCGGATCTGTTTGCCGGATGGGTCTATCAAACATGTGTACAACACCGGCCATCCGGAAATGACCGATGAAGGGGAGATCGCCGGGTACGTTGGGACAGCGATGGATGTCACGGAGCAATCGCAGGCCACAGCGAAGCTGGAATCCGCGCTAGGTGAAATCCGCCATCTTACGGAGCGGTTGAAGGCGGAGAACCTGGCGTTGGGGGAACGCGAGCACGAATTGAACCTTATCGTCGAGACGATTCCAGGTTTGATCTGGTGCGCGGCGCCTGCCGGCGAGGTCACCTACGTCAACCGGCAGGTGCTGGAGTACTGTGGCGCAAGCCGTGAATCGTTCACCGCCAATGGCTGGGCTGACTTTCTGCATCCGGACGACCTGGCGGTGACGCTCAGTTTGTGGGCCCGCGCCGTTGAGAGGGAAGAGCCTCACGAAATGCAGTACAGGGTCCGGCGGTTCGATGGCGAATACCGCTGGTTTCAAGTCGTTGGACACCCTGCGCGTAATCCGCAAGGCCAGGTGATTCGCTGGTACGGATTGCTGATCGACATTCACGACCGTAAGTGTGCGGAAGAAACAATGCGCCAGGCCGAAGGCCGTCTCGCGCGCGCCACACAGCTTGCCGCCGTAGGCGAACTATCCGCCTCCATTGCGCATGAAGTGAATCAACCGCTGGCGGCCGTGGTGGCGAATGCTCACGCCGCTTTGCGCTGGTTGTCGGCGGAGCCGCCGAACATAGCGAGGGCCGTCGAAGCGGCTGAGCGCATTCTGCGCGACGGTAAGGAGGCATCCGCAATCGTGCAGCGCATCCGCAGTCTGTTCGGGCGCGGGAGCGTTGAGAAGGTGAGCGTGGAGATAAACTCCGTGATTGCCGAAGTGCTGACTGTGCTGCAGACGGAGACCATGCGCAAGGGCGTCCGGATCGAAACAATGCTGGCGGACGATCTGCCCACGCTGGAAGGGGACCGCGTCCAACTGCAGCAACTTGTGTTGAACCTCGCATTGAATGGGATCGAGGCCATGGATGGAATTCTCAGTCGCCCAAAGACGCTCACCGTCTCGTCTGCGCGAAGCGACGCCGGAGTAGTGGTGTCCGTCGAAGACTGCGGCGCCGGTTTGCCGGAAGGGGACAAGATGTTCGAATCGTTCTTCACGACAAAGCCGGAGGGCATGGGAATGGGTCTGGCGATCTCAAGCTCCATTGCGGAGGCTCATGGTGGCAAGCTGTGGGCCGAGCCGGGGCAAACCTACGGCGCTGTCTTCCGGTTTGTGCTTCCGGTGAAGCCATGAATGGCGAAGCTCCCACGGTCTTTGTGGTGGACGATGACTTTCGAATTCGGGAAGCGCTGATCAGCCTGATCTCATCTTTGGGATTGCGGGTGGCCGCTTTCGGTTCTATCGCGGAATTCGTGGACTTCGAGAAGCCGGACTGTCCAGCGTGCCTGGTGCTGGACCTGGAACTACCGGATGGCAGCGGCCTGGATTTGCAGAAGGATCTGGCGGGTCCCAATTGCCCGCCCATCGTATTCATCTCCGGGAGGGCCGACATTCCTCTCTCGGTACGCGCGATGAAGGCGGGCGCCATCGAATTCCTTCCCAAGCCGTTCGAAGAGGCGGACCTCCTCCGCGCGCTGGAAGCGGGCATTGGCCTGGACCGGGTGAATCGAGAGAAGCGCTCCGCGTTAGCGGAGTTGCAGCGGCAGTACGATTCCCTTACGCCGCGTGAGAAAGATGTCCTGCCGTTCGTGGTCGCCGGGCACGCGAACAAAGTCACAGCTGCGGAGTTAGGCACGAGCGAGATTACCATTGGCGTCCACCGCGGCGCCATCATGCGGAAGATGGGCGCTCGATCGCTTGCCGAACTGGTACGGATGACCGATAAGTTAGGGATGGCTCCGCCCAGGAACCGTTGCTGATGCCGAGAACTGCACTGGAGCCGGAACGGTCGAGAACAGTGCGATCAACCCTTCCGCGACAGTGGGGTGCGCGAGAACGGCGTCGCGAAGCATCGTATAGGGTGCTCCGGCAAGCATGGCGACTTGAACAGCGGACATCACCTCGCCGGCCTGGATACCAAAGGCTGTGAACCCCAGGATTCGATCGTCATCCCCAACCAACGCTTTCATGAAACCGCGGTTCTCTCCCGCTGGGTAGCTCCGCATGACCGCCGTCATCGGGACCTTGAACAGCCGATACGACAAGCCCTGGATGGCCGCCTCCTTCTCGTTCAAACCGACTCTGGCGAGTTCCGGATCGGTGTAGAGGCAAAAGGGGACCAGCCTGCGCAAAGTTGTCCGATTGCCTCCGTTGATGTTGGCGTGGACAATCCGGAAGTCGTCGAATCCCACATGCGTAAATTGCGGATTGCCTGTCACATCTCCGACCGCCCATACGTTGGGTGCGGTCGTCTGCAGGCGCTCATCCACTTTGACGTGGCCGCCGTCCGTCTGTTCGACACCAGCCGTGCAGAGAGCGAGCTCATCCGTATTCGGCGCGCGTCCGGCCGCGACGAGAAGGTGCGTGCCCTTCACCGTTCGCTCCGCTCCGTCTCGTTCGATGACAACGCTGACTGAAGTGCCCGAAACTCCTTCGACTCGCGTCACTGCCCCGCCAAGCTCCGTGGCGATCCCCTCCTCCGCAAAGAGCGTGGCGAGACCTTCGCTGACGTCTCGATCCTCCCGAGAAAGCAGCCTGCCATTGTGATCGATCACAGTCACGCGGCTGCCGAAGCGCCGCATCGCTTGCGCAAATTCCAAACCCACGTACCCGGCGCCCACCACTAACAGGTGCGGCGGAACTTCACCGAGTTCCAGAGCCTCGATGTGGGTCAAAGGGCGAGCCTCGCGTAGTCCAGGGATCGAAGGGAGAACGGCGCGAGAGCCCGTCCCAATGACTACATTCGCGCCAAGCAGCAGTCGCCTGCCGCCGTCGGCCCCGAGGACTTCGACTGTTCGCGGGCCGGTGAACCGCCCGGAACCCGCAATCACGTCAGGGCCGTACTCCGTGAACTTGCGTTGGTGCAGCGCCGCGAGTTCAGCGACCATTGCGCGCTTGCGCTCCCGGATGGCGCGCATGTTCACGGTGAGTTCGCCACTGGCGCCGAATTCGTGACCTTGTCGAAGGTACGAGACGATCTTTGCGCTATGGATGAGGCTCTTGCTTGGCAGGCACGCGATGTTGGGACATGAGCCTCCCAGGCGATCGCGCTCTACAACCGCAACGCGACGTCCCTCGCGTGCAAACGTCCAGGCCAGGTACTTTCCGCCCTCGCCACTGCCGATGATCACGACATCATATGGTTCCGGAGTGAGTTGATTCATAGGCACCTCCTTTGCACGTGAACTTCCACCAGAGCGCCCGCTGGTCTAAATGAATCTATAATGGCGGCGGCGCGCTCCCCAACGTACTCTGTGATTGCGGGAAGAGTGAAGGGGAGACGCGATGGACATCGAACTCCGAGATGGAAACGAAATGGATACTTACGCCGACGATCTGGCGGCGGTGGTACGGGCACTGGACCGGCGGGAAGCCATTCATGTCGGCCACTCCACCGGCGGGGGCGAGGTAGTGCGGTATC
The DNA here is from genome assembly GCA_903900705.1 of uncultured Acidobacteriia bacterium. GTDB lineage: Bacteria > Acidobacteriota > Terriglobia > Bryobacterales > Bryobacteraceae > BOG-234. The sequence continues at coordinate 3,954 of CAIUOG010000136.1, forward strand.
TCGGGAGTCACGGCTCCCGGCGAGCCGCGACCGCCGTCTTGATCGGCGCAATTCCGCCGATCATGCTGAAGACAACGGGAAATCCCGGCGGACTTCCCTTGAGCGTTTTCGACGAGATTCGATCCAACGTACAGGCCGACCGTTCGCAGTTCTTCCGCGATCTCAGCGCGCCGTTCTATGGCGCCAATCGGCCGACGTTGGTTCTCCATGGCGATGACGATCAGATCGTGCCAACCGGAACACTGGCCCACCTCAGCGTGAAACTCGTCAAGGACGCGACCCTGAAGGTGTACCCCGGAGGGCCACACACCAAATGAATGTGCCAGCGGCAGAGATTCCGAGGCGAATCGTGGCCGTAGTGGACGACGACTACCGTGTTCGCGAGTCGTTGGCCAGTCTCCTGGAATCAGCCGGGGTGACTCCGGTCGTGTTCGCTTCCGCGGAGGAGTTTCTTCAGTCCGCGACGCTGAAACACGTTAGGTGTCTCATCACCGACGTCCGTATGCCGGGAATGGACGGGCTTGAGCTCCAGCGACGGGTCCGCAAAGAGAGACCCACGCTCGCCGTTCTATTCATTACGGCGCATAACGATTGCGAGACGAAGCAGATGGCGGTTTCCGGTGGCGCGATTGGATTTCTGCGCAAGCCATTCGATGGCGCCGAGTTGCTTCAGATCATCTCGCGCGCGTTGGAGGGGATGTCAAACGAAGGAACCGAGTGAGGGAGAAACATGGCGAGCAGAGCATCAGGATGTATTCCGTTTGAGTCCGGAGGATCGCGTGCAGAACTTGTAGGCGCGCAGCATGGGCTTCGACGTGTCTGGGAGTCCGTATTGCTGGTAGCGCCTACCGCCTCGCCCGTCCTGATACAGGGCGAGACGGGAACCGGCAAAGAACTCGTGGCTCGCGCGCTGCACCGGCATAGCTCGCGAGCTTCCCGCCCATACGTACAACTCAACTGCGCCGCAATGCCTGCCGGACTTCTGGAAAGTGAGTTGTTCGGGCATGAGCGGGGCGCCTTCACGGGAGCAGTTTCACAGTTTGCGGGCCGGTTCCAGCGAGCACACACAGGCACCTTGTTCCTCGATGAGATCGGTGACATGCCCCTTGAACTCCAGCCGAAGTTGCTTCGGGTCTTGCAGGAACAGGAATTCGAGCCGCTGGGCAGTGCGCGCACGCTCCACGTCGATGTTCGCTTTATAGCGGCCACCAATCAGGATCTGCTCCAGATGGTCCGTGAGAAGCGCTTCCGCGCGGATCTATATTACCGTCTGAATGTCTTCCCGCTCGCGGTGCCGGCATTGAGGAATCGCACCGAAGATATCCCGCTCCTGGTGGAACACTTTGTGCGCAAGTTCTCGACGGGGGCAGGTACGGAGCCTCCCCGTTTCTCCGCGAATGTGATCGATGCTTTGAAGCGCTACGACTGGCCAGGAAACGTTCGGGAATTGGAAAACTTCATTCACCGGGCAGTGATCGTATCTCAGGGTACTGAGCTCCGCCTGCCGATTGAGGAGTTGACGTCCGAAACACGGCCGGAAGCTTCATCACCTGCGATGCGCACCCTGGCCGAGGCGGAGCGAGCCCATATTCTGGAGGTATTGGAACGCTCCGGGGGGGTGGTTGGAGGGCGCGCCGGGGCTGCTTCCCGTTTGGGCGTCGCCCGAACGACCTTGCTTTATCGGATGCGCAAGCTCGGGATCGAACCTGCGCGCCACACGCCTCAGTCAGGCCGATAGGTTCGTGACGAACCTCCGTCACGGGTGACGAACCGTATCGTCATCGGCAGGTAATAGCAATAGCCGCCCTGTCGAGTACGAAGGGATGATCCAGCAGCTCGAAGACGAAATTCGCGAATACGACGAATTGAAGTCCGGCGATCTGACTCTTCCGAACGTCGAGCGACTGGACCAGATCGTTCCCTTTGTCACAAAGATGCGAATTTGCCAAGGGCGTATCTCAAACCGAACTCGCCCGCAGGCCTGGCGTTAGTAAACAGGTAATCACCGTGCCCGACAAGCTGCCGATTTCGCTGAAATACCTGCTTGTTGTCGGGTATCACATTGGAAACCGCAAAGGCACACTCTTGAACTTGAAGTGGAGTCAAATCGACTTTGAGGAGGGGCTGAACCGCTTCTGACCTTGCCCGCAGTTTCCGTATCTCTTAACACTATAGATCCGTCGTCGTCGCGGCTGTGGGAAAGGTGAAAAACGGTTTTTCGTTTTTCAACTTTTCCATGGCCATTCTCCCCTGGCTGGCGCTGAGTTCGAACTGCGCCGGGCTGAGATAATCCAGCGTCGAGTGCATCCGCGTCTGGTTATACCAGCGGATCCATGCCAGCGTTTCGTCCTGCGCTGCCCGCCGTGTGGCGAAGCGTTGTCCGGCGAGCCGTTCCACTTTCAGTGACCCGAAAACGGTCTCCGCGCACGCGTTATCCCAGCAGTTCCCCTTCCGGCTCATCGATGCCACCATTCCGAACCGGTTCAGCATTTCCCGGAATTCGTTGCCCGCATACTGACTACCCCGGTCGCTATGAAACAGCAGTTGTCCTCCCGGCTCCGGGGCTCGCCGATACCACGCCATTTCCAGAGCCCGCGTCACGATCTCCGCCCGCATTTCCGAACGCAGCGACCAGCCCACAATCCGACGGCTGAACAGATCCACCACGACGGCAAGATAGAGCCAGCCTTCAGCGGTCCCGATGTAACTAATATCGCCCACCCAGACCTGATTCGGCTCCCTGACGCGGAATTGCCGATCCAGTCGGTTGGGAGCAATCGGCAGATCGTGCCGGCTGTCGGTTGTGGTGCCCCGAAAGCGCCTCCTGCCGCGGGCGCGGAGGCCCTGCTGCCGCATTAGTTGCTGAACGCGCTGCTTACCCACACGCACGCCCTGCGATTTCAGTTGCCGCCACACACGCGGCCAGCCGTAGGCGCCATGGTTTTCCTGATAAACGGCCCGCACATGCACGGTCAGCGCTTCCTCGCTCAGATGGCGGCGCTCGCTGACCCGCGGTTGCCGCGCGAAATACTCGTGGTATCCCGAGACGCTGACCTTCAGCACGCCGCACTGAATGCCAATCGGCCAGACACCACGATGGCGGCGAATAAAGGCGTACCTCATTTCTGCTCTTTCGCGAAGTACGCCGTCGCTTTTCCCAGAATGTCGCGCTCCATCTTCACGCGCGCCAGCTCTGCGCGTAACCGGCTGATCTCCATCTGCTCGGCGCTCACCGCTTTCTTCTCCGCGCCCTTCAGCTTTACCGAGACGCAAGACGCCACGCTCTTCCTCAACACCTCGCCATCAGATCGTCGATGTTTCTGGCCTGAACGAATTCTGCCGGGTTGTCGCCGACAGCGAGCGCCTTAAAGTGCGCCTTTCCGCACGCGATCTTCGCGCTTTCCCGGTCGCGCAGATCATCGTCGAACAGGCTGCTTTTGGTTTCGACCACAAAGTAAAGCTTCTCCGTACCGTCCTTTTCGACCAACACGGCCCAGTCGGGATTGTACGTTCCGAGCGGAGTCGGCACTTTGAACCAGCCGGGTAGTTTCGCGTAAACCTTCACCGCCTCATTATTCTCCAGATCTTCGGCGAAGGTGCGTTCGACGCCGGAGGAATCGTAGACGACCTGCTCGTAGACGGATTTCGTCGCCGCCACCATGTTTTTCAGGTACCCGGTCAGTTCCTCCTGCTCGAAGAGTTCCTGTGCGTAGTACTCATCGTCTCCGATGCGCTGGTACCGGATGCCGTCCACAATCGCCAGACGCTTGGTGCGGTTGATGGATTCGGTCGCCAGTTCGATAAACTGCTGTGGGTTTCGTTTGAAATCGTCGAGGCGACCACTGTCCGTCAATATCCGGGCTAGACTTCGCCGGGTAAGTTGGGTTTTGTCCTGAAGGTCCGTGAGCAAGTCGGGGAGTTCTATGTCTGTTTCGTCGATGATGATCGGCGCGGCCACTGTGGTCTCTTCGGTCAGGACGCCTCCGCGCCCGATGGAGAGATCGGCTTTGCGGATCTGCACACGAGTCTTGGTGATCGGAGGGCCTTTGCGCATGGCATCGGCGCATTCCGTCAGCAGCTTCTCGTTGTCAAACTGGACGCGGTACGTGGTCTTGTGTTTGATGCGATCCCAAAGCGCCCGAAACTCCTCCCCCTGAAGGATGGCTCGCCTCGTGGGAATTGTCCGGCGCTCATCGGCATTCTTGATATCCAGTTTCCCGGCGAGCTTGCGGAGTATTTCCTTCACCTGCGGGAGTTGAGACCGGAACGGTTCGGGCAATTGCAGCGTGCCGTCCTTGAGCGCCTGCCGCAACGTATCTTGCACCTTGCCCTTGGCGTCCACGTAGTCCGCTTCCCTGAGGAATGCCCAAATCGCTTCGGATTGTGCGACACCAAGGGCGGTAGTCTGACCCGCCGCATCCGTAACGGGGATGGACGCAAACTGACGCTTTTCCACGACGCCGAAGCGGATACCGGTATCGTTCTCGATCTCCTTCTGAAGATTTGCGGCAAACTGCTCGTACCAGAAGAACGAAAACACGCAATAACGAAATCACGCACCCACCGCACCTGAGCGCGGATCGGGTCTCTCAGCAGTCACTCGCGGCATATATTGCCGCAATTTGGGCAGGCTGAGCGGAGTCGGTCAAGGTCGCGCAACGCGCGCCCGGAGGGCTTGGCCTTGACGGACGAGCATCAGCACCACACTGGAAATAGGGGGGCATGGGCTTTAGAGCCATGCTCCCCTGCCACGTGGCGAACGGGCGGAGGGTGCGGGAGGGGGAACACCCTCCCGCGTGAGCGATAGAAACGCACTCTATCGCTCACGAAATGGCCTCTGGTGATGACGTTTCCGCTGTGGCGGTCTGGCGGACAGGCTCGGAGTTGCCGCCCCGCCTCGTTTATGGTTTTGTGTGCCAAGAATCGCCCAGCGGGCATTGTTCTTGACACAAACAAACATATTATGTTATGTTTCATGATGCGTACATCGCTCTAATGGCAATTACATGAGCACAATAACTAACATTCCGAGCAAGACGGTGGGACGCCAGACGGCAAGCTTGCTTGCGGGATTGTATGATCGCGCGCAATCCACCTTCACGCTTGCGGACGCGCAAGCGATCACACACCTGAGTTCGCACTTGGCGAGCAGTCTGCTTCACAAGGCAGTACGCCGCGGGCTTGTCTCGCGTTTGAAGCCGGGCGTGTTCGTTATCGTTCCTCCCGAACTTGGGAGCGCGGTTGAATACGCCGGTGATCCGTATCTCACCGCGAAGCGACTGGCGGGCGATGCGCCCTGTTTCATTTCCCACGCGTCGGCCATGGAAATTCACCGGATGGTGACGCAGCCCCAGTTCGTGGTATTCGCCTCCAGTGCGAAGCGGCTTCGCAGCCGCACCCTCCACGGTACCGAGTTTCGTTTCGTCTGCATCCAGCCGGAGCATTACTTCGGTATTGCAAAACACTGGGCCACGAAGCAGGAGTCCGTTGACGTCAGCGACCTCGAACGCACTGTCATCGATGGTCTTCGCCAGCCGGAATACTGCGGCGGGATCACGGAAGTCGCCAAAGGCCTGTGGATGCGCCATCAGGACATGCAACCGACCAAGCTTGTGGATTATGCGCTGCGCCTTGGCATTGGCGCAGTGACGCGCCGATTGGGCTACCTGCTTGAGCTCTACGCACTTGCGCCGGAACGCGAATTGGTGAGGTTGCGCGACGCCCTGACCGCGAGTTACGTGCCGCTCGACCCGATGCTGCCCAAGGAAGGTCCACATCTGCGGCGCTGGCGGCTTCAACTCAATGTCACGACCGATGAACTCGACGCGATAAGGGCAAGCTAACATGATCCCGCAACGCAACATATCGCTCCTCGCAAACCGACTTGCCAAAGAAGGTGGACGCCGGATTCAGGAGAGCGTGCTCGAACGGGACTACTGCCTCGCATGGTTTTTGTGCGCCCTTGCGGAATCGGACCTCAAGCCGGTCATGGGCTTCAAGGGAGGCACCGCCCTCAAGCGCTGTTATTTCGGGGACTACCGTTTTTCGGAGGACCTCGACTTCACGCTCACCGAACCCATCGCGTTCGATGAATTGATCAGACGCCTTGAGCCGGTCTATGCTGCTGTGCACAATGCCTCTGGCATTGTCTTTAGCTTCGACCGTGAAGATCGCCAAAAGCACGAGAACAGCTACACCTTTTACCTCAGCTATGTCGGACCCCTGCCCACCGGCAACAACGTCAAGGTGGATGTGACGCTGCGCGAACAACTGGTCTATCCGCTGCTCGACCAGCCAATTCTCCGCGGCTACGAAGAATTTGCGGACCTGCCCGAAGATTGCCATCTGCGCGTTTACTCGCTCGAAGAAATTGCGACCGAGAAGACGCTCGCACTTGCCGACCGCGCGCGCAACGAGCCGCGAGACCTCTATGATTTATGGCATCTCACATCCGGCGAAGGCATCGAACTGGGCGCGCTCGCGGATGCGATGCGGCAGAAGCTTGAGTTCCGGGGCAAACCGTTCAAGGGCATCGGAGAGGCGATACGCAACAAAGAGGCTCGGCTCAAAGCCCTGTGGTCTGGCCGCCTTGCGTACCAAATGACCACGCTGCCTGAATTTGACGATGTGTTCCGGGCCGTGCAACGGACGCTTCGTCAGGCCGATCTCCCGTAAGGCATGCAATTGCGTCAACGCTCGCAGTCACGTCGCTGCGCCTGAAAAGCGCATTGACGGCATCACCGGATCGAGTTTTGCGTTGCCTTGAGTGAGTCGGTCGCCACATGAGTGCGCAAGCACCTGCCTTCGCCACGGTCGGCGACACCCGCCCTATTGCGCTCTTTCGTTCTTGTGCTATGCGCCACGGGCCTGAGACATGCAAACTTGTCATCAGCGCGGCGCTTCCCGCGCCGCTGAAAGACTTCCCCAAGGAGAAGAAGGAATGGCGAAAACACCAGCAACGAGAAAGAGTGAAAAGAGCGGACTAAATCGCCCCGTCATTGCGCTTCCCAAGCCTGACACGAGTGAATCTACGGCGGTCACGCCGATGAACTTCCGGGTGCCGGAGACGTTCCACCGGAAGTTCAAGCTGTATGCGGTTCAGAACGGCATTAGCATGGTTGACCTTCTTCAGGAGTCCTTTCGTGCCCTAAAGGTAGTGCGTGGCGAGTAGGCAATCTTGCCACTCGAAGACCAGTCGGGTCCCCTGCCCCTATGAACTTCAGCCGCGCCCGCGATGCTCGCAGGTGGGCCGCTTTGGCTGCACTGGATCACGGGGTTTTCGCGATTTCGCCTCGCGCAGGCCGGTCTGCCGCCCAGCCTCGTAGGCGACGGCTATTTGACGGAGATTGTCTGCACCGTGAAATAGTTTCATACCCTCTTTTTCAAACCCGACAGGGGCATTCTGGTCGTGTTCGAATATCTCGGTCGCTGTCATGAATTTTATGGCGAAGTCCATAAACTCGGTTATTCGGCTTTGACACACGTCATCAGTCACTACGGAGTTTTCCTCCACGATCTCCGCCATCGCCGTCTCCAGTCTATCTCGTTCTTTAGCCAGCGCGCGTAACGAGGTCGTGCCTGATAAGGTCTTGAATTCGTGGTCAGGGCGAGGCGATTCCAAGAGTTTGCGAAGAGCGGTACCAGCGTCGTCAAAGAGGTGCCACGTCACATGAAGACTATCTAAACCCTCGCCGAACATTTCGCTCAAGGCGGAGGCCAGAGAATGAGCCATATCAAAACTCCACTTGGGTTGCCGACTAAACCCTACGGGCAAAGAGTTAAGGAATCATTAATGTTGTGGTTTAGGGCCGTTCCCTTCGTCTTGCCGACGCTCGACGCGGGAAGCGGCTTTTCCAGCTCGGGAAAGCGTGATGGTTACAAAAGTGGTTACAGTGACCTAAAAGCAAGAGCCCGTCATTTCTGACGGGCTCAGTTAAGTGCTTTATTATCTTGGTGCGGAGAGGGGGACTTGAACCCCCACGAGATTGCTCCCGCTAGCACCTCAAGCTAGTGCGTCTGCCAATTCCGCCATCTCCGCAATTTGTAAGGCAGTTTGTTGTAAAGCTATTTCTTCGCCGGAGCGGGCTGAGGAACCGCCGGAGCCGAATTCGGGACCGTGCGCTTCTTCAGTTCCGGGAGGGTGTTTGTCCCGGCGCCGCGAGTCGCAACAATCGAAAGCGAAATCGAGGTCAGCATGAAGAGAATCGCGGAAATCGTGGTCGCCTTCGAGAGCAGGGTTGCCGAGCCGCGCGGTCCGAAGGCGGTCTGAGAACCCATCCCCCCGAACGCGCCCGCAAGATCGGCCGCCTTGCCGCTCTGCAGCAGCACAACGATAATCAGAAACAGGCACACGATGACGTGAACGATCGTTAACAGGATTGCAATCACAACTCTTCCACTATACCGCAACCACCTGGTTCCGCGCGCGATTTGTCGCTCGGAATGGGATTGCCGCGTTTGATCCTTATAGAAGAGCCAACTGCTCCTCGTCGGGTTCCGCTCAACAATACCAGGGTTCATTCAGATACGGCACCGTCGCCCGCGCCGCCAGATGGAAATCCGGCGGTTCCCCGAACGCCCTCTCCCAGATCTCCCCGAACGTCTCCGTCCGCGCGACGCCCCGCTTGTCCGCCGCCCTGACGATCTTCTGCAGGTCCGAACAGAGCAGGTCCATCGACGGGTCAGGATGCTTCCACCGATACTGCAGCGCGGCTGCATCAAATTCGACCGGCCCCGGATCCGTAAACTCCAGCAGCTTCGACCCCGCCGGAATCAAAAGCCGGATCGCAAGCTGAATCGGCGGCACGCTGCCAATCAGATCCAGATCCCGGATGGTGCGCAGCAAATCCAGATAGGCGACCCGCGTCGTCCAGGGCGTGAAGGTCACAAAGGTCGGCAACATCGTCAGACCATGCGCGCGGGTGGCTTTTAGCGCCAGCAGAAAGTCCGCCCGTGTGTGCCCCTTGGCCAGGCGGGCCAGCACGGCATCATCCAGCGACTCCACCGCGCTCGTGACAAACAAACAACCGGTCCGGGCCAGCACCGGCAGCGCTTCCGGATGCCGGAGCAGGTGCTCCACCTTAATCGTCACATCGTAGGTCAAACCGGGGAATTCGGCATGGAATGCCTCCACCAGCGGCAGCGCATGGCCCGGACCATTCAGGAAATCGGGATCGCCAAACGTGATGTGCCTCGCGCCGGCCGCAACCTGCTGCCGGATATCGGCCATCACCACATCCCTCGGGACCACCCGGAAGCGCCCCTCGTACACCGGCACGATCGGGCAATGCCGGCAGAGGTGTTTGCAGCCCCGGCTCGCTTCCGTATACCCGGCGAGCACTCGCTGCCCGTCATGGAGCAGATGCGCATAGCGGTCGAGCCCGGGCAGACCGATACGATCCGGAGTCCGGAACGGCAGACGATCCAGCACTACCGGAAGGGTGCGGGCGAGACGCCCCGAAATCAAACCCGCCAGGGCCTGCTCAAACTCCCCGCCAATCACATGCTCCACCCCGTGCCGCCGGAGCAGAGCCTCATTCACCGGCGCGTAGAGCCCGTAAGCGCACAACCGGACCGCCGGGTTCAGCCGTCGGATCGTTTCCAGCCTCGGCAGCGCCATGCGGGTCGCGGTGTGCATCGGCAGGTGGAACGCGACCCAGTCCGCCTGGAGAACCACTTCCGAAGGCAGCTTTTCACGCGAAAGATCGCAAACCGTGACCTCATGACCGTCCTCCCGAAGCCACGCGGCGGGGGAAGCAAGGCCAAAGGGCTGATGACCGAGATCGTAGGTGGAAAGTAGAAGGACCCTCACGGCGTACTTAATTATCCCAGTGCCCAGGCGCCTGGTGTGCTCCTGCGGACAAACGGGCGGCGGATGAGGTAACAAATCGCTCCGGAGGTAACAATCAACGCAACCTGACCATCATTTCCGGGTAAAAATCCCCCGGTCCTGGGTTAACATCAGGAGGATGCAATACCTAAAACTCCTATTGTGCTGCTTGATATCTGCCTCCTCTGCTCTATACGCGGGTACACTTGCAAACCTGGCGCCCTCATGCACGACCGATCTCGGAAACGTCACGTTGAACGACTACATCAATATGCAGGGTTCCTGCTCCATTGGGATTCTGAACTTCTCCAACTTCAGTTTCTCGGTCGTCTCATTCACGACGCCGACCGGCTCCGGCGACACTCCCTACGATCCAACCAATATCGCCGTGACCCCCGTTTCCACCGGCGCCGATACGGGCCTCGCGTATAGTGCGCTTGGCCTTGACACGAACGGTAACCCCATATCCGTTCCGTTCGGAGTGGCTGCGGGCGACAGAGCCGTTTACCAGATCATGTATCAATACGTGATCGATCCCGGCCCGGTCGACGCAGGCATGGATCTGGGCCTCGACCCGCCTAACGGTTACGTCACCTTCAACCGGCAGCTTTGTGCGGACAGCTACTTCGCCGGCAGTTCCTGCTACCAGCCGCCCTCTGACGGTTGCGGCGACTTTTGCGGATCGGCGGCACCGTCCCAGGGGACTTTTCTCCCGATACAATCTCTCACCGTCGGCACCACCCCGACCGGCTTTCCCCTCACCGCGCATTTGACGCTGGACCCGCAGGTGGCGAACTTTGCCGAGATCATCGACACCATTACTTTGGACGGCACAACCGGAGATGGCGCGGCAACGTTCGACATCGCCACCAGCGGCTCAAACATTGTTCCTTCCGATACGCCGGAGCCGGCAAGTTTTATTCTGGTGCTGAGTGGGATCCTGGGAGTCGCCGGCCGCCGCAAACTGAGCCGCGGATGAGCTTCTGAATGCGTTTTGGCCGCTCTGCCCGATTTGCGCTGATTCTGATTTCGGCTGCCGGATTCAACCTTAATTCCCTGAGAGCCGGTTTCAATCCTGAAACCGGCTCTTATGTTTTTCAGCATTACGCCCCGAAACAGTACGGAGCCCTGCCGCAGAACTGGGCCATCGCCCAGGACCGGCGGGGCGTCATGTATTTCGGCAACAGCGACGGCCTCCTCGAATTCGACGGCACATCCTGGCGTCTGCTCCGCATGGCGAATCACTCCGTGGTTCGCTCCGTCAGCGTCGACGCCCAGGGCACCATTTATGTGGGTGCCCGGGGTGATTTCGGACTGCTCCGCCCGGACGACTCCGGTACCATGCAATTCGTTTCTCTGCTGAATCGCGTACCGGAAAAGGAGCGCGGGTTTGCCGACGTCTGGAGGATTCTCACCACACCACAGGGCGTGTACTTCAGCACGGTCAGCCGGCTGTTCCGCCTCAATCCGAACGGCGTGATCCAGTCCTGGCAGCCGGAGAAACGCTTTGGCCCCGCCTTTTACGTCCTGGACACTCTGTATCTCCAGGCTAACGGCCGGGGTCTGCTCCGCATGGAAGGCGACCAGCTCCAGCCGGTTCCCAATGGCGAACGCTTCGCGTCCGACACGCTCTACGCCGCGGCCGAAACCGGCGATGGCGCTCTGGTAGCCGCGAACAGCCACCTCTATCACCTCGGCAATGCCGGCATTTCCGGACCCCTTCCGGATGACAGCCAACTGGCGAAGAGTGGCCTGTATTCCATGAAACGGCTGCCTGGCGGCCTGATCGCGCTCGGCACTCGCAACAGCGGGCTGTTCCTCCTGGACGAAACAGGTAAAGTCATCCGCGGTATTACAAAGGCCACAGACGGGCTCGCGGACGACTATATCGCCGCCATTGAAACGGACCGGCAGGGTGGCATCTGGCTGGCGCAGCAAACCGGACTGACCCGCCTGAACCCAGGCCTCTCCGTATTCGGAAAGAAAGACGGAATCGAAGGCGACGTGCAGTGCATGACGCGCCACGAGGGCGTCGTCTTTGTCGGCACCACCACCGGCCTCTTCCGCCTGGTCCCGGCGCCTTATGCCGTTCCGAGGTTCGAACGCGTGGAGGGAATCAGCAGCACCGTTTTCGCCCTTGTGAGCGCGGGGGCGGACCTGCTCGCGGCCGGAGAGATCGGAGGCGTCTTTCAGGTGAAAGGCAAGAAAGCCAGTCTGATCGCCGCCAGCAAACAGGCGGTTTTCTACCTCGCCCGCGGCGTCAGCGATCCCGACAGCATCTACGTCGCCCGGCGTTATTCCGTGTTGAAACTGCGGCGAAAAGGGGCCGGCTGGGAGCAGGCGGCGGATTTCCCGGAAGCTGCCGAAGAGTTCCGCAGCGTGGAAGAAGACCCCGATGGCCAAGTCTGGGCTGCCTCCAAGGGGGCGATCTGGCGCATCGATTACGGTGCGACACCCGTTCGCGCCGAGAAATTTGGGGATTCCCGGGGTGTGCCGCCCGGCTGGGTCAACATCCGCTCCATCAATGGACACCTGACTTTCGCCACCACCAGAGGCCTGAAGAAATTCCACGAACAGACGAAGAGCTTTGTTCCGGACAGCAGTCTGGGCTCTCAGTTTGCCGATGGCAAGCGCGACGTCTTCAATTTCTTCGAGGAGGCCTCCGGCAACGTCTGGGTCACCGGTGAGAACTACCATGGCCTGCTTCTGAAATCGGACGCCGGCTATCGCTTGCTCCCCTCGCCCCTCCTGCGAACCGGGATTCAGGAGATCTACTGGATGTCACTCGACGCCGACGGCGCGGCCTGGGTAGTGGGTTCCGACTTTGTGCTGCATCGCTTCGAACGAGGTCTTTATGGAGATCCGGACCAGGGGTTCGAAGTTCTCACCCGCGATGCGCGCGTCATCGGGGCCAGTACCGCGCTCTACGGTGGTGCGGGCGAACTGACAGCCCTCAGTCTTCCCTGGAGCCGGAACAAGCTGAGCTTCGAGTTTGCCGCGCCCTTTTATGAGGATCCCGCCGCCGTGGAGTATCAGGTGAAACTGACCGGCAGTGACAGCGACTGGTCCCCCTGGAGTCACGCGACAAAGAAGGACTACACCTACCTGCCGGAAGGCTCCTATCAACTCGCCGTGCGCGCCCGCAGCCCGCATGGGACCGTCAGCGAGCACGCCTCCGTAGCCTTCGGAGTCCTGCCGCCGTGGTACCGCACCTGGTGGGCGTATTCCGTCTATCTGGTCTTCTTTGGCTTCGGCGTCTACGGCATTGTCCGTTGGAGAACAAAGAAGCTCGAAGACGAAAAGAAGCAACTCGAAATCATCGTGGAAGAGCGCACCGTCGAGATCCGGCAGCAGCGCGATGAAATCCATGTGCAGGAACGCAAGAGCCACTCGCTGCTGCTCAACATTCTGCCCTCCGCGGTGGCGGATGAACTCAAGGCCACCGGCGCGGTCGCACCAGTCGGGTTTGACGACGTGACCGTCTGCTTTACGGACTTCGTCGGCTTTACGCTCTCCAGCGAAAAGCTCCCTCCCGACCGGCTGGTCGACGCGCTGAACGAATACTTCACCGCCTTCGACGAAATCAGTTCCCGCTATGGCCTCGAAAAGCTGAAGACCATTGGCGATTCCTACATGATGGTGAGCGGCCTGCCAGTGCGCCGAAAGTCCCATGCGGTGGATGCCGTTCTGGCGGCCATGGAAATGGTGGAGGTGGTGAAGCGCCTCGCGCAGACTCCGAATACCACAGGCTGGAACATTCGCGTCGGGCTCCACAGCGGGCCGGTGGTCGCGGGCGTCGTCGGCACGCGCAAATTCGCGTTCGATATCTGGGGCAACACCGTGAACTTCGCGGCGCGTATGGAATCGAGTGGCAAGCCCGGCTTCGTCAACATGTCGGAACGCACTCAATCCCTGTTGCAAGGGCTCATCGAAACGGAGTTCCGCGGCAACGTGAAAATCAAAGAAGGCAGGGAACTTCCCATGTACCTCGCGGTGGGTCCGGCGGGTGATTTCGAAGAGTTCCGGCGGCGCTACAAAGAGATTTTCGGCGAGGAAATTCGCTCGTTCCCCGCCATGCAGACGCTCGAAATCTAACCGGCTGCGCCGCCCGCATAGTGCGAAATCACCTTGCGGGCCGCAGCCTTGCCGATCTTCTTCGCCAGCTCTTCCTCGGTGGCCTGACGGACCAGCGCGGAGCTCCCGAAGTCCTTCAGCAGTTTCCGCACGGTCACCGCGCCGATGCCCGGAATTTCGTCCAGTTCAGAGGTCAGCGTGCGCGCATTGCGCCGGGTCCGGTGGAACGTGACGGCGAAACGGTGGGCCTCATCGCGGATGGTCTGAATCAGGTGCAGGATGGGTGAAAACCGGTCCAGCACAATGGGGTCCGCCTCCTGCCCCAGCACGTAGATGATCTCTTCGCGCTTGGCGATTGAGGCCAGCGGCTGATTGATGATGCCGATCCATTCGAGCGCATCCGCCGCCGCGTGTAACTGCCCCAGACCGCCATCGATCAGGATCAGCCCCGGCAGCGGCGTCCCTTCTTCCTGGAGGCGGCTGTAACGGCGGCTGACCACCTCCCGCATGCTTGCAAAATCGTCATTCCCTTCCACCGTGCGGATGATGAACTTCCGGTAGTCGGCCTTCTTCATGCGGCCTTCCTCCCAGACCACCATGCTGGCAACCTTGTCCGTCCCCTGCACATGGGAAATGTCGAAGCACTCAATCCGCTTCGGCGCCTCCGGCAGATTCAACGCCTCCTGGACAGCCTCCTGAATGGCGGCCGAGGAGGGCTTCAGCACCCGGAAGCGAGCATCGAAGCTGTGCTTCGCGTTGGTCTGCGCCAGATTCAGCATTGCCTTCTTCTGGCCCCGCTGCGGCGTATGGATTTCGACCTTGCGATGCTTCTTTTCCGCCAGCAGTTCCTCCATCACCTCCGCGTCTTCGAACTCGAGCGGGACGTGGATGATCGACGGAACATACTGCTGTTCCAGATAGATCTGCAGCAGCAGGGACGAGAAAAATTCCGGGGCCTCGAACTCTTCCTGGTCTTCCCAGAAGAACTCGCGGCGGTCCACAATCTGGCCGTTGCGGAGGTGGAAGAGATTAACGGCCACCAGCGGCGGCTCAGCGTAGTAACCGAAGATGTCCACATCGTCACCGGAGGCGGCGGCCATCTTCTGACGCTGGTCGAGCTCTTCGATGGTGACCAGCAGATCGCGCAGCCCGGCGGCCTCCTCGAAGCGCATATCTTCGGAAGCGGCTTCCATGCGTTCGCGCAGTTCGCTCGCGAGCGCCCCGTGCCGGCCTTCCAGAAACAGGCGAACCTGCTTCACCGCCTGGGTGTAAGTGTCCGGGGTGGTGAGACCCTCCACACAGGGTCCCAGACAGCGGTGGATGTGGTACTGCAGACAGGGCTTCGGATGATACCGGCTGAGATCCACCTTGCACGAGGGAACCAGAAAATGCCGGTGAATAAAGTGCACCAGCCGGTGGGCCAGATTGCCGGGAAAGTACGGGCCAAAGTAGTTCGCGCCGTCTTTCTTCAGACGCCGGGTGACGAAGACGCGCGGGAAGCGTTCGTTGGTGACTTTAATGTAGGGATACGTCTTGTCGTCACGCAGCAGGACGTTGTAGCGCGGCTGATACTGCTTGATGAGATTGTTCTCAAGCGCCAGCGCTTCCTTCTCGTTATCGACCAGAATGTAGTCGAGGTCGCGGGCTTCGCTGATGAGCGTGCCGGTCTTCGCTTCCGCCAGCCGGTCTTCGTTAAAGTAGCTCCGCACGCGGGCGCGCAGGCTCTTGGCCTTGCCAACGTAGATGACCTTCTCCGCGCCGTCCTTGTAGAGGTACACGCCTGGCCCGGGAGGCAGTTGCCCCACTTTTTCCCGGAGCACCTGGGGGATGGAATGCATGAACGGAATGCGGGGTCGCCCGGATGAGCATGCCCCCGCGAGACAATATACTCAGATTATGTCACGTTGGTGCATTGCTCTGATTCTGGCCGCAACCGCGCTGGCGCAGCCGCCTGCCGCTCCACCCAAAGCTCCGGAGAAACAGGAAGCGCAGGCGCCGGACCCCTCGCAGTTGCCGCCCGAAGAAGACACGGACCTGAAGCCGGAGGAGTACAGCTTCAATCCGGTGAAGTCAAAGCGGGATGTGGAGGTGGGCAAACAGCAGCTGAAAAAGGGCAACCTCAAGGGCGCCGCGAGCCGCTTCACCACGGCCACGAAATGGAATGACGCGAATGCCGAAGCCTGGCTGCTGCTGGGCGAAGTGGAAGAGAAGCGCGAGAACCACAAGGCCGCCCGCGCCGCCTGGGAGAAGTACCTGCAACTTGCGCCCACCGCGAAGAACGCCGGCGAAGTGAAGAAGCGACTTGAAAAGCTGAAGGGCTGAACTCTAGCGGAACCGGAAGGTCGAAATGAACCAGTTGTTCCCGGAAGGGTCCCGCACCCCGGCGGTCCGGTCCCCATACTCGGCGTCTTTGGGTTCCTCAAGGGACTTCGCGCCCGCCGCCATAGCCTTCAGGTAGACCGCATCGGTATCCGGAACGTACAGGTGCAGACTGGCGGGCATGGCTCCCCATTTCGGATTCGCCTGCCCCAGCTCGACAACGGAATCGCCGATCTTCAGTTCACAGTGCATGATGGAGCCATCCTCACGGCGGTGCGTCATCACTTCTTCGGCGTCAAAAGCGTCTTTCAGAAACGGCAGCAGGCGGTCAGCACCTTCCACCACCAGGTACGGAGTGACAGAGTGGAAGCCAGCGGGTTTGTAGTCAGGCATAAGGCTATTGTGCCGAATGCGGCGCGCGGATGTATTGTAAAAATCCGCTGAGTCTACAGCGGAACGTGGTTCAGATGCGGCGACCGTTTCGCGAGGTAAGTGGTGGGATTGATGCCGGAGAAAGCCCGGAAATCATGGTTGAAGTGCGCCTGATCGTAATAGCCACAGGAGAGCGCGATTTCGAGCCAGTCCGGATCACCGCCTTTCGAGACCTTCCGCAGGGCGGACTGGAAACGCCGAACCCGGGCGAAAGTCTTCGGCGTCAGGCCGACCGTTGCCCGAAAACGTTCCGTGAACCGCCGGGTAAGAAACTCCTCCGGCCTGGAATTGGCTTCGCATTTTCGAATCGCGGCGTCAATATCCGGCCTGAGTTCCAGGCGGCCCCGGGCGCGGTCGAGCAGGATTGATTCCATCGCGCGACAGCGCGCAACGGGCGTTCGCGCTTCGAGGATCCTCTCCCGCAGCCCGCCCCCGATCGGAACGTGCGCTCCCTGCAACTGATCGGCGGGAGCCTCCAGAAACGGCCATGCGCCGCCAGGCCGGAACTGCACGCCAAGCACGCAGTGCTGTTCCGCCGTATCAATGATGAAGTGCTCGGCCCGCGCGCCCGTGATCACAGCGCCGGCGAAAGAACTGCACCGGGACGGGTCCTGGCGGTCGTACACGCGAATCTGGTCGTCGTCCAGATTCACCACGAAGCCCAGCGTGCCATCGGGCAGGATGCGTTCCAGCGCATGAGGCTGGTGGTAGCCCGCGTAGTACCAGATGGTGCTGACGAAGGAGTCGAGCGGAGGGGCCGGGCGATAGTGCAGGCTAGTCGACATACTGCAGTTCGTGCAGGCGGTGATAGATGCCACCCTGCTCCACCAGTTCCTCGTGGGTGCCGGTCTCGACAATCCGGCCCGCGTCCAGCACCACGATCTTATCCGCCCGGCGAATCGTCGAGATCCGGTGTGCGATCACAATGACGGTGCGCCCGGTCATCAGATTCCCCAGCGCCTTCTGCACCAGCATCTCGGACTCGGTGTCCAGGTGCGAAGTGGCTTCATCCAGAATCAGAATGGGTGAGTTGCGCAGAATGGCCCGCGCAATGGCAAGCCGCTGCCGCTGCCCGCCGGAGAGCTTTACGCCACGGTCTCCGATGACCGTCTCGTAGCCGTTGGGAAGCTGCTCAATGAACTCATGCGCGAGCGCGGCCTCGGCCGCCTGAATCAGACGGCTTCGATCGTAATGGTCCATGCCATACGCGATATTGGCCGCCACCGTGTCGTTAAACAGAAACGTATCCTGCGCCACCAGACTGGTGAGACTGCGCAGTGAAGACACGGAGAATTCGCGAACATCCATGCCGTCAATCCGCACCGCGCCGCTGTTCGGGTCGCGGAAGCGCGTTACCAGGCTGGCAAGCGTACTCTTCCCCGCCCCGCTGGGGCCGACCAGTGCCACAATTTCCCCGGCGGCGATGGTGAGCGATACGTGGTCCAGTTGCAGACTGTTCGCCGAAGGGTACTGGAAGCAGACGTCATCGAAGACAATGCCCTGCCTGAAAGATTCCAGCTTTTTCGCCCCCGGCGTGCTGGCAATGTCTTCCGGTTCGTCCAGATATCCGAATACCTTCTCGGACGCGCCCACCGCCTGCTGGAAGATGCTGTAGAGGTTCGTCAGCCGCTTCACCGGCTCGAAGACAAACAGCAGCGCCGCCAGAAAGCTCATGAAGTCTTCCGGCTTCAGCACGTTGTTCCGAATCTCAATGCGCCCGTACCAGAGCAGCCCGACGAACGTCAGCGCCCCCATAAATTCGATGAACGGCGAGGGAATCCCCTGAATCAGAACTTTGCGCACATTCACCGTGCGCAGCCGCTCGCCGGCCGAACGGAAGCGGCGGAGTTCATACTGTTCCGCGCCGAACGCTTTCACCACCTGGTGCCCGGCGATGGCTTCCTGCAGTACCTGATTCAGCTCACCGGTGGCATCCTGCGTGCGCCGGCTGGTGCGGCGGATCTTGCGCCCCAGACGAGCGGTGGGGACCAGAATAATCGGGAAGAGCCCGAGAGCAAAAAGGGCAAGACGCCAGTCGGTACCGAAGATCACGATCAACAGCCCCACCAATGAGAAGATCTGCCGCAGCAGGTCGGCAAACATGTCGGAACAGGCGGTCTGGATCTTGTCGATATCGCTCATCACGGACGACATCAGGCGTCCGGTGGAGGTGGTTTCAAAGAAAGCCGCGCCGTGACGCAGTACCTTCGCGAAGACGTCATTCCGCAGATCGGTGACGGCGGAAAAGCCGACGTAGCTGGTGAGGTAGTCGCCCAGATAATCGCAGAGACCTCGCACCAGAAAGACCACCAGGATGGAGATCGCGACGATGGTGAAGACGTTGTGGATCTGCGCCGGGAAGAAGTCCTCAAGAAAGATCTGGTGCCGCAAGATGGTGAAAATGGGCTCCGGCACGGCATCCATGCTCGGCCGCAGCACGCGGCCCAGCACCGGCTTGATCAGGATGGCCCGGGCCGCGGTCATGAGCCCCATCAGCGCCATCAGCAGCACAGAGAGAAGCAGCAGGGGCCAGTAACGGCTCGTGTAGCGGGCCAGGCGAAGAGCGTCCTTCATTGCAGAACTCCTCGCAGGGCCTGAATCGACTGATCGACTGTAATCCGGTGGATCGGGTCCGCCTTCAGGACACGGAAAACGGTTCTCCAGGGACTCCAGATCTCCTCATCGGAAGGGCCGAAGAACACAACCTGCGGGACGGCAAAAGCAGCCGCCACGTGGGCGGGGCCGGAATCGTTGCCGATAAACACGGAGGCATCGCGCACCAGCCGGGCGATTTCACCGAGAGGCGCGCCGCCGATGATCCGAAAGATCTGAAACTGCGAAAGGTCTTCGCCAGGCCCTCCAATGAAGACCGGCTCCAGGCCCAGTTCCCGGCTGGCATAGCGGGCGAGTTCCAGGAAAAACGGCGCCGGCCAGGTCTTCTCCGGCGTTGCCGCCATGGCGTGGAAGACCGCATAACGGCCCTCGGGGGCCTGGCTGGAACGGCCCGGGGCGGCGGATACGAAAGCGCGCGGGACATCTTCCACGGGCACGCCCAGGTAAAACAAAGCGGAGGCCTGATGCTCCGCGGTATGAACGCGACGCGTGACTCCCAGAACCTGCTGCGCGGTGGGAATCGGGGTGTTGTAGATCCAGCCGGGCTTAAAGATGTCGAAGCCCGCACGAAAGCGGGCGCCGGAAAGCAGGGTCAGGCGGGCGCTGCGGGTGCCGCCGTGCAGGTTCAGGCACAGGTCCGGAGCAAAGGATCGGATGGCACGCGCGGACGGGGGCAGCATCCGGCTGACGTCCGGACTGCCTTCATAAACCCCGGCAAAGCGGTCTTCCACAACGACAGCGACTTCGAGATCCGGGCGGGCCTTCTTCAGCAGGCGGATGGCCGGCGTCGAGAGCACGCAGTCACCCAGCGAGCGGAGTCGTATCAGTGCGACCCTGCTGCCGGAGGGGAGCCGGTCCAGGGTGGCATTCGTCACTGGGGGGGCCTGTTGGTAAGGCAAAATGCCCCGCTATTCGTCGATAGTAGCCTCGTCAATGAGCATGACGGGGATCTCGTCGCGGATCGGATAGAGGCGGTGGCAGGAGACACACCGAAGGCCGCTCGCGTCGGAGTTCAGTTCCACTTTGGCCCGGCAGGCGGGGCAGATGAGGATTTCGAGCAGGTCTGGGCTGATGGCCATGTTGAAGCCCCAGTTTACCAAGAAGCCGGAGTGGGCGGGGACGTGCGAAAAAGCTCTCAGACAAATACGCCTGACGCAACGCAGCATTGAATCCGGCGTCACCTCAGGGCAGCATAAAGATACGGAGACATGGCAACGAGGACCTAAAGGTTTTCGGAGGAATTGCCGATCAGCCGTATGGTGAAAAAGAGAGCAGGACGCGGAGGGCAGGCGCTGATCATGGCGAGTTTCAGCCTGATGCTGCTATTCGCAGTGATGGGGCTGGCGGTGGACCTCGGCTGGGCATATTACCTCAAAATGCGCGTCCAGACCGCGGCGGATGCGGCGGCGACGGCTGCGGCAATCTGGGCGAACACCAACGGAGATTCCTGCGCGACCGTCTCCTGCGGCGTTACGTATACCTGCATCGGCACCACACCACCCACGACTTCTCTGCAGGCGGGATGTCTTTACGCAACCGCCGACGGCCCCCCGGTCTTCACCGGTACAATGATTGAGAACAATACCGCGCCGCCGGGGGTTTCCGGCAACTCACCCAGTCTGTGGATCAAAGCGACCGTGGCGACAACTTCGCCGAACTTCTTCCTGTTCGGCTCCGGCTACCAGGTCGCCAACATCGCGGCGCAGGCAATTGCGGGAGTCACGACGATGCCGGGCGCCAACTGCATTTATGTACTGAGCCCCAGTGCGGCGCAGGCGCTGGCGGTCACGGGCAGCTCCAACGTGACAACCACGGGGTGTGGGGTTTTTATCAATTCCTCCAGTTCCACCGCGCTCTACGTCACCGGCTCGTCGCATGTCACCAGCAACACGATACAGGTGCACGGCGGGGCGTCCATCACCGGTTCGTCGTCAACGAGTCCCGCGCCAACTACCGGTGCGGGTACCGTTACCGATCCCCTGGCCTCGCTGCCGGCGCCTACCTATGGCGCCTGTGACCACACGAACTACACGATCGGAAATGGCAAGACCGGCTCGATGGGCCCCGGCGTTTACTGTGGAGGGATTTCCGTCACAGGCTCCGCGACCCTGAACCTTTCCGCCGGAGTATACATTTTGAACGGCGGAGGCCTGACGGTTTCCAACTCCGGCACTCTGAATGCCCCGAACGTGATGTTCTACAACACGGGTTCCGCGGGGCACACCATTGCGCCAGTGTCCGTCACCGGTTCCGGTATCGTCAATATGTCTGCACCAAGTTCGGGTGTATACAAGGGCATCGCGTTCTTTCAGGACAGGACCCTGACCTACTCGACTCACAACAGCATCGCGAATTCCGGCAGCGGGAACATCACCGGGACCTACTACTTCCCGACGACGGGGTTTGACTTTACGGGTTCCTCCGCTGCCGCTGTCTATGCGGCGTTCGTGGCCAGCACGGTTTCCGTAACAGGTAGCAGCAGCCTGAAGAATGACAACACCGGCACTTATACCGGCCTTACCCGTACACTGTCCACCCTGATCCAGTAGCCCGCTGGCGAGCGTTAACACCTTCTTGTAAACCGAAGCATATCTTGTGAAGCGGGGCAGCGCTTGCCGATCATGAAAGACAATGCTTCTTGGTAAGAGCTCGCAATCCGAACAGGCGCT
>CAIUOG010000137.1 GCA_903900705.1 uncultured Acidobacteriia bacterium
ACTCGTAGAGAATCGCGCCCAGCGAGTAGACGTCCGTCGAGGTGGTCATCGGCTCGGCCCGGACCTGCTCCGGACTGGCATACTGCGGCGTCATGGCGCGCTGTTCGAGCGAGGTCCGCTGGCCGGACTTCGCATCGGCGGAATCAAGCAGTTTCGCCACACCGAAATCGAGCAGTTTCGGCGCGGGCTCACCGTTCTGGTCGGGACTGACCAGGATGTTCGCCGGTTTCAGATCCCGATGGATGACAAGCTTGCGGTGCGCGTAGGCGACGGCCTCGCAGACTTTCAGAAACAGATCGCAGCGCTGCCGGATACTGAGCTGGCGGGATTCGCAATACTCGTCGAGCGACTGGCCGACCACATACTCCATCACGAAGAAGGGACGCCCGTCCGGCGCGGTGCCGGCATCCAGCAGCCGCGCGATATACGGATGATCGAGACTCGCCAGAATTTGCCGTTCCTGGCGAAAACGGCTCAGCACATCCTCTGTGTCCATGCCATGCCGGATCAGCTTGAGCGCCACTTCCTTGTGGAACTGCTCGTCGTCACGCGTGGCAAGAAAAACCGAACCCATGCCGCCCCGCCCGATCTCGCGAACCAGCAGCCAGGGTCCGAGACGGCGACCGACCATGGAGCCATCGAGCATCACGCCGGCGGCTTCGCGGATGGCGGACGCCACGGGACGCATGGTGGAGTTGCCAGACGAGCGGTCGGCTGCGAGGAGAGACTCGACTTCGGCGCGAAGGGCGGGCTGGCCGGCGCAGTTGCGGTCGAGAAACGCCGCCCGCTCGAGCGGCGGGAGATCCGCCGCGTCGAGGAAGAGTTCCTGAATTCGATCCCAATTCGCGTCAGGCATGGGTTGGGGAGTGAGCCATCAGGAGTAGAGTGATCGTACTACCGTTTGCGTTTCCAAACTTCGCACCCGGCGTAATGAGAACGCCGGGTGCGATTGCATTAGAAATTCACGATAGCGGCAAACGACTTCGGATCGAGGCTCGCCCCGCCCACCAGCGCGCCGTCGATGTCTTCTTCCGACATCAGCTTGGTCACGTTATCCGGCTTCACGCTGCCGCCGTAGAGGATGCGCACCGCCGCGGCAGCGTCGGCTCCGAACTTCTCCGCCACCTTGCCGCGAATGAACCGGTGCGCGGCTTCGGCGATCTCCGGGGTGGCGGTCTTGCCGGTCCCGATGGCCCAGACCGGTTCGTAGGCGATCACGACCTTCGCGAACTGCTCCGCTGCGAGGGGCGCGAGGCCGCCATCGAACATGGTCGCCAGCACCTCTTCGGTCCGGCCTTCTTCGCGCTCTTCGAGTCGCTCGCCCACGCAGACAATCGGAGTGAGGCCGTATTCGAGAGCCGCTTCAATCTTGCGCACCACGTCCGGCTCGCTTTCGCCGAAATACTGACGCCGTTCGCTGTGCGCGATGATCACGTACTGGCAGCCAATAGCCTGCAGCATATGGCCGGAAACCTCGCCGGTGACCGCGCCTTCCTTGCCCCAGTAGAGATTCTGAGCGCCCACGGCGATGCCGCTGTTCGCGGTTTCCGTGATCGCGGCATGCAGATCGGCAAAAGGCGGGCAAAGGACAATGTCAACGTTCTTCGCGTCCGCAACGAGGGGCTTGAAGGCCTCAAAGAAAGCATGTGTATCGGCGGGGGTCTTGTACATCTTCCAGTTGCCCGCCATCAAGGGTTTTCTCATGATATGTCGTGTAAAAAGCTGATTCCTTTAGAAATGGAAGTACCGAAGTTCTCCGCCACGGTCTGGCCAATGTCACTCAGCGTCGCGCGCAGGCCCAGATCCACTGCGGCGCGCACGTGGGGGCCGAAGGCGATGAGAGGCGTATATTCGCGGCTGTGGTCCGTCGAAGGCGTGGTGGGGTCGCAGCCATGGTCCGCCGTCAGGATCACGAGATCATCAGGGCGCAGCGCGGCGCGCAGGGACGGCAGCCAGCGATCGAATTCTTCGAGCGCGGCGCCATAACCTTCCACATCGTTGCGATGACCGTACTGCTGGTCAAAATCCACCAGATTGACGAAAATCAGACCGCCATCGAATTCGTTCACGGCATCGAGAGTCTTCGCCATGCCATCCGCGTTGCTCTTCGTGAGGACGTGATCCGTAATTCCCCGCCCCAGAAACACGTCAAAAATCTTACCGACGCTGAAGACCTGCACGCCCTGTTGTTCCAGCTTGTCGAGCAGGATGCCGCGCGGCGGCGGCACCGCGTAATCGTGCCGGTTCGTGGTCCGTTTGAACGCGCCGGGTTCGCCTTCGAACGGCCGGGCAATCACGCGCCCCACTTCATGCGGGCCGCTCAGAATTTCGCGCGCCACTTCGCACATCCGGTAGAGTTCCCAGAGCGGAATCACATCCTCATGCGCGGCGATCTGAAACACGCTGTCGGCCGAGGTGTAGACAATCGGCGAACCCGATTCCATGTGCTGTTCGCCGAGTTCCTGAATAATCTCTGTGCCGGAGGCCGCCTTGTTGCCCAGCACGGAACGCCCGATGCGGTCTTCAAACGCGCGCACGATCTCCGGCGGAAAGCCGTTCGGGTAGAGCGGGAAGGGCTTTTCGAGGTGGACGCCGACCATCTCCCAGTGGCCCGTGGTGGTGTCCTTACCCGGCGACGCCAGCGTGCAGCGGCCGTATGAACCCGCCGGGGCTTCCGGCTTCGGCAACTGCGGGATCGGCTTCAGATTGCCCAGCCCCAGAGCGCAGAGGTTCGGCAGTTCGAGGCCGCGCTGCCTGGCGATGTTGCCTAGCGTGTCGCTGCCGACGTCGCCGTAGGCCGCCGCATCGGGCATCTCACCCACACCCACGCTGTCGAGAACGATCCAGATAACTCTCTTGAAAGCCATCTTTCAATATATAAGTGGCGGTACACTGAAGGGTAATCTCCCATGCAGACCCGCAGGAATTTCATCGGTAACGTTGCCACTGGTCTCGCCGGCACACTCGCGACGGGCCGGGCCATGGGCGCGAATGACCGCGTCCGTCTTGGAATCATCGGCATTGGCGAACGCGGCACGCAGATCGCTCGCGAAGCCATCGGCTGCCCGAATACGGAATTTGTCGGCTTTGCCGATATCTACACGCGCCGTCTGGAAGACGCGAAGAAGCTCGCGCCGGAGGCAAAGACGTATCTCGATTACCGGCACATGCTGGAAGACAAGTCGATTGACGCCGTGCTGATCGCAACCCCGCAGCACCTGCACGCCGAGTGTTTCACGGCCACGCTGGAAGCCGGCAAGCACGTCTACCAGGAAAAGACCATGGCCTTCACGGTGGAGCATGCGAAGCAGATGCGCGCGGCCTATGAGAAGGCGGGCAAGCGGACCGTACAGATCGGCCACCAGAGCTGTTCTTCGGGCCAGGTGACGGACGCGGCCAACTATCTCGCGAGCGGCAACGTGGGCAAAATCACGGCAATTCATTCCCACATGTACCGCAATACGCCGCACGGCAAACCGCAGTGGGCGCGGCCTGTTTATCCGGACATGACGCCGGAAAACGTGATCTGGAAGGCTTTTCTGGGCGGCGCGCCGGAGCATGAGTTCGATGCGCAGCGTTATATCAACTGGCGCTATTTCTGGGATTACTCCGGCGGCAATGTCTACGAGAACATGTGCCACCAGATCGCCTTCTGGTACAAGGTGATGGGCCTGCAGATTCCCCACACGGTCAACATGACCGGGGGCATTTACCTGTGGAAAGACGGCCGCGAAGTGCCGGACACCATGAGCGTGTCCATGGCGCATCCCGAGGAAGTTCTTTTCAGCTGGGATTCCGGGTTTGGGAATAATCAGCTGGGGTCCACCGAAGACGTGCTGGGCACGGACGGCACCATTTCCAAGGGCCAGCAGATTCGCTACCTGCCACAGAAAGTGAATCGCCCGGATGGCGTGGAAGCGCTGGGCCAGACGCCGACCGCGCCGCGCGCCCACATGCAGAATTTCATCGATTGCATTCGCAGCGGGAAAGAGACCAGTTGCCCGTTCGAAGTGGGCTACCGGGTGTCGATCGCGTGCAGGATGGCGGTGGAAAGCTACCGGCAGGGCCGCACCGTGAAATGGGATGCGAAGAAGGAAGAGATCGTTTAGGATCTCTTCGTTTTCCTGCTAAGCCTCGCGGCGATTTCGGACGTGGACGATCGGAAGAAGAAGATACGAGCTTCCCCTACTTCCCAAAAACGTAGCGTCCCCGGCGCGGGTCTGCGCCACCCTGCAAAACACCCTGTGAAGCCCCACCACCCATCTGGATCACCACGGGCGCGGAGCCGTTGCTCCAGGGGCCGGCGACGTTCACCTTGTGGCCCAGCTTTGACAGCGCGTCCGCCGTTTCCTTCGGAATCCGGTTCTCCAGATTCAGCTTGCCCGCAATGAATTCGTGGTTGGCGAACGAGGCGTAAAAGTGCTCCGTCTGGAACCGGGGCGCTTCCACGGCGGCCTGCGGACTCATGCCGAATTCCATGATATTCAGCAGTACCTGGAGCAGCGCCTGGTCCTGATTGTCGCCACCGGGCGTCGAGAGCGCGAGGTAGGGCTGGCCGTCCTTCAGCACCATGGTCGGGCTGAGCGTGACGCGCGGACGGTGACCGCCGGCCAGGAAGTTGGCGTGGCCGGGCGTGTTGACCAGGAAGGATTGCAGCCTGGTGCCCAGAGGGATGCCGGTATCCCCGGCAATGACGGACGGCAGCCAGGCGCCGCTGGGGGTGGCCGAGAAGACGTTGCCCTTCGGATCGACCGCGTTGACGCACGTGGTGTCAGCCACGCCCACGGTCGGATTGGGATTTTGCGCCATGGGCAGCGGGCCGCCAAAGGCGCCGGGGCGGCTGTCCAGGGACGCGTGCTTCACATCGATCTGTTTGCGGCGTTCCGCGGCATAGTCTTTGGAGAGCAGCGTGTCTTCGGGGATCTTCGAAAACTTCGGGTCGCCGTAATAGCGGTCGCGATCCGCGAAGGCCAGCTTCACGGCCTCCACCACGGTGTGCAGATACTCGGGTGAGTTGTGGCCCATGGCCTTCAGGTCATAGCCTTCAAGGATGTTGAGAGCCTCCAGCATGACAGGGCCCTGCGTCCAGAAGCCGGGCTTGTTGACGGTGTAGCCGCGATAGGTGGTGGTACGGGGCGAGTCCGTCTCGGCATGGAAACCGGCCATGTCCTGGTAGCGCAGAAGGCCGCCATTCTTTTCAGAAAACTCGCTGATCCGCTTCGCAACCGGGCCGCGGTAGAAGTAGTTGCGGACCGCCTCAATCTTCGCCATGCGATTGCCTTTGGCCTTCTTTTCAGCGGCAATCAGCTGTTCCAGCGTGGCGGCGAGATTCGGCTGCGCGAACATCTCGCCCGGCTGCGGCACATGGCCGTTCGGTTCGAAATGCTTGAGCGAAATGGGCCAGACGTTCAGATACTGCTGACTGGTGGAAATGTAAGAGCTGAAAATCTCCGTTGTGGGAAAGCCCTTCGCGTAGCCGAGCGCGGGCGCGACCACCTGGGCGAAGCTCATGGTGCCGTATTTTTCGAGCGCCAGCATCAGGCCGTCGAAGACGCCGGGAACGGTGGCGGCGAGAATCCCGTTGGCGGGGATGGGCGGCATGGTGGCGCGCTCTTCCCAGGGCTCCGGATTGCGTTTGCGGAAGAACTCCGGCGTGGCGAGCTCCGGCGCGGTTCCCACGCCGCTGATCACAACGGCCGGCTGATCCTTCATCTTGATGATGAGAGGCATCTCGCCGCCGAGGCCGAAGTGATCGAGTTCGGTGACCGAAGCGGCCAGCGTGGAGGCGACGCCCGCGTCGACCGCGTTGCCACCCTTCTCCAGCATGTCCGTGCCGGCGGCGACGACGAAGTTGTTGCCGCCCCCGACCATGTACTTCGTTCCGCGCACGGGCGGAAACATGGTGGCCGGATTCTGCGCATGCACCACGGCCGCCACCGCGCCAATGGCGGCGGCGATGAGAACGGCTTTTGACAGAAGACTTTTAGAAACGGTAGACGGCTTTTTCAATGGGTACCCCGGCCACTTCGATGCGGCTCAGATCGGCGCTGCCGACCCCGAGTTTCTCCGCGAGAAGCAATGTGTTGTCGCACTTCTGGAACGCACCCGAGCCCTTCGGCGCGCGCGGGTCATATCCCATTACAGCAGTCGCCACCGTGTCCGTGTTGGTGGCGTTCAGACCCGCGATGAGCAGACCGGGTTCGATGTAGCGCAGTCCCCGGATCCACGGCCCTTCGCCGCCCGCAATGGTCTGCACGCCGTCGATGATGGCGAGGTCCACCGGGCGCGCCAGATTCAGTTCCGCCACAATGCGCGGCATGCGATAGCCGGGGTCGCGGCTGCTGCGGGGGTCGAGTTCCGGCAGGGCGGATTTCGAGGGCGCGCGGCGACCGTTGTGCATGGCGCTGACGCGGCCGGAATTCGGAGTCTCGTTGGGTTCGTCTTTGCCCGCATCGTCGCCGTAAATGGAGGCGGGCGTGATGCCGAAGCAGTTTTTCATGGAGAGCGTGACGCCGCAGGTGGCGTGGTTCTTGAGCTTCGCCATGCTGACGAAAACGTCGGTTTCGTGATAGGCGTGGTTCAGATCGTAGGCCGGAAAAATGTAGGGATCGCCGGGGACTTTGAGGCGAAAGTATTGGCGGCCCTTGCCGAGGTTGTTGGTGTTTTCGAACTCGACATTCTTCGCGGAGTTGGCCAGTTGTTTGACGTTCCAGCCGGAATCGAGCAGGTAGTCTTCGAGCGGGCCGCTCAGCGCCCAGCCGCTCTCCACAAACCGGATGCGGTTCGCCCCGGCCTCGCCCATCAGGTGGGCTGCGGCCATGATCACCTGCGGATGGGTGTAGTGGGTGGCGCCGAGCGCGCGGCCTTCGAAGCGCTGCCCCGGGCTGCCGGTGAGGTTGATTTTGACGGTGACGGTCTTGTTGCGAACCAGTTTCCCGATGCCGCCCAACTGGTCAAAGAGAGTCTTCAGGTTGGTGAGGACCTCGTCATTGCCGTAGGTTTTACACCGGGCGATTGCGACGGGCCGGGTGATGGGTGAAGGGGCGGCGAACAGGGGAGAACGGGAAGCAAGCGCGGCGCCGGAGAAGGCCAGCAGTTCACGTCTGGAAATGCTCATGGTTCTTCATATTCTAAGCCCTGCGCGGGCCACGAATCCGAGCGACACACTGGAAACGATAAGAATCAAACACAATGGCGCGGCGGACGTCTTCCCGCCAGTCACCCGGCACGCCCGGACTTCGCTCGTAGCCATCGCCCGGGTCTCCGGCGCGGCTTTTCACGGCCAGCGCATGCAGCGGCGGAAAGCCCTCTGCGAGGCACCAGATCGCGACGCGGCGCAGATGACGCCCCAGGCCGCCGGGCATGCCGCTGAGTCCGGCCCGTTCGCGCAGTTCCTCAAACGTGAGAGTGCATTCGTTGATGACAGCGTCTGAGAGTTGGGAATGTGCCCGGGGCACGCAGACACGGTGATGATGGTCCAGCAGCGCCATCATCACCGCGCGCGAATGGGGATTCCAGAGTTGTGGCAAGCCGGCCTTGAAAACGCGACGAACTAGAACCAGCGTTTGATGAAGTTGGTGTCGAAATTCCCCTCAACGAAATCGGCTTCGTTGAGAATTCTCTTGTGCAGAGGAATCGAGGTGTGGATTCCTTCCACCACAAACAGATCCAGAGCTCGCTTCATGCGCGCAATCGCTTCATTGCGATCTTTGCCGTGCGCGATTAACTTGGCCACCAGGGAATCGTAATAGGGAGGAATGACGCCGTCCTGATAGGCATGGGTATCCACGCGGATTCCGACGCCTCCGGGAAGGTTCAGGCCGGTAATACGGCCCGGCGACGGAACAAACGTTTCGGGGTTCTCGGCGTTAATCCGGCATTCAATCGCATGCCCGTAACGCGTGACCGGCCCGCCCAGAATGTCCGGCAGCTTTTCGCCCGCCGCAATCCGGATCTGCGCCTTCACCAGATCGATGCCCGTCACCGCTTCGGTCACCGGATGTTCCACCTGAATGCGGGCGTTCACTTCGATGAAGTAAAGATCGCCCTTCTCATCCATGAGGAACTCCACGGTGCCCGCGTTGCTGTAGCCGATGGCCTTGATGGCTTCCTTGAGCTTCGCGGAAACGCGGTCACGTACTGCATCCCGCAGCACGGGCGAGGGGGACTCCTCGAGCAGTTTCTGGTGACGGCGCTGGATGCTGCACTCGCGTTCGCCCAGAATTTCCACGTTGCCATGCTCGTCGGCCAGCACCTGGAACTCAATGTGACGCGGCGCGCCGATGAACTTTTCCAGATAGACGTCCGCGCTCGAGAACGAAGCGCCGGCTTCCTGCTGCGCCTGCATGAGCAGACCCGGCAGTTCCTCGGCATTGTTCGCCACGCGCATGCCGCGACCGCCGCCGCCGGCGGAGGCCTTCAGAATCACTGGATAGCCGATGCGCGCGGCCGTCTCGATGGCTTCTTCGGGGCTGGAAAGCACGCCTTCGGAACCGGGCAGAATCGGCACGCCGTAGTCCTTCATGATGGCGCGGGCGCGTTCCTTGATGCCCATGGCCGCGATCACTTCCGGCGTCGGACCGATGAACTTGATGCCGGACACCCGGCAGACTTCGGCGAAGCCCGAGTTTTCGCTCAGGAAGCCGTAGCCCGGATGGATTGCGTCCACATTGGTGATTTCCGCCGCGCTGATGATGGAGGGGATGTCCAGGTAACTGCGCGCGCTCTTGGCCGGGCCGATGCAGATGGCCTGGTCGGCGAAGCGCACAGGCAGACTGTGGCGGTCCGCTTCCGAATACACCGCGACCGTGGGAATGCCGAGATCTTTGCAGGCGCAGATGATGCGCAGCGCGATCTCGCCCCGGTTGGCGATGAGGATTTTCCTAAACGGGCCGGATGCCAAAGAGGGCCTCTCCGTATTCCACGGGCTGACCATTCTGCACGAGTTTGGTCTCCACAATGCCGGCAACGTCCGACTCGATCTCGTTCATCAGCTTCATCGATTCGATGATGCACAGAACCTTGCCGAGGTTAACGTGCTCGCCAATGCGCACGAAGGGCGGATTGGTGGGCGAGGCGGCTTCGTAGAAGGTCCCGACAATGGGAGATTTTACGTAGACGAGCGAGTCCGGGGTCTTGCCGGCCGGTGGGTCGGCTTTGGGCGCGGCGGCAACGGTGTTGGCGGGCGCGGGGGCCGGAACAGGCGCAGGAGCGGGGGGAAGGTAGACACTGGTCTCCGCGCCAAACGACTTCCGGATGCGCACGCGGTTCTCACCACGCTCGACTTCCAGTTCGGCGATGCCCGTGTCGGACAGCAGCTGGATTAACTCCCTGATTTCATCGATTGTCATGCAACCTTCAAGAATAACAGGATGGCCGCTATCGGGCGCGGGGCCCCTGTGACGGTACATTGATACAGATGAATCGCCGAAAGTTTACCGCCAGCCTGGCGGGTGGTCTGACGTTGGCCGGAAGCCGTTTCGCGAGCGCGCAGAACATTGCGCCGGATGACAGCGTGAACCTCGTGCTGGTGATGTTCAAGTGCCATTTCGACGCGGGC
Organism: uncultured Acidobacteriia bacterium; assembly: GCA_903900705.1. Classification (GTDB taxonomy): domain Bacteria; phylum Acidobacteriota; class Terriglobia; order Bryobacterales; family Bryobacteraceae; genus BOG-234. The sequence goes on from CAIUOG010000137.1 coordinate 9,560, forward strand.
TTCGTCGATACCCAGGCCGCCATCGTGAAGCGCTATTTCGAACAGCACTATCCGAAGGCGATGGAGGTGGCGAACGCGCTGCGGCAGACGGGCCAGGAAAGCTCCGGTGAGGAGCGCTATGTGTGGACCACCGGCAGCTGGCTGCTGTATCAGTACCTGGAACAAGCCGGCCCGGCGGACCGCAAAAAGATGGAACAGGCGATCACGCGCGGCGATATTGCGTGGCATGCGCTGCCGTTCACGTGGCAATCGGAACTGCTCGACCGGACGTTTATCGGCGGCGCGATCGGCTTCTCGAAATCCCTCGACAAACGCTTTGGCCGGAAGACCACGGGCGCGAAGATGACGGACGTACCCGGGCACACGCGCGGTTTGATTGCGCCTCTTGAAGAGAACGGCGTGACGTTCCTCGATATCGGCGTGAACTCGGCCAGCACGCCGCCGGACGTGCCGCCGGTGTTTGTGTGGAAAGACCCGAAAGGCGCATCGCTCGTGATGATGTATCACCGGCTGGAGTATGGCGGCGTGGTGCGCATTCCGGATTCCGATCTGGCGATTGCGGTAGAGGTTCGGGACGACAATCTGGGCCCGCATACGCCCGAAGAGATTCATCAGATCTACGCGGAGTTGCGGAAGCGCTTCCCGAAAGCGGCCATCAAAGCCGCGAACCTGACGGATATCGCCAACGCGGTCACGCCGCATCAGGGCGCGATGCCGGTGTTCACCCGGGAGATTGGCGACACCTGGATTCATGGCGTGGCGAGCGATCCGCTCAAGCTGGCGCGGTTCCGCGAACTGGTCCGGCTGCGCGCGGAGTGGATTGGCAAGGGGAAACTGCACACGGGGGACAAGACCGATCTCGCGTTTCTCTCGAAGTTCGCGCTGGGAGCGGAGCACACCTGGGGCACCGACACGAAGACGTGGCTTGACTTCGAACACTACACGCCGGCAGCGCTGGCGACGATGCTGAACGACGCGAAATACCGGACCGTGACGGGCAGCTGGGTGGAGAAGCGCGCCGATATCGATGACAGCCTGAAGGCCCTGCCCGCCGCGCTTCGCACCGAGGCGGACCAGCGCCTGGCAAGGCTGAAGCCGGTGATGCCGGAGACCAGCCGCATGACCGCGCATGACGCTTCCCTGCCCTTTGAAACGACGCACTTCACGGTGGCGGTTGATCCGAAGGCGGGGGCGATCATCCGCCTGCAGGAGAAGCAGGGCGGGCGCAACTGGGCCGCGGCGGATCATCCGCTGGCCGCGTTCAGCTACCAGACGCTGTCAAAGGCGGATTACGACCACTTCCTGGCCAGCTACATCACGGTGCAGACGGACTGGGCTCCGAAGGATTTCGGCAAGCCGGGCATTGAGAAGTTTGGCGCGGAGAGCCGCACATGGCAGACGCGTCTGCTGCGTTGCTATACGGGAGAGACGGCCTGGGAGCACACGCTGGTGCTGCAGCTGGAAATCGACAATGGCGGCGGCGCTATGCCTGCGGCGGCGGCGTGGCCCGCCGAACTCTGGCTGGAACTGGTGATGCCGCGCGCGGAAGCGGTGGCGCAGTGCAACTTCACATGGCGCGGAAAGCGCGCCAACCGGATGCCGGAGGCGCTCTGGCTCAGCTTCCATCCGCACGTCGGGCAGCCGGGGAACTGGATGATGTCGAAGGCCGGCCAGATGGTTTCCCCGCTCGATGTGGTGACGGGCGGCAACCGCCACATGCACGCGCTCTCCACCGGCCTCCACTACAAAGACGAAAGCGGCGCACTCAGCGTGGAAACACTGGATGCGCCGCTGGTGGTGCTGGGCGAAAGGTCGCCGATTTTCTATTCGCGGGAACAGCCGGATCTCACCAAACCTTTCCACTTCAGCCTCTTCAATAACGGCTGGGGTACCAACTATGTACAGTGGTTCGGCGAGGACATGCGGTTCCGGTTCAGCCTGCGGCCGCGCACGGTTTAGCGGGATGCCTCAGTGCGATTTGGCGACGGGCCAGACCACGCCCTGGTCCTTCTTCGTGACGGCCGTGATTCCCTTGTACAGGAACTTCTGCACGCGCTGTCCGCGATAGGTTTCGGTGGTGAAGATATTGCCTTTTGAGTCCGTCGCGATACTGTGCACGGCATAGAACTGGCCCGGCTGCCTGCCGCCATCGCCGAAGGTGGTGAGGATCTTCATCGTGGCGCGCTCGATCACGTGGATCTTCATGTTCGAACCATCGGCCAGGTACATGTACTTCTGATCTTTGTCTTTCGACAGCGCGAGATCGAA
>CAIUOG010000138.1 GCA_903900705.1 uncultured Acidobacteriia bacterium
AATCCATCAACTCAAAGATTCAGTGGGTCAAGTACACGGCTCGGGGCTTTCGCAACAAAACCAACTTCAAAACCGCCATCTACTTCCACTGCGGCGGCCTCGACCTTATGCCCGCTACCCACTAAAATGCCGGATGAGCCTTTTCCCGGATGATGCTGAAACCGAGGATGAACTGATCCGGACGGCCGACCATGCCATGTACGAAGCCAAACGCACTGGCGCCAATCAGATCTGTTTTGCCGGTACCAGACGCAATCAGGCGATCAGCTTATCGGTGAACTCCCCATCGCCTTTGACATCGGTAAGCCGCATATCGCGGCCCTGATAGAGATAGGTCAGGCGTTTGTGGTCCATGCCCAGGAGCCGGAGAATACTGGCGTTGATGTCGTGCGAATCCACCCGCATCTCGGTCGCCTGAACCCCGAATTCGTCGGTTGCTCCCAGTACTTTGCCGCCTTTGATGCCGCCGCCGGCCATCCAGATGGAGAAGCCGTATGGGTGGTGATCGCGCCCGTTATCGCCCTGGGAAAGCGGGGTCCGTCCGAACTCGCCGCCCCAGACGACGAGAGTGGAATCCAGCAGGCCACGCCCCTTCATATCCTTCAACAGCCCGGCAATCGGCTTGTCCGACTTCATTGCCATGCGCGGGTGCGATCCGGTGAGATCTGTGTGCGCCTCATCCCAGTCCGCGCCGACGTTGGTCCCGGAAATCAGTTCGATGAACCGCACGCCGCGCTCCACCAGTCGTCGCGCGAGCAGGCATTTGCGTCCGAAATCGTCCGTCACTCCCTCGCCAATCCCATAGAGCTTCTTCGTCGCCTCGGACTCTTTCGTCAGATCCACTGCATCGGGTGCGGAACTCTGCATCCGCCAGGCCAGTTCATAGGAGGCAATGCGCGCGTCCAGCGTGGAATCGTTGGGCCGGGTCCGCTCCTGGATTTTATCGATTTTATTGATAAAGTCGAGCGTTTCCCGCTGCACACCGGGTGTTACGCCATCGGGATTCTTGAGATAAAGAATCGGGCTTTCGCCGCCCCGGAAAACGGTTCCCTGATACACCGCCGGCAGGAAGCCCGACCCGTACATCGGCGGTCCTGACTTCGTGGAACCGTCGGACATGACGACAAACGCCGGCAGATTCTGGTTTTCCGTCCCCAGCCCGTAGGTCACCCAGGAGCCCAGGCTGGGCCGCCCCGGCAACTGGAAACCGGTGCTGCGCAGATAGATCGCGGGCGCATGGTCGAACTGATCGGAATAGCAGCTTCGCACCACGGCGATATCGTCCATCATGGCGCGCACGTTCGGATAGAGGTCTGACACGGGGATCCCGCAGGTTCCGCCCGGCCTGAATTCCCAGGGGCTGCCGCGCAGAATCGCCTTCGAAGGGTCGTGGATGAAGCTCGTTTTGATGGTTTTCGCGAGGTCGGCGGAGAGATTCTTCCCGTTGTATTTTGTCAGTTGCGGCTTGGGATCGAAGGTATCCACATGGCTCACACCGCCATGCATGAACAGGTAGATGACACTCTTCGCCTTCGCCGGGAATTGCGGCGGTTTGGGGGCCAGAGGGTTATTCGATTCCGCGCCTTCCAGAATCCCGGCCAGTGCCGCGAGGCCAAAGCCATTGGAAGTCCGTCGAAGCAGTTCTCGTCGTGTCATCTATCAGAGTCCTCAGTCCACGTACAGGAATTCGTTGGTATTCATGAGGCCGCGCACCAGTTCGGCGAGCGCCGCCTCGCGCGAACCCGCAAGCTTCTGCTGCCGATCAAGAAACTGCTCGGCCGCCATCTTTTCTTCCGCCGAGGGCGCCCGGCCATACACCCGTTCCCAGGCCGAGACGGCATCCGTCACCTTACCCGCCAGAGCCTTCGAGCGCTGCATGGTGAAGCCGCTGTTCAGCAGCGCGAGGGACTGGGGCGCGGTGGTGCTTTCGTTGCGGCGCGGACAGGTCAACACACCGTCCGGCCCGTCGAATGCCTGCGCCATCGGCTGCTGGAAGGTCCGGCGCGAGAGCATGTAGATGGACCGCCGCTGATGTTCCGCGGCGTCGGCCGTGACCATCCATGCGCTGGCCGGATTGCCGATCATGCCGAACATCTCTTCTTTCGTCAGAGGCGGCACAATCGGCACCCCGCCCATTTTCAGATTCAGTTCGCCGGTCACCTGCAAAGAGGCATCGCGAATCTCTTCGGCCTCCAGCCGGCGACGATTCATATGCGAAAGCAGGTCGTTCGCCGGATCTTTCGCCTGTGCGGCATCACCTGGATCAGCGCTCCGCTTGTAGGCCGCCGAGGTCATGATCAGCTTGTTCATCTGCTTGATGGACCAACCCTTCGCCGCGAACTCAGTGGCCAGCCAGTCCAGCAGTTCCGGGTGCGTCGGGTTCCCGCCGCGAATGCCGAAATCGCTCGGCGACTTCTCCAGGCCGGAACCGAAATGGAATTGCCAGATCCGGTTCACCATCACTCGTGCAAACAGCGGATTCTCCGGTGTCGCCAACCACTCGGCCAGTGCCTTCCGGCGGAAGGTGGTGGCTGCGTGCGCGGGCGTTTCCGGCGCGTTGCCACCGCCGAGCGCCGTCAGGAACCCGGGTTGCACCTCTTCGCCATAGTTTTCGGGATTTCCTCGGACCGCAATGAAAGTCTTTGGCGCGTCTGCGCCCGCATCGATAATTCCGGCCGACATCGGTGGCGGTCCGTAGCCCGTGAAGGTCTGCAGCAGTCGTTTAGCAATGGCCGCCATGCGTTCCTTATCGGCCTGCGTCATGAGGGCGTCGATTTCGCTCTGCCCGATCTTCAGCGCGTCCGGATTCTCGGAAACCAGTTGCGCCTGCCGCTGGTTTCGCTTGTTTTCCACCGCGCGCAGCGCCGCGGCCAATTCTTCGGGCAGTGTCGCCAGTTTCCTTTCGCGAATCTGATCCTGATACGGTTTGTTGATCTTCGCGATTTCCGCACTGATCTGCCAGAGCTTAAAGGTGCGGTTGTTCTCCGCGATGTCGTAGTTCCGCGCCGGGTTGTAATCCAGGAAGACCTTGTCGGCGATCGCGGGCTGGAAGATCGCCTGCATGCGGTAGTAGTCTTTCTGCGGGATAGGGTCGAATTTGTGATCGTGGCATCTCGCGCAGCCCACTGTCAGTCCCAGAAAAACGGCCGCCGTTGTGTCCACCATGTCGATCCGCTTTTCGACGAGGTTTACGTCTTCCACCTTGAAGAGCATGTCGCGGTTGGTGCCCACCCGATAGAACCCGGTGCCGGTGCGCGCTCCCGGGTCAGTGGGGTACAACTCATCGCCCGCAATCTGTTCCCGGGCAAAGCGGTCGTACGGTTTGTCGTCGTTAAAGCTCTTGATGACGTAGTCCCGATAGCGCCAGGCGAGCAACAGATAGGGATCCTGTTCAAAGCCGGCGGTATCGCCATAGCGCGCCAAATCCAGCCAATGCCGCCCCCACTTCTCGCCGTAGCGCGGTGAAGCCTGCAACTGATCGATCACTTTCTCCCATGCGTTTGGGGCCTGATCGTTCAGAAAGGCGTCAATCTGTGCTTTGGTGGGGGGAAGCCCGGTCAGGTCATAAGCTGCCCTGCGGATCAGCGTGAGTCGATCCGCTTCGGGAGACGGCCGCAGCCCCGCGATCTTCAGCTTTTCGTTGACAAAAGCATCGATCGGATGCACACCTGGAGCCGGAACCGGGGGCCTCACCGGCTTGGTAAAGGCCCACCACGTCCCCTGCGTCCATTTCGCGCCGTCGTCGATCCAGTCCCGGATTGCCTGCACTTCTTCCAGCTTCAGACCACCGCCTGGGGGCATCCTGAGAGGCCCCGTGCCCGCCACCGCCTGGTACAGCAGACTTTCGGTGGCCTTGCCGGGCACCACCGCCGCGCCGCGCTTGCCGCCTTTCAGCACATTTTCCCGTGAAGTGATCTTCAGCCCGGACATGCCGCTCGAATCGCCGTGACAGGCCGCGCACTTTGCCTGCAGCAGCGTGACCGGTTCGGCGGCGAACGCCGGAGCGGAAAAACACAACGCGATAACGGGAAGCAACTGGGATTGGCGCATGTTTGGACAGAATTATCATATGCAATCCGGGCGCAAAATGCCCCGGAGTAAAGTAGAGGTTCAAACTTTCATGAGCGACGAATCCACCAAACAGCGACGCAGCGAGATCTGGTTTAACGACAAAGCCGAGCCCGGCGAAACCGCCGTCTATCTGGAGCGCTACCCCACGTGGGGCCTCACGCGCGGCGAATTGCAGGCGGGCAAGCCCATCATCGGCATTGCGCAATCCGGCAGCGAACTCACTCCCTGCAACCGAATCCATCTCTCCCTGGTTGCCCGCGTCAAAGACGGCATCCGCGATGCGGGCGGCGTCCCGTTCGAGTTCCCCATCCACCCGATCCAGGAAAGCTGCCGACGGCCGACTGCCGCGCTGGACCGCAATCTCGCGTACCTCGGTCTGGTGGAGATCCTGGTTGGCTACCCGTTCGATGGCGTCGTGCTGACGACGGCATGCGACAAGACCACGCCAGCCTGTCTGATGGCTGCCGCTACCGTGAACATGCCCGCAATCGTCCTCTCCGGAGGACCCATGCTGGATAGCTACTACAACGGCAAACTGGCGGGTTCCGGCATGGCGCTCTGGGAGGCCCGCCGTCAAGTGGCGGCAGGGAACATCACGGTGGATGAACTGATCGATATCACGCTGGCTTCCGCGCCCAGCCCCGGCCACTGCAATACGATGGGCACCGCGCTTTCCATGAACTCGCTGGCGGAAGCGCTCGGCATGTCACTGCCTGGATGCGCCACCATCCCCGCGCCCTATGGCGAACGCGCCCGCATGGCTTATGAAACCGGCCGCCGCATTGTCGAAATGGTGAAGGAAGATCTCACGCCGGGTAAGGTGATGACCCGGCAGGCTTTTGAAAACGCCATCGTCGTTAACTCCGCCATCGGCGGCTCCACCAACTGCCTGACGCACATCATGGCCATCAGCCGCCACATGGGCGTGCCGCTTGAACTGCAGGCGTGGGAGACGGTGGGCCATGACATTCCTCTGCTGGCCAATATCCAGCCGGCTGGCGAACACCTGGGTGAAGGCTTCCACCGCGCCGGTGGCATCCCAGCCATCTTCAGCGAACTGTTGCGCGTTGGCAAGATCCACGGCGATGCCCTGACCATCACGGGCCGGACAGTTGCGGAGAACCACAAGAATTCGCGGATTCTCGATACCAATGTCATTCGCCCCTACGAAACGCCGGTCAAAGAGAAGGCCGGCTTCCTGGTGCTGACAGGAAATCTCTTCGATTCCGCCATCGTCAAAATGTCCGTGATTTCAGCGGACTTCCGTCAGCGCTTCCTCTCCACCCCGGGCGAGGAGAATTGCTTCACCTCTCGCGTCATTGTGTTCGACGGTCCTGAAGACTACCGGGCGCGCATCGAAGACCCCGCCCTGAATATCAACGAAACCTGCATGCTGGTTGTCCGCGGCACCGGCCCCATCGGCTATCCGGGTTCTGCGGAAGTGGTCAATATGTCACCCCCGGGCGCGCTTGTCCGCAAGGGGTTCCGCATGCTGCCCTGCATGGGCGATGGACGCCAGAGCGGTACGTCAGACAGCCCGTCGATTCTGCACGCTTCGCCGGAATCCGCTGCCGGCGGCAACCTCGCGATTCTCGAAACCGGCGATCTGGTGAAAGTGGATCTGCAGAACCGCCGCGTGGATCTGCTGGTTTCCGATGAAGAGATCGCGCGCCGCCGGGCTGCCCTGCCGCCGGTCCAGCTGAAAAATGACTCGCCGTGGCAGCAGTTGTACCGCGCCAGCGTGGGGCAACTCGATACCGGAGCCTGCCTCGAATTTGCCATCGGGTATCAGGATCTGAAGAATACGGTCCCGCGCCACTCGCACTAGATGGAACCCGTCAGTATCCCCGCGAAGTTTGCGCTCTTCACCGAGCACTGGCGGCCCAAAGTGGTCGCCAGTTTGAATGGTCAGGAAGTAAAGCTCATCAAGGTCCTCGGCATTTTCCCGTGGCACCACCACGAAACAGAGGATGAGATGTTTCTGGTGTGGCGGGGAACTTTCCGGGTGGAGTTCCGTGATCGGGTGGTGATACTCGGTCCCGGAGAGTTGATCGTTGTCCCGGCGGGTGTGGAGCATCGAACCGCGGCGGATGAAGAAGCCGAAGTTCTCTGCTTTGAGCCCGGCGGGGTGCGGAATACCGGCAATGTCTCTGATGATGTGTTCACCGCCCCCTTCAGTGCGCTTTAGCCAAGCCCCCGGCGCAGACCCAGATCTTATCCGCTGCGGCTTCATAGCCCGCGATGCCGTCCGCGTGGCCTTGGCATACCGGTGCGGACTTCAGAATCGGTAACCCGGAGGCGGGTGTGGCGCCCGGACGAGGGGACGGCGGATGTGCGGCATCGAGCCAACCCTGGATCTCTTTGATGTAGACGGCCCGCGCCGAAACGCCGTCATTCGAATCGTTCGCGTAGAGACGGAAACGGACGCCGACAGGTCCCTGGCTGGCGGGCGTCGCCACGTTAACACCCACCCAGCGCCATTCCGGATCGATACTCATCCGCAGCGGCTGATTCAGTTCCGAGCCCGTGTAAACACCCGCGCCCCCCCAGACTTCCACCCATGCCGTAGCGCTGCCGGAATCCGTTCGCATCCAGGCGCCAGCGCCCACCATGTGCCCCGCCAGGCGGGCCGACAGCATCTGGGTTACAGTCGTGATGTTCGCCGCTCCGGACCCCAGGGCCAGGGGCACTTTCCAGGCTTGTCCCTGCCGGCAAACCACAGCTCTCCCCGCACATCCGGGGCCTGTGTTCCGGTACTGCCAGACTCTGTTTTCGGGCGTATGGGTCGCCAGCAGCGCATTTTCCAGGAAGCCGCCAGGGGCCAGGGAGACAGGCGTTCCCGCCGTGTTCCGGATGTCGATCCGTGTGTTCCCCTCAAACGAAGGATTGATGGTCCCGCGTCCCAGAATCAGCGCATTGTGCGTGAAAGCATCGCCGATGAGCGGGGGCACTCCGATGTTATGGGAGAACTCCAGATCGACGGTGTTCTCGACGTGCGCAGCCCCCTCGGCATTTACGGAATTGAACAGGGAGTTTCGAATGGTGACGCCAATCGCGGGCTGGTCGTAGTCGAGGAAATCCCCGAACACGTCCCAACCCGTTCCATCATGACCGTTGCCTTCAAAATAGGCGTCGTCAATTTCGAGGCCCGTCAGGTGCCCGTGATAGTAGAGTCCGTACTGCCGGTTGCCTTCGGCAATGGAACTGAAACGCAGTTGAATGGCGCCGCTGCCGATGCTGACGCCACCGACCGCATTATGGGAATACTCGCCGCCGATAATCTGTGTGGCGTTATTGTAGCCGTCCCGCAAAAAGAGCCCCCAGCCGCCCGAGTCTTCGGAGAGAACATTCAGGAACAGAAATCCATAGCTCTCGTTGAGCTCAATGTTTTTCAGCCGAAAGCCCTTCACGGTGACGTTGTCGAGGGTGCACAGCAGCGCGTCACTGCCCGGTGAACCGTCGGTCTGCGCTTTGCCGTATGCCCCGGTGAACTGGAGTCCGACGTCGGTTTTTCCGTCGCCCTGCACGCGCAGATTTCGAATCTGAAAGCGATACGCACCTTCGGAATAGAGGACGGGCCGGTTACTGCCGTCCGGTATAAGGCAGGTGGCATCTCCATCGCCTTCGAGCACGGTTCCGGTATACAGATGAAGCTGGCTGACCCTGTAGCACCGCAATTGCGGGACGATCTTCACGTCCGGCGGGGCTTTGTATCCGCTTCCTGGCCTCGTGACCCGGATGGCGGAAATATGGCAGTCCGCATCCACCTGGGCGCGCGCCGCCGCACCTTCCCCGCCACCACCGATCAGGGTGATCAGTGGAGCTTTGCAGTAGCCGGATCCACCATTTTGGATCTCGATCACTCCCACGCCATCCTCATGCAGAGTCGTGCGTCCGATGGCGCCCTGTCCGGCGGTGTCGGCCCGCAGGTACACGCGACCGGAGTGCGCATCGATCGCAGACTGGATCGCCGCAGTGGAGTCGGTTACGTCGTCCGGCCTTTGCGCCGACGCGACGATGCTCAGCCACAGGCCTAACAAGACCACTTTTCCCATCGCTGACAATGATAGCGACTACAGGCAACGCGGCATTGGTTGCCCCTGATGGTTTTGTTTAGGGTAGAATTCGGAGCGATGACACGACGCACGGCGATTGCACTGGCGGGAGTTGGACCCATGGTTTCTCAGACTGCTTCGGGACAGGCCGCAGCAGCACCCGTGAAGCTGGGTATCGATCTGTTCAGCATCCGGAGTTCCGGCTGGACGCCCTTCCAGTATCTGGACTACTGCGCGGCGCAGAAGGCGAAAGTGGTGCATTTCTCCGAGATTCGCTTTATCGGGAGCCTGGAACCGGAAAACCTGAAGAAGGTTCGCGCATACGCCGAGAGCAAGGGCATTGAGGTTGAGATCGGGATGAAGTCGATCTGTCCCACCTCAAAGATGTTCGAAGCAAAGGAAGGGACCGCGGAAGAACAGCTTGCGAGGATGATCGGTTCGGCCAAACTGGTGGGCTCAAAGATCGTGCGTTGCGTGCTGGGGAGCGCGGAAGACCGGAAGCCCGGACCGATCGACATGCACATCGAAAGCATGGTGACAGTGTTGCGGAACACGCGTTCGCGGGCAATGGATGCCGGGATCCGGATTGCGGTGGAGAACCATGCGGGTGATATGCAGGGTTGGGAACTGAGAAATCTGATCGAGGCCGCGGGCAAAGACTTCGTCGGCGCGTGTCTCGATTCCGGGAATCCATGCTGGACACTGGAAGATCCGCATTCCACGCTGGAACAGTTGCACCCGTACGTCCTGACCAGCCATGTTCGTGACAGCGCGGTGTGGCGAACTCCCAACGGAGCGGCGGTTTCCTGGGTTCGCATGGGGGAGGGCAATGTGAACATTGACGAGTATTGCCGGAAGTACGCGGCGCTCTGTCCAGGCAAGGCGCTGTCGATGGAATGCATCGTCATGGGGCCCAGAATGTTCAATTACCGGGAGCCGAAATTCTGGGATACCTACCATGATGTTCCTGCCTGGAACTTTGAACGTTTTGCTGAGATTGCGGAGAAAGGCCGGCCTTACGAGATTGCCCGGGTGGACCGGTCTATGGCGGCGCAACGGGAGCGTGAGGATCTGGAAGCAAGCATCGCGCACGTTCGGCAGATTCTGAATCTGTAACGGGCATATACTTTCTGGCATGAGCCAAATGGGTATCAATCGACGTACTTTCCTCACTGCTGCCGCGGCGGCCGGTCCCGGCATGGCGATGCAATCCGGACGGAAGCCCCGGCGAGTCGGGTTGATCGGTACCGGATGGTACGGAAAGATTGATCTGCTGCGTCTGATTCAGGTGGAACCAGTGGAAGTCGTGTCGCTCTGTGATGTGGATTCGAAGATGCTGGATGCCGCCGGTGACCTGGTGGCGTCCCGGCAGAAATCCGGAAAGAAGCCGCAGTTGTTTCACGACTACCGGGACATGCTCAAACAGAGCGGCCTCGATATCTGTCTGATTGCCCCGCCGGACCACTGGCATGCGCTCGCCATGATCGAAGCGGTGAAAGCCGGGGCCGATGTTTATGTGCAGAAGCCGATCTCCATCGATGTGACGGAAGGGAAGGCGATGCTGGCCGCCGCCCGCAAGTACAACCGGGTGGTGCAGGTTGGCACGCAGCGCCGGAGTACTCCGCATCTGGTGGAAGCCAAGGAGCGTTTCATGGATTCCGGGCGGCTCGGCAAAGTCTCCTTTGTGGATATCCATTGCTACTACCACATGCGGGCAACCGGCAATCCTCCCAATATCGCTCCGCCGCCGAATCTCGACTATGAGATGTGGACCGGTCCTGCCCCAATGCTCCCTTTTTGTGAGCTGACCCATCCCCGTCGGTGGCGCGCCTTTATGGAATACGGCAATGGGATCGTGGGTGACATGGCGATCCACATGTTCGATATGACTCGCTGGATGATGGGGCTCGGCTGGCCGACCCGGGTTTCTTCTGATGGTGGCATTTACGTGGATAAGGCTTCGAGAGCCAATATCAGCGACACCCAGGTCTGTACGTGGGAATATCCGGATTTGAATATTGTTTGGAACCATCGCACCTGGGGCGCCGCGGGCGAGCCTGATCCGAAGTACAGCTGGGGCGCGACGTTCTATGGGGAGAAGGCTGTTCTCAAGGCCGGAGTCTACGGTTATGATTTCATCCCGAACGGCAAAGACGAAAAGCCAATTACCAAAGACGTAACCTACGAGTTCGATAGGTATCCCGAAGATAAGACGGAGAAGGACCTGGAAACCCACGTCGCCCCGGCAGTCCGGCATCATATGCAGGACCTGCTTGCGGCTATCGATAAAAGAAGTAAGCCGGTCGCTGATATTGAGCAGGGGCATATTTCGACTGCTTCATGCATATTGGCCAATCTGGCAATGAAGACCGGCAGGAAGTATACGTGGGATCCGGTCAGGCAGGAAGTGGTGGGGGATGCGGAGGCAAATAAGCTTCTGACGCGGGCTTACCGCAAACCGTGGCTCCATCCTGATCCAAAGAGCGTTTAGCAAACGGCCGGCAAACGCGGAAAGGCGGCGGGAGTGTAGCTCCCGCCGCCTTTCGTGTTAAATCAGAACCGGGCCCGGTTAGGCTCCGATGGTGATTGTGACTGTGGTCGTGGCCGTGGCGTGTCCGGTTGCGCCGGTTGCAGTGCCATTGTCGGTTGCCGTGACTGTGATCACTGTGCCCGCCTGCTGGGAAGCAGTGCCGTCATTGGTGATCACGCCGGTGCCGGGGTTGATTGAGACGCCTGTGGGAGGCGCCGTGAGGCCCCAGAGGATGGTGCCGGTCTGCCCGGTGGAAGACATCGTTACGATCGGTACCGGGCTCGCCACGCTGCCGGATACGATCGAGCCGTGCGTCAGGTTGAGTCCGACAACGATGGTGAAGCTGGCCGATCCCGTCAACTGCGCGGAATCCGTAGCCTGCACGATGATGTTGTAAGTGCCTGCCGGAGTTGCCGAAGTGGTGCCTATGGCTCCGGTCGCCGGGTTGATGGTCATGCCGACCGGCAGGGATGCCGGCGTGGTGATGGCGTAGGCGTAGGGGTAGGTTCCACCGGTTGCCGTCACAGTCGTGATGTTTGCGTGAGCGGAGCCGGAGATGACGTTGATGGGGGACGTGCCGGTATAGGTCATATACAGGCCGCCGGCCACAACGATCGTATAGGTGTAGGTGCCGGTAACGGGGATGTTCGCCGAGTCCGTCGCCGTAATTGTTACGGTATAAGACCCGGCGGTATTTGCCGCGGGAATGCCGGAGATCACACCACTCGAGGTGTTGAGCGTTACGCCTGCCGGCAGCAGGCCCGTGGTCACGGCAAAGGTAAATGGCGTATTGCTGGACTCGCTGGCGGTGATGGTTGCGCTGTAAGCGACCCCTACCGTTGCGCCGTCCGGAGACGCCGGTCCGGTTACTTTCAGACGAGGCGCTACCCACACTGTAACGCCTGCCTGGCTGCTTTGAACCGGGCCGGAACCCGCGGAGACGACAACCGGCAACTGCACGGGCTGCGTGATATTGGTGATGGTCGTTCCGGTGACTGAAGTAAATGACCCGGTGGTCGAGGGAAGCGTGACGTTGATTTGGTAAAGACCCGCGACGGCATTCGGAACGAAGCCGGCGTAAGTCACCGTGCCCGAAACGCCGCCAAATTTCACCGTGGGCGCAGTCGTGAGGCAGGGCGGGAATTCAGAAGCTCCGTAAAGCGAACTCTGGATAACCGTTCCATCGATGTTGGTCAGCGACGGCGATACGCCGCTGGAGGCGTTCAGCAGGCTCATGAAGTTGCCCGTGCCCGAAACGGCTGCCACGCAGTCCGTTGGGTAGCTGAAACTGCCGGTGGCCGTACCGTCACCGGTACTGGCGGGAAGTCCCAGACCCGTGACGTAGAGTTGCACCGTGTCTGAGTCAGTGGCGGTGGACCGCATCCCAGCTGGATTCGAAGGACCAACCGAGACATAGCTCGCGTTGAGAATCGCGCCGGGTCCCTGTCCGTCTGCTCCGACAGTAAAGATGCCCGGGTCGAAGTTCGCAATATTCGCCTGGAAGGTGGAACTGTGGAGCAGTGTCGCGGAATTGGCCGTGGTTGCCGTGGTGGCGGCGGTTCCGTAGCCGAAGTTCACGACGATGAGCACCGAAGTGTTGCCGGCTACAGCGGCCGGAACCATCAGGTTGATCTGGCCGTTGGTCGCGAAAAGCAGTGGAGCGCTTCCGAGGTTTGTATTGCCGTCAGACGTCCAGAAGTTCACCGAAAGGAAGCGTTGTGTTGCGCCGCAGTTTGTGGTCACTCCCTGCGGGCAAACAGCGAGATCCGGTGACAGGGTGGTCGGGTAACGCAGCGTCAGCGTGTCGGGCGATCCGGAAAGCAGCGTATTCGAAGCGCAACCGGTACCGCCGGAAGAGCAGAAATTGGCGCCGAAGAGGCTGATCATGTCATACGGAGCGATGGTTGGTGTCGCCACCTGGACGAAGGTCGAGGCGCTGGTAGCCGCCTGAATGATGGGGCCTGCGCCGATTGTCAGGGGAAGCGACGCACTCGGTGTGCTGCAGGTCCCGCCGACCGGATTACAGAGTCCGATGTAGACCGTGCCACCCGCACCGGTTTGCGCGAAGGGCAGATTGGCATCCGCGACTGCGGGAACGGTAATCGTCAGGATGATGTTCGATGCATTGATGACGTTGACGGCAAAGTTGGTATCCGTGACGACATTGCCCGTTCCGCCGACCAGAATACCCACTTTTGTCCTCTGGGTGGGGTCTGTACTGGGGATAAAGCCCGAACCCACCAGGGAGACGGTAAATGTGGAACCGGCTGCCGCGGTTGGCAGGCTCGCCGGACTGAGCGCCGATAAAGTTGCCCCAGGCGATAACACCGTGATGTTAAACGTCACCACAATTGTGGCGGCCGGGCTGCCCCAGGTCAGCGTCACGGTTCCGGTGAGCACGCTGCCAGGAGAGGCCGCTGCAAAGATGAGAGGGTTAAAGGTAACGCCAATCTGCGTGCCGAAGCTGTAAGCCAGCCCGGACTGCTGCGCCGCCGCCACAACGGGTGCGAGTGTGCCGCCGGTTGTCACCGTGTAGGGAATCGGGGAATCGGTGGAAACCGCGGTAACAAAGGCGGTTGGCAGCGCAGTGCCAAGGGTCCAGTTGATATTTCGCGTCGTACCTTCCGAAACGGAAAGCTTCGGTGCCTTGTTCGTAATCTGCAACGTGATCGGTACAGCGTAATCCGCAAATCCGGAGACTTTCAGGTACACCGTGGCCGTGTAGAGTCCCGGAGCCAGAGTGTCACAAACGCTGGTGGTGCTGAACCGAAGGTTTTTCGGCACCGTGCCCGTGGTGGAATCGACCGTCAGCCAGATAGGCAGCGTTGCGGTATTCACCGCAAAGAAGGGAGATGGTGAGCCGGTACCGGTCACGTGTACGTCCACATAGCCCGGGCTGCCGGAGCCCTTGGTGTAGGACAGGGAGACCGGTGCGCTCGGGGTCAGCACGGGCACAGCGGTCAGCGGCGAAGGCGGCACAATCTGAAGCGTTACCTGCACCAGTTTGTCCGGCGCCGAGGTGCCGGTGCTCTGCAAATGCAGAGTGGCGATGTGAGAGCCGGTAGTATACCCGCCGCAGCCGCTCGCGGCCGCAACGGTGAATGTGACAGGCGTACCGCTTGCGGTCCCGGTGGGTGCGTTGGGATTTACCGCCAGCCAGGCCGGATCGTTGGCCAGGGTCGTGTCCATCGCAAATGGCGTGCCTCCTGTTGCTGTGGAGGTAACGGAGATTGTCTGTGCAAGCCCGGGAACCCAGGTGCCACCGCCGCCCGACGTATATTGACAGGTTATGGTGACGGGGGCCGCGACCAACCCGGAAGTGGTTGCTGTCACCACGTCTGTAATGACCGAGGTTGCGTCATTCGCGGCGCCGGCGCTGTCAGCGTTGGCCTTGAACTGCAGTGTGGTATTGCCGGAAGAAGCGCCAACACAACCATTGGCAACCGTCACGGAGAACGGTGCCCCGGCTGTGGAATTGGCCGCGTTCAGCGTAACGCTGGCCGGCGTAACCAAAAGACCGGCGCCCGGTGCTGTAAACGTCACGACAATGGTGTGAGTTCCGGTGAGTGCTGTGGCGGGTTTTACCGTAATCGTTCCGGCAGTACCCGGCCCTGCGTTGGTGCTGCAACTGACACTGACCGTGGCTGTTGCAGTTACAATATTGGTGGCCTGTAGGGTGCCCGCGCCGAAGATCAGCGGGAGCAGTGCGGCATAGAAGCGTGCGCCGCGAAATCTTAAAACCTGTGAGTCCATGGACCGGACCATCCTTTTTAAGGGTTTTCTCCGCGACGTCAATGCCGCGAGGCGGCCGATATTCAGGTCGCTGTATGGCATATCGGCATGCTTGACGATTAGCTTTAGCGCTGCGCGCGATTTGGGCAGAAGATGCCCGGAGGCGTTCAGTTCCGGAACAGAAACCGTGCGAACCGGGAATCAGACTTGCAATGCCGTCCCAAAATGGGATGGACGACGAGACCCGGTTGCGGTCCCGTCAGGCCGTCGCGCTAAAGAAGCGTCAGTGGATCAACATCAATGACGAGTGCGGTGGCGCCCCACTTCTGTTGCCGGGCGAACTCCTGCGCCCTTCTCAGCAGAGCATTCAGCGCTTTCCTGCTTCCGGATTTGATCAGTAGCTGATACCGGAACTCGGCTTTCAACCGAGGCACGGGCGCTTCGGCCGGGCCCATGATCTTCATATTCTCCGGCGCGGGCGTCATGAACTGCCCCAATTCCGCTGACATCCGGAGCGCATCTTCCTGTTTTTCCGCCCGCACCAGAACATTCGCCATCGCGCTGAAGGGCGGGTACTTCATGAAGCGCCGGAACTGCAGTTCCTTCTGGAAAAACGCCGCATAGTTCTGCTGTGCAGCCAGTTCCACAGCATAGTGATCCGGATTGATCGTCTGCATGTAGACCACACCAGGCAGATGCCCGCGTCCCGCGCGTCCCGCAACCTGTGTGAGCAACTGGAACGTTCGTTCCGCGGCGCGAAAGTCCGGCATGCCCAGCCCAACATCGGCGGACACCACTCCTACCAGCGTGACGTTCGGGATATCGTGCCCTTTCGCGATCATCTGCGTCCCTACTAAGATGTCGAAGTTCCGCTCCCGGAAGTTGTGCAGAATGTCTTCGAATTGCCGTTTTCCCGTCACCGTATCCCGGTCCAGCCGGGCGATGCGGGCTTCCGGGAATTCCGCATGGAGTTCCTCTTCCACGCGCTCACTTCCCGTACCCATGAACTGGATATGCTCGCTCTGGCATTTCGGGCAGACGGACGGAACCTTCTCGGCGTAGCCGCAATAGTGGCAGAGCAACCGCCTGTCACGCTTATGCCAGGTCAGGGTGAGCGCGCAGTTGATGCATTCCACGCGCGTCCCGCACGAACGGCAGGCGACGTGGCTCGAAAAGCCCCGCCGATTGAGCAGAATCATGGCCTGTTCGTGATTCGCGAGCCTGTCGCGGATGCCTTCGAGCAGGGCTCGTGAGAACGTGGCATGCCGGCGCGTCTCGAGAAACTCCTGCCGCATGTCGATCACATGAACAGTCGGCATGGGCCGTTCCGCGATGCGCTCCGGCAGTTCCAGCAGGGTGTATTTCCCGTTTTCAGCGTTGTGCCGGGATTCGAGGCTGGGCGTTGCGGACCCCAGCACCACACACGCATTCGAAGTCTGCGCGCGCACGATTGCCACATCGCGCCCGTGGTATCTCGGCGTTTCTTCCTGCTTGTAGCTGGCGTCGTGTTCTTCATCCACCACGATGAGGCCCAGGTTCTGCACCGGCGCAAAAACGCCGGAGCGCGTGCCAACCACCACTCGTGCTCCCCCGGCGCGAATTCGCCGCCACTGGTCCGCTCGCTCCGAATCGCTGAAAGCACTGTGCAGAATTGCGACCCGGTCCCCGAAACGCGCATAAAACTGTCCCGCAACCGCCGGCGTGAGCGCAATTTCCGGCACCATCAGGATGGCGCTGCGCCCACAGGCCAGCGTCGAATCGATGGCGTTGAGATAGACCTCCGTCTTGCCGGATCCGGTGACTCCATGCAGCAGGAAAGTGCAGAACTTCGCTGACTGGATACCCGCCTCGATCAGATCGAAAGCATGGCGCTGCGTGGTGTTAAGGTCATGCGGGGCACGGATCGGGGCGCTGCGAATGAAAACGGGTTCGGGGATCAGCGTGACGAGTTGTTTGCGCGCCAGTGAGCGGGCCGCGATACTGGCATTCTTCACCATCTCTTCCAGTTCTCCCAAATTGTGCGACCCCGGGTGCAGCGACAGATAGGCCAGCAACTCCCGCTCTGCCTTTGGCAGTTTGCCCCGCGGATCGCCCCCAACCGGCGCGATCCGCAACTTCGCGGCGGGCGCCCGCAACGGGTCGCGGTCCTCATTCACCTGTTCCACCGCTACCCAGCCCTTGCGCTCCAGGGACTTCAGGATCTTCTCCGCGAGGGGTACTTTCTTCTTCAGGTGGGCGGCGGAGAGATCCCGCGCCGCCAGCATCTGCATGATCTGGTTCAGCGTGTCTTCCTCGTTCACACAGATGGAAAGCTGCTTTGAAGCGTCCCGCCCCGCCTCCGTCAGAGAATAGATTTTGCCGGACCGGATGTCGTTCGCCAGTGGCAACATGGACCGTAAAACTTCGCCCAGCGGGGTGCAGTAATACCCGGAAATCCATCGCCCCAGCGCCATCAGGTCGTCTGTCAGCACCGGCTCATTGTCGATCAGACGGAACGCGTCTTTGATCTGGTGCTGACGGACGGACTCCTGGGCCCCCTCGTCGTGAACCCGAAGCACCACGCCCGTCAGTTTGCGTGTCCCGAATGGCACCACAATGCGCGCGCCGGCTTTCACGCGGTGCTGCAGTGTCAGGGGAAGGGAATAGGTGAAAGCCTGCTCCAGGGGTACTGGCAGACTCACGTCACAGAAACGTGGCAAGTCCCAGTTTAAAGCGATACGATCTTTTCTATGTCCTTATCTTCTGAGTCGGTTCCCACGCCCACGGCGATCTTCGAAACTCTGGGCGCGTTTCGCAAAACCGCCATTCTGAAATCCGCAATTGAGCTGGGCGTGTTCACCGCAATCGCGGAAGGGGCGCTGACCGCATCCGCCATCGCCTCGGCCTGCCCGGCCTCCGAACGTGGCATGCGGATCCTTTGCGACAATCTGGTACTCTACGGCTTCCTCACCAAATCCGGCGATATTTACCAGAACACGCTGAACTCCTCCGTCTTCCTGAATCGCCACTCCCCCGCTTACATGGGTGGGATTGCGGATTTCCTTTGCAATGACACGATGGTGGTCGAAACCATCCGGGATTTCACGGCCTGTGTGCGGCGCGGCGGCACCATGATGCCTGGTGAGGGGACCGTGAGTGATGAAAATCCCATGTGGGTGGAGTTTGCCCGCACCATGGGCCCCATGATGCGACCTGCCGCGGAAGCCATCGCTCAACAGGTTCCGGCATCAGGCCCCCTGAAGGTATTGGATGTTGCGGCCGGCCATGGACTTTTCGGCATTAGCATCGCCCAACGGAATCCGGAAGCGCACATCGTGGCGCTGGACTGGGCCGGCGTTCTGGAAGTGGCAAAACAAAACGCGGCGGAGGCCGGTGTCGCAGACCGCTACAGCACCCTTCCGGGCAGCGCTTTTGAGGTCAATCCCGGTATTGGTTACGACCTGGTGCTGATCACGAACTTCCTGCACCATTTCAGCCCGGAGGTGAATGAGGCGTTCCTGCGCAGGGCCCATGCCGCATTGAAGCCCGGTGGCATGGCCATCACCCTGGAATTCGTCCCTGACGAAAGCCGGACCAGCCCGCCCGTACCCGCGAACTTCGCCATGATCATGCTTTCCACCACCACTCATGGAGACGCGTTCACGTTCTCCGAACTCGACTTGATGTTCCGGAACGCGGGATTTTCTTCAAACACCTGCCACCGGATTCCGACGGAGCAATCCATCATCATCTCGGTCAAATCGTTGTGACAGGGCCCTGGCCGTCGCGCGGTCGGTCTTCAGGGAACGCGCGCGGCTCTGCTGTTATAGTGATGCTTTAACTTTCACCGAAGGGGAGACTGATCGACTTGCGTTTCATCGGGAGCGTACTGCGGCTTTACAGCTACATCTTTGAGGCAATCCTGTCCTTGCTCTCACTGGCGATGTCGGCCGTGATTTTCGCGAGTCCACACCAGACTCTTCATCTGGGCTGGCTGCCGTGGGCGGATGAGTCTCTGGGCGCGTGGCTGGCGGGGTTGGGTGTGCTGGGGTTGCTTCTCGTGATACTTGC
>CAIUOG010000139.1 GCA_903900705.1 uncultured Acidobacteriia bacterium
GTGGCGTGACCACCGCTCATTCAAGCCCTGCGGTATCGCGAAGTCCATGGGCGCCGCCATAGCGCTCAATCTGCTCCTCATGCATTTCGAGGACTTCATCCAGCGAAAGGAACAGGGGTTCCATCACAGTTTTCTCAGCCTGCTGCGCCAGCTTC
Organism: uncultured Acidobacteriia bacterium; assembly: GCA_903900705.1. GTDB lineage: Bacteria > Acidobacteriota > Terriglobia > Bryobacterales > Bryobacteraceae > BOG-234. Next base: position 156 of record CAIUOG010000139.1, read on the forward strand.
TGGAACGCCTTCGCATAACGCTCGTGCGCCAGTTCCTGAGCGGCTTCGAACTTCTTTCGACGCGCAGACTGCTTCGCCGGAGCCACAATCAGTTGCTTTCCGTCAGTGCTGATATCGAGCAGCGTGTCAGGATCAATATTCAGCAATTCCAGAATCGGACGATCGATTGCTAATGCCAGACTGTTGCCATGCTTGGTGAGTTTCTTGACCACGTACCCAAACCGTAGCCCGTCTGTCATCCCATCGTAAATTTCAAATGCCATCCTGGCAGTATGCGTAAATCCATCATGGGTCCCTGCTTCACCCTCCTCGCCCTCCTCTGCCTTTTCGCCCTCCCCGGCCTCGCCCAATTCGAAAACTCTGAGGTCCTCGGCACCGTTCGTGACGCCTCCCGCCAGACCATCGCCAAAGCCACCGTCACCCTCACCAATCAGGACACCCACATCGAAGCCAGAACCACCACAGACGACGCCGGCAACTACGACTTCTTCAATGTCCGCGTCGGCCACTACACCATCACCATCGAACTCCCCGGCTTCTCCCGCTTCTCCTCCCCCGATATCGACGTCGCCGTCAACGCCCGCCAGCGTGTCGACGCCGTCCTTCAGGTCGGCAACGTCTCCGACACCGTCACCGTCAGCGGTCAGGCCAGCCTCGTCGATTCCGATACCTCCGAACACTCCCAGGTCATCGGCGCGCAGGCCATGGCCGAACTCCCCCTCAACGGTCGCCAGTACTCCAGCCTCGCCCTCCTCTCCACCAACGTCCACATCTCGCCCATCGCCATCGCCTTCACCCCCTCCTCCACGCCCCGCGAAGGCGCCTTCAACGTCAACGGCATGCGCAGCACCTTCAACAACTTCCTCATGGATGGCCTCGACAACAACTCTTACGGCACCAGCAACCAGAACTACTCCAGCCAGGTCGTCCAGCCCTCCCCCGACGCCCTTGCCGAATTCCGCATCATCACCAGTAACTTCAGCGCCGAATACGGCCGCGTCGGCGGCGGCGTCATCAACGCCGTCATGCGCTCCGGCACCGATCAGTTCCACGGCTCCGTCTTCGAATTCCTCCGCAATACCGACCTCAACGCCACCGGCTACTTCAAGCCCGCCACCGGCAAACCCACCTTCCACCGCAACCAGTTCGGCGCAACCCTCGGCGGCGCGTTCATCAAAGACAAACTCTTCTTCTTCGTCGATTACGAAGGTGTCCGCCAGGCCCAGGGCTTCGTCAACTTCTACTCCGTGCCCAGCCTCAATGACCGTCAGGGAATCCTCCCCGTCACCGTCGTCAACCCCCTCACCGGCGCAATCTACCCCGCCAACACCAAAATCCCGCTCTCCCAGATCAACCCCTTCGCCGCCGCCGCCCTCGCCGGCCTCCCCACCGCCATCACCGCCGGGCGCGCCAACAACCTCCAGACCACCGTCCCCGTCACCGATAAGAGTGATAAATACGACGCCAAACTCGACTACCAGCTGAGCAGCAACAAAACCGCCTTCGCCCGCTTCAGCCAGCGCAAAGACATCGGCTTCTTCGGCCCCCTCGACCCCGGTCCTTCCGGCGGCGACAACTCCGGCTTCATCCACGCCATCCAGCAGCAGGCCGCCATCGGCTACACGTGGTCCCTCACCCCCAGTTCCATCCTCGAAGCCCGCTTCGGCTTCACCCACGTCCTCGGCGGCAAAACCCCGCCCTACCTCGGCGGCGTCGATATCGCCAAACAATACGGCATCCTCGGCCTCCCCTCCAGCCTCGCCGGCGGCTTCCCCACCCAGGTCATCACCGGCTTCAGCAGCCCCACCTTCGGTCGCCAGGCCACCAACCCCCAGTTCCAGAACCCCACTTCCTTCAACCCGAAGTTCAACTACTCCTTCGTCCGCGGTCGCCACTCCGTCAAAACCGGCTACGAGTTCCTCGCCATCCGCACCGAAGTCCTCGATATCAACCCGCTCTACGGCCAGGACACCTACAACAATCAGTACAGTAAGCCCACCTGCGCCCTCCTCGGCCAGGCCGCCGGCTGCGCCATCCCCGCCGACGCCACCAGCTACAACCTCGCCGACTTCTTCTTCGGCCTCCCCAGCAACATCGCCCAAGGCAGCAACCTCACCACCAACCTCCGCCAGCACGTCAATTCCCTCTACGTGCAGGACGACTGGCGCATCACCCCCAAACTCACCCTCAACCTCGGCCTCCGCTGGGAATTCGCCACCCCCCTCTGGGATCGCGATAACTACTGGTCCAATTTCGACCCCTCCAAAAACGCCCTCGTCCGCGCCACCTCCGGCAGCCTCTACAACCGCGCCCTCGTCAACCCCAATTACAAGGACTTCGGTCCCCGCCTCGGCGCCGCTTACAGCCTCGATCCCAAAACCGTCATCCGCGCCGGCTACGGCATCAGCTATTCATTCTTTAATCGCCCCGGCTCCGCCCTCGAAGGCATCAACGGCCCCCTCGCCGTCTTCGGAACCTTCAACAACACCGCCGCCCCCGGCACGCCCGGCTTCCTCACCACCTTCACCGGCTTCAACGCCGGTATCGGCACCACCTTCAACCCCCTCAACACCAATAACGACTACGTTCCCGCCAACAGCCCCTGGCCCTACATCCAGTCCTGGGTCCTCTCCATCCAGCGCGAAGTAGCCAAAAACACCGTCATCGAACTCGCCTACAACGGCAACCACAGCGTCCACATGCCCATCCTCGGCGACTACAACCAGGCCGCCGTCAACCCCGTCACCGCCACCTGCAACGCCACCGTCACCTCCGGCTGCCTCGGCGTCCAGGCCCGCCGCCCCAACCAGAGCTTCGGCGCTCTCACCTGGGTCGACCCCGTCGGCAGCAATACCTACAACGGCCTCTCCGCCCGCTTCGAACACCGCTTCAGCAAGGGTCTCTACTTCCTGAACTCCTTCACCTGGAGCAAGGCGCTTGGCGATTCCGAACAGGCCCTCGAATACTACTCCAACCTCACCGGCGCGAACCCGCAGAACATCAACAACCTCGCCGCCGAAAAGGGTCCCAGCAGCTATGATTCGAAGCTGATCAACGTCACCAGCGTCGTCTACCAGCTCCCCATCGGCAAAGGCCGCCAGTTCTTCGGCAAAATGAACCCGGTGCTCGACGCCATTCTCGGCGGCTGGGAAGTCAACGCCATCAACACCGGCAGCACCGGCCTCCCCGTCAACGTCTACTACTCGCCCACCGCCGCCAATGACGTCACTGGCCTCGGAGCCGAGTACCGCGGCCAGGCCTTCCTGCGCCCCAACGTCTCCGGCGGCGCCATCAGCCAGAGCAAGCCCCAGAGCCTGCTCAGCTACTTCGCCGGCTATACGTTCTCGGTGCCGTCGCCCAACGCCCCCTTCGGCAACCTGAGCCGCAACGCCTTCCGCGCCCCCGGCATCGCTCAGCTCGATATGGGGATCAACAAGAGCTTCACCATCATCGAAGGCATCAGGCTCCAGTTCCGCAGCGAGTTCTTCGACGTCCTGAACCACACCAACTTCGGCCCCCCCAGCCCCGTCAGCACCTCCGGCACCTTCGGCACCATCACCACCACCCTCCCCGCCCGCCAGATCCAGTTCGCCCTGAAACTGGTCTTCTGAGGCACCCACGCTCCCCGGCGCGCCCAACACGCGCCGGGGGAAACGGCGCAGGACTGCTTCTTTTCAACTGCGTGGCTGCGAACGGCACTGAATTTCCATCAGGCCGCCGAAAGTCAAATATTGATCTGGGTTCGGGGGGGGAAGCCATGAGGTTCCTGATCTTCGGCGACACCACGCCACCGGCCGGGCAACGCCTGGTCTACGCGAACACCAGCGGACCGGAAACGCCCGATCCGGCAACAGATCTATGCCTGGATCGACCATGGTGAAAACCGTGGAACGATTCCATAACGCAGCCATCCAACGGCGGCTAAGCCGCCCGGTCGTTTCCGTTCAGTTTGATGGGGACTTCGACGCCATCCTTGAACCGGGCCGACAACACCAGTTCCCCGTCCATCGCCTCAATGAATTTTCGCAGCGTACCCACGTACAGTTCGGCCCGACGCTCTGTTTTGGAGACTTCCGCCTGACTGACCCCCAGCAATTCCGCCATCGCTTCCTGTGTGAGTCCCTTCGCCTTCCGCAACTGAACGAGATGTAGTTCCTCGGCAAGTCCGCGCCCTCCGGCTTCCATTTCATCGCGGGTTTCCGGTTTCAGCCCGGCCTTGATGTCAGCCCATTTGCGCGTCTTCATATATTTCCTTCCGTTTCCAACTCCAGCAGATACTCGTCGAAGAGCAAGTCTGCCTTGGGGATGTTTTCCTCATACCACCGGTTATTCCCGGTCTTATCACCGCCCAGCAGAAGAATGGCGGAACGCCTGGGATCAAATGAATAAAGAACTCGGTACGGCCTGCCGCAGTGCTGTATCCTCAATTCGCGCATCTTACTGTGGCGGGAGCCTTCCACACCGGAGGAGTAAGGAAACGGGAGCGACGGACCGTGTTCCACCAACAGATCCACAACCCGACCGACGCTCACCTGTTCCGCGTCGGTCAGCGCCGAAAACCAATCGACGAAATCATCGATACCCTCCACTTCCCAAGCCAAATCCGATGATGACACTGCGGAAAGTATGCGTCAAGGGTTATATTTTCACCGCTTGCTTTCGGGCTTTTGGTCGAAGAGAATCGCCTGCGTGCGCACATCGCTAGGATCTTGCCGTCAAATCCCTTCCAGCGCGTCTGGTCTTTCCTGACCGGCGGCGGTTCGAACTGGCCGTTGCAATCGCGTGGCGTAGCGATTTCGACTTCGCCGAATTTGCCGGTCGGCGCCTTGCGAGCGACGCCGTTGCGGCTGTTTCCGCAGTTGGCCGGGCCCGTTTTATTCCGAGGCTGACGTTCTGAGCCTTGAGAAACTCAACCTCGCGAGCTTGGCCCGTTCAAACGAGTGCTCTTCGACTCCTATGAGGTGATCGGCGTCCGCCACAGAAAGCCCCAAACTGCTCCCGCTATTCCGCCGACCAGTCCGCCTACAGGCACGGTAAAGAAGACAACAAGACCGCACAAGTCACCCCCCGGGCTCATGCCGCCGCACGCCCACAGAATGCCCCCGTACCATCCGATTACCATCCCCAGCATTCCGGCCCCGAGACCAAGCATCATCATTTTGCTCGCCGATCTTCGGTAGAGGGGGCAACCGCATTCGCAGCACTCCGTATCCACGGGAATGTTCCGGTCGCACCGAGGGCATTTGATCATCGTCCTCAAGGTTCGCATGAGCCTATCACGGCCGGGTCAGGCACGCCACGATTCCCGGTCAGGGGACGCGGACCCAACGATAATTTTCACTACAGGCAGTCCGGAAGCTGACAATATTCGAATGCTAAATCGTGATAAGCGGCGTACCCCTCCACTTAACGGTTTGTCGACACATTTGTGAAGTGCTGCGTCACAGTCCCCGCAAAACAGCGTGACCGGAATCTCAGCGCTGACAAAACACCGACTCTCGCAATCACTTGACCGTATAACGCCCAAACCTCCGAAATGACACCCACCGAAATGACACCCACCGAGATGACACCCAATGGGAACGCGAAGTCGTTAGCGTTGATCGGAAATCGGCGCATTTCACCGCGCGGCTCCTGTAGCCTGTCGGGCCGCGCCGCCCCCCGCAACTCCCTGTTGCGAACGCCCGCGCAACCGGGAGCAATGATAAACTTCCCAAGGACATGTCCTCGCTCGTGCCCCTTACCGCCGCGATCCGTCGTCTCCTGGCGACGCCTGCAGGGGTCGGCCTCTGCCTGATCCTGTCCCTCACCTTCCCTTGCTCCCTGCCGGCTGCGAATCACGACGCCCTCAAAGCCGAAGCCAGGCAATACTTTCATGACCGCGTCACGCCTTTCGTCAAAACCTATTGCCTGCCCTGCCACCGGAGTGAGCGCCCCACAAGAGCGGGAGTCAATTTCACGCCTGCCCTCAAGACTCCCGAACACGCCGCGTTTACCGAAAACTGGAAGAAAGCCGACGCCCGCGTAAAGGCCCACGACATGCCGCCCAAAGCGGCGCCCCAGCCGTCCGACGACGATCGCCGCATGTTCGCGGAGTGGCTGCCCCGGCTCCGGTACCTCAGCGATAAGGATCCGGGACCCTTCGTCATCCGCCGCCTCACCAAAACCGAGTACGCCAACACGCTGCACGATCTCTTCGGCGTGCCCCCGTCCCTCGCCGACGGGCTCCCCGATGAAGTCGCCGGCCAGGGGTACCTCAATTCGCTCTCGCCGCTCCAGCTCGAACAATATCTCGCCATCGCCGAAAATGTCCTGCGCCAGATCATCGCGCCGCCCGGCCATCCGCGCACGGAAACCGAGAAGCGGCTGTTCGGCCCGTCCCGGCCAGTCGGCGACCCCCGGCGGGCTGCGCGCGAAGTCGCCCGCTCTCTGGCCCGCAAAGCTTTCCGGCGGCCACCCGCCGAGGCCGAACTGGACGTCCTGGTCGCCACCTTCGACCTCGGCTCGCGCAACAAACTCCCCTACCCGCGGGCGCTGGGCCTCATGCTCAAGGGCGTCCTCGTTTCGCCTCAGTTCCTGTTCATCACCCCCGCGGGAGACTCCGGACCGAACACTGCGGAGCCCGCGGGCGGCATCGTTCCGCTCGATGACTACCAGCTCGCCTCCCGTTTGTCTTATTTCCTCTGGGCAACCATGCCGGACGAGGAACTGATGAAGTTGGCTGACCGCGGCGAACTGCACCTGCCCGCGGTCCTGAAGGCGCAGACCAAACGCCTGCTCGACGACCCCCGTTCGCGCGCTCTCTTCGACGGTTTCGGCGCGCAGTGGCTGAACGTCGGCGGCCTGCGGCGGCAGATCTTTGACCCGGCTCTGTTTCCGCAGATGACCCCCGCCCTGCGCCTGGCCATGTATGACGAAGTCCGTCTGTTCTTCCAGAGCATCGTCCGGGACAACGAACCCGTAATTCGCTTCGTGGACAGCGATTACACCTATCTCAACGGCACGGTCGCGGCCGTTTATGGCCTCGAAAAGACCGTGCGGGGACCGGAGATGCGCAAGGTCCGGCTGACCGACAGCCAGCGCGGAGGCGTGCTGGGTATGCCAGGCATTCTGGCGGCCACCTCTTTGCCCAATCGCACCAGCCCGGTAAAGCGCGGCGTCTGGGTCCTGGAACAGGTGCTCGGCGAACACGTCCCGGCCCCCCCGCCGGACGTCCCGGCGCTCGACAAGCAGGACCCCGCGGCGGTCGCCCATCTCACCCTGCGGCAGCGCACCGAACTCCATCGCACCAATCCCGTCTGCGCGAATTGCCATCGGATTCTGGACCCCATCGGCTTCGGTCTCGAGAAGTTCGATGCCATCGGCCGATGGCGGGACCGCGACACCAATGGCGAGGTCATCGATTCCTCCGGTGAACTGCCTGGCGCTGATCTGCCCGGCAATGAAGCGTCGGGAGCGAAGCGCTTTTCGGGCCCGGCGGATCTGAAAGCCATCATCGCCCAACGCAACGGCGATGTGGCCCGCAATCTGGTGGAGAAGATGCTGGCCTACGCCCTGGGCCGCAAGCTGGAAGGCTACGACGAAATTGTGGTGGATGACATGATGGGCGATCTTGCCGGCGACGGGTACCGTATGCGGGCTGTCATCAACGCGGTTGTAACCAGTTATCCTTTTACTTATCGGCGCATTGAAGCGCAGAGGAGGCTCAATGAAAAGAATTGACCGGCGGGCTTGTCTGAAAGGGCTGGGCGTTTCCCTCGCCCTGCCGTGGATGGAATCCCTGGGTTGGGCGGGCGTCCCGGCGGGCAAGGCGGACAAACCGCCCGTGCGCCTCGGCTTCATGTATATGCCCCACGGCGTGATCATGAATCAGTTCTGGCCCGCCAGTCCGGAGAGCTTTCTTTCGTCGCCGCCGCCGGCTCTGGAATCCTTGCGCCCCATCCTCGATCAGTGCGTGATGATGAAGGGCATTTCGGGCGTACCCATTGCGCCCTTCAACGGGGCGCCGCACGCCCTCGAACTGTCTACCTGGCTGACCGCGGCCTTGCCGGCGCCCGAAAAGCGGAACGAAATCAATATCGCCATTTCCGCCGATCAGATCGCCGCCAACCACGTGGGCGCGTTCACCGCTCTGCCCTCGCTGGAACTGGCCACCATGCCCCAAACCTGGAAAGAGAACCAGGAAGGCCTCAACGAGGGCTATTACTCGCATTGCAGCTTCCGTTCCCCCACCCAGGCCGTGCCCGCGGAAGTCAATCCGCGCAACGTGCTCAATCGCCTCGTCAATAAACAGGATCCGGATAACGGGCGTCAGTCGACGCCCCTGAGCGAACTGGATCGCAGCCTGCTGGACATCGTGCTGGGTGGCGCCCGCGACCTCCGGCGGACCCTGCCTGTCTCGGACCAGCGCAAGCTCGATGAATACCTCGACAGCGTGCGCTCCGTCGAACGCCGCATCGCCGCCATCGAGGCCCGCCAGCAGGAGGCCGCTTTGGAAAAGGCCGGCGTCCGCTCCGCCAAACGGCACGACTCCGATTCGCCACCCATCGAAATCCGGATTCCGGAAGGCGAGAAGCGGAGCGAGTACATGCAGGTGATGTGCGACCTGAACATCCTCGCCTTTCAGACCGATATGACGCGCGTCAGCACCTACATCGGTTCCACGCCCAACGGGGCTTCGTATCCGGAACTGGGTTTCAACGACCAGCATCACTCCAACACGCATCACAATAACGATCCCGAGAAGGTCCGCAAAATCGCCCTGATCACCGAATTCAACATCCGGCAGTTTGCCTACATGGTGAAGAAGATGGCGAGCCTGCGGGAGGCCGACGGCACCCTGCTCGACAACTGCATCATGATGTGGGGCTCAGGGCTCGAGGATGGGAACGTGCACACTCGCGAAAACCTCCCCTTTGTCATTGCCGGCAAGGGCGGCGGTTCCATCCGGACCGGACGCTACTTCGCCGATACGAAGGGAAATCAGGGCGATTTGCTCACCACGCTGCTCGCCTGCGCCGGCGTTCCGAACGACCGGCCCGTCGGGATCGCAACGAAGCAGATCGAGGAACTCAAGGCCCAGGCCTGA
>CAIUOG010000140.1 GCA_903900705.1 uncultured Acidobacteriia bacterium
GCCGGGACCGCCGGGGCCACGTCCGCCGGCGCCGCCACGGCCACCGCCGGGAGCAACTGCCGGAGCGCCAGGCGCGGGAATGATCGGGCCCCTGGCGAAGCCCAGCGGGAGGACAGCCGGGTTGCCACTCGTCGGCTCGGGCGCTGTCGCAGCCCAGGCTAGCTCTTCCTCAGTCAGGCGATGCTCGAACGGAACGTTCACCATCTCAGAAGGGTGCGGCGCGGCGGCGAGAACCATCTTGCCCTTGAGCTTGCCCTTCCATTTGGCCAGGTCGTCAGGGCCGGAAATCACCGCCAGAATTGCTTCGCCGCTCACCGGGCCGTTGGTACCCGGCGACCAGGGCTGCGCGAAGCCGATAATCGGCTGAAACTCAGGCTCTTTCATCATGGCCGAGAAGCGGGTACAGTTCCAGCCGCGCCCGAACGGTCCCCACGTTTCCATCTTCACGCCGGAGAGGCCCCACTCGTTGAGCTTCTTCACGACCCAGTCGCCGGCGGCCTTCGCGCCAGGAGAGCCGGTGAGACGGGGCCCATAAACGTCGGTTACATAAAATGCGGAGTCCATCACCTTCGAATTCTGGCCAAACGCCTCATGGCGGATGCGCTGTAAAACGCTGAGGTCGACCTTCTCGTCCGATGCGGTTTGAGCGGACAGGCAGGCGCCAATAAGGGCTGACACTCCGGCAAGGCGGAGTATCGTCGAGGATGTGGGCATTTCCGCGACTGTAGCACGGCAGGGGGCTTCGGTCAAATTGCTGAGCGACCGTGCCACGTGACCAGCGCCCCGTCTAAAATGAAGGGATGAAATTCTTCATCGGAATTCTGGCAATGCTTCTGGCATCCGCGTTCGTCATGCCTGCGCAGGAGCGCGATCACTATCGCGATTGGGGACGCGAGGCGATGGGCCAGGTCCGTGCGGACCTTGACCGCGCCGACCGCGACATGCGCTACCTGTCACCGGACGAGGCGCGGCGTTTCCAGCACGTGCGGGAAGCGCTGAACGAATTCGGTCGGGACTGGGAGCGCGGTCGATTTGACCGCGAAGCACTGAATCAAGCGATCCGTGAACTTCGCGGCGTGATTGAGCGGAACCGCCTGCAGCCGCGTGACCGGGACTTCCTGGTGGAGGACGCGGCGCGCCTCGACCGTATCCGTGAACGTTTTGACAGCTTCGGCCGTCCGCCCGAGCCACGTCCGGAAGTCCGCGAAGGCGGAAGGGTCCGTATCATCCGGGCGTTCTACACAGCTGATGACGGTCGTCGTGCCGATGTGACCCGACTGGTGCAGGATCTGGCCCGCGACGGTCGCCTGCGGCTGCGCGTATCCAACCAGGACCTGGGCGGCGACCCCGCGCCGACGCGCCCGAAAACCCTCGTTATCGTCTACGAATCCCGTGGCCGGGAACAGGAAATCCGGGCTCGCGAAGGCGACGTCGTCGAACTGCCCTAGCCTGGTTCAACCCGGGATCGCTCACCAAAGCCCCGCTACGAGCAGGGCGGCAAATAGGACTGATAAGGCGAGAGCCTGCTTGCCCACGGCCTTGAGCGGCGTCTGCAGAGATTCCGAGTCGGTCTGACGTCGCAACTCGCCCGCGTACCCGGCTGCCGCGAGCAACAGCGCGGCGGAGATTCGGTAGTTGTTCGAAAATGCCGCGGCAAGGCTTCCCATCGCCAGGAGCGCGCAGCAGATCCACGCTGACTGGCGGGAAGTCGTCTTACCCGCCACCGAAGTGCGACTGGCAATGCGCGCATCCAGCCGCGCATGGATCGTGAAAATCCCAGCCGTCGCCTGCGCAGCCAGCAGCCCCCACAGCGGCCAGCACCAGGCAGGCACAATACCGGTCGCGGCCAGGGCGGCGGTGAGGGAGGGGGAAGTGAGCGCGAAAGCACTCAAGACCTGAAACGCCGTCATCCTCTGGCGATTCCGGACGTTTACCCACACCGCAAGGACGGAGAACGTTACCGCGCCCGCGAACAGGGCGGCATAAATCCACACAGGCCCCGTCAGTACGAGGGCAAGCCCGCAGACGCCCGCCACCACCCCTTCCGCGATGACCCATCGCGCAGCGTCCGCGGATTCCGGATGAGTCTGCTTCCAGACCCAGCGCTGCCTCGCCAGCACAACGAGCGGCTCCTTCATCGCAAACACCGCTACGATGGCTATGAGCGCAGCCAGTTCCTGCCATCGAAAACAACGCGCGAGCACGGCTGCCGCCACAAAAGGCGTCAGCAACATGGCTGTTGCGCCGTGTTCGCGCGGATAGAACGTCACGCTATTTCTTTGGAACGGACACTGTGATGTTGCGGAACTTCAGCCCGCCGGTGTGGTCGCCCTGAATGTAGAACGGCCCCGGTTCGCCTTCATTGGCGTCGAGCGCACCGCCGGTAATGCCTTCAATCTCCTTGTGATCGATGGTCAGAACCCCGTTGCGCTTCACGGTCACGGTGCGGCCCGTGAGAGTAATGTCGAAGGTTTCCCACTGACCGGGCGTGCGCGGCAGTTCTTTCGCCGCCGGGATCCGACCGTAGATGGAACCCATCGCGCGCTCCGGCGGTTCGCTGCCCGCGGGCACGTATTCCAACTGCAGTTCGTAGCGACCACGGAGATACATGCCACTGTTCGCATCGTCCGGACAGTTCACCTCGAAGTGGAGCCTGAAGTCTTCAAACTTGCGTGTGCTTTTGAGATTCGCGCCATGATCTTCGTTGACCAACAGGCCATCTTTCACCACCCAGTGGCTCTTGGTGGGGTCGCCAATCGGCTCCCAGCCATCCAGGTTTTTTCCGTTGAAGAGGGGCTCCGCCTTCGACCATGCTTTCGGCTCACCGCGCTTCAGTTCGGGAGCGCGTACGCCTGTGACGGCCATGCTCTGGTCACCACGCTTCTGGACGCCGGTCAGTTGATTGCCCGCGGCATCGAGTTCCCAGGTGACGGCGGGCCGGTTGTTTGCCGCCGCCGAAATGCCCAGAGTCATGTGGCCACCCTCGACCTTCACATCTTTGACCTTATAGACGTTGCCTCCGGTCGGCTGAAACCAGACCTCCAGCCCGCCATCCTTTTCGGTCACACCCAGCCAGTTGGCGCCCACGCCGTTGGTGGTCTTGATGGAGAAATCCCAGCGGCCCGCAAACGGACTGGCAGCCTGGGCCGGAATCTGACTGAAGAGCAGAGAGGAAAACAGAATCGCAGTTTGAATACGCATGCTGTAAGGAAGTTTAATACGCCTGGCGACGCCGCATCGGGTTCGGATGGAAATGATCGACTGCCTGCGCCTTTTCCGTTATTCCGGATAGAGCAGCACAATCACGAAAACGAAACGGAGAAAAAAGCATGACATCGGAGAATTCTGAAGCATTGAACCAGGAACCCAAGGCAGGGACAGAAGAAGAACTGACCATCGCCGAAGCCGAAGCCGTAACCGGCGGAGATATCTTCGGTGGCGGCGGCGGCTCCGGGAAAACCAGAGATAAAGTCTAACTCCCCAAAGAACCGCATCTGTGCACTGAGGGCTGAAGCTCCAAGCCCTCAGTGCACGTAAGCCCAGCCGGATTCCTGCCGGCGGGTGATCTGCGCAATCCCGGAATCCACCTGCCCGGCAAACGGGAACAGGTCTTCGGACTTCACCTTCCGAGCCTTCATCGCATTCTGGCAGGCGGAAAGAATCACTCCGCTCTCACTCAGCTTCCGCAGACGCTCCTCGTAATCCTTGTTGTCCTTCTTCAGCATTTCCACGCCGGGACCGAAGAATACAACCTCCACCTGTGAGCCGCCGTCCTTCGCCAAGGCCTCGCGCGTGTTGTTGACGTGCGGCGTCAATGAATCCCAGGCGTCGCCTTTGGCTTCGTTCAGCTGAAATACCACATGATGCTTTGGGCCGGAGGGAGTCTGAGACACGGCTGCGATTCCCAGCGCGAGCACGAGAGCGAAAACGGCGGCAAGAGTTTTGCGATTCACGGGAGAAGTCCTTTCATGGCGATACAATTCAGATTCGCCTGACTCATGATAGAGCATCCTCCGGAAACCGAATCCCTATCGGTCCCATCGGCCGGCGTTGAGACCCGGCTGGTCTCCTTGCACGCCCATGCCGCTCTGGGGACGCTGCTGGTCTCGCTGCTGTTCGGCGTTCTGGCGGCCATGGAACTTGCGGTCCCCGGCTCCGGCGGCAGCGCACCGTTCATGAGTTGGGGGAAGCTGCGGTATGACCACACCCAGGGAATCATGCTGGGCTGGCTGGGCAACGCCTTCTTCGCGTTTCTCTATCATGCGGTTCCGCTCCTGACCGGGCGCACTGTCACCAGCGCGCGGCTGGGCCAGTGGATTTTCGGCCTGTGGAATTTCGTCATCGTGCTGCCCGGCTGGGTTTTGGTTCTGGCCGGCTTCAGCCAGCCGCTCGAATGGGCGGAATTCCCGCTTGTGATCGACGTCTTTGTAGTGCTGGCCCTGCTTCTGGCTGCCGTGCAGTTTCTTGCTCCGTTCTTTCGCAGCGCTCTTGAAGACCTCTACGTTTCCAGCTGGTACATCATCGGCGGCCTGGTTTTCACGCTCTTCGCTTACCCGATGGGGAACATCGTCCCGGAACTCCTGCCCGGCGCACGCGGCGCGGCCTTCAGCGGACTCTGGATTCATGACGCGGTGGGCCTGTTTGTCACCCCTTTGTGCCTCGCAATCGTCTATTACGTGATCCCCGCCGCCACAGGACGCCCCATCTACAGCCACTTCCTCTCCATGCTGGGCTTCTGGCTGCTTTTCTTTTTGTATCCACTCAACGGCACGCATCACTATGTTTTCTCGGTAATTCCGATGAGCGCACAGATCGGGGCCATCGCGGCATCGACGCTGCTTGGTGTGGATGTCGTCATCGTCGTCGCGAACCTGCTGCTCTCCGTGCGCGGCACCAACTGGTTCCGTCGCGACATGGGGCTTCGCTTTGTCACCACGGCGACGCTGTTCTATCTGATCGTCAGCATCCAGGGTTCGTTGCAGGCGCAGATGTCCATCAATCAGAGCGTCCATTTCACAGACTGGGTGGTGGGCCATTCGCACCTGGCCATGCTCGGGTTTGCCAGTTTCGCAGCCGTGGGCGGCATCATTCACGCCTGGCAACGGCTGCCCGGAAAACGCTGCAACACCATGCTGCTGGGCTGGGCTTACTGGTTGCTGGTCTCCGGCTTGCTGATTATGGTGCTCGATCTGACCATTGCCGGTCTGGCGGAGGCCGCGGCGTGGAGTTCCGGAGCGCCCTGGCTCGATTCCGTGCGCGCCGCCCGACCGTACTGGATTATCCGCGTCTTCACCTTTATACCCCTTGCCGCCGGCTTTATCCTGCTGCTGGCAGGCCTGAGTTCCGGCGAACGGACGGGCGCGAAGAATGAAGGTGAGGCGGCATGAGGCGCTTCGTTCGCATGACCTATCTGGTGGCGGCTGTGGGCGGGCTGGGCTTCTTCGCCCTGTCGATGCTGCTCCTGGGCGTGTGGCCGGGTGAGGCCCTCGAAGAACAGATTCACCAGACCTCGCCCGCCCACCCGCTGCCGCTTTCCGCCAGTGAGCAACGCGGCCGGGCGATCTATGCGCGGGAGGGTTGCGCCTACTGCCATACGCAGCAGATCCGCTATCTGGCCCGCGACGTCTCCCGCTTCGGAAAGGCCACTTTGGCATGGGAGACCATCTTCGACTACCCCCACCTCTGGGGCACCCGGCGCATCGGACCAGACCTGTCCCGCGAAGCCGGCGTCCGCTCCCCGGACTGGCAGTATTCACACCTCTTCGCACCACAGACACTCGTCCGGGATTCCGTCATGCCCGCATACCCGTGGCTTTTCCACGGGGCGCCGGACCAACCCGCTCAGGATGCCCGGGACGTGCTCGCGTATCTCGAAACGCTGGGCCGTGATCGCTATCTGGCTGGTCCGGAAGGCGAGGCGGCCGCGAAGAAGGCCTGCAACTGCTCGGAGGACGAGCGCAAATTCGCCTTTGGCCCCGGGCCGCTGAATGCCAGCCCCGCTATTCCCCTGCGGAAAGGTAAATTCCCGCTGCTTCCGGTTTCGAATGACGAAGCGCGCGGTCGGCAACTCTATAGCCGGAATTGCGCGGGTTGCCACGGCGCGGAGGGCGCGGGCGACGGTGCCGGCGCGGCGGGACTGCATCCAAAGCCGGCCAACTTCACGGAACAGGAGTATGCGCAGGAACGCCTCAGCCAGGCCCTCTGGAACGGAGTGGCAGGGACCGCCATGCCTGGCTGGCGCGACATCCCGCCGGCGGACCTTGCCGCGATGGCCCGCACCGTCCGCAACTTCCATCAGAACGGGCCGGAACCAGCGCTGCCCGAAGGTGTGCTGGAACTCGGCGCGAAGGTCTACGCGGCGCACTGCGCGCAGTGCCATGGAGAAAAGGGCGCGGGTGATGGTTCCGCCGCCGATCAGTTCCCGGTTCCGCCCACCAATTTCCAGACCCAGAGACCCAGCCTTGCGGCCAGCCTGCGGGCCGTGAAAAATGGTATTGAGGGAACACCCATGGCGCCCTGGAGCGGTCGGTTGTCGGAAGCGGAAGTCTACGCGGCCGCCTACTTCGTCCGGGGCTTCTACAAGGGCGGCATCAGGAAAGGCGACGGCCAATGAACATGACCCACGACACGCCTGGTGCGCTGGACTTCATCGTCTTCGCCGCGATGGCCTTTGCGGCGGCCTTCACGCTCGCGTGGGGACTCTCGCCCCGGCTGCGCGACTGGATCGAACAACCGAAATACCGCTTTCAGAAGAGTGTGGAGGGTTATGACAAAGTCCACCGATAAAGGGCTCGGCTCCGTCGTTGCCCTGTGTTGCGGCATCGGCCTGATCACGGTGGTCGGCACCCTCGCCTTCGGGCGCGCCGGACTCCTGCCGGAACATGGCGCGAAGCAGAATTCCCACATCACCGAAGAGTACGGCAAGCGCATCCTGGCAGACACCACCGAAGTGCTGGGTCCGGACGTCGCGGATCCGAAAATGCGCTACACGTTCAGCCGCCTGGCCTGCGGTTCCTGCCACATCGGCGCAGGAGAAGAGCCCGGCAATCTGAGTCTTGCGACGGCGATTACCCGGTATCCCCGCAAGTCGCCGCGCGTGGGGGGGCCGGAATCGATCGAGCTCCGGATCAACGGTTGCATGATGCGCAGCATGAACGGCAAACCTTTGCCGGAGAACAGTCAGGAAATGGCGGCGCTGGTCAAATACCTGACTTTTCTGAACGAACAGGATGCGGCCGAGGGGGCCAGCCGGAAGAAGGCGCGCGAGTCGCCGGCCTTCAAATATCCGGCAAGGAAGGCGGATTTTGCCAATGGTGAAAAGGTCTTTGGTGAACGCTGCGCGGCTTGCCACGGCAGGGACGGAGAGGGTCTGGCCGCGTCAAAAAATCCGGTGGATGGCTTCGTTTTTCCGCCGCTTTGGGGCCTGAACAGTTTTAACGACGGCGCAGGCATGCATCGCGTGCTGACGGCGGCGAAATTCATCAAGGCAAAGATGCCGCTGGGCAAAGCTGACCTGAATGACGACGATGCCTTCGACGTCTCTGCGTATATCAATTCGCGGCCACGTCCCGAAATGGCGGGGCTTGAAAAGGACTATCCGAACCGCAGGGAAAAACCCATCGACACCGGCTACGGCCCCTACGCGGACGACTTCCCTCTCGAGCAACATCGTTTCGGGCCGTTCCCGCCCATCCAGGCTTATTACGACAAGCTGCCCAAGGCAGCCAAATGAGACGCAAATGAAGACACTTTTTCTGACATTACTGCTGGCCTCCGGCCTTCTCCCCGCGGCAACCCGCCCGGAGATGCTGGTCTCATCCGATTGGCTGAGCGGCCATCTCACCGACCCGAAGGTGGTCCTGGTGCATGTTTCCGCCACCAGAGCCGCCTACGACGCAGGCCACATTCCCGGGGCGCGCTTCCTGCCGCAGGGCGATATTGCGGTCACGCGAGAAGGCGTCCACAACGAACTGGCGGACGTTCCGGTTTTGGAAAAGGTATTCGAAGGCCTGGGGATTTCGAACGACACACGCGTGATTGTGTACAGCGATGCCTCCGTCCTGCCAGCCACTCGCGCCTACTTCACACTGGATTACCTCGGGCATGGGGACCGGACAGCGCTGCTGGATGGCGGCCTCGAAAAATGGCGCGCCGAGGGCCGTCCGCTCACCAAAGAGCTTCCCGCCGTAGTCTCCGGACATTTCACACCGAAACTGAAATCCGAAATTGTCGTCCGAATGGCGGAAGTGCAAAACATCAAAGGTTCGGGACAGGTGCTGCTCGACGTGCGGCAGGCCTCAGACTTCGGCGCCGCGCATATCCCCGGCGCGACGAACCTTTACTGGATGGGCAGCCAGCAAAGCAAGGACAATCAGGCGCTGAAACCGAACGAGGATCTGATGAAGCTCTATGGTTCAGTGGGCGTCAAACCGGACAGCCGGGTCGTGACCTACTGCAACAGCGGCATGCAGGCTTCCCAGTCCTATTTCACCCTGAAATACCTGGGTTACGACGTCCGCATGTACGACGGCTCCATGTCCGAATGGAACCTGAAGAACGGTCCTACTGAGAAATAGGATTCCCGGCGGTGACCCGGTGGCGGACGTCGATGCCTTTCACCATGAAAATCACGTCTTCCGCGATATTGGTGGCATGGTCCGCAATCCGCTCCAGTCGGCGGGCGATCAGAACATAGTCGAGAGCGCGTTCCACCATGGAGGGCTCTTTCTTCATGATGTCGATCATTTGCCGGGTGATGGTATTCCGGATCTTGTCGATTGCGTCGTCTGAAGTGATGACCGACTGGGCCAGTTTGGCGTCGCGGGCGACAAAGGCGTCCAGGCTGGTCAGAACCATGGATTCCACCAGGTTCCCCATCTCCGTGAAACCCACTTCCATGGGCAGGTCGGACTGGTGCAAGGAGGTGAAGGCGCGTTCCACGATTCCTACCGCCATATCCCCCATGCGCTCCAGATCCGTATTGATCTTAATCGCGCCGACAAGGAACCGCATGTCGCCCGCAACCGGAGACTCCCGCACGATCAGCGTGGTGGCCAGATCGTCAATCTGAATTTCGCATTGATTGATGCGCGCTTCATCGCGAACCACCTGATGCGCGTAGTCTTCGTTCTTCTCAACCAGCGCCATAACGGCGCGATGGATAGACTGCGCCACCAGCGCACCCATCTCCTGCAACGCCCCGTTAAGCGACTTCAATTCTTCTTCGAAAGGCCGCATGGATATTTTCCTGTCCCCGACTGTAGCGCTCTAACCGAAACGGCCCGTGATGTAGTCTTCCGTTTCCCGCTTACTGGGGTTTTTAAAGATGACATCGGTCTTGTCGTGCTCAATCAGCTTACCCAGCAGGAAGAAGCCGGTGGTGTCCGCCACGCGGGCCGCCTGCTGCATGTTGTGCGTCACGATCACGATGGTGCACTGGTCTTTCAGACCCACCAGAAGATCTTCGATTTTTGCCGTGGCGATGGGATCCAGCGCCGAGCAGGGCTCGTCCAGCAGCAGCACTTCCGGGTCGACCGCGAGAGCGCGCGCAATACAAAGGCGCTGTTGCTGACCGCCGGAGAGCGCGTACGCGGATTCGTGCAGCTTGTCCTTGGCCTCATCCCACAGCGCGGCGCGGCGCAGACTCTTTTCTACAATTTCAGCCGCGTTACGGCCCTTCAGCATGCCGTTGATCTTTGGCCCGTAGATGATGTTTTCGAAGATCGACTTCGGGAACGGGTTCGGACGCTGGAAGACCATGCCGATACGGCGGCGGATCTCCGTAACATCCTTGTCGAGAATATCCTCGCCATCCAGCGTGATTTCGCCTTCGATCCTGGTATCCCGCAGCGTTTCATTGATGCGATTCAGATTGCGCAGAAAGGTCGATTTGC
This sequence comes from uncultured Acidobacteriia bacterium, assembly GCA_903900705.1. GTDB lineage: Bacteria > Acidobacteriota > Terriglobia > Bryobacterales > Bryobacteraceae > BOG-234. The sequence continues at coordinate 9,894 of CAIUOG010000140.1, forward strand.
CGCAGCCGGAGGGGCCGATCATCGCCGTAACTTTGTTGGTCGCAATATCGAGCGAGATGTTGTGCAGCGCCTGGAACTTCCCGTAGTAGAAGTTGACGTTGCTGGCGCGCATCTTAATCGGGGCCGCCTGCGGGGTGGCGGCCGTTGGGGACTGCTGGAGCGATGACGGGTCCATTCTGTTCGGTTCCGTGTGAGACGATATTTGCGGCTTGTTCGGCGACATTTGTGGTGTTGCGCTCATGGGAAGGCCTTTATTTCGGGAGCGAAGCTCCCCGGGAGACAATCATCCTTGCGGTAATGTTGGCCACAAATACGAGGCCGAGAAGCACGAGCCCCGCCGCCCAGGCCTGGCGATGCCAGTCGTCGTACGGCGCGGTCGCGTGAGTAAAGATCATGGCCGGAAGAGAGGCGGTGGGCTGCATCAATCCGTCGGCCCAGAACTGATTGCCGAGCGCCGTGAACAGCAGAGGCGCGGTTTCGCCGGAAATGCGCGCGACGCCCAGAATCATCGACGTCATGATGCCCTTGCGGGCGGCCGGAACGATCACGGTCATGATGGTGACCCACATCGGCGCGCCCAACGCCAACGCGCCTTCCCTCATGGTGCGGGGTACCTCGAGCAGGAATTGCTCTGTGCCGCGCGCCGTGATCGGAATCAGCATCAGGCTCAGGGCGAGACTACCCGCCAGAGCCGAGAATTGGTGAAAGGGCCGTACCACCACTGTCCAGGCGAAGATGCCGATGATGATGGATGGCACGCCATTGAGCAAATCGGCGGTGTAGCGAATCAGGAAGCCAAACTTTTTCGGACTGAACTCGGCCAGGTAAATGCCCGCGAAGAAGCCGATCGGAAGGCCGATCACTGAGGCGAGAATCACGATCGTGGCGCTGCCGACAATTGCATTTGCCATGCCGCCGCCATCCTGGCCCGGCGCCAGAGGCAACTTGGTGAAGAAATTGAGATCGACCGACTTACCGCCGTTATAGAGCAGGTAGCCCAGGATCGTGAACAGAGCGGAAACCGTCAGAAAGGCGCAGACAGCGGTCAGCGACAACATCACGTCGTTGACTGCATTCCTCCAGCGGTTGCGGGGTGTGGTTTTAATCGGCATGAGGACTAGGCTTTCGCCGAACCTTTCTTAGTCGTCAGGACGATCAGCAATTGAGCGACACCGTTGATGATCATGGTGAGAGCGAACAGGACAAGACCGAGTTCCACCAGCGCGGAGGGGTAATATTTGCCACCCGCCTCAGAAAACTCGTTGGCAATCACAGAAGCAATTGTGTAGCCGGGGGACAGCAGCGAAGCATGAATGCCGGGATCGTTGCCAATCACCATGGTGACGGCCATCGTTTCGCCCAGCGCACGCGCCAGGCCCAGAAAAACCGAACCCAGAATGCCCAGCTTCGCGTAGGGCAGAACAATCTGCCAGGTGGACTCCCATTGTGTAGCGCCCAGCGCCAGGGCGGCTTCCCGCTGTTCGCGCGGCACCGCCATCAGGGCTTCCCGAGATACCGAGATAATAAAAGGGAACGTCATGACGGCAAGGATCAACCCGGCAGTTAAATAGCCGACGCCGAAGGTAGGTCCGCCGAAGAGGAATGACTCATTGCCAAAAACTTTTTGCAGCCCGGGCTGAACGTAGTCACGCATGATGGGAACCAACGTAAAAATGGCCAGCAGACCGAAGATGACGCTGGGAACGGCTGCGAGCAGTTCCACCAGGAACGTCAGCGCATTCGACCATTTGGGGAGGGCTAACTCAGACAGGTAGATCGCGGCGCCCACGCCGAGCGGAACGGCGATAACGAGAGCCAGAAATGAGGTAAGGACCGTACCGTAAATGTAGGGCAGGGCACCGTACTGGTCTGTCACCGGATTCCAGAGCCTGGAGGTCAGGAACCCGAAACCAAAGCGTTCTTTCGAGGGCGAACTGCTGATCCAGAGTTCGTAAACCAGAAACGCGGTAACAGCAAGAATCAGGACTGCGAAAAAGCAGGTAAATACCTGTGCCACCTGATCGCCGCCGACGAGGCGTTTGGAGGCGAGTTTCGGTTTGGCAACGGCGGCGGCGGAGGTGGACATGGGTATTTACCGGCTATGGTCGAACGGGATTACTGGATCGCGGCGATCTGCTTCATTTCGAGCGCTACAACGCCCTTCGGCAGCGGCGCATAGCTCAGACCCTGCGCTTCCTTCTGTCCTTCGGTGACCATCCATTTCAGAAAGTCGACAATCGCCTTCTTCTTGGCGGGGTCGGTAATCTTTGTGGGGATCAGCAGCCAGGTGTAGGAGGAGATCGGATAGGAACCGGCGCCCGGCGCATTCACGATGGAACCGCGGAAGTCAGCGGCAAGACCCTTGGAGGCAGCGGCAGCGGCAGTCACCGAGGCGAAGGTCGGGGTCACGAACTTACCAGCGGCGTTCTGCATATCCGCAAAGGGCATCTTATTCTGCACCGCGAAGAGCAGTTCCACATACCCGATTGAGTTCGGGGTCTGCTTTACCAGACCGGAAACGCCCTCATTGCCCTTGCCACCCAGACCAACAGGCCAGGAGACCTGGTCGTTCGCGCCCACTTTGCTCTTCCAGTCGGCGCTCACCTGCGCCAGGTAGTCAGTGAACACGAAGGTTGTGCCTGAGCCATCCGAACGGTGGGTCACAACAATCGCAGCATCCGGCAGCTTCACGCCCGCATTGATACCGGCGATTTTGGCGTCATTCCATTTCTTGATGTTGCCCATGTAAATGTCGGCCAGGACCGGGCCGGTGAGTTTCAGGGGGCCGGTCACGCCAGTCACGTTGTAGGCAACCACCACACCACCCAGAACGGTCGGGAAGTGGAGCGGCTTCAATTTCTTGCCGTTCTCGCTGTTCAACTCTTCATCAGACATCGGCTTGTCAGAAGCCCCGAAATCGACGGTGCCTTCGAGAAACTGCTTGCGACCACCACCTGAGCCGATGGACTGGTAGTTGATCTCAACTTTGGCCTTAGTCTTGTATTCGCCAAACCACTGCTGGTAGATCGGGGCCGGGAAGGTGGCGCCGGCGGCATTGATTTTGAGCTGGGCAGACGCGGGAAGCGCAAACAGGACGGAAAGCGATAAAGCACCCGTTACGAAAATATTCTTCATTGTGTGATTCCTCTCCTTTTGAGTTCTTTCGAAAAAAAGGGGCGGCACCTTTGAGTGTGCCACCCGCATGTTTCAATTAAGTTACAATCTGTTTAGAAGTTCGGCATGCTGCCGGGCAGCGTATACCGGATGTTGGTGTAGATAGTGTGGTCGTGAGCATTCGACAGTGCGCCCGGAGCGACAGACCACGGGTTGCGCTGCAGGTATTCGTACTGGCCCATGAAGTTGATGGCGCCATAGCGGGGGTTCTTCCAGAGAGTCTGGTTGAAGCCGACCGTGAATTCGTTGATGGCGCGGTTCTGGCTGGAACCGGTGAAGCCATAACCAACCTTGCTGGTGCCATTGGCGTCAAGCACCACATTCCGGCCGACGTAAATGCCGCCGTAGTAGGTGTAGAGCAGGGTGTTCTTGATGGTGGCTTCGATGCCGTCCACCGTGCCGGCGGCGTGAACCGGGCTCAGGGAGCCATCGGCGCGAACCACAACGTCCGGGGCCTGGCCGAAGAGGTAGCGGCCACCGCCATCGCTCCAGTAGTTGGTGGAAACGAGGCGAATGTTCTTCACAACTTCCGCGTTGAAGCCAAACTGGATGCCTGCGCCATTCTTCGTGGAAGTCTTTCCAGCGCCGGCAGCCGGGGCGGCCAGAGGATTGATGTCCTTGAAGGTGCGGAAGATACCGGCGACTTCCGCGTGCAGACGGGAACTCGGATCAAACGCCACCTTGGCGATGAAGTCGGGGTGGACGGACGGAATTGCCAGCGTGGGGTTGAAGGTGCCGATGTTGGTGCCGTTGTCGAGCTGGCTGGTGGAAAGACCAGTGAGCGCGGCGGGAAGGACGGAGGCGGAGCCGCCGGCGGAACCGCCCATGTACTGGTCGGGGTTTTCGGCGGAGAAGCCGAAAGTAACCTGCTTGTTCGGGTGATAAAGGAACCGCATGCCCGGCTGGCGGGTCCAGGTGAGGCCGATCATGTAGTTGACGTCAATCACCTGCGAGTAGAACAGGTCACCCGGCAGAGCGGAAATGCCCTTGCGGTTCGGGGTCAGCATGCTCCAGCTCTGGCCGGCGAGGAATTCCCACTTGTCCTTGCGAACGTCCACCCAGAAGAGGCGGAGGCGGGGAACGAAAGCGCCGTTGGTAACCGTCAGATTCGTGCTGCCGCTGGTTCCGAGGAAGTCAAATTCGTTGTAACCGATGAAGTGCGCACCCTTCCAGTCGCCATCGATGCGGAAACCGATGCGCGAGTTCTGCGGGCTGAAACGGAATTCCGAAAGCTTACCGGCGGGAACCGCGGTGCTGAACGGCACGCTGCCGAAGTTCGAGCCGATGCTGGAGGCCGCGTTTTCATTGCGCCACACCGAGGTCAGATCCATGAAGCCGATCGGAATCGCGCAAACGCTGCCGAGGCGGATATACGGAGGGACCACATTGTCCGGACCGGCTTCGCAGGGATTCTTCGAAGCAGAGGCGGCGGCGGCCGGCTTCGGCGCCTGGGCGGCGGGAATTGCCATCGCCGGTACCGGAGCGACCGGAATGTAAGGAGTGGTGCTGGCCACGTTGCCCAGGCTCGCGGGACGCGGAGTCTGAGCGGTCACGGCCTTCTGGAGGAGTTCCTGCTGTTTGGCCATCGTCGCCTGCAGAGCTTCGAGCTGCTTCTGCTGCGCGGCGAGGGCCGCCTTGAGGGCCGTAATTTCGTCATTCTGAGACTGCGCCGGAGCAACAGTCCTGGTTGCATCATCCGCCGCATTGAGGAAGCTCGAACCCGCAAGCGCCGCAATCAGCAGAACGGACACTCGTCGTCCGTTTTCTTTGTTGAAAAGCATAAAATCTCCCATTTGGATTCCCGGAGCCACCTCCGGGCGAAGCATCTCAAACGCGGATCATAAAGCGACCACAGCGTGAGAATTTCAGTTTAGAGAGATTGAATTCGTTTCCCGATGACAGGTCTGTGAAGAAAGTGTTACGGGAATTCACGCGACCGTAACCAGTTCCATAGGTACTATTTATGAGCGGACAGTAGCGCTCCGTCCCGCAATTCGTCCGTCCCGCGGCGGACCAGTTTATCGCCCGCTTTGAGGTCGCCGGAAACCTCCTGCAGGTCGCCGTCCGCAACGCCTTTTTTGACGTTCACCCACTCGGCTTTCCCTTCGTGGTCGCGAATCACAAAGGTCCGCTCATTGGTGGTCACAATGCTGGTTTTCGGAACGAACAGGAAGGGCAAAGTCCTTCTTACAGGCCAACTTACGGTGGGATACATGCCGGGGGCCAGAGCGCCGTCCGGGTTTGCGACATCGAGTTCCACGGGCATCGTCCGGGTCTTGTCGTCAAGGCTGTGCGCCAGCCGCACGATGGTTCCTGAAAACGTGCGCTCCGGGTAGGCCGGCACCTTGAAACTCACCCGGGCGCCTTTGACGATCCCGCCAACCAGGGTTTCCGGCACAGCCACCACCAGCCGGAGGTGTGAAACCTGCTCAATCACAAAGAGCGGCGGATTCGCCGGCGGACCCACCAGAGCCCCCGGGTGAACAAGCCGTTGTGTTACAACTCCGTCAAACGGAGCGGCAATCTTCAGGTACGCTTCCAGCTCTTTCTCGGTATCCAACACTGCCTGCGCCGCTTTCCGCGATTGCTCGCGCGACTGCACCAGCGCCTTCGCGGCGTCCACCTGTTTCTCCGCCTGAATCACTTCATTCCCTGCAATCACTCCGGGCGTCTCGGCAGCCTTCTTCAGATGGTCCAGCGCGCTTTGCGCCCCCGCCAGTTGCGCCTCCGCCTGCAAACGATCCGCTTCCACCGCCTGGACATGCGCCTGCGCTTCGGCCATGCGGGCTTTAATTTCCGGAGCACTCAGTTCCGCGAGGGGCTGACTCTGTTTCACCACACTGCCACGATCCACCAGCACCCGTTCCACATAACCGGCAATCTTTGCATGGACTTCCACACGCAGGAACGGCTGAAACTCACCCGGCAGATCGATCATCCGGGACACGGGCTTCGAGACTACGGCCACCATTTCCGTCTGGGCCGCGGCAAGTCCCGCTGTCGCAAGCAAAAGAAAGAGGACGCTATTTCGCATCGTAATATCGGCTTTCCGGATTCTCCGGGTTCAGCGACGGCGAGAAGCCCGCGCCCTTTGTCTGGAGAATCGCGTAGATAGAGGGCAGAATCGTCAGTGTGGCAAAGGTGGAAACAACCAGGCCGCCAATTACGGCCCGGCCCAGCGGCGCGGCCTGGGCCCCGCCTTCGGAAGCCCCGATCGCCAGCGGGATCATGCCGGCAATCATCGCCGCCGCCGTCATGAGCACGGCGCGCAGACGCCCCGAAGCGCCTTCCACCGAAGCCTCGGGCACAGTTTTCCCGGCCTTGCGAGCCTGTTCCGCGAACGTCACCAGCAGAATCGAATTCGCCACCGCGATCCCGATCGCCATGATCGCTCCCATGAAGGATTGAATATTGAGTGTGGTCCCCGTCAAAAACAGCATCAGGATCACCCCGCAAAGCACCGCCGGGATGGTCAGCACAATCGACAGGGCGAGGCGCAGGGACTGGAAATTTGCTGCCAGCAGGAGGAAGATCGCCAACACCGCCAGCAAAAGCCCCAGCCGCAGACCCGTGATGGTCTGTTCGAGCGGCGGAATCTCACCGCGCATCCGGACGGTCAGACCCTTGGGAGGCGCGCCCGCCTTTGCCACCGCTTCGTTCAGCTTCACGGCGGCTTCTCCCAGGCTGATGCCATGCAGATTGGCAGTCAGGCTCACCACGTGCTGGCCGTTATAGCGTTCAATCATGCCCGGCATCACGCCGTTTTTCAGCGTTGCCACATCGGAAAGCTGCGTGCCGGCGCGTCCGTTCGCCACCGGAATATTCCCGATCGGATCGGTACCCTGCATGCGGTTCCGCGGCAGTTCCACCTGAATCTGGAAGGCATTGCCGGAGTTCGGGTCGCGCCAGTAATTTGGATCGGTAAAGCGGGAGGACGAGGTCGCCGGGACCACGGAACGCACCACGTCGGACATGGTCAGCCCGAACTGGCCCGCGCGTTCCCGGTCCACCGTGATATCGAGCGTGGGATAGTTCAGCTCCTGGCCAAACTGCAGATCGCGGAGGAAATCCAGCTTCGCCAGTTGACCCTTCAGCTTGCCGGCGAACGCACCCAGATCCGCCAGGCTCGCGCCCTGCACCGCTACTTCCACCGGGGTGGGAGCGCCGAAGCTCATCACCTGCGTCACAATGTCGCCGGCTTCAAACGCCACGGTGGTGCCCGGCAGAGCCTTCTTCAGATTCTCCCGCAACTTCTCCCGCAGTTCTTCGCCGCGCGGGGCGGTCGGCTTGAGCGAAATCTGGATGATCGCTTCCTGCGGACCCGCCGTGAACAGATGAATCAGATTGACCGGATAACTGGGTGGCTGCAGCCCGATGAAGTCGCTTGTGATGGAAATATTCTCCGGTCCGGCGGTCTGCCGAATGACGTCGAGCGCATGAATGACGATCCGTTCCGTCTCTTCCACCCGCGTTCCGGATGGCGCGCGCAGCCGCAGCCGGTACAAGGTTCCATGGGCGTCCGGAAAAATCTCCGTGCCCAGGCGGGGAACGAAAACATACAGCGCGCCACAGGACACGGCCAGATAGATCAGCACCAGTGGCCACCGCAACGTCATCGCGCCCCGGACATATTTTTCATAGGCCAACCGCAGAAACCCATGCTCCTCATCGCGGGTTCGTTCTTTCATCAGCCACGTGGAAAACACCGGCACCAGCGTGCTGCTGAGCACGTACGACGAAATCATCGCGAATCCGACCGCCAGTGAGAGCGGCACAAACAATTGCCGCCCCACACCCACCATGAAGAACGACGGAATGAAAACCGCCAGGATGCAAAGCATGGAAAGCAGCCTTGCCACAGCCGTCCGGCTGCAGGCATCCAGCACCGCCCGCGCCCGGGAAACACCCGGCAGCAGATTCGTGTGGATATTTTCGATTTCCACCGTGGCTTCGTCCACCAGGACGCCAACGGCGAGCGCCAGCCCGCCCAACGTCATAATATTGATGGTCTGGCCCGCGCCCCAGAGCAGTACCACGGCGCCCAGCAGCGCAAACGGAATATTTGCGACCACGATCAGCGCGCTGCGCCAGTCCCGCAGGAACAGCAGCACCATCAGACCGGTCAGCAAAGCGCCCAGCAGCCCCTCGTTGATCAGCCCGCGCAGCGAATTGGTTACAAATGGCGACTGATCGAATTCCAGCCGGACATCCACGTCGTCCGGAATGGCTTTTTTGAAGTCCGGAATCGCCGCCTTGATGCGGTTAATCACGTCCACCGTGGAGGCGTCGGCACGCTTGGTCACCGGAATGTAGACCGTGCGCTTCCCGTCCACGTGGGCGTAGGCCGTCACGATGTCGGTGCCGTTATCGATGGACCCGAGGTCCCGCAGATAGACCGTGGTGCCGGATTTCGGCTGGATCGGCGTACTCAGAAGTTCGGCCAGGTTGCCGCCCAGAGCCGCGTTCGTGCGGGCAATCCGGTTCGTGGCGCCGCTGAACGCGTTGCCCGAAGGCATCACCAGCGTCGCTTTGTTCACCGCCGCGATCGCCTCTTCGGGCGACACCTGATACTCGTGCAGCTTGTTCGGATCCAGCGTGATGACGATCGTTCGCTGGTTCCCGCCGAACGGCGGGGGCGCCGAAACGCCGGGCAGCGTCGCAAACAGCGGACGCACGCGGTTAATCGCGATATCCTGCAGTTCCCCGGCGGTCTTCGACGGGCTATTGAAGACCAGCAAACCCACCGCAACGCTGCCCGCGTCGAAACGCGTAATAAACGGCGGCACCGTTCCGGGCGGCATGAACGCCCGGGCGCGGTTCACATACCCCACCGTTTCGCCCATGGCCGACGCCATGTCCGTTCCCGGATGGAACACCAGCTTCATCAGCGCCGCGCCCTGGATGCTCTTACTCTCCACATGGTCAATGCCCGTGATGTAGAGGAAGTGATACTCGTAGTAATAAGTGAGGTAGCCTTCCATCTGGGCGGGATCCATGCCGCCGTAGGGCTGCGCCACGTAAATCGCGGGGTCGCCGACCTGCGGGAAAATGTCGACGGGCATCCGCTGGACCGCGAGGAGGGAGCACAACGCCAGCGCTATCAGCGCAACGACCACCGTAATGGGGCGATTCAGAGCTGCAAGGACAAGACGCATCTTTATTGACGGGCCTCACTGAGAAACGGCTGCAGATCTCCGGCCGCGGCGGCCACACCCAGCAAGCCACGCCAAACGCTCAGCCGGGAGAGCGCCTGGTCAATCTCCGCCTGCGTGAGCAACCGCTCCGCTTCCGCGATTTCCGCAAGCGTCCCGAAACCCGCCTGATACCGGGCCGCCGCCTGCTGTGTGGCAGCTTTGGCCGCCGCTACCTGCACCGGGATATTCGCGGCCACCAGACGGGCGCCATTCAAAGTCGCCACCGCGGCATTCCACTGCGCCCTCAGATCGGCCGCAATCTGGCGCGACTTCGCTTCCTGCGCCTTGATCACCGAGGCCTGCGCGGTCTCCTTCGCCTGAATGGCGGGCTTGTCCATCACCGGGAAGCTGACCGTCAGCCCCAGTGCGAAATTCTGGACCGTGGGCCCCAGACCATTCACGCCACCCAGCAATTTGCCGTTGGTCTCCGCCCCCGTACCGCGCGCGGAAACCGAACCTTCCAGATAGAAATGGGGGAAGTACGACCGCTCCAGGATGCGCAACTGCGCCCGCGCCTGTTCCACCACGGCCGCCTGTTCCGCGGCCGCCGGATTCGTTTCGGCATGCAGAGACGCCGGTTGCGCCTCCTGCGGCAGTTCGGCCATGGCCTTCCCCGGAATTTCCATCTTTTCCGGCTCCAGCCCCACGAAACGCGATAAGGCGGCCTTCGCCACATTGACGGCCTGCGTGGCCTGAATCCACTGCGTCTTTGCGGCGGCCAGTTCGGCCTCCGCGCGGGAGAGATCCACGCCTGGCCGCAGTTCCGCGTCCACCAGGGCCCTGGTGGCTTTCACGATCACTTCGTCCCGCGTCATGGCGGCGCGCGCGGCCTTCACGGTTTCCTGCGCCACTGTGACGGTCATGTACGCGTCCGCCGTCGCGACCGCAATCTCAAACCGGGTCCGCTTCAGGGACGCTTCCGCCTGGGTACGGGCGGAACCGGCCGCATCCACACCGGCCCTGCGAAGTCCGAAGTCGAAAGGTTCCCAGGTGACCAGAGCGCCAAGGGCGCTGCCAAAGGCGGAACCAGTGTTGTTCGACCCGATCACCGGCCCGGAAAGCGACGGGATCACGCTGCCCGGCAACTGCGGCAGAAGTTGACCGAAGACGTTGTTCCGGGAAGCCCGGTTGACCTGCGCCAGGGTATCGATGCGCGGCAGGTACGCCGTCCGCGCCAATTCAATGCCGGCCGAGGCCGCGTTCAGTTGTTCCTGGGAAACCTGAATCGAGGGATAGTTCCGCAGGGCGGCTTCCACGGCCGCGCGGAGCGTAAGCGGTTCGGGCGGAGTCTGAGCCTGCAACCGCGACAGGGCGGCCAGCATAAAGCCAAGCTTGAGGAAGCGCATCAGAAGTCGGAAGTCTTAAGTGAGGTGGTGATGCCGGACATCCACACCCTTGATCAGAAATAACACGTCTTCCGCAATGTTAGTCGCATGGTCGGCCACGCGCTCCAGATTGTGTGCGATAAAGATCAGATCGAAGGCGGGAGCCGCCTCCGCCTCGCCTTGTCCCATCAGGTCCAGCAGTTCCTGATAGATGGAGTCCTTCAGTTCGTCCACTTCGTCGTCAGTGAGCAGAACGCTCTGCGCCAGTGCGGCATCGCGCTGCACAAATGCGTCCAGACTCTTCCGCACCATGGACTCCACGGTTTTCGACATGTGGGGGATATCCACCAGATGCCGGAAGGGCGGGCGGCTCAGCAGCGAGATGGAGCGCTGCGCCAGATTCACGGCCAGATCGCCCATCCGTTCCAGATCACTGTTGATCTTGATGGCGGCGGTGAGGAACCGGAGGTCCTTCGCGACCGGCTGGTGCAGCGCCAGCAGGCGAGTCGCCGCGCCGTCGATCTCAATATCCAGCTGATTGATGCGGGTCTCGGTCTCCCAGATACCGTGCATCAGGCTTTCGTTACGCTCCACAAGCGCGCGGATGGTGTTGTGAACACTCGTTTCCACAAGTCCACCCATCTCCAGAATTTTGTTCTGAAGATCGCCGAGTTCGGTCACGAATGGTCGGATCACTGGTACCTACAAAAATACCAGCTATCCATCGGCCGAGCTACCTTTTCGGCCCGCTGAGTTACCTTTTCCCCGGTAATCAGGCGATTAATTGGTGCGCAACTTCCCCATGCACATCCGTCAGACGGAAGGGACGCCCCTGGAATTTAAAGGTCAGCTTCGTATGATCGAAACCGAGCAGATGCAGCATGGTGGCATGCAGGTCGTGAACATGTACTTTGTCTTTCACGACATTGAAACCTAACTCGTCGCTCTCGCCCACGGTGACGCCCGCTTTTGTGCCACCACCCGCCATCCACATGGTGAAGGCGTTGGGATGGTGATCGCGTCCGTCGTCCCCACCCTGCACCATTGGCGTTCGCCCGAATTCCCCGCCCCAGACGACGAGGGTATTCTCCAGCAGTCCGCGCTGTTTCAGATCTTTAATCAGTGCCGCGCAGGCCTGGTCGGTGTCCTTGCAGTTGACTTTGATGTCTTTCACCAGGGCCGAGTGCTGATCCCACGCTTCGTGATACAACTGCACAAACCGCACGCCACGCTCAACGAGGCGCCTCGCGAGCAGGCAGTTATTGGCAAAGGAAGGCTTGCCCGGTTCCGCCCCGTACATCTCCAGGGTAGCTTTCGATTCCTTCGATAAATCCATCAATTCCGGCGCGCTCGACTGCATCCGGAACGCCATCTCGAATGAGTTAATGCGGGTGGCGATCTCGGGGTCGCCCGTTGCGCCCAGATGCATCTGATTCAGGCGGCTGATGGAATCGAGGGAATCGCGTTGCAGTTCGGCATCCACGCCATCGGGATTCGAAAGATACAGGACCGGATCGCCCGACGAACGGAACTGCACGCCCTGATAAACCGTGGGCAGGAAGCCGCTGCCCCAGCAGGCATTGCCGCCGCTGGGGCCTTTTTTCCCGGAACTGAAGACCACAAACGCGGGCAGATTTTTCGATTCGCTGCCCA
>CAIUOG010000141.1 GCA_903900705.1 uncultured Acidobacteriia bacterium
TGCAGCGGGCGCGGGAACCACGGCAGGCGAAACCACGGCAGGCGAAACCCCGGCAGGCACAACCCCGGCAGGCACAACCACGGCAGGCACTTTGAGCGCCTCAACGTCCGATTTTGCCGCGGCGCCCGGCGTCGGCGTGACAGTTGCGGAAGAACCCTGAACCGGGGTGGAATCCGTCTTTTGAGTCGCAGCTGGAGTGGTCGTTTGGCCCAGGGACGACAGCGATGCCCACAGTGTTAAGGTAATGAGCACGAGAAGGGTCCTGCACGGCAGATTCATGAGTCTTTATTTAAGATCGTAGCAAGATCTGACGAGGGAAAGAATATACTTCTGTTAACGGAGGGGTAGTCCATTGAGCGTATACCGCTATTTTCTTGCTAAAACCGATCCCGAAACCTACGACATCGCCAGGCTTGAAAAAGATGGCCGGACGGTGTGGGACGGCGTCACGAACGCTCAGGCGCTGCGGGCCATTCGGGAGATGAAAACCGGTGACCGGGTCTTTATCTATCACAGCATGGGGACGGCGGCGATTGTCGGCCTGGCGGCGATTGTCGGCGACGGGCGCCCCGACTCGGCTAATCCAAAGCTGGCGGTGGCCGACTTCCAGTTTCTGGGCCACATCGAACCACCGGTAACGCTTCGCGAGATCAAGGAATGCGGCGAGTTCGCCGACTGGGCGCTGGTTCGCCAGAGCCGCCTTTCCACCATGACGGTACCGGAGGCGTTCGTCGAATGGATGCGCGCCAGACGCCCCGCCGCCGGCATCTGAATCACCCCGGGATTCCGGTTCTCACCACCGCGCGCCGGGGAATAATTCCAAAAATGGAAGCCCTGATACCCAAGGCACTCGAAGCCCTTTTGTTTTCAACAAAAAATATCTGGTTTTCGGAAGCAAAGATGGCACTGTAACTGCACATACACTGGGAGTACGGGGGTGCGTTTTCGGCGTGAGCACGGGTGCACCTTTAGAGCAAAAATGAACAGGGCCAACATGCTGCAGGAACTCAAATTCCAGCTCAGCACCGCAATTTTGACGGTGCTGACGATCGCTGCCGCGATCGCGGCAGCCCTGAGCTACCAGCAGATTCACAAGTTCCGGCTTCCCGATGATGGCGTCGTCTGGCTGGACCGCGCCGGGAAAGTGGTGGCGGTTCGGGTGATCCCGAACGGCCCGGGCGACCGCGCCGGCATCCGCGAAAATGACGTCCTGAAGGCCATTCAGGGATCTCCGATTGTGAGCACGGAAGACGTGCCGCGGCGTCTGGCTTCGGGCGGCGCGTGGACTAAAGCGCTGTACCTGGTGCGCCGGTCCGGCGTGGACGACGTGAAGGCCACCGTGATCGTGGGCGAGGCGGCGCGCGGCGTGGCCCTTTCTTATCAGTATCTTGTGGGCGTCTGCTACCTGGCGATCGGGCTTTTCATTTACTTCCGCCGGGGCAGCGCTTCCCAGGCGCGGCACTTCTATATCTTCTGTTTGGCTTCGTTTGTTCTTTGCTGTTTTCACCGCACCGGCAAACTGAACGCGTTCGATCAGGTCATCGACTGGGGCAACCTGGTGGGCGGTTGGCTGGCCCCTGTGCTGCTGCTGCATTTCAGCATGACGTTCCCGGAACCGCGAGCCTGGTACCGGAAATGGATGGGCCTCTGCATTTACCTGCCCGGAGCCGCCCTGATTCTCGCCGCGGTCGGTTTTGCCACCGGCGTGCTGTTCGCGCCGAGCCATTCGCTGCTTGAGGTCCACTTCATCATCGACCGCGTCTGGATGACTTTGCTCACGCTGACGTACTTCGCGAGCGCACTGGTCCTGCAGAACGGTTACAAGCAGGCGGAGGACCCCATCATTCGCCAGCAGCTGAAGTGGTTGCGAAACGGCATGCTGTACGGATTCGCACCCTTCGGACTGCTCTACGCAATCCCGTACATCCTCGACCTGCAGCTGGACCCGTTTCTCAACTACTCGGTAGTGGCCCTGATGCTGATTCCACTCACCATCGCGTACGCCATTCTGCGCTATCGCCTGATGGACGTGGACGTGATCTTCCGCCGAGGTTATGCCTACACGCTGGCGACGCTGTTCATTCTGACGGTCTTTTACCTGGTGGTCTTCTCTGTGGGCAGCATCGCGCAGCCGATTTCGGGCAAGACCGGCATGATCACGGTCATGCTGATCGCGACCTTCCTGTTCCAGCCGATCCGGAACTGGATTCAGGAACAGCTGGACCGCTACTTCTATCGCGACAGCTACGACTACCGCCGCACGCTGATCGAATTCGCCCGGGAACTGAATTCGGAGACGGACCTCGATCACATGCTGCAGTCTGTGGCCGACCGGCTGATGCAGACGCTCTCCATCCGCCATGTGGCCTTTTTCATCGCCGAAAACAGCCCGACGGAGACCAATGCCACGCCGGATGGTGAACCCGTCCGCTGGCGTCTGCGCTCGTCCATGGGATCAAGCGCGCGCCCGCTTACTCCGGCCGACGGCCTGGATCTGAGCTTCCTGAACTGGCCTTCCACCAATCCGTATCTGTTCTTCGAACGGACGCGGTACCACCTCGACGCCATTGCGCGCAGCTGGTCGCCCTCCGTCCGACAGACCATCACGGACCTGGACCTGAATTACTACCTGCCCTGTACGGTCCGGGGCAGAACCATTGCGCATCTGGGTGTCAGCCGGACGGAAACCGGCGAATTTCTTTCGAGCGACGATGTGGAACTGCTGCTGACGCTCGCCAATTACGTCGGTATTGCGATTGAAAACGCGAACCTGTATCAATCCCTGAAGGAGAAGGCCGGCGAGTACGAACGGCTCAAGGAGTTCAGCGAAAACATCGTCGAATCGATCAACGTCGGCATTCTGGCGGCCGGTCTGGATGACCGGGTGGAGTCCTGGAACACGCA
>CAIUOG010000142.1 GCA_903900705.1 uncultured Acidobacteriia bacterium
CCGGATTACCTTAGGATTGTCCACGGTGCGAAGGCCGGTTCCAAAGTCCCACGCCCCCCACCATCAAACACCCAATCACCCCCGGCCCCCAAAGCCGGAATTCAAACGCCATCACCGCAAAAAACGCCACCACCGCCCAACCCACCCACGCCATCCGCCGCTCCCCCTTCGGCAACACCACCAGAATCACCAGGGACGCCACCACCCACCCCACAAAGTTCAGCGTCGGAATCCCGTAATACGGACCCCCGTCAAACCACTTCCAGTACCGCAGCGGCCCCGCCGCCAGCGGATCAATTACCAGATCAATCGCCGCCATCAGCAGCGCGCCCGCCATCGCCGACCCCGTCAGTCCCCGCACCAGATCAATCAGAATCAGCCACGCGAACGCAATCGCCGGCGGCACCCCAAACACCACGGGAGCCAGCGTATTCGTGTACGCATAGCGCCCGAACGGCAAACCCGTATGCACGCCCACCAGTTCAAACGCCACGCCGATCGCGCCCGCCAGCACCAGCGACTTCCACTCCGCCCGATGCTCGTAAATCGTCAGCGCCCCCGCCACCACCAGAAACAGCGGCGCGGCCCACGGCATCTGCGGGGAAACGCCCCCCGAAATCACCCCGCCAATCCACATGAAGCCAAACAGCGCCCACAGAACCTTACGCAACTCCAAACGCCTCATGCAAATCGCTGCCCAATAAGCCGCGCCGTAATCGCCGCCGACATCAGCACCGTAGGCGTACCCCCGCCCGGGTGCGTACTTCCCCCCACGTGATACAGCCCCCGCACTGCCGGATTCACATTCGGCGGCCGCAGAAACGCATTCTTCCACCCATGCGAATCCACGCCATAAATCGCCCCGCCCGGCATCAGATAGCGCTCAGACAACCGCGTCGGCGTCCAGAAATCGCTCACCGCAATATCCGCCTCGAACTCAGGGAAGCCCGCCAGCCGCAGCCGCCGGAACACGCGTGCCCGCGCCTCCGCGATCCGCGCCTCATCCCAAACCTCTTCCGTCGCCGGCGTGTTCGCCATGATGAACAGCGTATCGAAAGGGTCCGGCGCATTCACATAAACCGTGGGGTCGTCCGGAAACCGGCGTTCGTTGAAAATCTGCGAGAATTCCTTCTTGTAATCCTCCGAAAAACAGACGGTGTGCCGGTGAATGCCCGTCAGCGGCTTCCGCAGCCCGTAAAGCTGCACAAAGCCGGACATCGACCGCCCCTGCATCGCGCTCTTCCCCGTCGCCTTCACCCCGCCCGTCGCCACACCCAGCAACCCGGCCGTCGCCCCGTAGTCGCCGTTCATAATCACCACATCCGCCGCCACCTTCTCGCCGCTCGCCAACTCCACGCCCCGCGCCACGCCGCCGGATTTCTCAATCCGCACCACCCGCGCGTTGGCCGCCAGTTCCACGCCACGCTGCCGCGCCAGCCCCAGCAGTTCCTCCACAATGCGATACAATCCGCCCGTCACCGCATACCCGCCAAACGCGAATTCGATATACGGAATCACCGCCAGCGTCGCCGGGGACAGCCACGGCGACGAACCCACATACGTCGGATACCGCCCATACAACTGCCGCAAATGCGGGCTTTTGAAAAGCTTTTCGATCGTTTTCTGATAATTGCCCCACGCCAGGCGCAGCGGCATATTCTTCATCGCGCGCCATTCGCCCGGGCCCGGCGCCTCATACGGCGACCGGTCAAAGAATGTGGCCTTCGAAATCGCAAACAACTTCGCGCCCAGTTCCAGGAAGCGGTAAAACCCGTCCTGATCTCCCGGCGCCACCCGCTCCATCGTCGCCAGCCAGTCCGGCAGCGAAGACGTGTACTCGAACCGCGTCCCGTCATGGAACCGATACTCCGCAATCGGAGCCAGCGGCTTCATCTCCAGGTGATCTTCCAGGCGCGCTCCCGCCGCCGCGAAAGTCTCCCGGAAAACCCACGGCATCGTGATCAGCGAAGGCCCCGTGTCGAACGTAAAACCGTCCTTCTGCCACCGGTTCATCTTCCCGCCGAACGTGGGTCCCGCCTCGAATACGGTGGTCTGCCACCCGGCGCACTGCAATCGGAGCGCGACGGCGATCCCACCCAGGCCGCCGCCGATAATCACGGCCTTCTTCACGCCGATACCAGTCGCTTCTCAGTCTGCCGCTGCTCGCTCAGCCGCGCGAATACCATCCCGACCGCCGCCAGCAACGGCTCGGCATTGGCGCCAAACTCGCTCCGCAGCAGCGCCGCGCAATCTTCCACGTCCGCCAGTACCGCTTCTTTCGATACCGTCCAGGCGGTTCGCTTGTGCCGCTCGTCCTGCGCCGCCGTCTTGCCGCTTTCCGTGCAGGAATCCATCAGATCGTCCAGCATCTGGTAAGCCCGGCCCAGCCGTTCCCCTGTGCGCGCCAGCAACTCCACCCAGGCTTCCGGAGCGCCCCCCGCCTCCGCGCCCGCCATCAGCGTCAGCCGCATCAGCGCGGAAGTCTTCCGGTCCCGGCTCTCCAGATCCGCCCCCGAAACATCCACCGCCTGGCCGCCGATCATGCCATTCACGCCAATGCACGCCGCCGCTTCCCGCACCAGTTTCGGACTGCTGGCAAACAGCGCATACGCCTGATTCATCAGCGCCAGCGCCGCCAGCAGCGCGGTCGATTCCCCGAACAACAGGTGCACCGCCGGCCGGTTCCGCCGCAGATCCGCGTCGTCCATGCACGGCAGATCGTCAAAGATCAGCGAACTCGAATGCAGCAGTTCCACCGCGCACGCGGCGTCCATCGCCGCTTCGGGATTCACCCCCGCCGCTTGTGCCGCCAGCAGCGTAAACAAGGGGCGCATGCGCTTGCCCCCCGGATACACGGCGCAGCGAATCGCTTCATTGAGGGCCTCACTCCCTCGCAGCGTGCTGACCGGAAGTGCCGCGCCCAGAGCGGCTTCAATCAGACTGTGCATGGCGTCTCCTGAGGAACAAGAAGAATATCGCGCAACTGGCTGGTGGCCTCCAGAATGGGCAGATGTCCCGCGCCCCGAAGCTCGTGAATCGTCGCCTCCGGGAAGACCTCCTTCCAGATCGCGGCGGATTTGCGGATAGCCCTGAACGTTTTCGCTCCAAACACGATGTCGATCTTTGCTCCGATTCCCCGGAAATCCTCCGGCCGCCCCATTCCAGCCAGCAGTTGTAATTGCCGGAATGTTGCTTCATGATTCACCCGGCGGAACCCCGCCGTCAGGTCCGTCGTCCTCGCCCGGTGCCGCGCCGTCACGCTGTTCGCAAACCACCGGCCCACCGGGTTGGCGAACGCCGTGTAGTAAGCCAGGCGTCCCACCACCGGCGTCACAAACACCCCGAAATAAAGCGGAATGTAAGCAAATGCGTCAATCATCACCAGTCGTTCCACTGTGAGTTCCCGTGCAAGCCGCAGGCCAAACGCCGCGCCGCTGCAGTTGCCCACAATCCGCAGCGGACCCGGAATCCGCGCCGCGAATTCGGCCAGTTCCGCTGTTTGCTGAGCTATGGTATCGCACGCGGGCAGGTCCGGGCACCACAGAGAAACACCAGGTGGCAGCAGCTTCGCCAGCGGCTCAAACGTCGCGTGCCCGCCATTCCAGCCATGCAGGCAAAGGAACGAATAGTCGCCGTCGCCGTAACGCTCAAACCGCACGGGCCGCAATCCTTTCCGCCGTCATCTTTCCGCCCAGCACCACCATCGGCATGCCCGTCCCCGGCGTGGTACCCGCTCCCACATAATAGAGTCCCCGAATCTCACGCGAATAGTTCCGGTCCCGGAACGGACCCACCTGAAACAGCGTGTGCGCCGCTCCGAACGCCGACCCGTCGTGCAGCCCGAACCGCCTTCCCCACTCCGCCGGCGTCCACGCATGCTCCACCGCAATCCGCGCTTCCTCCAGCCCGATCCGTTCCAGCACCCGCCGCCGGATCCCCGCCACATCCAACTCCGGCACTTCACTCACCAGCGGCGTCGGCACCAGCGCAAACACCGTCGAATCCCCCTCCGGCGCAAGGTCCGGATCGGTTTCCGACGCCACCGCCGTATAAAACGGCAGCCCCTCCGGTACCCGCTTATTCCGGCAAAGATCGTCGAACGCGCCCTTGTAATCGTCCGGCAGAAAGATCGTGTGGTGGCCGATATTCTCCACCTTGCCCCGCACGCCCCAGTAAAACGTCAGCACCCCCGGCGTCATCTTCGGCGAATTGGCTTTGCCCGGACCCTTCCCCAGCAGTTCCCGGTCCGTCGTCGGCACATCCACATTCGAAACCACCAGTTCGAACCCGTGCACCTCTCCCGACTCCATCTCAATCCCCGTCACCCGCCCGCCGTCGCTCGAAATCCGCTTCACCCGCGCATTCGTCTCAATCGCCACGCCCAGCTCGCGCGCCAGCCGTTCCATCCCCGCCACCAGCCCGTAGATCCCGCCCTTCGGCAACCACAGCCCGTACGCCAGTTCCCCATACGGCAGAATCGAAAACACGCCCGGCAGCTCGAACGGCGACCCGCCCAGATACATCCCGTAAGACCCAAACGCCTCCCGGATGTAGCGCGACCCGAAAAACCGCTTCAGCTCCCCGTCCAGCGACCGCCAGATTCCCGTCTGCCACATCTCCCGCGCGCTCAGCCGCAGAATCCACTGCAGCGGGTTGTCCTCGTTCCGCGTCACCAGCTTGTCGAACGAAAGCCGGTACTTCGCCGCCGCGTCGCGGAAGAAAGACGTCAGGCCCGGCGACGACCCCGGATCGATCCGCTCACACTCCGCCAGCAGCGTCTTCATGTCGCTCGAAAGCTGGAAGTGCTGACCGTCAGACCACCGGAACTCCACCGAAGGGTCCACCTCCAGCAGTTGCACATAATCGCTGAACCGCCGGCCCGCCGCGTGAAACAGTTCTTCGAACACCCACGGATAGTTCAGCAGCGACGGGCCGGTGTCGAACGTGAAGCCCTGTTCCTCGATCCGGTTGGCCCGCCCGCCCACCAGTGCATTGGCTTCGAATATCGTCACCGCGTGTCCGGCCAGACGCAGGTGGATGGCCGCGCTCAGCCCGCCCAGTCCCGCGCCAATCACCGCCACCGCCGGCTTCACGCCCCCACTCATAGAGCACCCAGATAGGCCAGCGGCAGCCGCCAGAATTTGCTCGGCGGCAGCGCCTGGAATTTTTCGATCGCCGGAACGCTCTCCCGGTGCCGCAGCCCCTCCGGGCTCGCCCCGATCCGCTGATTCAGCTTCCGGTACACATCGATGCATGCCTGAATCGCCACCCGGCAGTCCGGCGAAAACGCCTCCAGGTCACACTCCGCCAGCCGGTAATGCGCCTCCGCAATGCCCGAAAGGCGTCGCAGTACATTGTTTATTCTCGGGGCCTGCGCCGGGTCCGTGCAGTCCAGATTGGACAGGCACTCCACCTGCAACAGATCCTGCGGCAGATAGACCCGGCCCCGTCGCTGGTCTTCCGTCACGTCCCGCAGAAAATTGGTCAGCTGCAGCGCGATCCCCAGATTCCGGCTGCCATCCAGCACCCGCTGCCAGTCCTGCGGCGTGCGGGGGCCGTAAACGTACGCCAGAAAATAGCCCACCACGATCGCGCTGCCATAGATGTACCCGTCGATCAGGTCATCGATATCCCGATACAGCCGCGGATTCGCGTCCGCCGCCATCGCATCCAGAAACGCGTGATAGTGCTCGGGCGGAATCCTGTTGCGCCGTACCACCTCGGCGAAACCCGCAATCCACACCGGCATGCCGCTCCCGGCGGACCGCCGCCAGTCCCGGTCCATCAGTGCCTTCCCGTACGCTTCCCTCCACGAATCCAGTAAACTGGTTCGCGCCTCCCGCGTCAGGGGAAACGTGTCCACAATCTCATCCGGATAGCGCACCGCCGCGTAGATCACATCCACCTGGGCGCGCTTTTCAGCCGGCAGGAATCGGGTCACTATGAAAAAACTGGTGCTGTACTTGCGCAGCACGGAACGGGCCGAACGGGTCATCACCCGCCACGCCGCCGCTTCCGAAGCGGCCGTGCGAATCCCCTCGCGCGTCACCGCGTCCAGTTCATGCCATTCCTGTTCAGTCCACTCGCGGCCCAATTTGTTCCCTCCTTAACGATATGCCGTGCTTGAGTTAGTGACTCTTAAAAATTTAGACTGTAAAGGAGGCCCCACCGGATGAACCTGGAAATCTCGAAGCGGGAACGTGAGGGAATCGCCATCCTCGATATGAAAGGCCGCATCACCGCCGGCGGTGACGTCAGCACCTTCCGGACCGCCTTTGAAGAGGCTGCGGGCGGACCGGAATCGAAAACCATCCTCAACCTCCAACTGGTCGACTACATTGATAGTACCGGCCTCGGCGCCATGGTCATGTGCGCCACCCGCGTGAAGAACCTGGGCGGTCGCGCCAAACTGGTCAATCTCAACCGGCGCAACATGGAACTCATCGTCCTCACCAAACTCGACACCATCTTTGAAGTCTTTGACGACGAGACCGAAGCCGTCAACAGCTTCTTCCCCGGCCGCGAAATCCGCAAATTCGACGTGCTTTCCTTCGTCCGCAAGCTGAAGGACGAATAGCTTGCTCCGCGAAGGGGATCTCGCCCCCTCCTTTGAACTGACCAACCTCTCCGGCGGCTCCTGGTCTCTCACCCGCGCCCTCGCCTCCGGTCCCGTTCTCCTCGTCTTCTTCAAAATCTCCTGCGAAACCTGCCAGTTCACCTTCCCGTTCCTGCAGCGCCTCGCCTCCTCCACTCCCGCCGACTCCATGGCAATCGTTGCCATCTCCCAGGATGACGCCATCGGCACCCGCCAGTTCCACGAGCGCTTCGGCATCTCCCTGCCCACCCTGCTCGACAAACCCTGGGCCTTCCCCGTCAGCTCCGCTTTCGACATCGCCCACGTCCCGTCGCTCTTTCTCGTCGAGCCCGATGGCCGCATTTCGCTCGCCGTCGAGGGCTTCAGCAAGGCCCACCTCGAACAGCTCGGGGCCCGTTTCCACGCTGTTCCCTTCGGCCTGCACGAACGAATTCCGGCCATGCGGCCAGGCTGAAGCTCAAAAAACTGACTCCCGTGAGGAGTTCCGCTAACATAGTACAGAGATGGCAAACATTGGCGAAGTTTTCGGTGCGGCCTCAGCGGTCGTAAAGGGCATGGGCGTCACGCTGAAGGAGATGATGTCTCCCACGGTGACGGAAAACTACCCGGACGAACCGCCGAAGCTCCAGGAACGCTATCGCGGGGTGCACGTGCTCCAGCGCGACGAGCACGGCCTCGAAAAGTGCGTCGCCTGCTTCCTTTGCGCGGCCGCCTGCCCCTCGATGTGTATATATATTGAAGCCGCCGAAAACACCGAACAGGTCCGCATCAGCGGCGGCGAACGCTACGCCAAAACCTACAACATCGATTACAACCGCTGCATCTTCTGCGGCTACTGCGTGGAAGCCTGTCCCACCGATGCCATTACGCACGGCCACGGCTTCGAAGTCGCCAGCTACAACACGTCGACCCTGATTTACCGCAAGGAAGACATGCTGGTCTCCATCGCGCCGGGCACCAAACCGCCCGTCATCGCCGAACCCGCTGAAGCTTCGGGCCACTGAGCCTCATCCCAATAGCGTGTTCGCTGCAATACGGGAACAAATCGACACCATCTTTCGCGAGGACCCCGCTGCTACCAGCATCCTCGAGATCATTCTCTGTTATCCCGGCTTTCACGCCATCCTGTTCCACCGCCTCGCCCACCGCCTCTATAAGGCGGAGGTGCCCATTCTGCCGCGCTTTCTCTCCCAGATCTCGCGCTTCCTGACCGGCATTGAAATCCATCCCGGCGCAACCATCGGCCGGCGCTTTTTCATCGATCACGGCATGGGGGTCGTCATCGGCGAAACAGCCGAAATCGGGGACGACGTGCTCCTCTACCAGGGCGTCACCCTCGGCGGCACAGGCAATGAGCACGGCAAACGCCATCCCACGCTCGGCAACAATGTCGTCGTCGGCACCGGCGCCAAGGTCCTCGGCAGCATCAGAATTGGCAACAACGTAAAGATCGGCGCGGGTTCCGTCGTCGTGCGCCCCGTGCCGGATAACTCCACCGTGGTGGGCATCCCCGGCCGCGTCGTGCGTTCCCGCGCCAAGGAAGGCGTGCTCGATCACGGCATGCTGCCCGATCCCGAAGCCCAGGAAATGCTCGAACTCCAGCAGCGCGTGGACAAGCTGGAAGCCGCGCTCGAAGCCGCCCTCCGGCAACTCACCCCAAAAGACTAAGCTTCCACCCGGCGGAACGTCGGCTGCTTCTGCTCGTCGGTCACCAGCAGCTGCCCGCACGCGCACCGTGTTTCCTTCGGGCGCTGCTCGTTGTTCTGAATGCTGCCGCGCGTGGTCTTGCCGCACGCCCCGCACGTCGCCACAAAACGAATTCGCCCCCAGGAGGGCAACGGTTTCCCCTCCGGCGACTCGAACACATAGCTCGCCCGCTGCCGCCCGCCTTCCGTTACCACCTCGCGGGCAAACATCCGGCCCGGAAACGCATGGCCCTGCCCGCGGCACACCGCTCCCTCGCGCGTGAAATCAATCGTGCGATCCGTCTTTTCGCACACCGGGCAGAATGTCGCGACTTCCACGGTCTCCGCGAAATCCACCGCGGTTCCGGCGTACAACAGCAACTCTGCCCCGATTTGCGTCATACGTTCTGGATATCCACGTAAAGTCGCGTATTCCCGGGCTTACCCACCCTGGCCTTCGCTTCCACCCTCGCCCGGGTCGTCTCATCCACCTCATCCGGACGGAAATGCCCGGACGAATTCGTCACCTTGATCCGCAGCGTGGGCCGTTGCCGGGCCGGCGCGGAGTACGTCGCCCGTAGCGTTCCCGCGCCAATCACGTCCGGATCGTACCCGATCAGCGCCGGATGCGGCAGTTTCTCCCGCGTCCGGTCCCCCCGGTAAATCGTCGTGCCCATGTGCGCATACATGTGCTCGCGGTTATCACCCACCATCGCCAGCGCATCGTTATAGCTGTCCATCGTGGCCCCGGACATCCGCTTGTAATCGATGGCGCTCCGGTCATCCTCAATCGCGTCCGCAAGGTCCGCCTGTTTCGCGTCCAGGCTCGCATACCACGCGGTTCGGATGTTTTTATAGGCCGGATAATCCAGCGTCTCCGCCTCGAAAATATCCGCCCGGTCGCGATGCAGCATATCGCCCGCCGCCGATTCCGGCCGCGTCAGAATCCGCTGCGCCACCGCGTTTCCCGCCTCCGCATACTCCGTCGATATGGAGCTCAACCGGTGCCCCGCCGGCCGCGCGCCGCTCACCGTCGCCACCGCCGCCGGAAGCCGCGCCGGTTCCGATATCCGTGTCCCGCCCGCGCCCGTCGCCGGAACCCGAGCCGCCTGCCTCACCCGATTCGCGAACATGCCAGAAGCATACCATCAAATTCCCGGAAATTCCCCGCGGAATTTCTCAGCAGCATTTCGCTTTTTGATACTTCGTGCGAAACCTCTCGTCGGAAAACCGCCGCCATTCCATCGCCGAATTCTCCACCCCATGCCGCTTCAGATGTCGCGCATAAGCGTTCTGGTCCCCGATCTCCCGCAGCAGCTCCAGCACCCCGCGCAAAAAACTCCGCAGCATCTAGAACTCCTCCGCGCGCAGTTGCGTCAGCACAAACGGCGATTCCGAAACCACCACCTCTTCCGAACCCCGCAGAATTCCATACCAGAGCCGCAGCGAATCGGCCAGAATAATCGCCACCAGAACCAGAAATGTCCCGCAAACCGCGGCATCCAGCTGATTATTAAAAATCAGCGTGGCCACCTGCGGCGTGATTTTTCCCTTTTCCAGCGCCGTCACCTGCGCAAGAAAGCCCACGCGCGGCAGCGGCGAGAAAATCTTCTGCCACGCGGCGGAGAACGTCACCGTCACCAGCCACGTCAGCGGCGCGCACGTGATCCACATATATTTCGGTCCATGCATTTTCAGGATGATCGTCGTCGCCACCGAAAGCGCAATCGCCGCCAGCAACTGGTTGGCAATGCCAAACAGCGGCCACAGCGAGTTGATGCCGCCCAGCGGATCGCGCACCCCCTGAATCAGAAAGAAGCCCCACGCCACCA
The DNA here is from genome assembly GCA_903900705.1 of uncultured Acidobacteriia bacterium. Lineage (GTDB taxonomy): Bacteria > Acidobacteriota > Terriglobia > Bryobacterales > Bryobacteraceae > BOG-234. Next base: position 10,113 of record CAIUOG010000142.1, read on the forward strand.
CGATCACGGCGCTGGTTCCAATCACGCCCGGCATCCAGCTCGTCCGCCCCAGCGGCTTGTGGATATGCCCCAGCAGGTCCTGCAGCATAAAGCGGCCCACCCGCGTGCCCGCGTCGATAATCGTCAGGATGAACAGCGCCTCGAACATGATGGCGAAGTGATACCAGAAGCCCAGCACCGCGTCACCACCCCCGCCGCGCGCAAAAATATGCGCCATGCCCAGAGCCAGTGACGGCGCGCCGCCCGTGCGTCCGAACAGCGTCACCTCGCCCACGCTCTTTGCCAGCGCCTGCATCTGGTCCGCGCCCACCGGGAAGCCCCAGCCGGTAATCGTGGCCGCCGCCGCCGCCGCGGTCTTGCCCACCAGGCCCGGCGGCGAATTCACCGCGAAGTAGATGCCCGGCTGCAGCGCGCAGCTCGCAATCATCGCCATAATCGCCACAAAACTTTCCAGCAGCATGCAGCCATAGCCCACCGGCAGCGCATGCGTTTCCCGCGCAATCATCTTCGGCGTGGTGCCGGAAGAAATCAGCGAGTGGAAGCCCGATACCGCCCCGCACGCAATCGTGATGAAGCAGAACGGGAAAATCTTCCCCGCAAATACCGGCCCCGTGCCGTCAATGAACTTCGTGAACGCCGGCATCTCCAGCGTCGGCCGCACCGCCAGAATCCCCAGCGCCAGCATCCCGATCACCCCCAGCTTCACGAACGTGCTCAGATAATCGCGCGGCGCCAGCAGCAGCCACACCGGCAGCGCGCTCGCCAGAAAGCCGTAAATAATCACCGCGATCGCCACCGACATGGCCGATAGCGTGAACACCGGCGCCCACTCGGCGGAACCCGCAATCCACTGCCCCCCGAACACCGCCGCAATCACCAGCGCGAACCCCAGCGCCGAACATTCCAGCACCTTGCCCGGTCGCCAGTAGCGCAGATACAGGCCCATGAACACCGCCACCGGCATCGTCGCCGCAATCGTGAACGTGCCCCACGGGCTGCCCGCCAGCGCATTCACCACCACCAGCGCCACCACCGCCAGCAGGATGATCATGATCAGCAGCACCGTCACCAGCGACACAAAGCCGCCCACCTTGCCAATCTCCTCCCGCGCCATCTGCCCCAGTGATTTCCCGTCGCGCCGCATCGACGCGAACAGAATCACAAAGTCCTGAATCGCCCCGCCCAGCACCGCCCCGGAGATAATCCATAACGTCCCCGGCAGATAGCCGAACTGCGCCGCCAGCACCGGTCCCACCAGCGGACCCGGCCCCGCAATCGCCGCAAAGTGGTGGCCGAAAACAATCCATTTATTCGTCGGCACGTAGTCGTGTCCGTTCTCCAGTCGCTCCGCCGGCGTGGCGCGCTTTGCATCCAGAGCCATCACCTTCGCGGCGATGAAAGCCCCGTAAAACCGGTACGCCACCAGATACGAACAGGCGCTCGCCAGCACCAGCCAGATGCTGTTAATGTGCTCCCCCCGGCTGGTGGCGATCACCCCCAGACACGCCGCCGCACCCAGGGCGATCAGGACCCAGACCAAACGCTTCAAAAATGCCATTAGAAAGAGATTGTCAGAACGGGGGAAGGGAACGCAACAAAGTTCGGGAATCCGTTCCGTCCGGCTGCGTCACCGCATCCACAATCTTTCCCGCCGAATCGAACGCGCCCAGGTACCGGTTGCCTTTCGAAAGCGCCACCACCAGCCGCCGCCGCGGATAAAACAGCAGCCTGCATTCGCCCCGCGTCTTCTCCGCCGCGGGCAGCCCGAAGCGGCTCACAATGCTCGTGTAGCTCTCGCCGGCGGCAATGTGTCCCCGTTGCCAGACCTGTTGTTCCCGCGCCAGATCCGCCAGAATCAGGCACCCGATGGCCCCCAGCATAATCGCCGTCGCCACCTTCACCTTCCGGCGTTTCCCGGCCCCCGGTTCCAGCCGGATATTCACCACCGGAGCACGCCTGCCCGGATGCGGCGCGGGCGTTGGACCATCATTCACCGCCAGCGGGAATTCAATCACCGGTCGCCGGTGCGGATACACCGCGCCCTCCCGCCATTCCAGTTCCCGCCGCAGCCCCACAATCACCACCGGATGGTCGATGATCGAAATCTCCCCCACGCACGCCCGCGGTATCAGCGCCTCTTCGCCCGTCTGCGTATTCACCACCACCACTTCATTCCAGGTGGCCCGGCGATACTGCCATTCATTGTGTTCCAGATTGCGGATCGGGGGATAAAACGAGAACCGGCGCGCACCCAGTTCCTGCAGCGGTGTTGGCAGCGGCGCATTCGGCATCCCGCGCTCATCATAGCGCGCCCGCTGCCCGGAATCCCGCTGCAATCCCGTTTTCCAGCTATGGCATAATTGGGTCACACGCCCTGCGGACAGGGCCTGCCAGAGGGGTGGCATCCATGAAAAAAGCGGTTCTTTTCAGTCTTTTCGCGGTCCTTACAGGGGCGCCTGCGATGGCGCAGTCCACCGGCACCACCGCCCCCGGCGGCAGCACTGGCACCGCTCCCAGCGGCGGCGGCGTCACCGGCATCCCCTCACCTGTCCGCTCCCCGTCCCTGCCCTCCACACCCAGCACCAGCGGTAACTCCCCGAACTCCATCGCCAACCAGCGCCCTATCTTCATCACCGGCAAGGTCATGGCGGACGATGGCTCGCCGCTGCCCATGAACGTCGTCATCCAGAAGGTCTGCGGCGGCAGCGCCCGCTCCGTCGCCTATACCGATGGCCGCGGCCAGTTCAGCTTCCAGTGGGGCCAGACCCAGGGCTTTCTCCCCGATGCCTCTGAGTCCGCCGGCGGTCGCTCCTCCGGCGGCTTCGGCAGCGCCCAGTCCGCCGGTGGCCTGAACCCCCTCGCGGGCGATCCCTTCGCCACCCAGTTCACCAACTGTGAGATCCGCGCCCAGCTCGCCGGCTTCCGCTCGGACTACGTCAATCTCGCCTCCCGCAATCCCATGGACAATCCCGACGTCGGCTTGATCGTCCTCCACCGCCTCGGCAACGTCGAAGGCGCCTCCGTCAGCGCCACCTCTCTCGCCGCGCCAAAGGACGCCAAAAAGTCCTACGACAAAGGCCTGCAACTGCTGCTCAAAAACAAATCCGAAGACGCCGCCAAAGAGTTCGAAAAAGCCGTCCTCGCCTACCCCAAATATGCCGACGCCTGGGTCGGCCTCGGCCAGATCCGCATGCGCCAAAATGCCTTTGAACCCGCCCGCGCCGCCATGCTCCGCGCCATCGAGTCCGATGCCAAACTCGTCACCCCCTACATCGACCTCGGCCTCATGGCCGTCTCCCAGCAGAAATGGGAAGAAGCCGGCCAGTATCTCGATCGTGGCCTCCGCCTCGATCCCATCGACTTCCCCCAGGCCTGGTACGCCGACGCCGTCGCCAACTACAACCTCCGCAAATTCGACGTCGCTGAAAAAAGCGCCCTCGAAGCCCTCAAACTCGACGTCCGCCACACCAACCCCCGCATCCAGTACCTCCGCGGCATGATCATGCTCGAACACCGCGACTACACCGGTTCCGCCGAACAACTCCGCGACTATCTGAAATACGCGCCCGCCGCGCCCGACGCCGCCCGCGTCAAAGAACAACTCGCCCAGCTCGACAAGGTCACCGCCGACACAAAAGAGGCCTCCAAACAATAAAAAGTTCCGGTACTACACTGTTGAAACCATTTCATACTGCCGATGCATCTCTGGAGGTGCAGGAGGTGTTTATGGAAGTTCAGATGAAGGTCCCCGAAGTGAAGACCGCAACAGGCACAGTCCACTGCCCGATGTGCACGCACTCCGTCCCCGCGAACGTGGAGTATACGTCGCGCCGGATGAAGGTCGCCGCCGGTCAGAAGTGCCCCCGCTGCTCGGCTTCGCTCGATGTCGCCGTGGTTCTCTACTTGCGCAACGCGGCGTAATCCACCAGTCCGGCGTAATCCACCAGTCCGGCGCGATCCGGTCAGACCCGCGTGTGACATAGTAGAAATAACGGATATGAAACGCAAAGCCCCCGTCACACCCGAGGCCGTGATCGCGCCGGAAATTCTGGATGAAGCGAAGCGTTCTCTCGATACCGATCGCGCCACGCCCATGGCAAAATGTTCGGTCTGCGGCGGCGACGCGAACCCCAATCCGGTCGAACAGCTCTGCTGGGTCTGCCGCCGCCTGAAGATCAGCGCCTGGCGCGATGTCGAATCCCAGGTCCCTGCCCAGGAATAGGTCCCTGCTCAGGAATAGGTTCCTGCTCAGGAATAAAGTCGTTCATAAACGTAGGCCGCCACTGCCACATCCTGAGCCGCCAACCCGTTCGACTTAAAAATCGTAATCTGCTCCGCCCCTGTGCGCTTCGCCGCATACAGTTCCACCGCCCGAAACGCAGCCCCCGGCCTCTCGCTCAGCGGAATCATCAGATCCCCGCTCTCCAGATACGCGTCCTCCACCGAATCCACCGCCACCACATCCGCGATATCCATCACCAGCTCGCTCGGCAGTTCCCGCTTAGTCGTCCAGTTCGACCCCATCGCGTTGATGTGCGTGCCCGGTGAAATCCACCCCGCCTCCAGCACCGGCTCTTTCGAACCCGTCGCCGTCACCACAATCCCCGCCTCTTCCACCGCTTCCCGCGCCGTTTCCGTCGCCCGCGCGTTCAGCCCGAACTTCTCCGCGCACCGCCGCGCAAACTCCCCGCGACGCTCCGCCTTCCGGCTCCACACCCGCACTTCCCGCAGCTTCCGCACCACCGAAATCGCGGCAATCTGCGTCTCCGCCTGAAAGCCGCTGCCAATCACCCCCAGCACGTCCGCGTCTTCCCGCGCCAGATACTTCGTCGCCACCGCGCTCGCCGCGCCCGTCCGGATCTGCCCCAGATGATTCGCCTCCACCGTCGCCAGCGGCATCCCATCGGCCGACCGGTACAGCAGGAACGTGAAATGCGCCCCCGTCTTCGGGTTGCTCGAATACACCTTGATGCCGAAATACCCCGTATTCCCCGCCGCCATGTAATGCAGAATCGACCCCGCGCCGCCCGGCGTCATCACGCGCCGCCGCGGATGGTTCACCGCCTCGCCATCCCGCAACTGCCGGAAGCACTCATCCACCAATTCCACCGCCCTCGGCATCGTGAGCGTCTCAATCACCTGCTGTTCCGTGATGAATTTCATGGCTATTTGTTCGCCTCAATAATCTCGGAAACCTCTTCCCACTCCGTTTCGAGCCCCTTCATGTCGTTCCGGCGCGATTCCAGCAACTCCGCAATGTCGATGCTGTGCTGCGCGCTCTGGAAGTTCGAAAGCGCCGCCTCGAAATCCGCGATCTCCACTTCGAGCCGCGTAATCTCGTCTTCAATCGCGCGCTGCCGCTCCTTCATCTGCCGCAGCTTGATCGGGTTCAGCCGCCGGTTCTTGTCCTCCGCCGCCGCCGCGGGCGTTGCCGGAGCCGTCTGCGCCCGCGCGGGCTGTCCCGCCGCCGGAGTCGCCTGCTTCGCCTTTACTGCCGGCGCAACCGGCACAGGCTCGGGAACCCCCGCCTTGCTCCGCAGATACTCCTCGTAATTCCCCGGATAGACCTTCACCTCCTGGCCGCCCACTTCGAACACCCGCGTGGCCAGCTTATCGATGAAATACCGGTCGTGCGAAACGAATACCACCGTTCCCTCGAACTCTTCCAGCGCCCTCAGCAGCACGTCCTTCGCGCGCATGTCCAGGTGGTTCGTCGGTTCGTCCAGCAGCAGGAAGTTGCTCGGCACCATCAGCATCCGGGCCAGCGCATACCGGTTGCGCTCCCCGCCCGAAAGCACGCCGATCCGCTTGAAAACATCGTCTTCCGAAAACAGAAAACAGCCCAGAATACTCCGCAGTTCCGTGTTCGAAGAGCGCGGCGCAACCCGCCCCAGGTCATCCAGAATCGAACTCTCCGGGTCCAGCACCTTGTACTGATCCTGCGCGAAGTAATCCACCTCCGCGTTGTGCCCCAGCGTGTACTCCCCGCTCGACACCGGCTCCTCGCCCGAAAGCAGCTTGATCAGCGTCGACTTACCCGCGCCGTTCACCCCCACCAGCGCAATCCGGTCGCCCCGCTCAATATTGAAACTCGCTCCCGCGAACACCAGCTTTTCGCCGTAGCTCTTTGAGACGTTCTTAAACTCCGCCACAATCCGCCCGCTCGGCTTCGGCTGCGGAAACTTGAAGTAGATCGTCTTCTCGTCCGGCGGAATCTCAATCCGTTCAATCTTTTCGAGTTCCTTGATCCGGCTCTGCACCTGCTTCGCCTTCGTCGCCTGCGCCCGGAACCGGTTGATGAAAGCCTCCAGCGCCTCAATGCGGTCCCGCTGATTCCGGTACGCCGCCTCAATCTGCACCCGCCGTTCCTGCTTCTGGTTCTCGTACTTCGAGTAACCGCCCGTGTAGAAATACACGCGCTTGTTCCAGATCTCCGCAATCCGGCTCACCGTCACATCCAGAAAGTAGCGGTCATGCGAAATCAGCACGAATGCGTTCGGATAGCTTTCGAGATAGCTCTCCAGCCAGTTGCGGGCTTCCAGATCCAGGTGATTGGTCGGTTCGTCCAGCAGCAGCAGGTTCGGCTCTTCCAGCAGCAGCTTCGCCAGCGCAATCCGCATCTGCCAGCCGCCGGAGAACTCCTCCACCCGCCGCTGCCAGTCTTCCTTGCTGAACCCCAGACCCGTCAGCACCGTCCCCACGCGCGACTCGATGTTGTACCCGTCGCGCGACGTGAACTCCGCCTGCACATGGTGGTACCGCTCCACAATCTGCTGATACTCCGCGCTCTCGTGGTCCAGTTCGCCCATCCGGCGTTCCAGTTCCTGCTGCTCCGCTTCCAGCGCCCGGATCTCTTCAAAAACCGAGAGGCATTCGTTGAACACCGTCCGCCCGCTCAGATTGATGCCATCCTGCGGCAGATAGCCCGCCCGGATGCCCTTCATCACATTCAGCGAGCCGTAGTCCAGACTCTCGATTCCGGCCAGCGCCTTCAGCAGCGTCGACTTCCCGGTGCCATTGGCGCCGACAATGCCCACGCGCTCCTTCGCCGTGATCAGCCAGTTCAGGTCCTGAAAAAGTATTTTGGGGCCGAAGCGTTTCCCGGCTTCGGTGAGTTGAATCATGGTTGTTGGTCAGTTCCCGGCTGCTAGAGCCAGTACTGCCATTGTCCCGCAAGCACCACGTAGGCCGCCAGTACGCCGTTCGTCACCGCGTGCGTCAGAATGCAGTCCCACAGGTTCCGCGTCCGCACCAGCCACCAGTTGAAGATCATCCCGGTCACGAATCCCACGTCCCAGAATGAGCCGTGCTCAGACGCGAACAGCGCCGCCACCGCCCAGAATGAGAACGGTACAAAGGTCCCCAGCGCCACCCGCTCGAAGTCCGTGCCGTCAATCAGCCACCGCATCAGCCAGCCGCGCCAGAAAAGCTCTTCCAGAATCGGCACCGCCACCACGCTCACCAGAATGCGGAACAGCAGGAAGATCGCGTCCCCCTTCAGCGCCGGAGGCGTATTCCCCGCCGGATGCCCCACCACCCCGTTGTCGAACAGGATGAAGTGGTGCCAGTTCGGGAACAGATAATCCGGACCCACCCACAGCGCGAACACCGCCACGCCCAGCAGTATGCTCAGCACCGGCTTCGACGGCCGCCCGCCCAGCGCCGGGCGCGACACCGCCACAATCGCCGCCATGCACAGGAAAAATCGCAGCCATGCCGGAACGGGCACCGCCGAATTCAGCGCCAGCAGCGCCATGAACACTCCAAACGGGAGCACGTAGGGGATTGCGGGATGACGAGGCAACCCCTGAATTTTACTTCATGCCGCTTTACTTCAGGCACTGCTCCAGCCGGTCCAGCGTCCGCATCGCCGGCAGGCACTGTGCCACGCTCGCATTCGGCTCCCGCCCCTCCCGGATCGCCGCAAAGAACTCCCGGTCCTGCAACTCGATGCCGTTCATCGAAACATCCACCCGCGAAAGGTCGATCGCCTGATTCTCCCCATCCACCAGGTCGTCATAGCGCGCAATGTACGTCCCGTTGTCGCAGATATACCGGAAGAAAGTCCCCAGCGGGCCTTTGTTGTTGAAGGAAAGCGACAGCGTGCAAAGCGCCCCCGTCGCCGTCTTCATCCCGATGCTCATGTCCATCGCGATCCCCAGCGTCGGATGCGTCGGCCCCTGCAGCGCGAAACAATCCGCCACCGCCTCGCCCGTCTGATACTGAAACAGGTCCACCGTATGGCAGGCATGGTGCCACAGCAGGTGGTCCGTCCAGCTGCGCGGCTTGCCGGCCGCGTTCATGTTCGTGCGGCGGAAGAAATACGTCTGCACGTCCATCTGCTGCACTCTCAGCTCACCCGCCAGAATCCGCCGGTGGATCCACTGGTGGCTCGGGTTAAACCGCCGCGTATGGCCGCCCATCGCGATGAACCCCGTCTCCCGCTGCACCGCCGCCACCCGCTCGGAATCCGCCAGCGAATCCGCAATCGGGATCTCGATCATCACATGCTTGCCCGCCCGCATGCACTCTTCCGCCTGCCGCGCGTGCATCTGCGTGGGCGTCGCCAGAATCACCGCTTCCACCCCCGGCTGCCCCAGGCTTTCCCCCAGCTCCTGCGTCCAGTGCGGAATGCCGAACCGTCTCGCCACCTCTTCGGTCCCCGCCGCGTTCCCCCCGGTCAGCGACACCACCTCAACGCCGTCGATCTTTGCGATCGCTTCCAGATGCTTGATGCCGAACGCGCCCTGCCCGGCCAGACAAATCTTCATACCGGACCAATATACGGGATCACGCCGTATTGGCGTCGTACGTAATCTGATGCCGCCATGAAAACATCGCCCGCAGCTTCTTCCGCACCAGCGGCAGCGCCAGCCGGCCCAGAAAGCCGAAGGGCAGTTCGTACTCCACGTGGTCGATCAGAATGCAGGCGTCCGGCCCATCCGGCAGCACGCTGTGCGTGTGCTCCCAGAAACGGAACGGCCCCTTTTCCTGCACGTCCGTGAACTGCCGGCAGGGCACGTAATGGCAATGCCGCGCCACCCAGTGAATCTGCAGCGGCCAGTAGCCGATCGCCAGCACCACCTCCGCGCCATCCCGGATGCCCCCGCTCTGCCGCACCACTTTCACCGGATCACCCGGCGGAATCAGGCTGCGCAGCGCATCCGCGCTCTCGTGCCAGGCAAAAACCGTCTTTGCCGAAGCGGGAATCCGTGTTCGTTTTTCGAAAATCTCCGGCACTGGCTCTATGATGCGCTGCTGCCCCCCCACGGCGCGGATTATTCGGCGTTACACCGTTGTCACGCGCCCCCATTGCTACGATCACCTTGAATGCGGCTGCTGCTGATCTTCCTCCTGCCCGCCAGCCTCTGGGCCTCCGCCGCCGCCGCGGATCCCGGCCACGCCGGCGTCCCCGGCGAATCCACCTGCATGGAATGTCACGGCGGCGCCTCCGGTTCCGGCGGCGTTTCCGTCACCTTCCCGAACGGCCTCGCCTACGCCCCGGGCGTCCTGCAGCACCTCGTCGTCACCGTGGCGGACCCCACCCAGAAACGCTGGGGCTTCCAGCTCACCGCCCGCACCGACGCCAATCCCCCCGCCCAGGCCGGCTCCTTCACCCCCGGCGCGGACGGCTACACCCAGCTCGCCTGCCAGTCCGCCAACCTGCTCTTCTACGCCTTCGGCCCCCGCTGCGCCACCGCCGCCTCCTCCTACCCCCTCCAATACATCGAACACACCCTTTCCGGCACCCGCCCCGGCCAGCCCGCCTCCGCCCAATTCGCCTTCGACTGGACTCCCCCCGCCACCGCCACCGGCCCCATCGTCCTCTACGTCGCCGGCAACGCCGCCAATGGCGACGGCGCCAGCGGCGGCGACCGCATCTACCTGCGCCAGTACACTCTCACGCCCACCGCGCCCCTGCCCGCCATCGCCCCGAACGGCGTCGTCAACGCCGCCGGCTTTCAGAACACCATCGCCCCTGGCTCCTGGGTCGCCATTCAGGGCAGCAATCTTTCCGCCACCACCCGCCTCTGGAATGCGAATGATTTCGTCAACGGAGCCCTGCCCACCCAACTCGACGGCGTCAGCGTCTCCATCAACAACAAGCCCGCCTTCGTCGAATACATCAGCCCCTCGCTCGTCAACGTCCAGGCGCCCACAGACGGCGCTACCGGCCCGGTCGCCGTCCAGGTGACCAACGCCAACGGCGTCAGCCAGACCGTCATGGCGAACCTCCAGACCGTCTCGCCCGCCTTCTTTCTCTGGAGCGGCAAATACGCCGCCGCCACCCGTCCCGATTACTCCCTCGTCGGCCCCCCCGGCCTCTTCCCCGGCGTCACCACCCTTCCCGCAAAGCCCGGCGACGTCATCGTTCTCTGGGCCACCGGCCTCGGCCCCGCCAAACCCCTTGTAACCGCCGGAGTCAACACCCCGTCCGATGTCCTTTACAACACTGCGAACCCTGTGACCGTAACCCTTGGAAATCTTCCCGTGAACGTGTTGGCAGCCGTGCTGACCCCCGGCAACGCCGGGCTCTACCAGGTCGCAATCGCCGTTCCCGCGGCCGCGCCCGCGGGAGATCTTGCCATCAACATGATGTGCAACGGCATCACGTCGCCGTCAGGCGTATTTCTGACCCTTCAGCCATGAGTATGACGGACGTCTGCATCATCGGCGGCGGCCCCGCCGGCCTCGCCGCCGCCCTCGCCGCCCGCCATCGCGGTCTCCGCGTCGTGCTGGCCGATGGCGCGCGCCAGCCCATCGATAAAGCCTGCGGCGAGGGCCTCATGCCGGATACCCGCCTCGCCGCCGAAGCGCTCGGCCTGCGTCTCCCGCCCTCCGCGGGCGTCGAATTCCGCGGCGTGCGCTTTCTGGGCGAGCGCTGCTCCGTCCACGGCAATTTCCCGGCCGGTCGCGGCCTCGGCCTCCGCCGCACCGTCCTCCACGAACACCTCGTCGCCGCCGCCGAACAGGCCGGCGTGGACCTTCGCTGGGGCACTCCCGTCACCAGCCTCCACCAGCTTCCCGCCCGCTGGATCATCGGCGCCGATGGCGTCAATTCCCGCGTCCGCCACTGGGCCGGCCTCGATTCCTACCGCCGCAATTCCGCCCGCTACGCCCACCGGCGGCACTTCGCCATCCAGCCCTGGTCGGAATATGTCGAGGTCTACTGGGGCGCCGCCTGCCAGATCTACATCACGCCGGTCACGCCGCACGAAATCTGCGCCGCCGTCATCTCCCGCGAACCCCAACTGCGCCTCGAAGCCGCCCTGCATCGCTGCTCCCCGCTCCTCGCCGCGCGCCTCGCCGGCGCCGAAACCACCAGCCGCGAACGCGGCGCGGTCACCATGACCCGCCAACTCCGCGCCGTCGCCGGCGGCAACGTGGCCCTCCTCGGCGACGCCTCCGGTTCCGTCGACGCCATCACCGGCGAAGGCATCGGCCTCAGTTTCAAACAGGCCATCGCCCTCGCCGACGCCATCGTGCGAGGTGACCTGCAACCCTACAACGCCCTCCACCCCCGTCTCTCATTCCGCCCCCGCATGATGGCCAACCTCATGCTCCTCATGGATCGCGGCCGCAACATCCGCGAAGGCGCCCTCGGCGCTCTGTCCTCCATGCCCGCGGTCTTTCAGAAACTGCTCGAAGTACACGTCGGAGCCTGATCTTTTTTCCAAAAACTTATGACAATTAAAAACATTCTTCTCTGTCTCGCCGCCCTCGCCGCGCCCCTCACGGCGGCCGACCAGACCCTGCAACTCACCCCGGACAACACAAAGATCGGCTGGACCCTCGCCGACCCCCTCCACACCGTCAAGGGAACCTTCAAACTGAAGTCCGGCGTCATCGTCTTCGACTCCGAAACCGGCAAAGCCTCCGGCTCCGTCGTCGTCGACGTCAAAAGCGGCGAAAGCGGCAGCGGCGCGCGTGATGGCCGCATGCACGCTAACGTCCTCGAATCCGATAAATTCCCCGAAGCCGTCTTCACCCCGAAGTCCGTCGAAGGCAAGCTCGCCCCCCAGGGCGCGTCCTCGCTCAAACTCCACGGCGTCTTCCGGATTCATGGCGCGGATCACGACATGACAATGAACGTCCAGGCAAAGCTCAACGGCGCGCAAATCGACGCCGACATCGCCTTCGACATCCCCTACGTGTCCTGGGGCATGAAAGACCCCAGTAATTTCCTGTTAAAAGTGGGTAAGACCGTGCAGATGAACATCCACACGGCAACGGCATTGAAGTAAGGCGGTATTAAACCAGATCCGTCCCGCGGTGATTGGCCAGGAACTCCGCGTCAATCACCCGGCGGCCGGCAAAACCGTCGTGGACGCCATGCCAGAAGCCAATATCGTCCTCATCCATGCGCCAGCAAAGATAAACCTCTTCGCCCCGATACAGCGCCGGAAAATCCACCAGCCCGGTATCGAGATCCTTCACCAGCACCCCGATATCTTCAATCTTCCCCAGACATGCCTTCAGCTGATTGCCCGACGAATCATACTGCGCCTTCCAGCCCTCCACCGTCGGCGTGTCCAGCGTAATGCCGCCCTGCATCAGAATCCGCTGCGATAAATCCTGCAGATACTGCTCCGCCGCCTGATAGCGACTCCGCGCCTGCACGGCCTCCCGCAGCAGTCGTCCAACGGCGGGCAGCACGGCGCGGGCTTCGGCAAGCGTGAAATAAACCGGCATCGGTCAGACCGTGACAGCTTCTTCGGCAACGGCGGGCGCGTAGTGCGAATCCACGTATTTATTCAGAATCGAGATGAACTCGGCCACAATCGCGTCCCCGCGCAGCGTCACCGCCAGCTTGCCGTCCACATAAACCGGCGCAACCGGTTCTTCAAACGTGCCCGGCAGCGAAATGCCCAGATTGGCGTGTTTCGATTCCCCCGGTCCGTTCACAATGCAGCCCATCACCGCGACCTTCATCTCTTCCACGCCTTGATACTGCGTCTTCCACACCGGCATCCGGTCCCGCAGATAGTTCTGGATCTGGTCCGCCATGTCCTGGAAGAACGTGCTCGTCGTCCTGCCGCAACCAGGGCACGCCGTCACCTGCGGCGTAAAGCTGCGGATCCCCAGCGATTGCAGAATCTGCTGGCTCACAATCACTTCCTCGCTGCGGTCCCCGTTCGGCAGCGGCGTCAGAGACGCCCGGATCGTATCCCCGATCCCTTCCTGCAGCAGCACGCTCAGCGCCGCCGTCGTCGCCACAATCCCCTTCGCTCCCAGCCCCGCCTCGGTCAGCCCCAGGTGCAGCGCGTAGTCGCATTGCGCCGCCATCGAACGGTAAGCGTCAATCAGATCCTGCACGCCGCTCACCTTGGCGCTCAGGATAATGCGGTCCTTCGGCAGACCGTGCCGCTCCGCCGCTTCAGCCGAAAGCAGCGCGCTCGCCACAATCGCGTCCAGCGTCACCGTCCGCGCATCCTTCGGCTCAGGCAGCTTGTTGTTCTCGTCCATCATGCGCGTCAGCAGCGCGCCATCCAGCGAACCCCAGTTCACCCCGATCCGCACCGGCTTGCCATACTCGATGGCCGCCTCAATCATCGTCCGGAAATTGTCGTCATGCTTCTTGCCGATGTTGACGTTCCCCGGGTTAATCCGGTACTTCGCCAGCGCCCGCGCGCACTTCGGATACTTCTTCAGCAGCAGATGCCCGTTGTAGTGAAAGTCGCCGATGATCGGCACCTTCACCCCCAGCATGTTCAGCGTGTCGACAATCTTCGGCACCGCCTCCGCCGCCGCCTCGGTGTTCACCGTGACGCGCACCAGTTCAGACCCGGCCTTCGCCAGCGCCACCACCTGGTTAACCGTCGACGTCACGTCGGCGGTATCCGTGTTGGTCATCGACTGAACCACAATCGGGTTCGCCCCGCCCACCTTGACTCCGCCGATGTTGACCGCCACAGACCTGCGACGCGTGATTTCTGCCATAATTCGCTATTTTATCAGCGCCGGGTCTGAGGCCGGCCTTCAGGCAACCGTATTGCGCAGTATCCCGATCCCCTCCAGCTCCACTTCCACCACATCGCCCGACTTCATCTTCTTCGTGTTCCCCGGCGTGCCCGTGTAAAGCACATCCCCCGGCTGCAGCGTCACATACCGGCTGATGAAGCTCACGCATTCCGGCACATCGAAAATCAGATCGCTCGTGCGCTGTTCCTGCAAAACCTCGCCGTTGACGCGCGTCTGCAGCGCCAGGTCGTCGTAGTGCAGGCCCGTCACAATCCACGGACCCAGCGGACCAAACGTATCGCAACCCTTCGCGCGCCACCACTGCCGGTCCGCATTCGGGCCGCGCTGCCAGTTCCGGTCGCTCACGTCATTGCCGCACGTCGAGCCGAAGATCCCCGCAATCGCTTCTTCCCGTGTGGCGTTCCGCAGCGTCTTACCGATCACCACCACCAGTTCGCCCTCAAAATGCGTGTCTTCGGCATCGGCCGGAATGCGGATCGGCCCTTCCGGATCCTGCAGACACGTCACGGGCTTATAGAAAATCTCGGGGTTCGCCGGCGCCGGCCGGGTCCCCAGATGGCTCCGGTAATTGAGTCCCACGGCGAGCACCTTCGCCGGTTCGCACGGCGTCAGCAGCTTCACGCTGCTCAGCGCCAGGGTCACGCCCGTTGGCTCCGGCGCATCAAACAATCCGCCCTTCAGCTCCTGAACGGCGTCGCCTTCCACTGTGCCGTAACTCACCTTCCCTGCGTGCTCAAACCTTGCGTAAATAGCCATGTGTAAACGAATATACCCTGCTGACCACGGCGATAGCTGTGTAGGATCAGACCTGCCCTGAGTCAGGGTCCCGGAACAATCGGCGTCAACACTGCGTTACAATGCTCATACCCGTGCCTAATTTCCACTTCAGGCCGGACTGGAACATCTGATGGACAAACCAGCGCAAAACATACAAGACAGCTTTCTCAATAATGCGCGCAAAGAAAAAGGCGTCGTCACCATCTATCTGCTGAGCGGCGTCAAACTCTCAGGCCGTATCAAGAGCTTTGACAAGTATTCCCTCGTGCTTGAGACCAACAATCAGGAACAGCTGATTTTCAAGCATGCAATTTCAACCGTGGTCACTTCGCGGCCGTCGCACCATCCCGCTCCGCACGCTCATGTGCCCTCTCCACCCCCGCTGCCCGTGCCTCCGGGTTCTGGCTCGCAGGGTTCTGACAGCTAAAAACAGACAGGTTCATCACCACGATCTCTCTGGAGCAGTCGGCCGAAAAGGCCATCCTGGCCGGTTTCGACCGGCGTCGGGGTGCTGTGTCTTCGGCGGCCTCCGAGTCGTTTCTCGAACTGAGGGAACTCGCCGCCAGCGCCGGCGCCCAGATCGTGGCCGAGGTCTTTCAGGTTCGCCCCGAAGCCACCGCCGCCACCCTGCTCGGCTCCGGTAAAGTGCAGGAACTCAAAGAACTCGCGGAGGCCACCCAGGCCGACGTCCTCATCGTCGACAACGATCTCAGCCCCACCCAGCAGCGCAATCTCGAAGCCGAGGTGGGCGTCCGCGTCATCGACCGCACCCAGCTCATTCTCGACATTTTTGCCGGCCGCGCCCGCACCGCCGAAGGCCGCCTCCAGGTCGAACTCGCCCAGCTCAAATACCTGCTGCCACGCCTCGCCGGCAAAGGTATCTCGCTCTCCCGTCTCGGCGGCGGCATCGGCACCCGCGGCCCCGGCGAAACCAAGCTCGAAACCGACCGCCGCCGCATCGCCGTCCGCATCAAAA
This sequence comes from uncultured Acidobacteriia bacterium, assembly GCA_903900705.1. GTDB lineage: Bacteria > Acidobacteriota > Terriglobia > Bryobacterales > Bryobacteraceae > BOG-234. The sequence goes on from CAIUOG010000142.1 coordinate 25,849, forward strand.
AACTCGAAGTCGATCTCGAAAAGGTCCGCACCGGCCGCGCCCTCCACCGCGGCAAGCGCGAAGCCGTTCCCGTCCCCACCGTCTCCCTCGCCGGCTACACCAACGCCGGAAAATCCACTCTCTTCAATCGCCTCACCGCCGCCGGTGTCCTCGCCGACGCGAAAATGTTCGCCACCCTCGACCCCACCGTCCGCGCCATCACGCTCCCCTCCCGCCGCCGGATTCTGCTCAGCGACACCGTCGGTTTCGTGCGCAACCTGCCCACCACCCTCATCGAAGCCTTCCGCGCCACCCTCGAAGAAGTGGCCGATGCCGCGCTCATCCTGCACGTCGTCGACGTCTCCGCCGATAACGCCGGCACCCACGTCGCCGAAGTCTTCCGCATCCTCACCGAGATCGGCGCGTCCGAAACCCCCCAGGTGCTCGTCCTGAACAAATGCGACCAGCTCGATATCAACGAGCGCACCATCCACGGCCCGGCCAGTGACGCGCAGGTTCTGGGCGCGAGACTCCTCGCCGAAGCCCGCCAGTCCAACAGCGCTCCCTCCGTTCTCGTGAGCGGCCTCACGGGGGAGGGAATTGCCCGTTTGTTTGATCAGATTGACGCGGTTCTGCCCTTTGACGCCGTCGAAACCGTGCGTTTCCGCATCCCCCTCCGGGACGGCGGCTCAATCGCTTTGTTACATGAGTATGGCAAAGTACGCGCGGAGGCTTATCATGGGAACGTATGCGAGATCGTGGTCGAGGCGCCCCTGTCGCTGCGCCGGAGGCTCAACCGGTACCTGCTGAAGAATTCCACCGAACCTGTGGAAAACTCTGTGCAGAACTGAGCCGGAGCGCCCGCAAACCCTTGTTCCGCCGTGGTTTCGTCAGCTTTGAACAGAAACGCAGCAATCCCCGTAACATGTCCGGACCCAATGACTTAACACGATTCCCGGGTGAAAGCAACCCCGCCTCGCGGGGAATTCAATCCCCACGGGATTTATTCGTGATTTCCACAACCGGACAACGCCGATGAATCTGCCAAACAGCCTCACCATCGCGCGCATTTTCTTTGTTCCGTTTCTTGTCGCCGTGCTGGTGCAGGAAGGAATCTTTGTCGACTTTCACGGCTTTGTCATCTATAACGACACCGTCGCGCTTGTAATATTCTGGCTCGCCGCCGCCACAGATCTCCTCGATGGCTACCTCGCCCGGCGCTGGAAACAGGTCACCACCATCGGCACCCTGCTCGACCCCATCGCCGATAAGTTGTTGGTTTCAGCCGCCCTGATCGCCCTCGTGCAAATGCGGATCGTGCCCGGCTGGCTGGTCGTGCTCCTGGTGGGCCGTGAATTCGCCGTATCCGGCTTGCGCGCCATCGCCGCCGCCGAAGGCTATACCATCAGCGCCAGCGAACTCGGTAAAACCAAAACCCTCTCGCAGGTGGTCGCAATTTCCCTTCTGGTCATTGGAATTCGTCACCCGGAATTCATCAAATGGGCCAACGCCTCTTTGTATCTCGTGGTGATATTCTCGCTCTGGTCCGCCATCGCCTATTTCGGCAAATTCTGGCGCAAAGTGGATGTGGGAATCAAACAGCGCCGTCGCGCTGAACTCCTCCATGCGGAGCGTCTGCGCCGTCGCGCATTGTTCGCCGAACGCAGAACCGCGATGCTCGAACGCCGCAACGCCCGTACCGCCCCCGGAACCTCGGAATAAGCCTAGAGCGGAGACGGAGCCGGCGTCCGCGAAACAAATTCCGGCCCTTCCGCCGTCAGCCGCACCGTTCGCACCTGCCCGGTCGTGCCCAGCGGATCCAGCGATTTCCCATTCAGCGAAATCTCAATCCCGCCCGCATTCCCCGCCGTCACCTTCACCAGTGAATTCGCCCCGATAATCCGCGAATCATTGGCGTGCAGCATCCCGGTAAATGCCATCTTTCCATCGGCGAAAATCTGCACCCACGAAGCTTCCCGGGCCTTCAGAACCACCTTCACCGGACGCCCTTCCACCGCTTCCGTGAGCGGCGCCGGTTGCTCCTGCGCAACGCTCGCCGCCGGAGTCACCGCCACCGGCGTCGGAACCGCAGGCGCGGTTTGCGTCACAGGCCCGCTCGTCACAGGCCCGCTGGCTACAGGAACGCTCGCCGCGGGAACGCCGGCCGTCACCGGCTGACTCCCCGCCACCAGACTCTTCGGTCGTTCTATATAAAGGTAAGCGCCCGCAATGGCCGCAGCCGCCAGCACAATCCAGATCCCCGACGAAGCCGCCGCCAGCAAACGCGAACTCTCTCTCGGCTTCGCGTAAACCGCCGGGTCCGGCAACGGAGTCGTTTCCAGATCCACTTTGGGCAGGTTGCCCAGCAGCGGTTCCGGATCGAGTTTCAGCACCCCGGCATATTGGCGGACGAAGTTTCGCGCGAACACCAGCCCTGGAAGTTTCTCCAGTTCTTCCCGCTCAATCGCTTCCAGAAAACGCAGTGAGATTCTGGTCTGGGCCGCAATTTCTTCAAGAGAAAGGCCTTGTGCCAGCCGCTCGCGCTTCAGGGTTGCTCCGGTCCCCACTGTTGCCAAACGTACGCTCCTGTCCCTATGGTATAACAACAATCCGCCAAGTCATTGTTTCCGCAACGGTTAACTTTCCGTGACGGGTTACGGTTTACCCTGAAGCATATGTCCCGGATCGTCTGTCTCGCCCTTGCCGGGTTCCTCGCCTCCACCTGCGCCTTCGCCCAAACCACAAAAAACAAGCCCTTCAGCGGCGCAGCGGCCCTGCGCTTCACCGGTCGCGCCGTCGCCTTCGGACCCCGTCCGGACGGTTCCCCCGCCATCGCCAAACTGCGCGCCTGGCTCCGCACCCAACTCGCCGGCTGCGGTTGCGAACTGCTTTCAGACGCCTTCACCGCCCAAACTCCCGATGGTCCGCTTCCCATGGAAAACATCATCGCGAAATTCCCCGGCCATTCCGGCCGCGCCATCGCCATCAGCGGGCATTACGATACCAAAAAGATGAACGGCTTCGTCGGCGCAAATGACGGCGGTTCCTCCACCGGCTTCCTGCTCGAACTGGCCGCCGCCCTGAAAAACCGCCCCCGCAAAGACGACGTCTACCTCATCTTCTTCGACGGCGAAGAGGCCGTCCGCGAGTGGACCGATACCGACAGCGTCTACGGCAGCCGCCATCTCGCCGAAAAATGGGCCGCCGAAGGTCTTACCAAAAAACTCAAAGCCCTCATCAATGTCGATATGATTGGCGACCGCAATTTCCGCCTCACCTGGGAAATCGATTCCACCGATTTCCTCCGCGAAATGGTCTGGGATATTGGTGATTCCCTCGGTTACTCCGCCGCCTTTCCCCGCCACGGCGGTCCCGTCAGCGACGATCATATCCCGTTTCTCGATGCCGGCGTACCCGCCCTCGATCTGATCGACTTTGAATCCCAGTCCAGCTTCTGGCACACCCCCCAGGACACCATGGACAAGCTCGCCGCCCGCAGTTTTGAAATCACCGGCAAGGTCGTCCTGCTGGCTCTGGAGCGTTTGGAAAACCAACAGTGAATCTCGCACCCGTAACCGACGGCGTCGTAGTCGTCAACAAACCAGCCGGCTGGACCTCCCACGACGTCGTGGCGAAAATGCGCGGCATCGCCGGAACCCGCAAGGTCGGCCACCTCGGCACGCTCGACCCCCTCGCCACCGGAGTCCTCCCCGTCATGATCGGCCAGGCCACCCGCCTCGCCCGCTACTGGGACGATTCCGAAAAGGCCTACGAAGCCGTCATCCGCTTCGGCTTTTCCACCAATACCTATGACCGCGAAGGCGAGCCCGCCTCCGAACCCGTGCCCGTCCACATCTCCGCCGATCAGCTCGAAGCTCTGCTCGCACCGCTGCGCGGCGAAATCGAACAGATTCCCCCCGCCGTCTCCGCCAAGAAAATCAACGGCGTCCCCGCCTACAAACTCGCGCGCAAAAACATCGAGGTCGAACTCCGCCCCGTCCGGGTCTGCCTCCACGAACTCACTCTTCGCGACGTGGCAGGCGACCGCGCCCGTCTCTTCGTCCGCTGCTCCGCCGGCACCTACATCCGCTCCATCGCGCATGACCTCGGCCAGACCCTCGGCTGCGGCGGCCACATCCACGAACTCGTGCGCACCATGTCCGGCCCTTTCCGTCTCGACCAGGCCTTTACCCTCGAACAACTCCAAACCCTGAAGAACGAAGGTCGCTTCGCCGAAGCCGTCCTCCCGCCCGCTGACCTGCTGCCCCACTTTCCCACCGCCTGGGTCGACCACCTCACCGTTTCCCAGATCCGCCAGGGCAGAGACTTCCACGTTTCACCCTTTCGCATCAATAAAGGTACGGAATTCGTAAAGGCCGTCGGTCCGGATGGAAGGCTGGTCACAATCGGCAAAATTGTTCTCCCCGGCGTCTACCACCCGGAAGTGGTTCTGGCGGAAGTTCTTCCGCCTCAAAGCTAACCAAACGCACATCCCGGACGCCTCATCCCCTGGAACGCGTTGCACCGTTCCGCGTCGCATCGCATCCGATAAACTGAAATGCAAGTGAGCACTTGCCCCGCCGCAACCGCTCGCTCCCCGGAGAACAACCGACTGTGTGGATAGTTAAACTGGCGCTGCGCCGCCCCTATACGTTCGTCGTGATGGCGGTGCTGATTGCGGTCCTGGGCGGCCTCTCCATCGTGGCGATGCCCAAGGATATCTTCCCCTACATCGATATCCCTGTCGTCAGCGTCATCTGGAGCTACAACGGTATCTCCCCCGACGAAATGATGAGCCGCATCTCCACCGTCTTCGAGCGCGCCGTCACCAGTACCGTCAACGACATCGAACACATCGAGGCCAACGCCTACAACGGCGTCTCCGTCGTCAAAATCTTCTTCCAGCCCAACGTCAAAATCGATCTTGCCATCGCCCAGGTGGTCGCCGTCTGTCAGCCCGTGGTCCGCATCATGCCACCAGGCATCTTTCCACCTGGAGTGCTGAAGTACGACGCCTCTACGGTCCCCATCCTCCAGCTCAGTCTCAGCGGCAAAAACATCAGCGAGCAGGACCTCTTCGACATGGGGCAGAACGTCATCCGCACCCAGCTCGCCACCATCCAGGGCGCCACCGTCCCTCCCCCCTACGGCGGCAAGCAGCGCCAGATCATGGTCGATATCGATCCGAACTCTCTCTTCGCCAGAGGGCTCTCGGCCACAGACGTCACTTCCGCTCTCAACCTGCAAAGCCTCATCCTCCCCGCCGGCACCGCCAAGATGGGCGACCGCGAATTCTTCGTCCGTCTCAACTCCAGCCCCACCACCATCCAGGGCGTCAATGACCTGCCCGTGAAGGTCTCGAACGGCGGCGTCGTCTACATGCGCGACATCGCCCAGGTTCGCGACGGCTTCGCCGTGCAGGCCAACATCGTGCGGACCAACGGCCACCGCTCGGCGCTCATGACCATCCTGAAAAACGGCCAGGCGTCCACCCTCGATGTCGTCAAAGGCATTAAGGATCAGCTGAAAAAGGTCTCCGCCTCTCTGCCGCCTGGCTTCGAAGTCACCCCGCTCTTCGATCAGAGCCTCTTCGTCAGCGCCGCCATCGACGGCGTCATCAAGGAAGGTCTCACCGCCGCCATCCTCACCGCCGTCATGATCCTGCTGTTCCTCGGCAGCTGGCGCAGCACCGTCATCGTCTGTACCTCCATCCCGCTCTCGATCCTCACCTCCTGCATCGTGCTCTGGGCCATGGGCTACACCATCAACGTCATGACCCTCGGCGGCATGGCGCTCGCCGTCGGCATCCTTGTCGACGATGCCACGGTCGAAATCGAAAACGTCCACCGCAACATGGGCATGGCGAAACCGCTCACCCGCGCCATTCTCGATGGCGCCCAGCAGATCGCCCTGCCGTCTTTCGTCTCCACGCTCGCCATCTGCATCGTTTTCATCCCGGTGCTGCTCCTCACCGGACCGGCGAAGTTCCTCTTCACCCCGCTCGCTCTCGCCGTCGTCTTCGCCATGATGATGTCTTACTTCCTCACCCGTACGCTGGTGCCCACCATGGTGCACTACATGCTCGGTTCGGAAGTCGAAATCTACGCGCACGGCGAAGAGGGCCTCGCACATGCCAAGGGCCTTATCTGGCAGACGCACCACGCCTTCAACATCCGGTTCGAAAAGATGCGCGAGAAGTATCACAAAATGCTTTCCTGGTGCCTCCATCACCGCGCCCGCGTCTCCCTGGTTTACGGCCTGTTCGTCCTCTGCTCCCTGGGTCTCGTCACCGTCGTCGGGTCGGACTTCTTCCCCACCGTCGATTCCGGCCAGCTCCGCCTCCACGTCCGCGCCCCGGAAGGAACCCGCATCGAAGAAACCGAGCGCGTCTTCAGCGGCGTGGAAGAAGTCATCCGCCAGACCCTCGATAAGGATGAGCTGCGCACCATCACCGACAACATCGGTCTTCCCAACCAGTCCTTCGCGCTGGCCTGGGGCGATAACGCCGTCATCAGCGCCGCCGACGGCGAAATCCTCATCTCACTCAATCCGGAAAAGCACCGCCCCACCGCCCTCCTGCAGCGCAAACTGCGCCACGCCCTGCGAACCAGTTTCCCGGACGAAACCTTCTTCTTCCAGGCCGCCAACATCACCAACCAGATCCTCAACTTCGGCATTCCCTCGCCCATCGACGTGCAGATTCAGACGCGCGACGCCGCTGCCGGCTACAAACTCGCCGTAGAACTCCAGGACCGCGTCGCCGTGGTTCCCGGCGCTGTCGACGTCCGCATCAACCAGCAGGTGAAAACCCCGCAGCTCGATCTCACCGTCGACCGCACCAAAGCCGATCAGTCCGGCCTCACCCAGCGCGACGTCGCCAACAGCCTCCTCATCTCGCTCAGCTCCAGCGGCCAGACCGCCCCCAACCAGTGGCTCAACCCCGTCAACGGCGTCAGCTACAGCATCGCCGTGCAGACGCCCCAGTTCAAAATCGACTCCCTCGATTCCCTCAAACACACGCCCGTCACCTCGCCCGGCGGCGGCAACCCCCAGCTTCTCGATAACCTGCTCACCGGCGTGAAGCGCAGCACCACCAGTTCCCTCGTCAGCCACTACAACGTGCAGCCCGTCTTCGACGTGTTTGCCAATGTCGATCAGCGCGATCTCGGCGGCGTGGTCGGCGATATCCAGAAAATCATGGATTCCACCAAACTCCCCAAAGGCGCGACGCTCGTCCTTCGCGGCCAGGCCGAAACCATGAAGACCTCCTTCCGCCGCCTCGGTCTTGGCGCGGTCTTCGCCATTCTGCTCGTCTACCTCCTGATGGTGGTCAACTTCCAGTCCTGGCTCGATCCCTTCATCATTCTCACCGCCCTGCCCGGCGCTTTCGCCGGCATCCTCTGGATGCTCTTCGCCACCCAGACCACCATCAGCGTGCCGTCCCTCATGGGCACCATCATGTCCATCGGCGTCGCCACGGCCAACAGCATCCTCATGGTCACCTTCGCCAACGATGAACGCATGGCGGGCAAAAACGAAATCGAGGCCGCGCTCTCCGCCGGCTTCACCCGCCTGCGCCCCGTGCTCATGACCGCGCTCGCCATGGTCATCGGCATGTTGCCCATGTCCCTCGGCTGGGGCGAGGGCGGCGAACAGAACGCACCCCTCGGCCGCGCCGTCATCGGCGGCCTCATCCTGGCAACTTTCAGCACGCTCTTCTTCGTGCCGATCGTCTACAGCTTCCTGCGCCGGAAGCCGCCCGTCAATCAGGATGAACAAATCGAACTTGAAGCGCACGAAGAACTGGTGGCATAGCCGACAACATGAATAAGAACGAGACATCGAGTCAACCCCATCACATCTCGCCCGGTAAGGTCATTCTGGTGATCGTCCTGCTGGTCGTCGTGGTGGGCGCAATCGCCGTGGCGGGCTACCTGCCGATGAAGGCGCGCGAGGAAGCCGCGGCCGCCGCCGCGAAGGAAGAAAAGGTCACCCTCCCCCGCGTTGGCGCAGTCCTGGTCAAACGCGCCGCTCAGGATTCCGAAGTGGTGCTCCCCGGCACCATCAGCGCCCTCGCCGAAGCCTCCGTCTTCGCCCGCGCCTCCGGCTACGTGAAAAAACGCTACGTCGATATCGGCGACCGCGTCAAATCCGGCCAGCTCATGGCCGAAATTGAAGCCCCCGAACTCGACCAGCAGGTCGCCCAGGCCCGCGCCGCCGTCTCCCAGGCGCAGCAGCAGCTGGGCCAGGCCAAAGCCTCCCTGCTCCAGGCGCAGTCCCAGCGCGATCTCGCCAAAATCACCGCCGCCCGCTACAACAATCTCGTCACCAAAGGCGCCGTCGCCCGTCAGGATGCCGATACCCAGGACGCCGCCTTCAAAACCGCCGAGGCTCTCGTCGCCGCCCAGGAAGCCAACGTCAGCGCCGCCGGTGAAAATGTCCGCCAGTCGGAAGCCAATCTGCAGCGCATCATTTCTCTGCAGGATTTTAAGAGCGTCCGCGCTCCCTTCGCCGGCATCGTCACCGTCCGCAATATCGAAGTCGGCTCTCTCATCTCCGCCAACGGCGGCGGCCAGGGCATGACCTCCAATTCCGCCGGCTCCGGCAGCGCCACCGGGAATGAAATGTACCGCGTGGCGCAGGTCGGCACCGTCCGCATTCTCGAGAATGTCCCCCAGACCAACGCCCCCGGAATCCACGTCGGCATGCCGTCTGAGATCACCGTCACCGAATTCCCCGGCCGCAAATTCCCCGGCAAAGTCGCCCGCACCTCCAACTCACTCGACCCCGCCTCCCGCACCATGCTGGTGGAGGTCCACGTCAACAACGCCGATGGCAAACTCCTGCCCGGCATGTACGCCGAAGTCCGCTTCCGCAGCCATCGCGACAACCCGCCCTTCCTCATTCCCGGCGACTCCGTCATCGCCGCCAATGCCGGTCCCCAGGTGGCGATTCTTCAGGAACCCGATACCGCCGGGGATAATGGAAATCCTGAGACCCGGGGAGCGAAAAAGGTGCATCTCGTGCCAGTCCAGCTCGGACGGGATTTCGGAACACAGACCGAGGTAATCGCCGGTCTGCAGGGAACGGAGATGGTCGTAATGAATCCGAGTGATGACGTTCGCGAGGGTGCCCTGGTCAGGGCTGAAGTGACCGCCGGTCGTGGCGGCGGGTCTGACAAAGGGGACAAGAGCGCGGCCCCGGCTCAAAAGGGAGCGGCAAAGTAAATGGTTGCGGCACTGAAATCGGAACTGATGAAACGCACCCTGGCCCTCGGCCTCTGCTGCGTCCTCGTGACGCCCCTCGGCGCGCAGACGCCCCCGCCCGCTCCTCCCGCTCCCGCGCCCGCGGCTGCCGTGGTCCCCCCAGCCGCTCATACCAGCTATCAGGCCGGCTGGAAGGGCTCCTGGCTGTCTTCCTCCCTGCCCGCCGTCAACTTGCGCGATTCCACCCGGATTCACGACCTCATCAAATCCGGCAACATCTACCTCTCCCTGCAGGACGCCATCGCCCTCGCGCTCGAAAACAATCTCGATCTCGAACTCGAACGCTACGGCATGGGCATTGCCGAAACCGACACGCTGCGCGCGCGCGGCGGCGGAGCCCTGCGCGGCATCGTCCTCACGGCCAACGAAGCTCCTACCGGCGTCAGCGGCCCCGGCGCTCCCCTCGTCAACTCCGCCGCCACCGGCTCCACCCCCCAGGTCAACGGCGCAACCGCGTTTTCTGATTCCGCCTTCGTCCAGCAGGCGCAGGATAACCTCAACATCGGCGGCACCTTCGCCGCCTCCGGTGGCACCGCCATCCCCCAGTTCGACCCCATCTTTACCGGCCAGTTCCAGCTGCAGCACCTCACCACGCCGCAGACCAGCACCCTCGTCACCGGCACCCCGTCCCTCGTTGCGGACACCATCGTCGGCAACGCCGGCTACACCCAGGGCTTCGATACCGGTCTCCAGGTTTCCGCCGGCTTCCAGAACGTCCGCACCCACAACAACTCGTCGCGCAATCTCATCGACCCCTTTATCAACTCCGGCCTCAGCGTTTCCGTCACCCAGCCCCTCCTGCGCGGCTTTGGCAAGGAACTCAATACCCGCTACATCCGCATCGCGCAGAACAGCGAAAAAGCCTCCGCCCACATCTTCCGCTTCCAGGCTTCCATCACCGTCGGCGGCGTCATCCGTCTCTATACGGATCTCGTCAGCCTCACCGAAGACCTCCGCGTGAAGCGCGAAACCCTCGCCACCGCGCGGCGTCTCGTCGAAGACAACAGCAGCAAGGTGGAGCAGGGCACGCTCGCCCCCATCGAACTCACCCGCGCCCAGGCTCAGGTCGCCGCCGCCCGGCAGGATGAAATCAACGCCGCCGGCTTCGTCCGCCAGCAGGAACTGATCCTCAAAGACGTGCTCACCCGGGACGCCGCCTCAGATCCCCTCGTCCACGAGGCCCACATCATCCCCACCGATACCCTCGCCATCCGCGAAGCCCCGGCCGAGCCCGTCGAAGATCTCATCAAAACCGCGCTCCAGTTCCGGCCCGATTTCCAGGCCGCCAAACTCCAGCTCACCAACTCCGAAATCACCCTCAAAGGTGCGCTCAACAATCTGAAGCCGCAGCTCGACGTCGTCGCCAACCTCACCAACAACGGCCTCGCCGGCGCAGGCAACCCCGCCTTCGTCACCTCCGCCATCACCACCGGCGGACCCGGTTCGCTCCTCGGCTACGGCGGCGGCCTCGGCTCCGCGCTCGAACAGATTCTGCGCCGCGACTACCCCAGCTATTCCATCGGCCTGAACCTCACCCTGCCCGTCCGCAACCGCACCGCCCAGGCCGATCTCGCCCGCGACGAACTGCAGCTCCGCCAAACGCAGGTCCGCCAGAAACAGCTCGAAAACGAAATCAAACTCGAAGTGGAAGACGCCCTCATTGCCCTGCAGCGCACCCGCGCCGCCTGGGAAGCCGCCGTGGAAACTTCCAAACTCCAGGCGAAGTCGCTTGAAATCGAGCAGGAACGCTTCAACAACGGCCTCTCCACCAACTTCCTGATCATCCAGTATCAGAACTACGTTGCGCAGGCGAAGTCCACCGAAGTGGCCGCCCTCGGCGCTTACGTCAAGGCCCGCAGCCGGCTCGACAGCGTGATGGGCATCATTCTCCGCGCCAACGGCGTGGCTATAGACGAGGCCATCAAAGGGAAGATCTCCCGCGTTTCCGCTCCCGTTTTCACTCCGGCTATAAAATAAGCGAATGCTGAAGATTGGCACGGTACGGTGGCGCGGCAAGTGTTCGAAGCATCCGATGTTCGATCCCTACACGGACGGCGCCGGAGCCGTCAAGGGCGGCTGCCCCCGCTGCCAGTCCCTGCTCGAAATCCACGAATGCCACCAGAAGATGCTCAAACTTATGCGCACCTTCACCCCCCCGCAGGTGAAGAAAAAGGCGGTCAATCCGTTTGAGGATCTCCAGGAAAGCCTCTTCTGATTCCGCCGCCGCCCCAGCCGGAACGGTCCGCTTGCAATAATGGTTCAGTGAAAGCTCGGGTGTACGTCACATTCAAACCGTCGGTCCTCGATCCGCAGGGCCAGACCATTCGCGCCGCCTTGAACGGCCTCGGCCACAAGGGAATCGAAGAAGTCCGCCAGGGAAAATTCTTTGAAATCACCCTCCAGCCCGGCGAAGATCTCGATGCCATCGCGCGCGACGTCCTCAGCAATCCGGTAATCGAAAATTACCGGATTGAAATGCTCGACTAAACCGTCAACACGCCCGCCCCGCTTCGCATCTTCCCGTACAATGAAGCCATGTGCGGAATTGTCGGTTACGTGGGTTCGCAGCGAGCGGTTCCCATCATCATTGACGGCCTGAAAAGGCTGGAATATCGAGGTTATGATTCCGCGGGCGTCGCAGTCTATTGCGACGATGAGACGCTGGGTATCCGCCGCGCTTCGGGAAAGCTCCGCAATCTCGAAGACGTGCTGCAACTGGACCCGGTCGATGGCCGCTATGGCATCGGTCACACCCGCTGGGCGACGCACGGTCGCCCCACCGAGGAGAACGCCCACCCGCATCGTGATTGCACCGGCGACATTGTCGTGGTGCACAACGGCATTGTCGAAAACTACCTGCCCCTCAAAGAACAACTGCAGCGCGAGGGCCACTCTTTTACCACCGAAACCGATACCGAAGTCATCGCCCACCTGGTCGAAAAATACTTCGAAGGCAATCTGGAACAGGCCGTCCGCACCGCCGTCAAACAACTGCGCGGCGTCTTCGCCCTGGCCGTTCTCAGCCGCCGCGATCCCAATAAAATCGTCGCCGCCCGTGAGGGTCCCCCCGTCGTCATCGGCCTCGGCAACCACGAATATTTCGTCGCGTCCGACGTGCCCGCCATCCTCAGCCACACCCGCGACATGTTCTTCCTCGCCGATGGCGATATGGCCATCCTCACCCCCGATGGCGTCCAGCTCTGCGATTTCAACGGCACCCCCGTCAATCGCCAGGTCCAGCACGTCCTCTGGGACCCCATCATGGCCGAAAAGGGCGGCTACAAGCACTTCATGCTCAAGGAAATCTTTGAGCAGCCCCGCGCCGTCCGCGACACCACCCTCGGCCGCGTCGGCCAGGAAACCGGCAAAATCTTCCTCGATGAGATGGACATCACCGAAGCCGAGTTCCGTGCCTTCAAACAGGTTCGCATCATCGCCTGCGGCACCAGCTGGCATTCCGCCCTCGCCGGGAAGTTCATGATCGAAAGCCTCGCCCGCATTCCCGTCGAGGTCGATTACGGCAGCGAGTTCCGCTATCGCGATCCCATCGTCACCGCCGACAGCCTCACCGTCGTCATCTCGCAGTCCGGTGAAACCGCCGACACCCTCGCCGCCCAGCGCGAAGCCAAAAGCAAAGGCTCCAAAACCCTGGCCATCTGCAACGTGGTCGGCTCCATGATCACCCGGGAGGCTTCCGGAACCATCTATACCCACGCCGGTCCGGAAATCGGCGTCGCCTCCACCAAGGCCTTCACCTGCCAGCTCACCGCGCTCGCCATCCTCGCGACGTACCTCGGCCAGGTGCGCGGCGTCATGGACGAAAAGATGTCCCGCGACTTCGTCTCCGAACTCGTCCACATCCCCGGCAAGATCGAAACCATCCTGTCGCATGACAGCCTGTACGAAGAACTGGCGCGCAAACTCTTCCGCGCTACGGACTTCCTCTATCTCGGCCGCGGCGTCCACTTCCCCATCGCTCTCGAAGGCGCGCTCAAGCTCAAGGAAATCTCCTACATCCACGCCGAAGGCTATCCGGCCGGCGAGATGAAGCACGGCCCCAACGCCCTCATCGATGAAAACCTGCCGGTGGTCGTCCTCGCCACTCACGATAAGAACAGCCCCGCCAGCGGCATTCTCTATGAGAAGACGCTCTCCAACATTCAGGAAGTGAAGGCCCGCGAAGGCAAGGTCATCGCCATCGTCACCGAAGGCGATACCGAGGTCCGGAAGGTGGCCGACAACGTCATCGAAATCCCCGCCGCCCCGGATCTTCTCGCCTCCATCCTCGAAATCGTGCCCCTGCAGTTGCTCGCCTATCACATCGCCGTCCGGCGCGGCTGCGATGTCGATCAGCCCCGCAACCTCGCCAAGAGCGTTACGGTCGAATAGGCGGCTTCCAAAAAACGTGCGGCAGGCTCACGGCGAACTCAGCGTCTCCACCCGCGGGAAAGGTCTGTACGACATCTCGCGGGAGGTGCGCCAGTGGGTCGCGAAGCAGGGCATCGCCTGCGGCCTGCTCACCGTCTTCCTTCAGCACACCTCCGCCTCCCTCACCATCCAGGAGAATGCCGATCCCGACGTCCGCCGGGACATGCTCGAATTCTACGAACGCCTCGTGCCCGAAAACACCCCCTGGTTCCGGCACACCCTCGAAGGCCCGGACGATATGCCTTCCCACATCCGAGCCTCCCTCACCTCCGCCTCCCTCACCATCCCCGTTCGCGGCGGCGCGCCCGCCCTCGGCACATGGCAGGGCATCTACGTCTTCGAACACCGCGCCGGCCCCGAACGCCGGAATCTACTGCTTCATCTGCTCGGTGAATGAAGGTCGCAACCCCGCCGCCCCCGAAACCGTACTATGGAAGTGAATGCGTAACCTGCTGCTGCTTTCCCTCCTCGCCGTCTCCGCCGCCTCCGCCCAGTCCCTTTCCGTCGGCGTCATCGGCGGCGCGCCATTCAGTGATGTGGTCAACAACGCCACGGTCAGCGGCCTCCAGACCGTCGCCAAAAGCGCGAACTTCAGCCTCGGTCCCGCCCTCCAGGTGAATCTGCCCGCCAGCCTGCGCCTCGAAGTCGACGCCCTCTATCGCCCCTACAGCTTCAGCCTCGCCAGCCTGGGCTCCACCCAAAACGTCTCCGCCAACCAGTTCCGCTTCCCCGTCCTCCTCCAGTACCGCTTCGGCTCGCCCGTCGTCAAACCCTTCGTCGAAGGCGGCCTTTCCTTCGATCACCTCGCCGGACTCAGCGCCGCCGCCAAAAGCATCGTCTCCGGTCCCGGTGCGCTATTGCACCAATCCGACGCGAGCATCGTCCTCGGCGCGGGCGTCGACGTCAGGATTCCCTTCGTCCGCCTCAGCGGAGAACTCCGCTTTACCCGCCAGACCGTCTCCAACTTCCAGTCGATTTCCAATCTGAACCAGGCCGAAGTGCTTTTCGGCCTCCACTTTTAACCCACATCGAGCCCCACAAACAATCCACAGGGTTTTTCAGGACATCCGCCCCCCAGGCCCCCTCCACCGGCTTTCGCCATCCCTTCGCCTCCCAAACAACTAATAGTGGTGTCTGCGGAAGTCGTGCACACCTGTTGTACGCCTGTAACCCAAACGATTCCAAGAACTTGGCGCAAAAAAGGCTTGCGCGCCACGTTTTGTTCATGGCACAATCTGTTGTGTAGACCGAGTGGCTAAATTCTGGTAACTAAGTGGAGCAAATTTCCAAAGTCGTCTCGATGCCGGTCCTGCCCGCCAGGCAGCCGAACGGTTCCTGGCCCGCCCGGCTCGACGACAAGGGAAGACTCAAGCTCCCCGCGAAGATCCAGGAGTTCCTCGAGAAGTTTGCGGAGAAGACGTTTTTTTGTACGACGCTCGACGGGTCCACGGGACAAATATACCCGATCCCGGTGTGGGAACGATACCAGGACTTCCTCGATAACTATGACGAGGATCCTGCCGCCGTCCGCCGGATCATGACCAGGGCCCAGGGTGTGGGCGGGGAAGCCGACCTCGACGCTTCCGGACGTATTACTCTTCCGGCCGAAATGCGGCGGAAGCTCCAGTTGGAAAATCGGGAACTGCGCCTCCAGATGTATCGCGGCGCCGTCCAGATTCTCACCCAGGAAGCCTGGCTGGAAATGGAGCGCGACGCCGATAACGATCCGGACGCGCTCAGCAAGCTCGAAAAAGCAGGTCTCGGAAAGGGGATCCGGTAGTGATGTCGTATGGCAAGAAACTATCCCACTCCTCACTATCCCGTCCTGCTGGCGGAAACGCTGGAATACCTGGCAATCAAGCCCGGCGGAACGTATCTGGATTGCACCGCGGGGCTCGGCGGCCACACCACGGCCATCGCCTCGAAGTTGACGGATGGGGGGCGGCTGATCTCGAACGACAGGGATCCCCAGTCTCTCGAAATGGCCATGCGGAACTCCGCGGAGTTTTCGGAGCGGATCGAATTCCAGCATGCCGAGTTCTCGGAATTGCAACTGACCGGCCTCGACGGCCTGGTCGCGGATCTGGGTGTCAGCCGCTTTCAGCTCACCGATCCGGAGCGTGGATTTTCGTTTCAGTCAGATGGACCGTTGGATATGCGCATGGACCAAACGCGTGGCATGACGGCGGCCGATCTGGTGAATCAAAGTGCAGAAAAAGAACTAGCCGACTGGATCTACCAGCTCGGAGAGGAAAGGAGAGCGCGGAAAATAGCAAGAGCACTTGTGCGGGCCCGTCCTGTTCGGAGCACATTACACCTGGCGGGTGTAGTGGAACAGGCGGTGCCCCGTACCGGACCCATTCACCCCGCGACTCGCACTTTTCAGGCACTCAGAATTCTGGTCAATCGCGAAATGCACGAACTCGACGCCTTACTGGCTGCCGCGCCTCGCATGGTGCGCCCGGGCGGACGAGTCGTCATCATCTCGTTCCATTCGCTCGAAGACCGCAAAGTGAAGGACAGCTTCCGGGAACTCGGACGGCTTGAGGAAGCGTTGATTCTGACGCGTAAGCCGGTGGTACCGAGTGAGCAGGAAATCCGGGAAAACCCGCCGAGCCGCAGCGCCAAACTGCGGGCGGTGGAAATCATCGGGGACGAAACGGCAAACAGACGGTAACAAAAGAGGGAATAAGAAGTCATGGCCACTCTGGCGACATTTTTTAAACGGAGCGATGCGGGTGCTGCCGACGCGGGGCGTCGGGCGGTGGTTCGGGCGGAGTCGGATCCTTTCCGGCTGCGCGCTTTGCCGAACGATGACATTTATCTGTTTTCGAAGCGCATCGATAACAGCCGTATCGTGCGCCAGCAGGATCCGGCCGCGCGTGGCGAATGCTGGTCCGTTGTGGCCGCCGCCGCCATCGTCCTGTTGCTCTTCGGTAGCGTGATTGCCCCCCATGTGGGCTCCGTGCTCGCCGGCTACAAACTCGAAGCGCTGAAGCAGGAGCGCCAGACCCTGCTCGACCAGCGCCGCGAACTCGCCGTGCGGGAAGCTGCCTTGCTCAGCCCCAACCGCCTCCATGAGCTCGCCAAAGAGCAGAATCTCACCAATCCCGCCGCGGATCAGGTCATTCATCTGGAAAACCAGGCGCGCGAAGGCAATTTCGCTAAAGTCCAGTCGCCTGCGGGTTCCGCCACCGTGGATGGCGTCCGCTAGCGTCGTCAGGCGGTAAAGAGGAGTCAGAGCTGTGGAATTCCGAGGCCGGCCGAATTTTCTGGCCGCGGCCAATCGCCTCACGGTGGTGGCCGCGGCTTTACTGCTTTGGGGAATCCGGATTTTTGTCGCCCTGGTTTCCATCCAGGTTTCCAAACACGCCGAATTTCAGAAAATCGCCCGCTCCCAACAGGAAAAGAAGGTCGACGTGCCTGCCTCGCGCGGCTCGATTCTCGACCGTAATGGCCAGCCGCTCGCCCTCAGCGTCCCCGCCGATTCCATCTCCATCGATCCCCGCAAAGTCACCCGCCCCCGCTTTGCCGCGGAACTGCTCGGTGACATCCTCCACCTCGATAAGGATGTCCTTTACGAGCGCATCCTCAACGGCCAGAAAGCCCACAAAGGCTTCCTCTGGGTCAAGCGGAAGATGGACGCCTTCGAATCCGACCGCGTGAAGGCGCTCAATCTCGAATTCGCCACCATTACCACCGAAAGCCAGCGCAATTATCCGAAGGGCGAGACCGCCGCCCATGTCATCGGCGCGGTCTATAAGCAGGAAGAGGGCGCGGCCGGCATTGAGAAGTCCATGGACGCCCTGCTCCGCGGCAAAGCCGGCAAGGAACTGCGCGTCATGGACGTGAAGCGCCGCGGCATTGATTCCCACGTCGATTCCGTCGCCCAGGCCGGCGTGCCCATCACGCTCACCATCGACGAACGCCTCCAGTACGTCACCGAACGCGAACTCAAAGCTGGCGTCGAAGCCAAGCACGCCCGCTACGGCACCGCCATCGTCATGGACCCCAACACCGGGCAGATTCTGGCGCTCGCCAACTATCCAACCTACGATCCCAACAAGCGCCCCCAGCCCGGCGAAACGGCCATGGCCCGCTTTGACCTCGGTGTTTCCGTGCCCTTCGAGCCGGGCTCCATCTTCAAGGTCGTCACGCTTTCCGCCGCGCTCGAAACCACCAATCTCACGCCGGATTCGCTCATCCCCACCGGCGGCGGCTCGCTCGCCCTGCCCGGCCGCGTCATCCACGAATCCCACCATGGCTTCGGCACCATCACCATGCAGCAGGTGCTCGAAAAGTCCTCGAATATCGGCGCAATTCTCATCGGTCAGCACGTCGGTCGCGAAAAGATGTACGAATATGCCACGCGCTTCGGCTTCGGCTCGAAGACCGGGCTGCCGCTGCCCGCCGAATCGGCCGGTCTGCTCCGCCCCGTAAGCAAATGGGGCACCACCTCTCTGGCCTCCATCTCCATGGGCCATGAGGTCTCCACCACCTCCGCCCAGCTCGCCCGCCTCTGCTCCGTCATCGCCAACGGCGGCATGCTCGTCAAGCCGCAGATCATCCTGAAGCGCGGCGACCAGCTCGAAAAGACCGAAGCCCCCGTGCGCGTGCTCAAGCCCGAAACCGTCATGAAGATGCGCATGATGATGGAAGGCGTCGTTCTGCGCGGCACCGCCAGGGGCACCGCCCGGCTGGATGGTTACACCTCCGCCGGTAAAACAGGCACCGCGCAGATCTTCGAACACGGCCACTACACGCACCTCTACAACGCGTCTTTCATGGGCTTCACGCCCGTCACCAATCCGCAGCTGGTGATCGTCGTCACCATCAACGGCACCGCCGGTGATTCCGGCATGGGCGCGGCCGCCGCCGCTCCCGTCTTCAAAAACATCGCCACCGAAGCGCTCCGCATGATGGATGTCCCCAAGGATATTCCCGAAGACATCGCCGACGTGAAGAAGCCCAAAAAAGAAGACAAGGCAATGGAAGATGTCGCCATCGCCGGTCTCGGCAAGGGCAGCATCATGGCTGAAGACCAGACCGTGAAAGAGCTCATGGCCGAACAGGAAATCCTCCTCCGTCAGGTGGCCGAGGAGAACGCCGAAGTCATCCCGCCGTCATCCGGGCCCCGTCCTGCCGCCCCGGCCCCCCTGCTCGCCCTCGCCGCGCCCGCGCCTGTCCTCCCGGCCCCCGCGCCGGCCGCCCCCGCCCCGCCCGTGCCCCACGGTGCAACCGTGCCGGACTTCCGCGGCAAGTCCATGCGGAACGTGGTCGAAGAAGCTTCCGCCGAAGGCATTGAACTCACCATCGAAGGCAGCGGCGTGGCCCGCGTGCAGGTCCCCATGCCGGGCAAACCCCTCCACCCCGGAGAGCGGATCCGCATCGTTTTTACGCGCTGAACTATGACACTGAGCGAGGTATTGGCGGGTACTCCAGTGTCTTCGGACATCGCGCCCCACCTTGCCTCCACGCCGGTCACCGGGCTCGAATATGACTCCCGCAAAGTGACCCCCGGCAGCCTCTTCTTCGCCTTTCCCGGCGCGAAGGCCGATGGCCGCGCCTTCGCCGCGCAGGCCCTCGAAAAGGGCGCAATCGCCGTCGTCAGCGAGTTGCCCGCCCCCGATGACTTCACCGGCGCCTGGCTCCGCACCGCCCACGGCCGCCAAACCCTCGCTCTCGCCTCCCGCCGCTTCTACGGCTCTCTCGATCAAAAAATCGCGCTCACAGGCATCACCGGCACCAACGGCAAAACCACCACCGGCTACCTCATCGATTCCATCCTCCAGGCCGCGGGCAAGACCACCGTGCTCGTCGGAACCATTGAATACCGCCTCGCCGGGCAGGTTCTGCCGGCCGTCAACACCACCCCGGAATCGCTCGATCTCCACCGCCTCCTCGCGGAACTCCACCATCTCGGCGGCACGCACGCCACCATGGAGGTCTCCTCCCACGCCCTCGCGCTCGCCCGCGTCTACGGCCTCGAATTCCACACCGCCGTCTTCAGCAATCTCACGCGGGACCACCTCGACTTCCACCTCACCATGGAAGAGTACTTCGCCGCCAAACAGCTTCTCTTCACCGGCTCCGGCGGCCCCCCGCCCCGCTTCGCCGTCATCAATCGCGACGACGAATGGGGTCGCAAAATCACCGTCCCCGGCGCCTCCCAGGTGCTCTGGTACGGCCTCACGCAGGACGCCATGGTGCGCGCCCGCCAGGTCAGTTCCGGCCTCACCGGCCTCCGTTTCGAAGTCGTCTTCGATAAGCTCCGCTTCGAAGTGCGCTCGCCCCTCATCGGCAAAATCAACGTCTACAACATCCTCGCCGCCTGCTGCGCCGGCATGACGTATCAGCTTACGCCCGAAGTCATCGCGCGCGGCATCGAAAACTGCGCCGGCGTTCCCGGGCGCTTTGAGCGCGTCGATGAAGGCCAGCCCTTCGGCGTCGTGGTGGATTACTCCCACACCGATGACGCTCTTCGCAACGCCATCGCCGTCGCCCGTTCCCTCAATCCGAAACGCGTCATCACCGTCTTCGGCTGCGGTGGCGACCGCGACCGCACCAAGCGTCCCATCATGGGCCAGGCCGCCGGTTCGCTCAGTGATCTCGTCATCGTCACCAGCGATAACCCGCGCTCCGAAGATCCGCTCCAGATCATGAACGACGTGATGGTCGGCGTTCGTCGCACCGACACCCGCACCATCATCGAACCCGACCGCGCCGCCGCCATTCGCAAAGCCGTCGAAGAAGCCCGCGCCGGCGACATCATCCTGCTCGCCGGAAAAGGCCACGAAACCTACCAGATTTTCCGCGATAAAACCATCCATTTTGACGATCGCGAAGTGGCCCGCGAAGTCCTGCAATCCTTCGGTTTCCGGAGGAAGGCATGACGTTGTCCGTCCACGGAATCGCCCGCGCCCTCGGCCTCGCGATTCCAGAGTCCGATATCAGCATCTCCGGCTGGAGCATTGACTCCCGCAGCATCAACCCCGGCGACTGTTTCTTCGCCCTCCGCGGCCCCTCGCATGACGGTCATGACTTCGTCCGGAAGGTCTTCGAACAGGGCGCTGCGCTCTCCATCGTCGAGCGCCACATCGAGGGCGCGGGCCTGCAACTGGTGGTCCCCAACGCCGAACAGGCGCTCGCCCGTCTGGCCGCCGCCGTGCGCGCCCGCATGACCGGCGTCACCGTCATCGGCGTCACTGGCAGCGCAGGCAAAACCACCACCAAAGACACCGTCGCCAGCCTCGCCGCCACCCGCTTCCGCACCGGCAAAACCGTCGGCAATTTCAACAATCACCTCGGCCTGCCCCTCTCCATCCTTCGCCTGCCGGATGACTGCAAAGTCGCCGTGCTCGAAATGGGCATGAACCACGCCGGTGAAATCCGTGCTCTCGCGCAACTTGCCAAACCCTCCATCGGCGTCATCACCAACGTCGGCTGGGCGCATACCGAAAACTTCCCCGATGGCATCGAAGGCGTTTCGCGCGCCAAACGCGAACTCATCGAAGAACTGCCGCCCAACGGCATCGCCATCCTCAATGCAGACGATCCCCGCGTCCGCGAATTCGCCAAAATCCACCCCGGCCGCTCGATTTTCTATGGCTTTTCTGAAGATGCCGAAGCAAGCTCGCCGGAAGGTGCGCGTCCGGAAACCGTTCGCGCCGAAAACGTCGTACTCTCCCCCTCCGGCGTGAAGTTCCGCGCGCTGGGCGTGGATTACTCCGCCTCCGTCGCCGGCCGCCATGCGGTCAGCAACCTGCTCGCCGGCATCGCCGTCGCCCGCGCTCTCGGTATCGATCCCGACCTTCTCCGTCCCGCCGTCGCAGCCCTTTCGCCTGGCAAAATGCGCGGCGAACACTTCGTCCGCAACGGCGTCACCATCATCAACGATTGCTACAACGCGAACCCCGAAGCCACCCGGTCCATGATCGGCATGCTCTCTGGTGTTCCCGCTCAGCGCCGCATCGCGGTGCTGGGTGAAATGCTCGAACTCGGCCGTGAGGCCGAAACCCTGCACCGCGATACAGGAAGATTCACTGCGGAGCAGGGTATTCATGCCGTAATTGGCATACGCGGCGCTGCCCGGTTCATTGTCGATCAGGCTGTGAAATCCGGGATGTCGGACAGCGCCGCGTTCTTTTTCGATTCCTCCGAAGCGGCAGGGGATTTCCTGCGGGACTTTCTGCGGCCCGGCGACGCCGTGCTGTTCAAAGGCTCCCGCGGTGTCCAGGTGGAAAAGGCTCTCAACCGGGTCGTCGGCGAAGGCGGGAATTAGTTACTCATGCTCTATTGGCTCTTATACGAACAACTCTATCCGGCAATAAAAGCTTTTAACGTCTTTCGTTATGTGACGGCCCGCGCCATGTTTGCCAGCCTCACGTCTCTGTTCTTCTGCGTCCTCGTGGGCCCCTGGTTTATTAACAAACTCCGCGAATTCCAGATCGGTCAGCATATCCGCGAAGACGGCCCCAAAGGCCATCAGAAAAAGGCCGGCACCCCCACCATGGGCGGCCTGCTGATTCTTACCAGCATCATCGTTTCCACCCTGCTCTGGGCGGACCTCCGTCATATGTATGTCTGGATCGCCATCTTCGCCCTCGCCTCCTTCGGCGTCATCGGTTTTATTGATGACTACGCCAAAGTCGCGAAAAAGCGGAACCTCGGTCTTACCTCGGGTCAGAAGTTCTTAGCCCAGCTCATCGTCGCCGCCATCATCACCACCGTCCTCGGCGTCATGCAGTCTTATAACGCTTACACCACCACGCTGAACATGCCATTCTTCAAACAATGGCAGCCGGATCTTCTGATCCACATGTTCCTCAACAGCCCGTGGACTTACCCCCTCGCCTTCCTGCCCTTCTATCTGTTTTTTGTTGCCGTAGTCGTCGGCTCCAGCAACGCCGTTAACGTAACGGATGGTCTCGATGGCCTCGCCATCGGTCTCATGGTCATCTCGGCCGGCGCGCTCACCGTGCTCGCCTATACCAGCGGCAATCGCGAACTGGCGAATTATCTGCTCCTCGCCCGCAACCCACGCACTGCGGAACTCACCATCTTCTGCGCCTCCATGACCGGCGCCAGCCTCGGCTTCCTCTGGTGGAACTCCCACCCCGCCGCCGTCTTCATGGGCGACGTCGGTTCGCTCTCGCTCGGCGGCGCGATTGGCGTGGTCGCGGTTCTCATTAAACAGGAAATTCTGCTGATTTTCATCGCTGGCATGTTCGTCATCGAAATCCTCAGCGTCATCCTCCAGGTCGGCAGCTACAAGCTCCGCAAAAAACGCATCTTCAAAATGGCGCCCGTCCACCACCATTTCGAAGCCCTTGGCTGGTCGGAGGAAAAAATCATCGTGCGCTTCTGGATCATCGGCTTTGTTCTCGCCCTGTTCGCGCTCACCACCCTGAAACTCCGATGACCCTCCGGCATTCCAATTCGCTCGTCGTCGGTATGGAAAAATCCGGCCGCGCCGCCGCCGCCTTCCTGCGCGCGCAAGGCGCTGTCGTCACCTGTACCGATCTCAAACCGCGGGATCTCCCCGGCTTCCGCCCGCAGACTGACGAACTCTTCGCCGAACCCTGGGACCTCATCGTCTTATCGCCCGGCGTGCCCACTGACCTGCCCGCTCTCGAAGCCGCCCGCGCCCGCGGCGTTTCCGTAATCGGCGAAATCGAACTCGCCGCTCCGTTCCTCCAGGGCCACACCATCGGCATCACCGGCTCCAACGGCAAGACCACCACCACCTCGCTCGTCGGCCATATTCTGCAGTCCGCCGGAGTGCCCGTCCAGGTCGGCGGCAATATCGGGACCCCGGTCATCGCCATGGCCGAAATCTCCCGCGAGGGCCAGTGGAACGTGCTCGAACTCTCCAGCTTTCAGCTCGAAAATATCCGCGCCTTTCACGCTCACGTCGCCGTCTGCCTCAACGTCACCCAGAATCATCTGGACCGTCACCACACCTTCGAAAATTACGCCGCCGCCAAAGGCAACCTCTTCCGCACCCAGCAACCCGGCGACTTCGCGGTTCTCAACGCGGACGACGCCACCTGCCGCTCCTTCTCATCCCTCACCCCCGCCACGCCCCTCTGGTTCAGCGGCAACGACATTCGCGATGCCCAGGTCTTCGTCAACGGCGAACCCCTCATGCCGCTCGCCGATATCCCCATCCCCGGCCGCCACAACGCGGAGAACGTCATGGCCGCCGCCGCCGCCGCGCGCCTCGCCGGTGTGCCCCTCGCCGCCATCGCCGCCGCCGTCCGCACCTTCAAAGCCGTCGAACACCGCCTCGAATTCGTCGCGGAAATCAACGGCGTGCGCTTCTACAACGATTCCAAAGCCACCAGCGTTGACGCCACCATCAAAGCCCTCGATTCCTTCGAAGGCCATCTCTGGGTCATCCTCGGCGGCAAAGACAAGGGCAGCGATTACACCGTGCTCCGCGACCGCCTCCATCGCAAGGCCCTCGCCGCCCTGCTCATCGGCTCCTCCGCCGAAAAAATCGCCGCGCATCTCGCTGGCGCGGTAAAAATAATGGAGGCTGGCACGCTCGACCGCGCCATCGCCGAAGCCTGGAAAAACGCCGCCCCCGGCGACACCGTGCTCCTCGCTCCGGCCTGCGCGAGTTTCGATCAGTTCCGCAGCTACGAACATCGCGGGCAGGTTTTCAAAGAAATCGTCGGAAGGTTAAAAAATGGCGCAGAAGCTTAAGACAGACTGGATCCTCTTTACCACCGTAATGCTGATGGTGCTCTTCGGCTCCGTCATGGTTTACAGCGCCTCCTCCGTGGTGGCGGACATCCGCCAGGGCTCCAGCTGGTATTACGCCCTCCGCCAGCTCATCTGGATCATCCTCGCCATCCCGCTGATGATGTTCTTCAAGAAACTGCACTACCGCAAGCTCCAGACGCCCGCCATTGCCTTCACTCTCATCGGCGTCGTCATGATGCTGCTGGTGGCCGCCTACTTTGCCGATCCCGCCCAGCACCGCTGGATCCGCTTCCCCTTCTTCGGCGGCCTCCAGCCCGCTGAACTCGCCAAACCCGCCATCGTATTGTTCCTGTCCTACTTCATCGCCCTGCGCTCCAAAGTCATCAACAAAGGCTCCACGCTTGTCCCCGCGCTCCTCGCCCTCGGCTTCATCACCATGGCCGTCGTCGTGGCCGACCTCGGCACTCCCATCGTCCTCGTCTCCACCGCCGCCGTCATGTTCTGCGTCGCGGGCCTCGAACGCCGCTACATCGCCATGGCCCTGGTCCTTGCCGTCCTTGCCTGCTGCCTCGCCGTCGCCGCCAAGCCCTACCGTCTCGCCCGCGTCGTCAGCTTTGCGGACCCCACTTTCAAATACATCGACAAATTTGATAAAAAAGGCTGGATTCGCTCGCGGATCAAACAAACCGTCACCGCCAAGGACACGAATTATCAGATTCGCCAGGCCGTCATCGCCGTCGGCTCCGGCGGCCCCACCGGCGTCGGCCTCATGCAGGGCCGTCAGAAACTCTTCTATCTCCCCGAATCCCACACCGACATGATCTTCGCCGTCGTCGGCGAAGAGTTCGGCCTCTTCGGCTCCTCCGCCGTCATGCTCGGCTTTCTCCTCATCCTCTGGCGCGGCATCCGCGCCACCGCTCTCATGCAGGATGAGTTCGGGCGCTACCTCGCGCTCGGCATCACCACCATGATCGTCATCCAGGCCTTCTTCAACATCAGCGTCGTTCTGGGCCTCGTGCCCCCCAAAGGAATTCCGCTTCCCATGATCAGCTTCGGCGGCAGCTCCCTCCTGGTCACGCTCGCCTCCATGGGCATTCTCATGAACGTCTCGGAGCACGCCGGGTGAGCCTGTTCCTCATGGCCGGCGGAGGCACGGGCGGGCACGTTATCCCGGCCCTCGCCGTCGCGCGCGAACTCACCCGCGCCGGCCACCAGGTTCTTTTCGTCGGTACCGATCGCGGCGTCGAAGCGCGACTCGTACCCGCCGCCGGCTTCCGCCTCGAAAAAATTCGCGTCGGCGGCCTGAAAAATCTCGGCCTTGCCACCAAAATCACCAGCCTCTGGCGCCTGCTCACAGAGACCGCCTCTATCCTGAAACGCTTCTCCGAATGGAAGCCCGCCGCCGTCTTCAGCATGGGCGGCTACGTCGCCGGTCCCCCCGTTCTCGCCGCGCTCCTGCGGGGCGTTCCCGTTGTCATCATGGAACCCAACGCCGTCCCCGGCGTCACCAATCGCTGGATCGCCGGCCGCGTCTCCCGCGCCCTCATCAGCTTTGAAGAAACCGCGCGCTTCTTCCCCAAAGGCCGCACCGAACTCACCGGCCTGCCCGTCCGCGCCGAATTTTTCGATCTCGCCCCCAAACCGCCGTCCCACGAATTCACCGTCCTCATCACCGGCGGCAGCCAGGGTTCGCGCACCCTCAACAACGCCGCCCGCGCCAGTTGGCCGCTCTTCAAAAGCTCCGGACTGCCCGTGCGCTTTCTCCACCAGACCGGCACTCCCATGTTTGCCGAACTCCACGCCGACTTCGCCGCCACCGGCCTCGCCGGCGAAGTCACCGCCTTCCTCACGGACATGCCCGCCGCCTTCGCCCAGGCGGACTTAATCATCTGCCGTTCCGGCGCGGGCTCGGTCTCCGAACTCGCCGCCGCCGGCAAACCCTCCGTGCTCATCCCGTTCCCCTTCGCCGCCGACGATCACCAGCTCAAAAACGCCCAGGCCTTCGAACGCGCCGGCGCAGCCGAACTCTCTCTCGATCGCGACTGGACCGCCGAACGTCTCTTCGATGCCGTCAGCCGCCTCTCCCACGACCGCGCCCGCCTCGCCGCCATGGCCAACAGCGCCAAAACCCTTGCCAGACGCGGCGCCGCCACCCGCGCCGCCCAAATTCTGATTGACAGCGTTCCGGGTAACCGAAACAATAGTTAGAACTAATGTTTTTTTCACGGCAGCATCTCCACTTCGCGGGTATCGGGGGAATCGGCATGAGCGGCATTGCCGAGGTGCTGTTGAACCTTGGCTACACCATCTCTGGTTCTGACCTCAAACTCACCGCTACCACAGATCGCCTCGCCAGCCTCGGCGCAACCGTCTATGAGGGGCACGCCGCCAAAAACGTCGCCGGCGCCAAGGCCCTCGT
This sequence comes from uncultured Acidobacteriia bacterium, assembly GCA_903900705.1. Classification (GTDB taxonomy): domain Bacteria; phylum Acidobacteriota; class Terriglobia; order Bryobacterales; family Bryobacteraceae; genus BOG-234. The sequence continues at coordinate 52,651 of CAIUOG010000142.1, forward strand.
CGTCAGTTCCGCCGTCGACGAATCGAACCCCGAAGTCCAGGAAGCCCGCCGCCTCCAGATCCCCGTCATCCCGCGCGGCGAACTGCTCGCCGAACTGATGCGCCTCAAGTACGGCATCGCCGTCGCCGGCAGCCATGGCAAGACCACCACCACTTCCATGGTCGCCACCATCCTCAGCCATGCCGGCATGGACCCCACCGTCGTCGTCGGCGGCAAAGTCGCCGCCATGGGCGGCTCCAACGCCCGCGTCGGCAAGAGTGATTTCCTCGTCGTCGAATCGGACGAAAGCGATGGTTCCTTCCTCAAACTCTCGCCCATTCTCGCCGTCGTCACCAATATTGACCGCGAGCATCTCGACCACTACGCCAATATCGAGGTAATCCGCGCCGCCTTTACCGAATTCGTCAACAAAGTCCCGTTCTACGGCGCGGCCATCCTCTGCCTCGATAGCGAAAACATCCAGAGCATCCTGCCCGACATCCGCCGCCGCACCATCACCTACGGCCTGAGCGCGCAGGCCGATTATCGTCCCGGCGACGTGGAACACACCGAACTCCACACCACCTTCCGCCTTCGCAGCCGCACGGCGGATCTCGGCGAATTCCACCTGAATATTCCGGGTGATCACAACGTCCTCAACGCCACCGCCGCCATCGCCGTCGCCCTCGAAATGGGCGTCGAGCCCGACGTCATCCGCGAAGGTCTCCGCAAATTCACCGGCGTGGGCCGCCGCTTTGAAATCCGCGGCGAAGTCGGCGGCGTCACCGTTGTCGATGATTACGGCCATCACCCCACCGAAGTCCAGGCCACTCTCGCCGCCGCCAAATCCGTCTCGAAGGGGCGCGTCCACGTCCTCTTTCAGCCCCACCGTTACACCCGCACGCAGCACCTGCTCGATGACTTTGCCCGCGCCTTCCACTCGGCCGACCGCGTCATCATGCTCGACATCTACGCCGCTTCGGAAAAGCCCATCCCCGGCGTTACCAGCCAGGCTCTCGTCGAACGCATGCGCCAGTTCGGCCACCGCGGCGTCGAATACGCGGGGGCAAATGACGTGGGTGTTGACATGATCACGCAGGGCGTCCGGCCCGGCGACATGCTTCTCACCCTCGGCGCAGGCAGCGTCTCCCAACTGGGCGAAAAGATTCTGGAGAAACTTCGCAATGCCTAAAGCTCCCGCCCCCCAAAAGCCGAAAGCGAACTGGCGTCTGTGGCTCCGCGTCACCGTCTGGTTCAGCCTCTTCGTCTGTGTCGCCTGGGGTGGGAATGAACTGCGGAACTTCCTTCTCAAAGACCAGCGCTTCGGCCTCGCCTGCGACCCCTCCGAACCCACCTGCCCGCTCCTCGAAATCAAGGGCGTCCAGTACGCCAGCCGCGCTAAAATTCAGGGTATTTTCACGCCGGATTTCGGCCGCAGCGTCTTTGATCTGCCTCTCGCCGAACGCCGCCGCCACCTGCTCGCCATAGACTGGGTCCGCACCGCGTCCATCTCCCGCGTCTGGCCGAATCACATCGTCGTCAACGTCACCGAACGCAAGCCTGTCGCTTTTGCGAAACTCCCCGTCAACGGCACCGCGCGCCACTGGATGGCCCTCGTCGATCAGGATGGCGCGCTCATGACCCTCCCTCGCGGCGTCCGTTTCCACCTGCCCGTCCTCAGCGGCATCAATGAGGATCAGTCCGACGAAGATCGCCGCATCCGCGTCAAAGCCATGCAGCACCTGCTCGAAGATCTGGGCCCCCAGTCCAAAGATATTTCCGAAGTCAATGCCGCCAGCATGCAGGAAATGCGCGTCATCGCCGAAGTCGACGGCCAGGGCGTCGAACTCTGGATCGGCGACCAGCACTACCGCTCGCGCTACATGAACTTCCTCAATCACTATCGCGACATCCGCACGCACTCGGAACAGGCCAGCACCTTCGATTTACGTTTGGACGACCGGATTTTGGCCAGATAGACCAGGGAAAGATAATCAGGAAAAGAACAAAATGAGCACCAATCCTATCTACGCGACCGGTCTTGACGCGGGCAGTACGTTTACCCGGTGCGTGATTGCCACCGCGGAGGACGAGCGCTTTCGCTTCCTTGGCTATGGCTGCGTTCCGTCAGATGGCTGGGCGAAGGGCCGCATTGCGGATCAGAATGCCGTCTCCGCCTGCATTCACGCCGCCGTCGTGCAGGCGGAGGAAATGGCGCACGCCACCATCGAAACCGTCGTCGCCGGCGTCGGTGGCCTCTCCGTCCGCGGCGATAATACGCGCGGCAAATGGGATCTCGGCCGTCCCCGCGAAATTACCGATAAAGACATCCGGCGCGCCATGGAAAACTCCAGGAACGTCAAAATGCCGGAAGACCGCATGCTCCTCCAGGTTCTCCCGCAGGACTTCGTTGTCGACGACCACCCCGGCTTCCACGATCCCCGCCAGATGCTCGGTTCCGTCCTCGAAGCCAACGCGCACCTCGTCACCGTCTCCGCCGCCGAACATGCCCACCTCGTCGGCGCAATCAACAAGGCCCACCTCGCCGTCGATGAAACCATCTACGAAGCCATGGCCGCCTGCTACGCCACCGTCCTCGAAGACGACCGCCGCGATGGCGTCGCCGTCATCGATATTGGTCAGCATTCCACCGAACTCGTCTGCTTTTACGGAGAATCCGGCCAGCTCGCCGCCACCCTCAAAATCTGCGGAGATCATTTCTCCCGCGATCTCGCCCATGCCCTCCGCATCCCCATCGAAGCCGCCTCGGTCGTGAAAGAGCAGTTCGGCAGCGCCATCGCCCATGGCACGCCCGAAAACAGCGTCGTCGAAGTCCCGTACCTCGAAGGCCGCGAAGCCCGCGACGTGCCCCGTCGCTTTATCAACGAAATTCTCGAATCCCGCACCGTGGAGCTCTTCGAAATGGTGCGCGGTGAACTCGCCCGCTACGGCATGCAGAACGCCCTCTCGAACGGCGTCGTCATCTGCGGCGCGGGCGCGCTGCTCTCCGGCATCTGCGATGTTGCCGAGCGCGTCCTCCAGTGCCCGGCCCGCATCGGCATCGCCCAGGGCATTCTCGACTGGCCCGAGGAACTGAAGGACCCCGCCTGGACCACCGCCGCCGGCCTCGCCATGTACTCCGCCCGCCTGCGCTGCCACAGCCACGTCGATAAACAATCCGACGGCGCCATCGCCCGTTATCTGAAATAAAGATTGAAGAAGGAGAACCGCCTCACAAATGGACATGCTCAAGTACGAACTGCAGGATGATACGCGCAAAGGCGCGCGCATCAAGGTCATCGGCGTCGGAGGCGGCGGTTCCAACGCCGTCGGCCGCATGTATGAGGAAGGGCTCGAAGGCGTCGAGTTCTACATCATGAACACCGATGCGCAGGCGCTTGAGGCCTCCAAAGTTCCCAACAAAATTCAAATCGGCGAAAAGATCACCCACGGCCTCGGCGCGGGTTCTGATCCCGCCGTCGGCCGCCAGGCCGCCCTCGAAGACACCGAACGCATCCTCGCCATTCTCGAAGGCGCGGATCTCGTCTTCGTCACCGCTGGCCTCGGCGGCGGTACCGGCGCGGGCGCGCTTCCCGTCGTCGCCTCCCTCGCCAAGGAACTCGACGCCCTCACCATCGCCATCGTCACCAAACCCTTCACCTTCGAAGGCGGCAAGCGCATGCGTCAGGCCGACCGCAGCGTGGCCGATCTCGCCGAATCCGTCGACATTCTCACCACCATCCCCAACGACCGCCTTCTCAAAATCGCCCCCAAAGGCGCCAGCATGGCTCAGGCCTTCAAAATGGCCGACGACGTTCTCCGCCAGGCCGTCGAAGGCATCAGCGAACTCATCCTCACCCCCGGCCTCATCAACCTCGATTTCTCAGACGTCAAAGCCGCCATCTCCGGCATGGGCATCGCCCTCATCGGCAACGCCACCGCCAAAGGCCCCAACGCCGTTGTCGATGCAGCCCTCGCCGCCATCAACTCCCCGCTGCTCGAAGACACCCGCATCCGCGGCGCGCGCCAGGTCCTCCTCAACATCACCGCTTCGCCGGACATCGGCCTCCACGAACTCAACGAAGCCTGCTCCATCATCCGCGAAGCCAGCGGTTCCGATGACCTCCAGCTGAACTTCGGCGTCATTGCCAAAGAATCCATGGGCGATTCCGTCAAAATCACCGTCATCGCCACCGCTTTCGCGCCCATCCCGGAACCCGTGCCCGAGCCCGTCATCGCCGCCCTGCCGCCCAGCGAATTTTTCGCCGATCGCCCGGTCGTTGCCGAAGCGCCCGCGCCCGCCCCGCCGCCCCCCGTCGCGGAAACACCCGCCGCCCCCGCCGAAACCGCCGGGCCCGAACCCGTCTACGACGAAGAACTCGACGTCCCCGCCTACCTGCGCCAGGGCAAACTCATCGGCTGATTCGCACGGCGCCGGAGAGCCCCAACGGGCTCCCCGGCCCTCTCCCCTACATATCCATATAAGGCATCGGCGGCGTCACCCCATTCAGCCGCGCATAAATCGTCAGCGCCCCCCGGTGATGCGCCGTATGGTCCGTCAACGCCCCAAAAACCGCCATCCGCGGAGCCCCGCCCATAATCGGTCCCTCGCTCAGCGGCATCATCAAATCCGCATCGCTCTTCGTCCCCACCAGCGCCTTCGCCGCCTCAATCTCCTTGTCGAAAAACGCCTTCGCCGCAGCCAGAGACGTATAACCCATCACAATCCGCGCATGCCCCTCGAAGTCCATATTGAAGCCTTCCGCCCCGAACGCCCCGTCCATAAACCACCCCACCGTATGCGCCGCGTGCGCCACCTGCTGCGCCGCCGTCATCACCCCCTCCGCCGGTGCGTAAGTGGA
>CAIUOG010000143.1 GCA_903900705.1 uncultured Acidobacteriia bacterium
AAGGCTTCCACACCAAAATGGAAGTCCTGCAGAGACAAGCCTACGGCTTCAGAAATTTCAACAACTACAGGCTCAGAGTTAAGGTATTGTGTTCTTGAGATCAGTCGGAGGCACGGCTGCCCCCATTATGTGTGTAGAGCCGTAGAGCCGAGGATTGAGAAAAAGATGGCTGGGACGCACGGATTCGAACCGCGATACGCAGATCCAGAGTCTGCAGTCTTACCGTTAGACGACGTCCCAGCAGGGAGAGGAGGACAACAAGGCGGGGTTAGGCGCCAACTTCTATATTACAACTTTCTACCCGTGATTGCGAAGTCCAAACCACCAAAAAATCGATTTCTGAAGTTTTCCGGCAGTTCCGCCAGTTCGGGCATGCTTTCGATCGCTGGCGAAAGCATATGGAACTGGATTTGCCCCAGGCCTGATTCTTCCATATAGAATCCGAGCAATTGCCGCGGCACGGGCCTGGTGTGGGTCGGGTCGAGGTAGAAATGAGTGGCGAAAATCGCCAGACATTCCGGATTCGGAGTTTCGAGCGCAAGAAGGCCTCCGCGCCGCAACTTCGCGCCGCAAAGTCGAATCATCTCCGGTAGTCGCTCCGGCGCCAGATGCTCCACCACCTGCGAACTCATGATGCCATCGAATTCGCCGTCCGGCGACGCCGCGAGGTATTCGAAGAGATCGGCAACCTGGGCGTCAAGACCCTTCGCGCGGCACTGCGCCACCGACTCTTCCCCCAAGTCGAGGCCTTTCGCCGGGACACCGATCTCACGCATGGTTTCGAGAAACTCGCCGCGACCACAGCCGATGTCCAGCACGTTCGTACACCCGGCAAAGAGCGGTTTGTAGAAAGCCTGATTGCGGCGGACATAATCCTCCGAACCACGGAAGCGCTCCGCAAAGCGGGTATAGTCGAGTTCCGACACGGTCGGTGTGGACGGCGCCGATGAGGGCGCCGCAACGGGAACCGTGGAGGGGACTGGAGTGCGCTGGCGAATCAGGCGTAGTTCGGTGTGTATCAGACGCTCGTAATCAGCGCGAATCTTCTCAAGATCCTGCCAGAGGCGCTTCTGAATGTCCAGGTTGGCCCGGTCAAGGGCGCCCAGGTAATCCGTATGCTGGCCCTTCACCATGTCACGGAAGTTCGCTTCAACCTGACCGACGCGGTGCTGGAAGGCGCCCTGCAGATCGGCGGCGCTGCGGAGGAACTGAATCTCATTGGTCGCCAGTTTCTTTTCCCAGTCGAAACGCCATTCGATCCAGTGTCGACGGATATCTTTGAGTTCCGCGGTTTCCGCTTTGAGCAGGTCCACCTGCTCAATCACGGGTTTGAGCGCCTCCGTGCGCTCGTCCAGGATGTCAGTTAAACCGGCGAACTGTTCGTCGTTGCGATCTGTCAGTTCGCGCGACCGGACGTCGACCTGCTCACTGAGTTCCGCGGCGCGCACATCAATCTGACGATTCAGTTCCCCGACACGCGCGGCGAGTTCACCTCGCACCAGACCGAGATGTTCATTTGTCTGCGAGGCCAGCGAAACCAGAATGCGGTTGTGCTCGTTGAGTGCTTCCATCACCGCTTCCACGGCGGAGATGGTCTCCCGATTGAAAGTCACCTGATCGCGCACGAACCACTGCAGCGCGCGCGCGACTGTCTTCTTCACAAACTGGATGAGGCGATTCGCAAGGCCGCCGGCGCGCGGATTCACACTGCCAATGGCTGCGATCTTCGCCTGCGCGGCATCGCGGGCATGGACGAGCGGCATCAGGTCCGCAATCGGGATCTGGATGCGAGGGAAGGAGTCCGGCGTCTGCGGAAGCGGACTCTCGGCCTCCGGGTAGCGCGAACGCACACGATCCCGAACCGTCTGGATGATCGCGGTCAACTCCGCAATCTTTTCGTCATCAGCCACGGTTACGTTTCTTCTCCGCCGTCTTTTCCCAACTGGCGGTCATACGGGAGCCGAGGCCCCCGCGCGGCACAAAGTCGCCGGTAATGGTGACGCGCTTCGGCTTCGCAGCCTTCACGATGTCCCGCAGGAAGCAGTTCACAATGTTCTCCTGGAAAATTCCCAGATTACGGTAGGCGATGGTGTACATCTTGAGAGATTTCAGTTCGAGACAAAGCTTGTCCGGAACGTAGTTGATGGTGATGACACCGGAATCCGGCAATCCGGTTTTTGGGCAGATGGAGGTGAACTCCGGAACGTCGATCTCGATTTCGTAATCGGCAAACTGGTTGGGCCAGGTTTCAATCTCCGGAAGAGCCGCGTCAATTCCGGCGGCCGCGTGTTCATCTGTGTATTGGCGCTTCATGCCTTGGCCCCGAGTTCTTTGGAGAGCAGATCCAGGAAGAGGCCCACGTCGGTGACGACGCCGACAGCCTGCCCGGTGCCGCGGTCGCTCACCTTGGTGGCGACGGCGGGATTGATATCCACACAAACAATTTTGACCCAACTGGGCAGCATATTGCCGGTCGCGATGGAGTGCAGCATCGATCCGAGACAGATCACCAGTCCGGCGGGTTTCAGCAAAGCGGCGTAGGCGTCCTGCGCGGCGTTCATATCGGTGATGGTTTCCGGCAAAGGCCCGTCATCACGAAGGCTGCCGGCCAGCACAAAAGGCACGTTATTCTTTACGCACTCGTACATCACGCCGGACTGCAGGCGACCGCTTTCGACGGCGCCCCGGATGCCACCCGCGTGGTACATGGCATTGATAGCGCGCATGTGATTCCGGTGTCCATGTTCCGCCTGGCGGCCATCTTCCATTCGGACACCGAGCGACGTGCCCAGAAGAGCCGCTTCAATATCGTGCACACCCAAGGCATTGCCGCTGAGAACCGCATTGATCCAGCCATTGCGGATCAGACGGGTGAGACCGGCAACACCGCCGGTGTGCACCACCACGGGTCCGGCGACGGCCACAATCGTTTTGCCCTGTTCCAGAGCCTGGCGCGCCAGCGCCGCCGTCTGGCGCACGGCCGTTTCCACCTGCCGTTCCGAGGAAATCTCGTTCGACATGAAAGCAAAGGCCAGGCGATCGCGCTCCTTCGATTCCGGCGCCACGCGGATACCATGCATGCCTGTGACAACCATGTCACCGGCCTTCAGATCACGCAGGCGGCGGCACCAGGCTTCATTGCCACGCACCACAATCATGGCGTCCATCCGCTGATTCTGTACTTCCACCCATTCGCCGCCAATGCGTACAAAGGTGTGGTGATTGCTGGTGGAATAGAAGTCTTCCGGCGCACATTTGTCACGCTCCACCAGTTTCAGAGCGGCATCGCCGCCCTCCACGGGAGAACACCCGATAGGCAGGATCTGCGCGAGCAGGTGATCCATCTGCTGCTTCGACGGCGTTTCGAGGCGCAGACGCAGATAAGAGGGCTCGCTGTTCGTGCGGCCAATGCGAAACTGTTCGACCTCAAACCGGCCGTTGGACTCGACCACCTTGTCGAAGATCTGCTCCATCACATGGGAGTCGATCAGGTGGCCTTCGGCTTCGACGACTTCTTCAAAAGGCATGAACTACCAGTCTAACGTGAGCTCGCGAAGAAGGCGGAGGGGAGCGGGCGATTCGCCAGAAGTGTGCCGGAAGGCCCTGAAATCGGGGATTCCGGCGTGTTGGGAAGCGGAAATCGTCAAAAAACCCAGAAAAAATGGGGGTCCGGGCGAACTTCACTACATTTCCGCTTTACAATGTTTTCGGGGTTCCGTATGATTGTAACGTCCCGTGAACATGGTGGGACGCTTCGGAACCCAATAAATAAAGGGCTTCCGAGCATACTGCCGGACCTGGACATACAAGGAACTGGAGGTTGAATGGCCACTACTCAGAGAATGACGCAGACCGCGCTGGTACGCGCACTCGCCGAAGCAGGCGAAATTTCAAACAAGCAGGCTCGCACAGTGCTGGATAAGCTTTCCGACCTGGCGGTATCGGAAGTAAAGAAGAACGGTGTTTTCGTGCTGCCTGGTATTGGCAGACTGGTGCGCGTGGATCGCAAAGCCCGCATGGGTCGCAATCCGGCAACCGGCGAATCCATCAAGATCCCGGCCAAGAAGGTCGTGAAGTTCCGCGTTGCGAAGGCAGCGAAGGATTCGATCGTTCCGCCGAAAGCCGCCGCCAAGGCGCCCGCCAAAACCGCGGCCGCAAAAGCGCCGGCGAAAGCCGCTGCCAAAGCGACCAAGAAAGCCAAGTAGTTCACGGCAAACCCGGCCATCAAAACCAAAGGCTGTACGTTGGAACTGTAAATGGAAAACCCCGCAGATGAATGTCTGCGGGGTTTGCTTTTGTGCGATTTAAAAACTGCTCGTACCGGTGACGAAATCCGTTGCCGCCCAACTTGCTGGCAGCGTGTGAAGCTCAGGCCTGCTTCTTGGTTTCTACGGGAGGAGCTTCTTCCTCGGTCTTCATGGCTTGTTTGAAGTTCTTAATTCCTTCACCCAGCCCCTTGGCAAACTCGGGAATCTTCTTGCCGCCAAACAGCAGCGCAGCGACTCCGAGCACCACCATCAGCTCGGTACCGGAAAGGCCACCAAGACCAGCAGTCTGTAAGCTTTGCGGAAACATAAAACGGCCACCTTTCAGCTTCCATTGTATAGTACGCAGCCGGGCATGCGTCAACACACTGTCACACAGCCCGTAAACCCTACGTTCCGGAGACTTTGCGTCCCAGCCAGATGAGCAGCACGAGTGCGAAGACCGCACAGCTCCCCAGCATGGAAGCGAGCGGAATCACTTGCAGGCCCCAGGCTTCCGCCATGTGCCCCAGTACGAATGGCGCGAGGATTCCCCCGGTCAGGGCAAAGGTGAAGATGCCGTTGAAGTAGCCCGGATGGTAGTACGAAAAGCGCGTGGAAATCTTCTCCGCCGCCAGCGGATAAATCGCCGAAAAGCCCGCCCCGGTGAGCAGGATCCCGACAACGATCCCCGCGATTGTGCCCGACCACATCAGACAGACACAGCCAAACAAAGCGCCGAACGCGCTGACGCCCAGCATGCGCCCGTGGCGGGCCCAGGGCAGTAAACGGGCCGCGATGACGCGGCCAACGGTCAGAGCCAGCCAGTAAAGAGCCAGCAGCAACACACCGGTTTCCGGGCTCAGGCCCAGCCGGTCGATCAAAAAGACGGGCAGCCACCCGGCAATGGACCATTCACTGGCGAACTGGAAGAAGAGCAACAGTGCAAAGAGGATGGCCAGTACACTTCGTAAATCCTTGACGGCATCACCAACCGGCAGGAGCCTCGGGTTGTAGCGCTCCAGCGGAACGCGCCCGAACAGCACACCGGCCCCGCCTGCGGCCAATGCAGCCATCGCGAAAAGACGCGGAGCGGTCATGGAATCCAGACACTTCGACATCAGCCACGCCGAGGCCACGCTGCCCAGACCGAAAAAGATGCCGCCTGACAGCGCTATTCCTGCGGGATTCGCTTCCCAGGCAGGCGCCAGGCATTCGAATATGGCGGTGTTGATCATGCCGGCTGCGGCGCCGGTGATCAGGAGAGCAAGCGCCTGATACCAGAAACTGGCGGAAGGAGCCGCCACGGCGAGCAACAGCAGAGCCAGTGCGGCCCCGAAACAGCCGATCGATAAGAGTCTGTGAACCGGATAGTGCTTTCTGAGGCGGATCCCGAGCGCCGCGCCCCCCGCCATCCCCACGCAAAGCACGGCGAAGTAATTAGCGGCGAGCCCGTAGGTGGACCGGATGTGATAGCCCCAAACCGGCAGCAACCCGCCCGGCAGGGCCAGCAGGAAACCGGAAACAGCCAACCCGCGCAGGATCCGCCAGGGGCGAACCGGCTGGCCGGACGCCGGCAGCGATACCGTTACGGACTCTGTCACGCGTTGATCACAGACCACGTCATCATAATACGTCCGGGCCGGTTTCCGGTTGGTGACGGCTTCGTGGCTGCGGATTAGTGTTTCCAGTCCGCCGTGAAGACGTTGAATTCGTAGCGGGCGGCGGCTTTCCAGTCGGTCACGAAGACAAGCTTGCTCCCGTCCGGCGAGAATTCCGGGAATGACGTGAACCCGTCAAAACTGGTCACCTGCCGGAGTCCCGTGCCATCCACATTGATCAGATAGAGTTCAAACTTCCGGCCGTCGCAATTGTGGCGGTTCGAAGAAAACAGGATCTGACTGCCGTCCGGCGTGAAGACCGGAGCGAAGGAGGCGCAGCCGAAGTTTGTGATCTGCTTTGCGTTCTTCCCATCGGAATCCGCCACGAACAGTTCCATCTTGAAGGGACTGGTGAGGTTGTCTTTCAGCAGGTCCGTGTACTTTTGAACGGTCTCGGGCGTCGACGGATGCCCGGCGCGCCAGGCGATTTTTTTACCGTCCCGCGAGAACACCGCGCCGCCATCGTAGCCGAAACTCTTCGTGATCTGCTTCTTGTGGGAGCCATCGAGATCCATGGTCCAGAGGTCCAGATCTTTGGAGGCCATGGATGTATAGATGATCTTCTTTGTCTTCCAGTTGACGGTCGCTTCCGCGTCGTACCCGTCAGTGTCTGTGAGGCGCTTCAGTTCCGTCCCGTCGTCCTTTGCGACAAAAATGTCGTAGCTCGGATAGACGGCCCAGACATAGCCTTTGGTGTGATCCACATCGGGCGGACAGCCAGGCGCCGCCAGATGCGTGGAGGCGTACACGATGTGTTTGCCATCGGGCAGGAAGTAACCGCAGGTGGTGCGGCCCTTGCCTGTGGAGACCAGATGCTGATCGGAGCCATCGGCATTCATGATGTACTCCTGGTCGCACGTCGCGTCGCCGCGGGTGGACTGGAAGATCAGGCGCTTGCCATCCGGGGACCAGTAGGCCTCGGCGTTCTGTCCTCCATGCGTGAGCTGAAGGATGTTGGTGAGCTCCTGCGCGGAGAGCGACGTGGCTGTAATACAGAGCGCAAGAAACAGTTTTTTCATAGGAATCAGGATTTCTAAGGGCGGCTGGCGAGGGCCTCCGCAATTGTCTTTTTCGCAGCGTCGAGTTCCGTGCCGGTGAGGGCAAGGCGCGGGGCGCGCACGCGTTGGCTGCCCATGCCGACTTCTTCCTGCACGAGCTTAATCAACTGCACGAACTTCGGCACCGTGTCCATGCGGAGCAGCGGCAGAAACCACTTGTAGAGATCGAATGCTTTCTGCTTCTCCCCCTGCTGCGCGAATTGGAACAGGTCGACGGATTCCTTCGGGAAAGCGCTCACCAGGCCGGCAATCCAGCCGACCGCGCCCGCATAGACCGCTTCCACAATGAGGTCGTCCACACCGCAGAGGATTTCGAGCTGTTCGCCAAGCAGCGCCTGCAGAGCGGCAATCCGGCGAATGTCCGCACTCGATTCCTTAATGGCGTGCAGGGTAGGGCAGGAAGCCATCAGTTCGGCTACCTGCTCCGGCAGAAAATCCACCTTGTATGCGATGGGATTGTTGTAGAGCATCGCCGACAGCGGGGTAGCCGCCATAACCGCGCTCACGTGCGCCTTCATTTCGCGCCAGTCTCCCACGTACACGTAGGGAGGAAGCACCATCAGACCATGGCACCCCGCGGCCTCTGCCGTCTTCGCGATGGCGACGGCATCGGACGTGCTGAGAGCGGAGACACCCGCTACAACGAAGGCACGGTCACCGATGGCCGCGACGCAGGTCTCCAGCACCTCGCGCTTTTCCTCCGCGGTGAGCGTGGCGCCTTCTCCGAGGGACCCCAGCGCGACAACGCCGGTGCAGCCGTTATCCACCAGCCACTGGCAGTGGCGGGCCAGAAAAGCATGGTCCACGGTCATGTCCTGGTGAAACGGTGTTGTGATGGCCGGAATCACGCCGCGCCAGATCATCTTTTTCATGAGGTTATTTCTTTTGTATCAGGCTGACCAGTTGTATCAGCCGGAAGAGGCGCATCGGAAAAAAGCGTGGCGATCTTTGCGGGGAACACCGGCGGACGCACAGTGCCCGTTTCCCAGCCGAACAGAAACTCATTCGCGGGGCCGCAGATTCGGCCCTGGCAGGGGCCCATGCCGCAGCGGGTCTGCAGTTTCGCCGCTCGGAAGCTGGTGAATTTTCGCAGTTCGCCGTAGGTGACATCCTCACACCGGCAAACGATGGTATCGGGTTTCGCCAGGTGCCGGAGTTCATCGCGCAAAGCAAAAGTCGTAGCCAGTGCGGCGGCGAAGCCGCGGGCTTTTTCCAGTTTGGGGGCCAGCAGCACCGTGCGCTCCGGATACCCGGCGGCATTCAGACCGGCGATCTCTCCCTCCACAAACGAAAGGTCCACTTCGCCGGATCCGGCCACGTACACGTCCTCCGGTTCAGGCCCGAGGGATTCGAGCAGTTCGGTGTTCGGCGTCAGCCCCCAGGCGACACCCGCATAGTCGCAGTCTTCCGTCCAGATATCGCGGCCACTCCGCACGGTCACTCGTTCCAGCTTGTTCACACCTTCGGCGGAGTCGATCCAGCAGCCGGTGCGGTATGGCGTCCCGGCAATCGCCCACTGCAGGCTGGCTCCCTGCAACACCTTCCGCGGGTGCCGCAGCAGTTCCGGCGCAAACCCTGCCAGAGACTGGATATTCGCCTGCTCCGCAATGAGTTTGACGTCCGCGCCGTGCTGCCGCAGATAAGCGCCCACCGCCAGCAGCAGGGGACCGGTACCGCCAAGCACAATGCGTTTGCCGGCGACCGGGAGGCCCGTCTTGGCGAGAGCCTGCAGCCCACCCACACCAAACACGCCCGGCAAAGTCCAGCCCGGAAATGGAAGAAACAGTTCGCGGGAGCCCGTGGCGAGGACAAGCTTCTTCCAGGATAGCCGGCCGGAGACGCCATCGGTTTCAACCAGCAGGCTGCGAGCCTCGACGTCAACCGCAACGACCCGGGTACTGCTCAGGAGCGGGATGCCGGATGACCGGAAGCGCGCGACCCAGGAGTTCTCGTCGTCTCCGCGCCAGATCTGCCCGCCCGGATTCGGGTTGTCGTCAATGACCGTCACACGCGCACCGCATTCCTGCGCCCGCAGAGCGGCGGCGATTCCGGCGGGTCCGGCGCCCACCACGACAATCATGTATTGACCTCCATACCTTCTCTCACCGGCACCTGACAACTGCGCGCATGCGGGTGACCATCCACCGTAACGCGGCATTCAAAGCATACCCCCATTCCGCACAGCGGTGCACGGGGTTCGCCGGAGACAGAATTCCGGAAGCGGAACGCGCCCGAACCAAGCAGCGCCGAGGCCAGCATGGTGCCGGGCGGAACGGAGACCTGATGTCCGTTGATGGAAATGCGCGTCAATGAACGAAAGTCCTTTCGGGGTTATAGGGGGAGCGGGGAATGGCGGAATCGCGACCCAGGATTTCATCAGCCAGCAGCCGCGCTGTGGCAAGCGAGGTGGAGATTCCCAGCCCTTCATGCCCGGTCGCCAGCCAAACACCCGGCATGCCCGGCGCACGGCCGATGAGGGGCACCTTATCGGGCGTGGCGGCGCGGAAACCGGTCCATGCGCGTATGGCGGAGAGGTCCCGAAGCTCGGGCATGTATTCAACGGCGCGGGCCAGCATGCGAGCCAGGATCCGGCTGTCGATCCCGGAATCCTCCGCGCCAAACTGCCGCGAAGACCCGATGAGGATCTGGCCGGTGCTGCGTGGCTGTGCATTAAAAGCGACGGAATCGGACTCGGTCGCATGCGCGCTTTTCAGATAGCCAAGTTCGATGATCTGGTGATTCAGGAAGCCGGGATACCGGTCTGTGATCAGCAGGTGGCCTTTGCGCGGAGCCACCGGGGCAGAGGGCACCAGACGGCGGATGGCCGCGCCGGTGGCGAGCACAATCACCGGAGCTTTCAGATTGGTCCCGTCCTCAAATTCGACGCCGGAACCCGAAGCGGCCACGACGCGGCGTCCGAAGGCAACCGGAATGCCCCCCAGCAACCAGGCGGCCGCGCAGGGCGGATAGCAAACGCTGTCGGCTGGCATGCGCAGGCCCCCTGCCAGGCCGGCGCGCAGATGCGGTTCCGCCGCAGAGAGTTGCCGGCTGTCCAGCACCTCCACCGGGACGCCGCGTGCTGTGTAAAAACGGTGTTTCCGGTGGACCTCCACCAGCTCTTCCTCGTCGGCGGCCACCCACAGTGCGCCGCAGGTCAGGTACTCCGCCGAGGCAGGCAATTCCGCCGCCAGTTCCCGCCATAGCATCTGAGAATAACTGGTGAGCGCAAACTGAGCCTCAGAATCGTCCATCACTGCCAGATGGCCCATACCCGCCGCCGTTGCGCCACCACCAATGATGCCGCTTTCCTCACAAACCATGACGCGCATTCCCGATCTCTTCAGTTCGCGCGCACACGCCGCACCAACGATTCCCGCTCCCACAATAATCGCGTCCGGCAATGCATTATTGTACTGAGGCGGTGTACCGAATGACTGAACGGATTCATGTGATCGACTCGCATACCGGCGGTGAACCCACCCGCGTGGTGGTTTCCGGAGGTCCGCCTCTCGGTGGCGGTTCCATGCGGGAACGCCTCGATCTGTTCCGGCGGGACTTCGACCATTTCCGTTCGGCCGTGGTGAATGAGCCGCGCGGGTCTGACGCCATGGTCGGTGCGCTTTTGTGCGAACCCGTTGACCACGCTTGTTCGGCCGGCGTGATTTTTTTCAATAACGTCGGCTTCCTGCAGATGTGCGGGCATGGAACCATCGGCCTTGCCGTCACGCTGGCGCATATGGATTTGATTCAGCCCGGGGTGCATCGGATTGAAACTCCTGTCGGAATTGTGGAAGCGGAACTCCATGCAAACAATGAAGTGACCGTCACCAACATCCCCAGCCGTCGGGCGGTACGCGGGCTGTCTGTGGAAGTGGCGCGTTTTGGCAGCGTTGTGGGCGACATCGCGTGGGGAGGAAACTGGTTTTTCCTGACGTATGATTGCCCGTTTGCGCTCAACCTTGCGAATCTGGAGGAACTGACGGAGTACGCCTGGGCGATTCGCCAGGCCGTAAACGCTGGGGGGTATCCGGAAGTGGACCACGTGGAACTCTTCGGTCCGCCCGAAGCCCCCGGCTCGGACGCACGGAACTTCGTCCTTTGCCCGGGCAAGGCCTATGATCGCTCCCCTTGTGGAACCGGAACGAGCGCCAAACTGGCCTGCCTCTATGCGGATGGAAAACTTCAGGAAAGCGAGGTCTGGCGGCAGGAGAGCCTCATCGGGAGTTCTTTCGATGGTTGGGTGACAACCCGGCAGGGAGAAATCATCCCGCACATCCGGGGCTCCGCATTCATTTGCGCCGAAGCGGACCTGCTGCTCGATCACCGGGACGCGTTCCGCTGGGGGATTCGGAGCAGTTAAAAGAGCCGGTGCGCCCGCCGCGGCATCTCAGAGGCGTGAGAATTCTTCTGTATAGCGGCAAGGGTGGAGTCGGCAAGACCAGCGTTGCCGCAGCCACGGGCGTGCAACTCGCCCGGACGGGCTACAAGACCCTGGTGATGAGCGTCGACCCGGCACATAGCCTGGCCGACTCCTTCGACCTGGGTGGACAGTTGTTTCATGGAGCCACCGGCGAGCCGGTGCTGGTGACCGAACGCCTCTGGATCCAGGAAGTGAACATCCAGAAAGAAATCAAAAAACACTGGCAGGCAATCGCGAACTACATCACTTCCCTGCTCCGCACCACCGGTATCGGTGACGTGGAAGCGGAAGAGATGGCCATCTTCCCCGGAATGGAGGAATTGAGCGCGCTGATGTATGTGAATCAGTACCGGCGCAGCGGCCAGTTCGACGTCGTGATTCTCGATTGCGCCCCCACGGCTGAAAGTCTGCGCTTCGTCAGTCTGCCAACGACGCTCGATTGGTACATGAAACACGTCTTCTCCTGGGAGCGCAAACTGCTGAAAGCGATTCGCCCGGTGGCGAACCGTGTCGCGCCGATTGAAATGCCCAGCGAGAAGTACTTCGACAATGTGCAGGACCTGTTTTCGAAGATCGAAGGCATTGACACGCTGCTTGAGGACGGCAACATTACCAGCGTGCGACTGGTGACCAATGCGGAGAAGATGGTTCTGCGGGAAACGCAGCGGGCGTTTGTGTACTTCTCACTGCATGGGCTCACCGTCGATCAGGTCGTGGTGAACCGGCTGTTCCCGGCAGAGATCCATGATGCGTTCTTTGGTGGCTGGCGGGAGAATCAGGCGAAAGTACTGGGTGAGATTGAAAGCTATTTCGCACCGATTCCGGTGTCGAAGGTGCCGCTGTTCCAAAGCGAGGTGCTCGGCATCGGGCGCCTGGGCCTGCTGGCGGACGTTCTGTACGCGGATGGCGCAGACCCGGCGGCGCTGACGCGCACCGAGCGGCCTTACACCTTCGAACGCAAAGACGGGCACTACCAGGTCCGCCTGCACATGCCGTTTGCGGAAAAGAAGGAAATCGGGCTCTTTAAGAAGGACGATGAACTGGTGGTGGAACTCGGTACGCTGCGGCGACACATTGGTCTGCCGACGTCGATGAGTGATCTTTCTCCTTCCGGCGCGCGCATGGAAGGGTCTACTCTGGTGGTGGAGATGAGGAGCTGAAAATGACAGAAGAAACCGGTAAGTCTCAGCGGGAAGACTGCATGTGCTGTCAGGCTGCGGAAGTCATCGGGCGGGTCATGCGGGCGTTTGGCCCATCGGACGAGGCATCCGAACATTTCCGGCAGTCGCGGGTGGAGTTTCTGAAGGGAATCCGGAAAGTGCTGGACGACCAGATTGAAAAGGCGTCACACAATCCGCACCAGCGAGGCTCGCGAATCGTCGTCGAATAGCGGTTTAGAAACGCAAAAAGGCCCGGTCGCTCCACAGGAGAGCGCCGGGCCTTTTTCGTTTTAGTGCTTAGAAGTACAGCTTCAGCGCAAGCTGCAACTGGCGGGGCGTGTTGATCTGGCTGCCCGCACCGCTGAGAACACCGAAGGTGCTGCTCTGCAGCTGCGTGCTGCCCGTGCCGAACCGGACCCGGTTAAACACGTTGAAGGCTTCCGCCCGGAACTCCATCTTCACTTTTTCCCAGATGGGGAAGGTACGGGTGATGGAGAGATTCTCGTTATAGTTGCCGAACAGGTGCAGCTTCGGATTGTAACGAGTGTCGTTGCCAATGGAGTTCAGCGCCGTGCCCGAACCCTGGGTGGGGAAAGGACCCGACCCGTAGGGGACGAAGAAGCTATCCACCGACGGATCAAATGAACCGTTCTTCCAGTTGGAAGGCTGCCAGCCGGTATAGCTGGTCACGTAAGGCGCCACGCGTCCACCCGCGCCGCTCGCGTAGATCGGCAGGGTGAGGCTGGAGCTGACTGCGACCGGCGTACCTCTGGCATACAGAGCGATGGCCGAAAGACGCCAGTTGCCGATGAGATAACCCAGCGGACCCGACGACAGGTACTTCTGTCCCTTGCCGAACGGGGTATCGTAGGCTGCGGCGAACTTGAAGTCATGAGTGACGTCAAACGCGCCGATCGACTTTTCGAGCCGGCGGTTGAACTGGTCAGCCGCATATCCGGCGCCCCACGCAGTATCGGAGTCGGTCAGGATCTTCGAGAAAACGTAGGAAGCCGTAAAGGTCAAACCCTGAGAAAGGCGCTTCTGGAGTTTGAGAATTCCGGCGTGGTAGGTGGAGTGACCACTGTGGTCACCCTGACCCGCATAGGTGTCGATAGCGGTGTACTGCGGGAAGGGCCGGAGCGCCTGCGCCACAGTGGCGCGCGAACCCCACTGCGAGTTGAACGTCGGGTACGGCGCAAACACGCCGGCGGCATTCGCCGCGGCCGAACCGACCACGCTGTTCAAAACGCTGATGCTCTGGGCCACGGTTCCCCACTTGGTGAGGTAGCTGGGGTTGATGGTGTTGTACTGCAGCAACTGCGTCTGCAGATGCTCACCCATGACTCCGGAGTAGCTGACTTCCGCAACCATGGAGTTACCAATCTGGCGCTGCACGGAGAGACTGAAGTTGTCATAAGCCGGCAGCTTCGTGGTTTCGTTGCCCTGGAACCATGCAACGCTGGAACCATTGGAAACGCTGGGATTGATGAACGGCGGCGCAGTCCACGCGGGCACGCCCTGATCGAGCGTGAAGGTCGGATTGATGCCGCTCGACGAGTTGCTGAAGGTCTGCGTGAGCGTGTAGCCCGAGTTGTGCGTGGAACCGCTGACGGAGACAAGCGCTCCGTAAGAGCGGGCATAAGCCGCGCGAATCACGGTCTTCGAATCATACGAGTATGCCGCGCCAATGTGCGGCCCAAAGCCGGTCTTCGAGAAATCCGCCAGACTGCGGGTGCCGACGCAGCCCTGGCAGTTGCCGGAGAAGAGGACCGCGCCGGGAATGTTGCCCGCCGCCGGGTTCGGAGTTTTCGGCGAGAAGTCCGTCCAGCGGTCGCCCAGACCGGTTGGAGGCAGGTTGCCATCCCAGCGAAGTCCGATGTTCAGAACCAGCTTGGAGTTCACGCGCCAGTCGTCCTGGAAGTAGCCGCCGAAGTAGTAAAACTGCTGGCCGATAAAGCGGATCGTGTCGATCTGCCCGGAATCGGCCTGGCCAAGCAGGAACGACGCGAAACCGTTGCCGCCCGCATTGGGATTGGAACCGCCCGGAACACCGGTTTCCTGATAGCTGAAGCCCACGCAGCCGGAGATGCACTGGCGGCCGAAACCGTTGTAGTGATTCAGCTGGTACATGCCACCGAACTTGAAGGAATGGTTGCCATGGATCCAGGTGAAGTCGTCGTTGTAGGCGTAAACCGTGTTTTCCGAGCCGTTGTCGGCCTGGCCGCCCCAGGTGCTGTAGTTATTGCCGGTGCCGCCGGAGAAGAGGTTCACCAGGTTGTCGTTACAATCCGGCACGTTCCCCAGACAGAACTTGTTCTTCCAGTTGCCGGTATATTCCTGCGGCGGATGGTGGTCCTGCGTCCAGTTATTGCCGCCGGCGTAGAAGTGGTTCAGCTTGGTGGGGCTCATCGTCCAGTCCCAGCTCATACGGAAGACGTCTGAGGCCTGCACCAGATCGTTGTAGTTGGTGTAGAGACCAGGCAACGTCGGAGGACCGTCGGGACCCGGGGTCTGGTGTTCGCGGTCATGGCCCCAGTAGCCGGAAATGCGCTGTTTGTCGTTGAAGATGTGATCGCCCTTCAGACTCAGCTTGTTCACCGGATAGACCTGGGTTCCGTTCGTCACCAGATAATTGTTCGCAATGTAAGCGGCGGTGCCAGGGGCCGCCCCGTTGTTGGGCGCCAGAGAACCGCCGCTCTGGAAGACGCTCAGCGCCTTGATGGCCGCGGGGCTCCAGAGGCTCTTCGGAACCATATTGCCGGCGAAGGGCTGGCGTGTGACGCTGCCATCCGCGTTGGTCACCTGCGTCGTCGGGTTGTAGATCGGAATCTGCGCGCCCGCGGAGGTCACCCATTTGGTGAAATCGCCGTTGTACATTTCCGGAGTCGGAACCGTGAAGGTCGCGCCGGAAGCGCCGGAGCGATTGCGGAACCCTTCGTAGGAAACGAAGAAGAAACTCTTGTTACGCGCCCGCATCAGTTTCGGAATCAGAATCGGGCCGCCAACGGTAAACCCGAAGTCATTCTGTTTATAGATCGAATTCGGGATACCGGAGCGGTTGTTGAAGAAGTTATTCGCGTCGAAATCGTTGTTGCGGAGGAACTCATACGCGGAACCATGCAGATTGCTGGTACCCGACTTCGAGACGAACGTCATGTTGCCGCCGCCGGCGTGGCCGTATTCGGCCTTGAACCCGTTGGAATCCACCGTGAACTGGTCAATCGCTTCAATGGACGGAGCATTCGAGGCCACCCAGCTCTTGGAAAGAGCACGGCTGGTATTGGTGGAAACGCCGTCAAGTGAAGTGCCGTAAGACGCCGCCTGACCGCCGCCGATGGAGAAGCCATTATCGCCGCCGAGATTTTTGGCGTCGGGAATCAGCGCCGCAAGGTCAAACGGGGTGCGAACCGTGCCGCCCACAACCAGCGGGAGATCGTCGACCAGCTTGTTTTGCAGCGTCACGCTGGCTTTGGCGTCTTCCGTCTGCAACTGGACGGCCGACGCCGTGATTTCAATTGCCTGACTGGAGGTACCGACTTCGAGAGTGACGTCACTGCGAACCGTCTGAGCCGCGTCGAGGTTGATGCCGTTCGTTACCGCGGGCCGGAAGCCCTGTTTCTCGACCCGAACGCTGTAGACGCCGGGCGAGAGGCTGGGCACGGTGTACTCACCCTGATCGTTCGAAACCGCATCCGAGTTGACGTTGGTGGAAGTATTCTTGATGGTGATTTTAGCCCCGGGGACAACGGCGCCGGAGCTATCGCGAACGGCGCCGGTGATGGTGCCGCGCTCGGATTGGGCAAATAGGCCGGACGCGGTGAACGCCAGGCAGACAAGACAAAGTACGGCTAAATTCCGGATGACAGCTCCGGTTCGGCTCAGATTCATGTGATTTCTCCGTGACGGGTTTGACAAGAACCCGTTAAAACCTCTGCGGGGATGACTCTATCATTTATCACCCACCGAATCAATGGTTCAACCATGCTTTCCGGCAGGCTCTCTTATTCCCGCCCGCGTAAACATGTGTTATTTCCGGCGGACCGGACGGGGACTGCCGGGCAACCGTTGTACCATTAGCGTTTCTACGTGTCTTCCTCAGAAACCGCTCCCAACCCGGCTTTGAGCCGCCTTCTGCCCTTCCTGCTGATCCTGTTCGCCACCAGTGGCGCGGCGGGGCTCATCTACGAGATCGTCTGGCTGCAGTTGCTGCAGTTGGTAATCGGCTCATCAGCGGTGTCGCTGTCCGTTCTGCTCGGAACTTACATGGGTGGCATGTGCCTGGGCAGCGTGTTCTTCGCACGGGTGATTTCGGTCAAGCGGAATCCGCTGCGGGTGTACGCCCTGCTGGAACTCGCGACCGGGATTTGCGGAATTCTGGTGCTGTTCCTGTTGCCGCTCATCGAGCACCTGTACCTGGCCGGGGTTTCGAGCGGCCTGCCGAGCATGCTGCTGCGCGGTGTAGCCTGCGCACTCTGTCTGCTGTTGCCCACGCTGCTGATGGGCGCGACCCTGCCGGCAATATCGCGCTGGATATCCGGAACCCCGGGAGCCGCGGTTTGGTGGGGCTATCTCTACGGCGCCAATATCGCGGGTGGGGTGGTGGGATGTTTCGCCGCCGGATTCTGGTTGCTGCGCGTGTACGACATGACGTTCGCCAGCTACGTGGCGGCCGCACTGAACGTTCTGGTGGCCGCCGGCGCCCTGGCACTGGAGCGTGTTCCTCGCGAATCCGGCGAGTCGACGGCGCCGAATGCGGAGCCCGTGGCCATCCCTTCCGTCTCGCTGTGGCCTGTCTACTTCGCCACCGCCGTTTCCGGACTTTGCGCGCTGGGTGCGGAAGTCGTCTGGACGCGGATTCTCGCCCTGATGCTGGGCGCGACCACCTATACGTTTTCCATCATCCTGGGCGTCTTCCTGGTAGGTCTGGGTCTTGGAAGCTGGGCTGGTTCCCGGCTGGCGGAGGTAAAGGGAAACGCGCGCTATTGGCTCGGCCTCAGTCAGTTTCTGCTTTGCCTCACCGTCGCCTACGCCGCTTACATGCTGGCTGATACATTGCCCTACTGGCCCGGAAACCTCAATTCCGTGCGCGGCCCCTGGAAAGATTTCCAGGGCGACATCTGGCGCTGCGCCGTGGCGATTCTCCCGGCGGCACTTTTGTGGGGCGCCAGTTTTCCCCTCGCGCTGGCGAGTCTCTCCGGCGAAGACGAAGGGGATCCGGCCCGACTGGTGGGTGGCATCTATGGGGCAAATACCATCGGCGCTATTCTGGGTTCCATCCTGTTCAGCCTCGTCTTTATCCCGGTTCTGGGTACACAGGGCGCCGAGCAGCTTATTATCCTGTTCAGCGGCATGGCTGCGGTTGTGGTGCTGAAAGGCGCAGTCCAAAACGGCGGTTTCAAACTGGGCGCCGGCATGGTGGCTACGGTCCTGATCGCATTCAGCATCCCCGCCATCCCCTGGATGTTAATCGGTTTCGGACGGCGTCTCCCCACCACCACAGGGAACTGGACCTTGCTCCATCAGGCTGAAGGCATGAACTCTTCAGCGGCGTGGTCGCGCTGGGAAGGCGGGCAAATTTATTTCCACGTCAGCGGCAAGGTGGAAGCCTCCACGGAACCGCAGGATATGAGCCTGCAGCGCATGCTGGGCCATCTGCCGGCCCTGCTGCATCCCGATCCAAAATCGGTTTTGATCGTCGGCTTCGGCGCTGGTGTGACCGCCGGGTCATTTGTTGTGCATCCGGAAGTACGGAAAATCACTATCTGCGAACTGGAACCCGAAATTCCTCCAAATTCCAACAAGTATTTTGGCGCGGAGAATCACCACGTCTACAAGGACGCCCGGACGCAGATCCATTTTGACGACGCCCGTCATTTTGTTCTCACGAGTCCGGACAAATACGACATCATCACTTCAGACCCCATCCATCCATTTGTCAAAGGCATGGCCTCGCTCTACACCACCGAGTATTTCGAAATGTGTAAGCGACATCTGAATCCGGGCGGCTTCGTGACGCAATGGGTTCCGCTTTACGAAAGCACTGAAGAAGCTGTGCGCAGTGAGATCGCGACCTTTTTTGAGGCGTTCCCGAACGGCACGATCTGGGGAAATGTGAATACGGATGGCGAGGGCTACGACCTGGTTCTGATGGGTCAGCTGGAACCGCTGAAGATTGACGTGGAAGGAATGCAGCGCCGTCTGGACCTGCCTCAGAATGATGCGATCCGCGCTTCCATTCGTGAAGCCGGATACAACTCCGCGCTGGAACTGCTTTCCACCTACGCGGCGCAGGCGTCCGATCTGGGCCAATGGATGCGGAATGCCGAGATCAACCGGGATCGGAACCTCCGGCTGCAGTATCTGGCCGGTCTGGGGCTGAACACGAATGCGGCCGGTGAGATTTACAACCAGATGCTGACGCCGGCGAAGTTCCCGGATAATCTGGTCGTCGGCTCACCCGAGACCGTTCAGGCCATGAGGGCTCTGTTCCACCGCAGACGGTACTAACACCACACACGAAGTACCAGATCATATTCCAATAGCGCCCGATAACTTTCAGGGTTATCATGATGACTTGTTTGGATTGTGCAGCCTTGTTTGGAATGTGCAGCGATGAGTGAGAGCGCCCAGACCACCGAACCACCACTGATCGGGAAAGACTACACCCGACTCTGCGGCAAGTGCGGATCGCGGGAACTCCGGCGGCAGCCTCGGTTGGTTGTGGATCGAATTCTGGCCCTGCAGCCCTACCAGTGCGGACGCTGCGCCAACCGTCAGCGCAAGGTTCGGTTTGGCTGGGGAGTGGTTTGGCGTCTGGTCGTTTTCATTGCGCTTGTCGGCGCCGGCACTTATCTCTGGACGAATCCGATTTCATTCCGTGGCACGAATAACCCGCAGAATGAGACCGAAGCGCTCGCCCGCGCCCGGACCGCAATGGGCGGACAACTCTCCACTTTCGAGCAGTTGATGACAAAGAAACCCCGGGCCACAATGGATAACGCCACGGTGCTGAAGCTCTGGCAGGCCAACGTGGGAACCAATGTCATCCTGCAAATGATCCGTACCTCCAATGCGGACTACGACGTGAGCGCCAGTGCCATTATTGAGCTCAGGCAGGCGCAGGTCGACCAGTCGATCATTCTGGCTATGATTGACGCCAGCTACACATCCCGCTGATCTCTATGTCTCCACAAAACAGAATGATGCCCGTCCGCCTGCGCTATGCCGCTGTACCCGCGACAGCCCTGGCCCTGCTGGCAGGCTGTGCCACGGGGACACCAGAGAGCCGCGAGGCCCTTCATTTGCAGAAAGGCCGGGAATACCGGGATAAGAAGGACTTCCGCAAGGCCGTCGTCGAGTTTAAGGTCGCATCTCAGAACAAGCCAAAAGATCCGGAACCGCTCTATGAGTTAGGGATGACTTACCTGCGGGCAGGATCGGCGAAACAGGCCCTGGAGACGTTTCAGGACGTCGCAAAGCTCGACCCGAAACATAGCGCGACTCAATTCGAACTCGCCTTGTTCAAAGTCGGCAGCAACAAACCGGCGATTGTAGCGGAAGCACGGGCAGCGCTGCGCTTACATCTGAAGGACCATCCGGACGATGCGGAAGCGATGGGCAGTCTGGCGCTCGCGGAAGCAAAACTGGGGAACAGGGACGAAGCCCTGCGGCTCATCTTCGCGTCTGTGGCGAAGAACCCCGCGAACCTGCGTCCGGCCGGCGTTCTGATCGGGCTCTTCACGGCAAAAGGTGATCTGGACACCGCTAAGTCCATTTCCAGAAAACTCGCGGAGATGCTGCCAAATTCCGCCGACGCAGCCACGCTTCGTGCGCAGGTCTCGCTCGCAAGCAAGGATGTTCCGGACGCCGATGCGCAGCTGAACCACGCCTTGGAACTGAAGAGGGATTTTCGACCGGCGCTGCAACTGCAACTGCGCCGGGAAATCATGAAGAATGACCCTGCAAATGCCGAGCAGACAACGGCAGCTCTGGCGAAACTACCCGAAGAGAGAGTGTGGGCCGCCTATGCCCGCCTCCTGCTGGCGGAGAAGAAGCAGAACGAGGCGGTATCCGAATATCAGCGGATCGTCAAAGAACATCCGGACAGCAGAGCGCTGCACGATGAATACTCGGCAGTGCTGATGTCCATCGGACGCAATCGCGAGGCGGAGGCCGCCACCTCGGAAACACTGGCGAAAAATCCGAAAGATACGGCCGCGCTGATACAGCGGGCCACCATTCGCGTCGACCTCGGCGATACGGAGGGCGCGAGCAAAGACATTAACACGCTGCGAGGCCTGAAAGCGCTCTCGCCGCAACTCAGTTATCAGCAGTCCAGGATTTTCGCGGCCCGCGGGGAGTCAGTGAAACAGGGCGATGCTCTGGCGGAAGCGCTTCGATTTAACCCCCGCTACATCACCGCGAGACTGGAATTAGCCCGTTTGCTGGTGAGCAGCGGGAAACCAAAGAATGCGCTCGATATCCTGGCGGAAACCACGCCGGAGGAAAGAAAAACCCCGGAATTCGGTTTCTACCACAATATGGCGCTGATGGCGTCCGGCAAGTGGGACGAGGCCCGGTCCGGCGTGAACGCGGCACTGGCGGCAACGCCAACATCCGGCTTTTACTATCAGGATGCGCTGCTGCGACTGCGCGACAACGATACTACCCGGGCCAGAAAGGCACTGGAAACGGGTTTTCAGGCATCTCCGACAGACCCCGGAATTCTTAGACTGCTGGGTGATGTCATGGCCCGACAGGGAGAATCCGCCAAATATGCCGCCATGTTGACCGATGCCGCCGCCAGGACGCCGGGAAATGCGGCACTTCAACTCGCGCTGGGCCGGGCTCTTGCAGCTTTAGGTGATCGGACCCGGGCAACGAATGCCTTCGAAGCGGCCCGCGCCGCCGGAGACCGCAGTGGCGCAGATACCGGACTCGCGTTGCTCGATGTGCAGAGCGGAGCGCTTGATCAGGCGAGGCATCGGCTTCTGAATGCGACTCTGACCAACGACAATGTCAGCGCACGTATGATGCTGGCGGAAATTGAAGCCCGACGGGGTACTCCCGAGGCGGGTGTAGCTCATTATCTGAAAGCAATTGAACTGGAGCCGGGGAATACCACCGCTATGAATAATCTGGCGGGCATCCTGGCGGAAAACCCTCTCCGGATGGATGATGCTCTGTTCTGGGCGCAAAAAGCTTTGTCACAGGAACCTTCGAATCCTGTCGTGGAAGACACGCTGGGCTGGATCCTCTATAAGCAGGGAAAATACGAAGCGGCGCTGCCTTATCTGGATCGATCCCTTCGCCAGATGGAACGGCCTGTCGCGCATTATCACCTCGCGGCGGCGTTACTTCGGAACGGAGACCCGTCACGCGCAAGGCGGGAATATGAGGCGGGACTGAAAAAGGACCCTAAGTCGCCCGCCCGAGCGGTGGTCGAGTCACTTTTCGCGAACGCAAAATAAGAGAAGGGGCCCCGGAAGCGCGGCCCCTTCTCCTAATTGTATTGAGAATAAGACTAAGCAGCGCGACGACGGCGAATTGCCGCCATCAGAACAAATCCACCGCCCAGAAGAACAAAAGTACCGGGCTCCGGAGCATCGGCGTTGATGGTAACTTCGGGCGAGTAAGGGCTCCAGTTGGTATCCTGGCGGAAAACACCAACACCGCTTGCACCCCCGTCGGTGTACCAGGCAGCCGTCGAAGTATTCCAGTAAACACTCCCGGGATAG
>CAIUOG010000144.1 GCA_903900705.1 uncultured Acidobacteriia bacterium
CCCGTACCGCGTGGGCGCGGTCTCTCGAAGAACAACTCGGCGCCCGCACCCGCCACGTGCAACTCCTGCAGCGGGAAATCGCGGAACATGAGGCGACGCTGGCCGCTCAGGCGGAGCTTCTGGCGCAGCAGGACCGGACTCTCCACGCAAACAAAGCCGAGCGCCGCCTCATCGCGGCCTCGAAGTGGATCCGCCTCGGCCGCAAACTGAATCTGGGACCGGTAATCGACGAATGAAGGCCGGTTTCCTTCGCCTTCTGCGCGCTCTGCCTCTCCTTCTGCTGACGCCCTTTCTGCTGGCGCTGGGCGCTTGGGCTCTCGCGATCACAGACCTGCTCTGGCTGCTGGCCGGATCGCGCAAGGCCCCGTCTGACAAGCGTCCCGACACGCGCGCCGCTTCTCTTGTAATCCCCAACTGGAACGGTAAAGATCTTCTCGAACGCTTCGTCCCCTCCTGGCTGGCCGCCATTGAAAGCTATCCGGGCAGCGAAGTCCTGGTGGTGGATAACGGCTCTTTCGATGGCAGCGCCGAGTGGCTCCGCGCCAACTACCCGCAGGTCCGTCTGCTGGCACTGGAGCAGAACCTTGGCTTCGGCGGCGGCTCCAACGCCGGCTTCCGCGCCGCGAAGAACGAAATCGTCGTCCTGCTCAACAGCGACATGCGGGTGGAACCGGACTTCCTGCAGCCCCTGCTCGATGGCTTTACCGATGACAAGGTCTTCGCGGTCTCCTGCCAGATCTTCCTTGGCGACAAAACGAAGCGCCGCGAAGAGACCGGCCTCACGCAGGCCTGGTGGCAGGATGGCGCGCTGCGCGTTACCCACCGCGAAGATCCGAAGGCCGATACGCTTTTTCCCTGCTTCTACGGCGGTGGCGGCTCCTGCGCCTTCGACCGTGCCAAATTCCTCTCGCTCGGCGGCTTCGACGAACTTCTCGCCCCGTTCTATCTGGAAGACACGGACCTCGGCTATCTCGGCTGGAAACGCGGCTGGAAGTGCCTCTATCAACCCGCCAGCGTGGTTCATCACGAACATCGCGGCACCATCGGGAAGCACTTCAGCTACGAACAGATCCAGGCCGTGCTGCAGAAGAACTTCGTGCTTTTCACCTGGAAGAACATCCACAGCTGGCGCTATCTGGCGAGCCACTTCTTCTTCACCTTCGCCGGTTGCGTGATGACCGGTTGGGCCGGCGTTGTGCCCGGTCGCGCCAGCGCACGCGGCGTGCTTCGCGCCGTCCGGCAACTCCCCGGCGCAATGCGCTCCCGCTGGTCGGCCCGCTCGCTCGCCCGCGTTGATGACGCCGAAGCCTTCCGCCGCACGCGGCCGGCGTATTTTCACGACCGGTTTTCCGCTCTGCCACCCAAACCCGAGCGCCCCCGTGTGCTCTTCGTCTCCCCTTATTCCATCTTTCCGCCCACCCACGGCGGCGGCGTGTTCATGTTCAACACGCTGCGGGAACTCTCGCGGTGGTGTGATGTCCATGCCGTTGTCATGCTCGATTACGAAGCCGAGCGCGCCGGCAACGACGAGCTGCTCAAATACTGCCGGACGCTCGAAACCGTGGTCCGCACCAACGACAAAGATCCGCACCTCGCGTCCATCACGCCCCACGCCGTCCACGAATTCTTCAAGCCCGAATTCGAATGGCTGATTCAGCGCGAAACCCTGCGCCACCGCATCGACGTGATTCAGCTCGAATACACCGCCCTTGGCCAGTATGCGAGGCCCTACCGCCATCTGGTCTGCTCGCTGTTCGAACATGACGTCTACTTCCAGTCCATCAGCCGCGCGCTGCCCTTCATGCGTAGTCCGCTGGAACGCGTGAAGGCCGGATTCGAATACCTTCGCGCCATCCGCTTTGAACTGAAGCTGCTGCCGCACTGCGATCACATCCAGGTCTGCACCATCGAGAACAAGCGCTACCTCGAAAGCTTCCTGCCGCGCCTCGAATCCCGCATCGACGCGGGGATGCGCGCCGGCATCCGCGTCGAACAATACCCGTATCCCGGCGGCCCGCGCCAGCCCTTGACCATGCTCTTCCTCGGCAGCTTCCGCCATGCGCCGAATCAGATCGCGATGGAGTGGTTCACGCGTTATGTGTTGCCGCTCGTGGTGGAGAAGTTGCCCCAGGCGAAACTGCTGGTTGCCGGGTCAGATCCGCCCCCGCGCCATGCTTTTCCCGATCCAATGAACGCCATCGAACTGCTGGGCTTCGTGGACGACATCCAGCCGCTGTTCTCGTCGTGCGCGCTCTTCGTGTGCCCCATCCGCAGTGGTTCCGGCGTGCGCGTCAAACTGCTGGAAGCCTTCGCCAGCGGCATCCCGGTGGTCTCCACCACTCTGGGCGCGGAAGGGCTCGCCCGCGAGGATGGCGATTTTTGCTTTCTGGCCGACGACGCACCTGCCTTCGCCGCCAAGGTGGTGCAGTTGCTGGAAGATCAGGATCTGGCCGCCCGCATGGCCGCCCGCGCGCGCCACGAAGTGGAAACGAACTGGGACATGGCGGTGATTACTCGCCGTCTGGTCGACAAGTACCAGGAACTGCTGGAAGCCAGGCGCTTCCGGGCCTCTTAGTCTGGTTTGCGTTCCGCGCGCAGGATCGCGAGGATTTCCGTCCGTCCCCCGTGGCGGGCCCAGCCAGCCGCCGTGCTCTTCCAGACCTTGTCCTCCGTGCCCGGCCTCGCGCCCCGCGCGAGCAGCAGCCTCACCACAGCCGCGTGTCCGGCCAGAGCCGCCTGATGGAGCGGCGTGGAGTGGGAATGGAAGCCTTCCGGGTTGAAGCGGTTCGGATCCTCTCCCGCATCGAGCAGGAGTCGGACCGCCTCGGCATGCCCGTGTCGCGCCGCCAGCGCGAGTGCCTGATGACGGGCGGGGTGATCGGAATCGGGCAGCAGCCGTGCGGTCAACTCCGCCATGCCGAGGCCCGCGGCTGCTGCCAGGTTGTCCACTTTTGCGCCCCGCCGCACCAAAGCCCGCGCCGTGTCTCCGAAGCCGAACGCAAGGGCAGTCATGAGCGGCGTCTGTGTCTCCACGCTGGCGCCGGCATCCACCAGTGCCTCCACCAGAGCAACCTGCAACCCGGCGGTCGCCGGCGGCGTGCTCGAAACCAGCATGCTCAGTGTGGTCCGGGGCGCACCATACATGTCGGCCAGCGCATCCGGCTCCGCGCCCGCGTTGAGCAGCAGTTTCGCAATCTCCACCGCATTCTCCGGCGTTCGCTGACGTGGCTCTTCCACGCCGTTGGCCGCGATGTAGTGCAGCAACGTCGCCCGGTGCACCGGAGGATGGAGCTTCGTTACACGCGCCGAGCGCGCCGTGACCAGTTCGGGGTGTTCGCGCAGCAGTTCGGAAAGCAGCGCCGCGTCACCGTTAATCACCGCTTCCACCGCGGCTTCGAACCACTCCATGCGGTTTCTACTTCGTTCCCGCGCCCTGGTAACGCTTCACAATCTTCGCCGCCTGTTTGCTGAGCGTCACCGCATTCAGCGTCACGGGCGGCTTTGCGAAATCCGACCAGATCACATGCCGCGATTTCGTGTCCACCAGAAACAGTGTGCCTCTGGAGCCACTCGCGTGAAACGGGCGATGCTCATTTTCCGGCGCTTCCTCGTCCTCATCGCGCGGATGAATCTTCGCCATGGTCTGCTCAAACGCTTCGCCCAGATGGTCCGTCATCACCGCGTCCGCCAGCTTCGGATCCGCCACCACCTGCAGCACATGATCGCGCGTCAGCTGCGCGGCCAGGTACTGATCCAGCCCGCCCGACATCGGCAGCAGATAGACCGTCCGGGGCGGCTGCGCGGAAGCCATCAGCGCGAAAGCGAAGAGAAAAACAAGTCGTCTCATTACAATCACAAGTGTACAGGTGATTACCGCCGTCATACCCGTTCATAACCGCGCGGACCTTCTGGAGCGTCTGCTGGTAACCCTCCACGCCCAGACCGTTCCCTTTGACGAAATCATCGTTGTCGATAACGCTTCTACTGACCGCGCCGCGCACATCGCCGAACGCGAGGGCTGCCGCGTCATCCCGATGGGCTCAAACACCGGCTTTGCCCGCGCCGTCAACCGCGGCTGGCGGGAAGCCCGCACCGGCTGGGTAGCCATCCTGAACAGCGACGTGGAACTGGACCCCCGCTGGGCCGAGCGCCTGCTGGACGGCGCTCAAAGCTCCAGCTTCGCCACCGGCCTGATCCTCAACGCCCTGAACCGCACCATAGTCGACGGCACCTACGACCTGGTCACCCGCTCGGGTTGCGCCTGGCGCGCCGGTTTCGGCGACCGTTTCGAACAGCTCTCCGCTCTGCCGCGCCGGATCTCCATCGCCCCCGCCACCGCCTGCATCTACCGGCGCGATGTACTCGAAGTCCTCGGCGGTTTCGATGAAACGTTCGGATCGTATCTGGAAGATGTCGACCTCGGTCTGCGCTGTCTGCGTGAAGGGCTCACGGGCGTCTATGTCCCCAGCGCCGTCGCGTGGCACCACGGCAGCGCCACGCTGGGCCGCTGGAATCCGGCGGTGGTCCGTCACATCAGCCGCAATCAGGTGATCCTCGTGTCGCGCCACTACGACCGCAAGCTCCTCTGGTCCTGCCTCTGGCCTGTCCTCGCCGGACAACTTCTTTGGGGGCTGGTCGCCTGCCGCCATGGCGCGGCGCGCGCCTGGCTTTCCGGCAAGATGGAAGGCCTTCGGCACTTCCGCCCGGAGGGGCGTCCGAACTCCCTGGTCCGCGAATTCCTGACCGCTTCGGAGACCGAAATTCGCACCCGTGCCACCGGAACTTTCTGGCGTTGGTATTTTTTACTCACCGGCCCCGGTAATGGGGCGCATTGACACATGGCCCGTGTCGCAATCGTCATCGTCACCTACAATTCGGCGGAGGAAATCGGCGTCTGTCTCGACTCGCTCAGCGGGCTGAAAGACACCGAAATCGTGGTGGTAGACAACGCTTCCAGTGACGCTACCACCGCGGAAGTGAGCCGCCGGGACGTCCGGCTGATCGCCAATCCGACGAATGCCGGTTTCGCCGGAGGGGTGAACATCGGGGTGCGGGCCACCACCGCGCCATACGTACTTTTATTGAATCCTGATGCTTCTCTCCGCACCGGACTCGACGCCCTGGTCGCCGCATTCGATGACCCCAAAACCGGCGCGGCGGGTGGCATGCTGACGGGCCCGGACGGCAAACCGCAGGTCGGTTTCATGGCCCGCAACCTTCCCACACCCGCCGTCCTGATTTTCGAAGTTCTCGGCATCAACCGCCTCTGGCCCGGCAATCCCGTCAATTGGCATTACAGGTGCTTGGGAGAGGATGCGAGGGTCCCAAAACTCGTTGGGCAACCGGCGGGCGCGTTTCTCCTGTTTTCGAGGAGGGCCTGGGAAACCGTGGGTGGCTTTGATGAGCGGTACTGGCCGGTCTGGTTCGAAGATGTGGATTTCTGCACGCAGTTAGAGCGTGCGGGCTACCATGTATGGTATGTTCCGGACGCGGTTGCCCAACATACGGGTGGCCATTCCGTTGGTACTCTCCCGGTGGAGAGTCGGCAGCTTTATTGGTATGGTAGTCTTCTTGAGTATGGATCGAAATATTACTCTCCGGTAAATTACCGGATGGTCTGTTTTGCGGTCTGTGCAGGAGCAGTGGTTCGGGCCCTTTTCGCCAGTCTGGGCGCAGTGAGTCCTGGTGAGGGTGGCGGCAGGGGTGGTTTCAAAAGCATTCTAAAGGTTTTTGCAGTGTATGGCGCTGTTGCCCGCCTGGCTGCCGGTCGTCTGGTTCGGCCGCGGACAAGAGCTGGTTTTACTGCGGTCTGACGTAGCAGTATCGATTTTTGCGTGAAAATTCATGAGTGGAGCAGGCCCGCGCGTACATGTCCCGTAGCGACTTCGTTTCGGTAACGATCGTCACATACAACAGTGGCCGCTTTATTAAGCGTTGCCTTGAGTCCGTCCTTGATCAGGATTATCCTTTCAAGGAAATCGTCGTCGTGGACAACAACTCCACAGACGGGACCATCGATATTCTGGAGCCCTTTGAGGATCGCTGCAGAATCGTCTACAACGAAGAAAACATTGGCTTTGCGGCCGCACAGAACCAGGCCATCGGTCTTTCCAACTCCGAATGGGTTCTGACGCTCAACCCGGACGTCCTCCTGCTCCAGGGTTTTCTCGAAGCGCTTGTCAACGCCGGCAACCTCGACCCGAAGGTCGGCACCGTCTGCGGCAAACTGCTCACCATGAGCTCCAGCTTTGACTTTCCGGAAGAACCCATCGTCGATTCCACCGGTATCTACTTCACCCCCAACCTCCGCCATCTCGACCGCGGCAGCCTCCAGGTGGATAACGGTCACTTCCGCAACTACGAGTACGTTTTCGGCGCCACCGCCGCCGCCGCCCTCTACCGCCGTGAAATGATTGAGGATATCGCTGTGGATGGCGAGTTCTTCGATTCCGATTTCTTCGTCTATCGCGAGGATGCGGATGTCGCCTGGCGCGCGCAGCTGATGGGCTGGAAATGCCTCTACGCCCCCTACGCCAAGGGCTACCACGTGCGAAAAGCTTTGCCCGGCAACCGCCGAGCCCTGCCCGCCGAGATCAACATGCACTCGGTCAAGAATCGCTTCCTGCTCCGGGTCAAGAACATTACGCCGGACCTTTACCGGCGCAACTTCTTCTCCATCACCGCCCGCGATATCGTGGTGGTGAGTTGCTGTCTTCTCTGGGAGCGAACTTCCCTCAAAGCCTTCCCGTTCCTCTTCCGAAACTGGCGCAGTCTGCTCGCCAAGCGCCGCGACATCATGAGCCGCCAGCGCGTGGACGACGCCTACATGGCCAGCTGGTTCGATTTCAAACCCGTCAGCAAGCCCGCGCCCAAAAAGTTCGCTTCCGTTCTCACACGCTCCCGGGCCACACGGCGTTAGGTTTCGGTGCGAATTGCAATCCTCGGCACACGAGGCATTCCGGCCAGCTACGGTGGTTTTGAGACATTTGCGGAAGAACTGAGCCGCCGTCTCGTCGAACGCGGGCATCAGGTCGTCGTCTACTGCCGCCAGCGCCATACTGAGGACAAATTCCTCGGCGTCGATCTGGTCTGCCTTCCCACCATCCGCCACAAGTACCTCGACACCCTCGCACACACTTTCTACTCCACGCTCCACCTGCTCTTTCATCGCACGGACGTCGCGCTCTACTGCAACGCCGCCAACGCCATCTTCACCATCCTCCCGCGCCTCGCCGGTATCCCCGTCCTGCTCAACGTCGATGGTATTGAGCGTAAGCGCAAAAAATGGAACCGCCTCGCGAAAGAGTGGTACCACCTCTCCGAGTACCTTTCCACCTTTTTTCCCACCGCCTTCGTCACAGACGCCGAGGCCATCCGCCGCTACTACCAGACCGAATACGGCAGCGAATCCCGCTTCATCCCCTACGGCGCGGACGTCAGTCGCCTCCCCACCACCACCGTGCTGGGCCAGCTTGGCCTTCAGCCGCACCGGTACTTCCTCTACGTCAGCCGGCTGGAGCCGGAGAACCGGGGCCTCGAAGTCCGTCTCGCCTTTGAGCAGGTGCAGACCGAACTGAAGCTCGCGCTCATCGGGGACGCGCCCTACGCGCACGAATATATCCGCCGTATCCGCGACACCAAAGACCCCCGCGTGGTTCTGCCCGGCGCCATCTACGGTACCGGCTACAAGGAACTCGGCTCCTGGTGCTTCGCCTACATTCATGCCACCGAAGTGGGCGGCACCCACCCCGCGCTGATTGAAGCCATGGGCCGCGGATGCCTGGTGCTCTATCTGGATACCGAAGAGAACCGCGAAGTCTGCGGCGACGCCGGTCTGCCCTACGTGGATCAGGACGGGCTTACCGCGCGGATCCGTGAGGTGCTCGCCATGCGGGAAGCCGAGCGCGGCGAACTGCGCGCCCGCGCCGTGCAGCGCGTCAAAGAGCGATACGACTGGGACGTTGTTACGTCACAGTACGAAACCATGCTGCGCGACCTCTGAGCTTCCGCCCCGCTCCTGCGACAATAGCGGTTTAGTGTCTTCTTCTCCTTTCCGGTCCGCCCGTTGTTACGTTGAAATTTCCCGTCCGCGGCTTGCCGCCAACTATCGCGCGGTGCGGGACGCCGTGTCCCCCTCTGCCCGGGTCATCGGCGTCGTCAAGGCGGACGCCTATCGCCACGGAGCCGTGGAAGTGGCACGGGTGCTGGTGCGGGAAGGTATTGAATGGCTGGCCGTCAGTTCCGTGGAAGAAGGCGCGGTCCTTCGCGCCGCCGGCATCGAGTGCCGCATTCTCGTGATGGCAGGCGTGATGAGCTGGGAGCGCGATATGGTGCGGGAACTCTCGCTCACGCCGGTACTGCATTCCCTGGATGAATTCCGCGCCTGGAATGAAGGCGGGGGCGGCCTGGTGAACGAAGCGGGGAACCGGGAAAAGCTGCGGGTTCACCTCAAGCTCGATACCGGGATGGACCGCCTGGGTACCCGCGCCTCGGCCTCGGAAATCGCCACCGCCATCACCGGCGCCCCGCATGTGGAACTGGAAGGCCTGATGTCTCACTTTGCCTCCGCCACCGATTTTGTCTCCAGCCAGACTGATGAGCAGATTGTCGCCTTCCACCAGATGGCGGGCGCGCTCGCCGAACACGGCGTTCGTCCAGCGCTGATGCACTTTTCCAGCAGCAATGCCGTGGCCTACCCCCGCCGCAGCGCCTGGCTTTCGCTGGTGCGTCCCGGGCATGCCATGTACGGCTATGTCTCCCCGGCCCGCGGCCCGGCGCCGCCGGCCGCGTTCAGCGTGAAACCGGCGCTGGCGTGGAAGACAAGAATCGTCACCGTGAAGGATGTCCCCGCAGGCGCGAAAATCGGCTACGGCGGATCTTTCGTCGCCCCGGCCCCCATGCGTCTCGCCGTCCTTTCGGCGGGCTACGCGGATGGCGTCCAGCACCGCCTCTCGAACAAAGGCAAGGTGATCGCCGGCGGTCGTTTCGCTCCCATCGTGGGCACGGTCTCGATGGATCTCACGACCATTGACATCACTCAGTCCCCTCAACTCCAGCCGGGCGATGAAGTCACCCTGCTGGGCCGCGAAGGCGAGGTTTCGCTGGACGCACAGCAGATCGCAAAGACGGCCGGAACCATCTCCTACAACGTGCTCTGCGCCATCAGCGCCCGCGTCAAACGCTTCTACGTGGATTAAATCTCCCGGGCGCTGTAATACTGTCCCGTCCCGGCGGTCTACCCTTGTGAATGCAACAACTGGCACATGGAGCAAGTCCAGGCTCCCCGTTTACCGCCATGCCGCATAACCCCTCGGATTCCGCCACCGGTCCGGACGCCCTTGAGCGCGCCTTCGACGCGCACCACGCAATGGTCTTCCGCACCGCCTACCGGGTCACGGGGAATGCCGCCGACGCCGAAGACGTTCTTCAGACCGTCTTCCTCCGCCTGGCCGGTCGCGAACTGGCCGCGGAGATCATCGAAAACCCCGAAGGCTATCTCCGGCGCGCCGCCGTCAACGCCTCGCTCAACCTGCTCGAACTGCGGAGCCGCAAAAACATTCCGCTCGAAAGCGCCCCCGAACCCCATGCCGGGTCTGACCAGCGTGATCTCCGCGAAGTCCTTCGCCTCGCCATGGCCACCCTCGGTGGCCGCACCGCGGAGATGTTCGCCCTCCGTTTCATCGAGGGCCATTCGAATGGCGAAATCGCGGAAATGTTCGGCGTTTCCGCACTCGTGGTCGGCGTCACGCTCCATCGTGCCCGCAAACAGCTGCAAAAAGAAATTAAGCAATTAGGGGGTCTCAAATGAGTCTCGACAAAATTTTGAATGACATTCGGGAACGCCGGCCCGAACCGGAAGAAATCGAACAGGCCGCCGCGCGCGTCCGTGCCCGCCTCTTCCCGAAGACGGAAACCGGGCCCTCCACCGGCACCATCCGTAACTGCGGCGACTTCGTCTCCCTCATGCCGGCCTACCTTGCCGGCACGCTCGATCCCTCGCGTAAACTTCTGCTCGAAGTTCACACCCGTGAGTGCGTCCACTGCCGCCATGCGCTCGCGGAAGCCCGGCACGGCGCGCGGAATGTCATCGAGTTCAGGCCGAAGAAGCAGGCCCCGGCCTACGCCCCCTGGGCCATCGCCGCCACCGCCCTGCTGACCCTCGGCGGCGCCACCTATTGGGGCTTCACCCAATACCCGGCCCTGGGCGGAGGCCCCCGCGCCACGGTCGATTCCGTGGAAGGCGAACTCTACAAGGTCGCCGGCACCACCCTCACGCCGCTGGTCCCCGGCGCGGAACTCGCGGAGAATGACGCGGTTCGAACCGCCAAAAACTCCACCGCGGTCCTCCACCTGAATGACGGTTCCCGAATTGAACTGAACCAGCGCGCCCAGATTTCCGTAACCAGAAGCTGGAGCGGCTCCACGATTCACCTCTCACTCGGCAACATCATCGTCGAAGCAGCCAAACAACGCCGCGGCGCCCTCCAGGTTGCCACCGCCGATTGCAACGTCTCCGTCAAAGGCACTGTCTTCTCCGTGGACGCCGGTACGAAGGGCTCTCGTGTCGCAGTTGTTGAAGGCACGGTCTGGGTGGATCACGGCCAGAAGCATGATGTTCTGCATCGCGGTGACCTCACCGTCACGTCGCCGGACATGGGGCCGGTTCCCATTCGTCAGGAATTCGAATGGAGCCGGAATTCCGCGCAATACCTGACACTGCTCGGCGAATTCAAAGAGATCACCCGCCAGATCGCGGCTATTCCGCCGCCGGGTCTGCGCTACGATTCCAACCTGCTCCGGCTGCTGCCCGCCGGCGTGGCAGCCGTCGCCGCCATCCCCAACGTGGGCGGCACCATCGCCCAGGCCAGCCAGATCTTCCATGACCGCCTGAACCAGAGCGCGCCCCTCGCCGCGTGGTGGAACAAAGTGCCCGCCAATCAGCGGACGCAGTTCGAAACCATGATCCACCAGCTCGAAACCGCCAGCGCGTACCTGGGCGACGAGATCGTGATTGCCATGCTTTCCGAGGGGCCGAACGCCTCGCCGGTGGTGGTGGCGAAACTCACCAGACCCGGCCTCGATGCTTTCCTGAAATCCCAGTTCCCCACTGAACAATTCGCCGGGCATATGAGCTTCGACAACGGCCTGTTCATCGCCGCCGGCAATTCGGCGGATCTGACGAAAATCGCGCCGGGCTCCGCCGCCAACTCCGCTCTGCTCGCCAAACTCCAGCCCGCTTACCAGCAGGGCGCGGGCTGGCTCTTTGGCGCGGATCTCGCCGCCATGCCGCAGATTCGGCCCGGCGCCGCCGGCTTCGCTGATGCCCGCTTCATCGTCGCCCAAAGCAGGACTCTGGGCTCGGTCACGGAAAATCGCGCTTCCGTGACGTTCTCGCAGAACCGCCAGGGCGTCGCCTCCTGGCTCTCGGTTCCCGGCCCCATGGGCTCGCTCGACTTCATCTCGCCGGACGCCGGTTTCGCCGCCTCCATGCTGCTGAAAAACCCGTCGCTCATCGCGGACGACATCACCGGCATGCTCTCGAAAGCCTCCGGCAGCAACCTCGGCGGCCTCGATCTCAAGGCCGACCTCGCCAGCGTCTTCGCCGGTGAAGTCACCGTCGCCCTGGATGGCCCCGTCCTGCCGTTCCCCAGCTGGAAGCTCGCCGCCGAGGTCTACTATCCCGACCGCCTGAACGCCGCCATGACCAAACTCGTCGCCGCCTTCAACGCCCAGCCGCACCATGAGAAAACCGGTGACCTGAAGCTCACCCAATCGGAGACCGAAGGCCGCGTCTTCTACAAGCTGATGTTTGACAAACTCCCCTGGGAGGCCGACTGGACCTTCGTTGATGGCTACTGGCTTGCCGCCGCCAACCACGAACTGCTCGTCCGCTCCATCCAGAACCGCCAGACCGGGTTCTCGCTCCCGAAATCGACCGCGTTCCGCAACCAGTTGCCGCATGATGGCTACGCGGATTTCTCCGCCGTCATCTACCACAACCTTGGCCAGACGCTCTCATCGGTGGTGCACGGCCTGTCGGACGCTCCCGGCGTGATCTGCTTCTGGGCCGCCCCGGACCGCATCGACGTTGCCAGTATCGGCACACTCTTTGGCATGAATCTCGAATCGCTTCTCTCCCTGCAGGGCGAGGGGCCGCTCGGCATGCTGGCCCGCTCGGCCGGCAGACCCCAGGGGGCTCCGGCCAAATGACCCAGCCCGTCATTGAACTCGCTGATCTGCACGTCAAAATCGGCAAACGCGAAATCCTGCGGGGCCTCAACCTCGAACTCCGGGGCCTCACCGTCGGCCTTTTGGGCCCCAACGGGGCGGGGAAGAGTACTCTGATCAACACCCTGCTCGGCTTCTGGAAGCCAACCCAGGGGACGGCGCGGGTGCTTGGTTACGACGTCCGCACGGACGCCCGCCAGATTCGCGCGCAGATCGGCTACATGCCGGAAAATGACAGCTTCATCGCCGATATGCCGGCAATCTCCTACGTCCGGATGGCGGCTGAACTCTCCGGCCTGCCGCCGGACGCCGCGCTCGAACGCGCCCACGAATCGCTCTTCTACGTCGGCCTCGGGGAGGCCCGTTACCGCAAACTCGGCGCCTATTCCCTCGGCATGAAGCAGATGGCGAAACTCGCCCAGGCGATCGTTCACGGGCCCCGGCTCGTCATTCTCGATGAACCCACCAACGGCCTCGACCCGCAGGCGCGCATCCGCATGATCAAACTCATTCAGGAAATGCGCGCGCTCGGCACCATGAACCTGGTCATCTGTTCCCATCTGCTCCGCGATATCGAAGAGACCTGTGAAGAGGCCGTGATTCTGAAAGCCGGCCAGGTGGTGCACTACTCGAACCTCGAAGAGGAGCGGGCCTCCAACCGCCGCTTCGTCGAAATCGAAACCGAAGGGGACGACGGCACCTTTGCGGACGCCATCGAACTCCTCGGCTGCGCCTGCGCCGTCACCGCCCCCGGCAAGATCAAAACCGTCCTGCCCGAAGGCATTGAGATCCGCGATATCTATCGGCTCGCCGCGGACCGTGACGTGCAGCTTCGCCGCCTGAACTACCGGCGCGACAGCCTCGAAGACATCTTCCTGAAAGCGATGGAACGTTAATCATGGCCGTTTACAAGCGAACTTACAAAGGCTACTCCGGGCCCCTCACGAGCCCCCTCTGGCGCTTCACCGTCCTCCAGCGCTACGCCTTCAAAGCCATCTTCAAATCCCGGTTTCTGCTCATCGGCTACGTCGCCTGTTTCTTCGTCCCTCTGTTGGCGATCTGCTTCCTGTATCTGAACCAGAACGCCTCCCTGCTTGCCATGGTGGGCCAGAAGCCCGGCTTTCTCAAAATCGATGCCGGCTGGTTCCACAACTTCCTCACCGCCCAGGCGGTTCTGGCAGGCGTCCTCACGGCCTTCGTCGGGCCAGGCCTGGTCGCGCCGGACCTCGCTAATGGCGCGCTGCCCGTCTATCTGTCACGGCCGTTCTCGCGCTTCGAATACATTCTCGGCAAGGGCCTGGTGCTCGGCAGTCTCATCGCCTCCATCACGCTGTTCCCGCTGCTCACCCTGTTCGGCATCCAGAGTTCCCTCGTCGGCTATCAATGGTTCGAGAAGAATCTGTATATCGGCGGCGGCATCCTGTTCAGCTGCCTCACCATCATGGTGGTCTTCATTCTCCTGGGTCTTTCCATGTCCGCGTTTGTTCGCTGGCGTATTGTCGCCGGTGCGCTGGTGCTGGCTGTGTTCGCCGCCGGCAAGGGCTTCGGAGCCGTTATTAACGGTGTGATGCGCACCTCCAACGGCTACTATCTGGACCTGCAATATCTGCTCTCCACCATTGCAACGGACCTCTTCCGCCAGACGCCCGAAGACCCGCCCATATCGCCCCTCAGCGCCTGGGCCGCGGTCATCACCTTCTGCGTTCTGCTGCTGCTGTTGATCAACCGCAAACTACGTGTCTGTGAGGTGGCCGGTTAATGGACGCCATCATTCTCGATAACGTCAGCAAGTTTTACGGCGAGGTGCTCGGCGTCAACAAAGTGACGCTCTCCATCCCGCCCGGCATCACCAGCCTCGTCGGCCCCAACGGCTCCGGCAAGACCACCCTGATGAACCTCATCGCCGGCCTGCTGCAGCCCACCCGCGGCGGCATCAGCGTCTGCGGACTTTCCCCCTCCGATCCGGAACACTTCTTCCGCACCCTCGGCTACGCCACGCAGTACGATGGCTTCCCGCGCGGACTCACCGGCTGGGAGTTTGTCCGGAACTACCTCCGCCTCTTCGGCTTCAGCCCGAAAGACACGGAGCGGATGGCGTGGGAGTCCATCGACCGCGTCGGTCTCCGCGAGGCTTCGCAGCGCAAAATCGCCGGCTTCAGCAAAGGCATGCGCCAGCGCATCAAGCTCGCGCAGGCCATCGCCCACCGCCCGAAAGTCCTGGTGCTCGATGAGCCTCTGAACGGCCTGGACCCGCTCGCACGCGCCGAAACCATCGCGCTCTTCCGCGAACTGGGCAACGAGGGCTCGCATGTGCTTATCTCCAGCCACATCCTGCACGAGGTGGACCTCATCTCCGATCAGGTCATCATGATGA
This sequence comes from uncultured Acidobacteriia bacterium, assembly GCA_903900705.1. Lineage (GTDB taxonomy): Bacteria > Acidobacteriota > Terriglobia > Bryobacterales > Bryobacteraceae > BOG-234. The sequence goes on from CAIUOG010000144.1 coordinate 14,603, forward strand.
GCCAGGGCTACGTCGTCGCCGAAGGCCAGATCCGCGGCGTTCGCGATGAGATCTCCGAACAGCCCATGCAGGTGCTCATCCGCTGCGATAAGCCGGATGTGCTGGCCTCGCAGCTTTTCCATCACTCGCAGGTGGTGGAAGCGAAGGTCCACGCCGATCGCGGCGGCTTGCTCGTGCGCACCCACCACGCCGAAAGCTTTTACAAACTACTCAACCGCATCGCGCTCGATGGCGTGCGGATTGAATCCGTCGCGCCCGCCGATGACGATGCGCAGTCCATCTACGAATACCTGATCGGCTCAGAGGAATCCACCAAATGATGACACTATGGAACCGCCAGATCCTCGCCATCATGCGCATCGATCTTGCGAAAACCTTCTTCGCCAAACGAGGCCTCTGGATCTATCTGCTGGCACTCTCGCCCGCCGTCCCCATGCTGTTGCACAGCCTTCTCGACCGCCACGAAGGCAATTCCGATTTTGGCCAGGACGTCCAGATCTTCGCCGGCATCTTTCAGTTCTTCTACCTCCGCATCGCCATCTTCTTCGGCTGCGTCGGCATCTTCATGAACCTGTTTCGCGGGGAAATGGTGGATAAGAGTCTGCACTACTACCTGCTCGCCCCGGTGCGCCGCGAGGTGATTCTGGTGGGCAAGTTCTTATCGGGTCTGGTCGCCTCCGTCACCATCTTCTGCGGCTCCGTGCTGGTGCAGTGGTGCAGTCTGTTCTGCCATCACCCCGCCTCGCTGCTGAACTCATACATGTTCACCGGACCCGGCGCGTCGCACCTTGTTTCCTACCTGGTCGCAGCCGCCTGCGCCTGTGTGGGTTACGGCAGTGTCTTCCTCGCCGCCGGAGTCCTGTTCCGTAACCCGCTTATCCCGGCGGCGGTGATTCTGCTCTGGGAATCGGCGGATGGCATTCTGCCCGCGCTGCTCAAGAAAATCAGCGTGATTTACTGGCTGAAGTCCATCTGCCCTATCTCGATTCCCAGTCCGAAGGGGAACAACAGCATTCTCAACCTGCTCATTTTTGACGTAGACCCCGCGCCCGCCCGGGTTGCTATCCTGAACCTCATGCTCCTCGCAGGCTTTGTCGTCGTCTGGGCGGCCATTCGCGCCAGAAGGATCGAGATCGGTTACGGCTCGGAATGAGCCTGGCGGTACCCCGCGCCGCAGTACCCCGCACAAAGGACATGATGACCCGGCCCGACCTGGTCGCCATCACCGTCAATGCGGTGATTGGCGCAGGCATCTTCGGCCTGCCCGCGAAAGTTTTCGCGCTCATCGGTGACTATAGTCTGGTCGCCTTCGTCGTCTGCGCCATCTTCTCCGCGCTGCTGGTGCTTTGTTTTGCCGAAGTCGGGAGCCGGTTCACGGAGACTGGCGGACCCTATCTCTACGCCCGTGAAGCCTTCGGCCCCACCGCGGGCTTCGGCGCGGGCTGGCTGATGTGGGTGGCGCGCGTCAGCGCCTATGCCGCCAACGCCAACCTGCTTGCCGGCTATGCCTCGTACTTCGTCCCGCCCGTTGCGGCGGGGCTCGGGCGAAATGTTTTCCTCGTCGCGGTGACGCTGCTTCTGGCCGCCGTCAATATCGCCGGTGTCCGCAACGCCGCCCGCGCCAGCAACCTGTTCACGGCCGGCAAACTGATTCCCCTGGCCGTCCTGATTTTCGCGGGTCTTTGGTCCATCGATTGGTCCCGCTTCACGTTCGCCGCCACCCCCGGCTACGCACCCTTCTCCGGCTCCGTGCTGCTGATGGTCTACGCCTTCACCGGCTTTGAAATGATGGTCGTTCCCGGCGCCGAAATCCGCGACCCGCGCCGCAACATCCCGGCCGCTCTGCTCCTGGCCATCGGCACAATCGCCGTGGTCTACCTGCTGCTGCAGATGGTCTGCATCGGAAGTCTGCCCGGACTCGCCACCTCGCAGCGCCCGGTCACAGACCTGGCGGGCCGCATCCTCGGCCCGCCGGGAGCGGCCTTTCTGTCCCTCGGCATCGTGATCTCCATTCTGGGGAACCTGCACGTCACCGTGCTTTCGGCCTCCCGCATCCCCTTCGCGATGGGTCGGCGCGGCGAACTGCCCGCTTTCCTCGGCGCTGAGCATCCGCGCTTTCAGACGCCCCACCTGGCCATCCTCTTTACCGCCGGCGTCATGCTGGCGATGGCCCTGAGCGGCACTTTCATTTACGCCGCCACCGTCAGCATCCTCGCCCGCCTCATCATCTACCTGAGCACCTGCGGGGCACTCATCGTGCTGCGCCGCCGGGCCTCCGCGCCCCCCGCCATGCTGCGCCTCCCCGGCGGTTATCTGATCCCGTGCGCCGCCATCCTGCTCGCCCTCTGGCTGCTTTCGGGCAGCACCCTGCGGGAAGCGCGCGACACCGCCATTGCCGCCGCTCTGGGCTTTGCTATATTCCGAAGCAGTTCCGTGAGAAAGACTCTCCCGCTCCTCTGCTTTCTGCTCTGCTGGCCCGGCCACGCGCAGGACACCGCCGCGTACGACAAACTGATCACCAAAGACGCCGTCACCACCAAAGGCATCTTCACGGTCCACCGGATCAACGAGCACCTCTACTACGAGATCCCGAAGTCGCAACTCGACCGGGAGTTTCTCTGGAACACGCGCATCTCCCGCAACACGGCGGATGTTGGCCCGGGCGGAATGCAACTGGCTTACAGCGTAGTCCACTGGCATCTCCGGAGCGACAAAAAAATTGACCTCCGTGAAATCAACTACGCCGTTACAGCCGCGCCCGATTCCCCCATCGCCGGCGCCGTGCAGGCTTCGAACAACGAGACCATCGTGATGAGCTTCGACGTCGCGGCCACTTCGAAAGACGGCGCGCCGGTCATCGACGTCACCCGTCTCTTCACCTCAGACGTGCCTGAGTTCAACACCAAACAGCGCCTCGGCGCAACCTGGCTCGATGGTGAACGCAGCTATGTTGAGCGCGTCACTCCTTATCCCGAAAATATCGAGGTGGAAGCCACCCAGACCTGGGTTCGCAATGACAACGCCACCCCCACGCCCGGCCAGATGCAGAAAGGGAACGCGACCATCGTCATCCACAACAGCATGGTCAAACTGCCGGACTCGCCCATGCCCGTCCGCGAATACGACGACCGCGTCGGCTTCTTCTTCCAGACCGTTCTCGACTACACCAGCCTGAAGCCCACCAAACGCTATATCTGCCGCTGGCGTCCCGGTAAGCAGATCGTTTATTACATCGACCCCGCCACTCCCCTGCAATGGCGCGAGGCCATCCGCAAAGGCGTGGAGGCATGGCAACCCGCCTTAGCCGACGCCGGTTTCCCGAACGGTATTGTGGCCAGAATGCCGCCGGAAAATGACCCCGCCTTCAACCCTGAAGACGTCCGCTACTCCGTGATTCGCTGGCTGCCGACTCTTGTGCAGGACGCCTATGGGCCTCAGATTCACGACCCCCGCACCGGCGAAATCCTCAACGCCGATATCGAATTCCACCAGAGCTTTCTTGACATGGCGCGCGACTGGTATCTCACCCAGATCGGCCCGCTCGATCCCCGCGCCACGCGGCGTCCGCTGCCCGATGAAGTGACGGCGATGCTGATCACCTACGTCATCACCCACGAAGTCGGCCACACGCTCGGCCTCGAACACAACTTCAAGGCGAGTTCGATGTATCCGCAGGCGAAACTGCGCGACAAAGAGTGGTTGCGCACCATGGGCTTCACGCCGTCCATCATGGACTACGTCCGTTTCAACTACCTCGCGCAGCCGGAAGATCACATCCCGGTGGAAGATCTGGTTGCGCGCCTGGGCCCGTATGACCGCTGGGCCATCCACTGGGGGTACGCGCCCGCCGGCGGAAAAGCTGAACTCGACCGCTGGGCCGCGGAAGAACAGACCAATCCCTACCTCCGCTGGGTGACGCCTCGCGCCTGGGGCGCCGAACCCGGCGAACAACGCGAAGCGGTGGGGGATGAGGATGCCGTCGCAGCCACCGCGCTCGGTCTGAAGAACCTGAAGCGCGTGGCCAGGATGCTGCTGCCCGCCGCCGAGAACGGCGAGAGCGGAACGTGGGAGGATTTCGGCCACCTCTACGCCGCCATGCTCTACCAGTGGAGCGTGGAGATGAACCATGTGGTCGCGGTGGTGGGCGGCGTGAATGCGCAAACCCGGCACACCGATGAACGCGCACCGGTCTTCACGCCCGTCCCCGTGGAACGACAGAAGAAGGCCCTCGCCTTTGTGATCGAAAACGCCCTCGCCACCCCGGAATGGGCTATCAATTCCGCAGCCTTTCGCCGGCTCGACCCCGGTGGCGGCGTCAACTTCATTCGCGATTACCAGGTCGGCATTCTGGCGAATCTACTGGGCCGCAACCGCCTCGCGCGCATCGTCGAAATGCAGGCCGTCGACGGTGTGAAGTGGTCCCCGGTGGAGTTCCTCACCGAGGTTCGCAAGGGTGTCTGGAAGGAACTGGACGCGCCCACGCCGCGCATTACCGCCTGGCGCCGCAACCTGCAATACGCCTGGCTCGATCTCGCGAACCAGCGCTTAAGTGGGTCCGGCGACGAGCGATCCTTCTTTCGGGCGCAGCTCAAAGCTCTGCAGCCAAGCCTCAAAGCCGCGCTCCCGAAGGCCGCCGACGCCGAAACCCGCGCCCATCTCGAAGGCGTGCTCGACCAGATTGCGCGCCTGCAGTCCACTTCCGCGCAACCGGTTCCTCCGAGCACGCCCGCCCGCCTGATCACGGGCAACGGAAGCGTTTCGGCGGATTCCCGATTGAGCTGGCGTTGCCGGGAAGACTAAGCTTTACGGCGCTTCAGGACCACCGCCAGTACGCCGGCGCCCATCATCAGCCAGGTGTTCGGCTCCGGCGCGGCAGCGGCGCCGGAATAGTAAGCGATTCCGGCGGGATCATACAGGCCCGTACCGAACGTACTGAGAGCGCCGCCGGACGTGATTGCATAAACGAACTGGTTACAGCAGTTCGAGACGCCGTTCGCCACTTCGGCGACATACAGTGTCCCGGTCGAGGGGTCGATTGTGATGCCGTACCCGAGTTGCGTGCCTGAGCCCGGAAGAGTGGCGAAGACGCTGTGCACGCCGCCCGGCGTGAATTTGTCAACTGTTGAACCATTCCAGTTGGTTGCGAACAGGTCGCCCGATGCGTCGAACACCAGACCGACATAAGTTCCACCCGTGCCTGTGGAAAACAGGGTCCGTGTTCCGTCCGGCGCAAATTCATAAATGTTCTGGTTCAGATCGCTCGCGAACAGATTGCCGCCGGGGTCGAAGGCCAGATCGAAGACACTGGTCCCCGTTGCGAAGACAGATGCTGTCCCGCCCGGCGTGTACTTCATAATGGTTCCGCCGGAGTTCGCGCCCGTGTAGATGTTGCCGGACGCATCCACCGCGAGGCCCTCCGGGCTGTTCACCGTCGCGAAGGTGGTCCGGCTGCCATCCGGAGCAATCGCATAGATGGCGTTCGCGTCGCGGGCCTGCTCATACAGCGTTCCGCCGCTGTTAAACGCCATCTGCTGCACCGTGCCGCTGGCTTGTGTGGAATAGACGCTTCTGGTTCCGCCGGTCGTGTAGGCGTAAATGTCGATAAAATCGTTGACGTAGATGGTGCCCGCCTGGCTTGCGACCGCCCCTGCCAGCAGCAGAAGAGCGGCGGCGCGGATGGATCGCAGTGTGTTCGTTTTCGTGTGCATGTATGACCTCACCAGACTTAGCGGAAAAGATCCGAAAAGCCGGACAAGGACTTCATGTGCGACGAAATAAAACTAACGGCCGTTCGTGACCGCGTCCAGCAACACCTTCACGTTCTCCGGCGAGCCCGCAAACACACTGGTCGGGGTCGTCCGGTACTTCAGCATCTGCCGGTAGAGGAAATCATCGAGCGTCGAGTTAATTCCCCAGCCCGCCAGATAGCTCAGCTTCAGATCGCCATCCGTGTTGATCTCCGCATTCTTCACGTACGGCGCAAGATCCGCCGCGCTCGCCGTGTAAGTCGAAAACAGATCGAACAGATTCATCACGCCGATGTCGCGCAAAGACTGCCGCACGGTCTCATGCTCCGGCAGCGAGTAGCGCTTCTGCACCGCATCGAGATCAATCTTCAGCGGAGTCAACTGGCCCATGAAGACCATGTCATACCCCAGCCCGTCGCGCAGATTGGCCCACACGGAACCGTACGGAAACGCGTCGAAGAACGTCTTCAGTTCGCTCTGGATGGTCGGCTCATCCGTCTCATACAACGGCACGTAAAGCGAGAAATAGCCGCCCGGATTCAGATGCTGCTTCACGGATTCGAAGTACTCCTTCGAGTACAGCGCCGCCGTGCCCTTCACGAACACATCCAGCGGGTCAGACGCGATGATGTCGAACTTCTCCGTCGTCGTCATCAGATAGTGCCGCGCGTCATCAAAGTGAATATGCGTCTTCGGATTCAGCGCAACCCGGTAATCCTGATCGCCGAAGAACCGCGTGGACGCGGGCGGAATCACCGGTTCGATTTCACAGACCGTGATCTTCTCAATGCCCGGATACCGCGTAAACGTGCCGGCCGAAACGCCCGCGCCAAAACCAATCCCCAGCACCGACTTCGGATTCGGATGCAGCAGCGCGGGCAGATGGCCCACCATGCGCTGCAGCTTCATATCGAAAATCTCCGTGGTCGCTTCCACGTGGCCGTTTACGTTCACATAGATGGTCCCGTTGTTCCAGCGCGAAATCGCCACCGAAGAGTTGCGGCCTTCTTTCGTATAGAGGATGGTCGAAAAGCCCTTGTTGAGTGCCATGCGGCGGCCATAAGCGATCAGTTCACCGGGAATCGGATCGATGTTCCACGCCAGCAAACCGCCGCTAATCAGACAGACGGCCACGAGCGCGTAGCCGCCGAAGGACTTCGTCACCGGCACAATCGCGACCAGTCCGCTCAGCACCGCCACCACCAGCAGCACCTGCTCCGTCTGCTGCGACCCGATGCCGGGGATCAGCACCAGACTAACCATCAATGCGCCCACAATGCCGCCCAGCGTGTTGGCCGCGTAGATGCCGCCCGCCGCCCGCCCGGAATCCTCACCGGGCCTCGCAACGGCCGCGCAGGCCAGCGGGAAACTCGCTCCCCAGAAGAGTGTGGCCGGCAGAATCGCCCAGATGCAGCGGCGCAGATCGAGGTTGTACATGTGCCAGGCGTTGCCGGTGGTCAGCAGATCGTCCTGCCAGTACGGCAGCGTGTTGATGATGGAATACGCGGTCCAGGCCATGCCCGCGGCAAGCAGAATCTGGCACCATCCCAGCGCCGCCTGCGGTTTTATTTTCTTCAGCAGTACGGACCCGGCGGCGCTGCCGATGGCGAGTCCGCCGAGGAACACGGCCAGGATCAGCGAGAACACATAAACCGTCGCCAGCAGCAGCATGCCCAGCAGCCGCGTCCAGACCACTTCCGCGCCCAGAGCCGTCGCGCCGGAAAGCGCAATCGTCAGGTATACGGGCCAGTTCGAACCAGTGGCGTCGGACGGCGCGGCTTCTGCCGGGGTTGTCTCCGTGGACGGTTCCGGCTCAGAGAATACGCCGGCCAGCAGGAAGCTGGCGCCCGCCACGGCCAGATTGATCGCCATCGCCACATACGTCGCCGTGGCCATGTTGAAGACGCGCAGCAGGTAAAATCCGGCAAACAGGCAGCCGGCAACCGCGCCCAGCGTGTTGCCGCCATAGAGGAAGCCCCACCAGGAAACGCCCTCCGGCGTGCCTTCAATTAAGCGGACAATGGCGGGCAGGGAAGCGCCCATCAGAATGGTGGGCACCAGCATGCAAACCGCGGCGAGAACGCCGCGCAGCAGCATGCCGGGCAAGCCGCTCTCCGCGCCGGACCAGTATACGCGGGTGAGGAACGGCAGCGTCACCTGCACCAGCAGGGCGAAGATCGCAATGCCCGCCTCCAGACCCGCGTAGACCTTCAGCGGGTGCTGTGTCCATTTGCGCCGGGGCAGCCAGAGACTTCCGATACAGAGGCCGCCCATGTAAGTGGCGAGCAGCACTCCCAGCGATACGGAAGTGGAACCAATCGCCAGTTGCAGGCTCTGATACCAGACGACTTCGTAAATCAATGCGGAGCAACCGCTCAACGCGAACAGGACCAGCAGGACCGGCAGAAAGCCGGGTGTCTTCGATTTCAATGAGGGACTCCGAACCGTGTAGGGTATCACGGGAAACGGGTCTCGCACTGTAAACAATCATCAACTGGCTATATCAGATCCGCGAAAGACTTCCGGAGCTTGTAGAACCACGCATGGCCCAGCAGAAAGACCACAATCGCGGCCAGGCTGAACCACCCGAGCAGTTGCCAGTCGGGCGCAGTACCTTCGAGCAGCGCCGCCCGGTAAGAATGCACCAGGACGAAGATCGGATTGCGATGAATAAACGCGGCGGCGAACGGAGGCAGTTTGTCTTCCGGATAAAAAATGGGCGTGAGGAACATCAGCACCGTCAGCAGGTAGCCGATGATTTGGCCGAGGTCCCGCATGAAGACGGCAAGCGCGGCAAGGAACCAGCTAAGCCCCGCGGTGAAGAGAATCTGCGGGATGATCACCAGTGGCAGGTACACCACGGTCCATGGAACGCGCCCGCGGATGATCAGCAGCGCCGCCATGAACAGGACCAGGCCGAAAAACTCGGTTACAAGGCCGGAAACCACCACGTTCACCGGCAGCGTTTCCACCGGGAAGACCAGCTTCTTAATGAAATTCCGGTGTTCCAGCAGAATGAACGGCGCCCGGCCAATGGCTTCACTGAAGGCCAGCCAGGGCAGCATGCCGGCGAGAAAGTAAAGCGCGAAGCCCGTCCGGCTGGTGTCTTTGCCGAACGTCGTCCCCATCACAATGCCGAACACGAAGAAGTAGGTCAGCATCAGCAGCAGCGGGTTCAGCACGGCCCAGAAAGCGCCGCCGAACGAACCCGTGTAGCGGCTCAGAACGTCGCGCCGCACCAGCGTCCGGATCAGATTCCGGTTCTTCCAGATGGTTTTGAACGGCAGCGTGAAAGCGCGTCCCACCGCGCGGCCCAGCCGCTTCAGCCGAACCGAACGCTGGTCGGTCACCTTCCAGCGCCGCAGCGTCACGCCGCCGTCTTCCGCAACCGCGATGTCGATCATCAGAAACGGCCAGCCCTGTTCGTAGAACCAGGCCACATGTTCCCGCATGGCGGAGAAACAGACGGTATACTCGCCCGGTTCCGGCGGCGTCGGGATCCGCATGGCGAACGTTTGCGAGGCCTCCGGCGCGAGATCCAGCGGCACCCGTGCGCCATCCACCACCAGCGTGCCGGTCGGATCGTCGAACAAATGGTAACCCGCGGCCCAGCCTTCGTTCGACGCCCAGGCTCCACCCGAAGTGTTCAGGATAGAGCCGCTGATCACGAGGGCGCGGTCTTCCAGCCGCACAGCGGGACTCTGAATGGCAATCTCAGGCATGCGGCTCAGGCATAAAGCCAGTTCGGCCAGCGGTTTTTCACCGGACCCGTCTTGCGACCCACCGCATAGATGCCGTCGCCCCGCAGATGGTGGCTCAGCGAGTAGCGTTCGAGCATGTGCGTCACCCAGCCCAGTTCCGGATGCGGGGCATCAAGGAATTCACCCGTTTCGAGCGTGACCAGCTCAAAGCCCGAATCCGTGATCAGATGCTGGATCTCCATCGGGACGTACTCACGGTTATGGCGCGCTTCGGCCTCTTCATCCGGCTTGCGCGGACGAATGTAGGCCGGGAAGAAGGCCGGATGATACCCCAGCAGAATGGCGGACACCGCCCGCAGCGAACCGGCGTTGGGCGTGGTCAAAACCAGCGTCCCGCCGGGCTTCAGAATGCGGTTGATCTCGCTCATCATGTGCATCGGATCTTCAAACAGATGCTCAATCAGCTCGCAGCACAGCACCGTATCGAACGACTCATCCGCGTAGGGATAGACATGCTTCTCGGCGTCGAAGTGATCGACGTCGCACTCGAACACCTCGCCGGTTTCCGACGTGAGAACCTTATGGTCCACGCGCCCCGGCGGCCCGTAGTAACAGCCGCGCACGTACCCGTAGCCGAGCGTGAAGCGCAGCGCGGGCGTCATCTGCATATAGGCCCCCATTTCGAGGATCGCCTTCGTCTCATCCCCGCGCGGCGTCAGTTCCAGCGTGTGCACGAAGCGGGATTTGTGGGTCTCCGCGTAGGGACGGCTCTCCGGGCTGAGCCAGGTGGAGATCGCTTCGGGACCGATGGGTTCCGCAGTCTCCGGCTCTGACAGAACCGGCTCCGCTGGTGCTGGTTCGGGCGCAGTGGCTGGCGTTACCGCAGGTGCCTCCTCCACAACCTCCGCGTGCGTTTCTTCGGTTGCGACGGGCTCGGGAACGGCCTGCGTTTCCGCCTTCGGCGCCGGTTCCGGGGCCAAAATTGGGTTCGCTTTTTCGTTTGCTTTCCCGCTGCTCACCCGCTGCAGGAAGTCGACGTACTGGTCCGCCACCACGCCCCAGTTGCACTCGCGTTCCACCCAGTCCTTCGCCCGCGCGCCCATGGCTTTCGCCAGATCCGGGCGTGACACCAGCGTATTCAGGTATTCGAAAATGAGATCTTCTTCGTGCGGGCCGATCGGTACCTTCAGGCAGATGTCGTCCGGCAACTCCGCGAACGAGCCGATATCACTCACCACCACGGCTTTCCCCAGCCCCAGGGCGCGCTGCAGACTGCCCGAAGTCTCGCCGACCGTGGGATAGCGCAGATTCAGAATGATGTCGCACGCGCCCATGTAATCGACGAAGTGTTCAATCGGTACGAAGCCCACAATGCGCACATGATCGCGCAGGCCCAGGGTGCGGATCAGCTGATCCACCGGGAAATCCGGATGCGGTTCACCGACCAGGATCATCTTCACGCGCGGGTCCAGCTTCACCAGCCTCCGCAGTGCCCGCAGCGACTCCGCAATCCGCTTGTACGGCTTCAGATACCCGAACGCGCCGATGAGCGGCGTTGTTTCGTCCAGACCCAGCATGTGCCGGGTGGCCAGGCGGTTGGTTTCCGGAATCGCCGCGCCATGCGGAATCACCGCAATCGGCCCGTTAAAGCCCTGTGCGCGCGTCTCCCGCGCCACGTAATGGCTGTGGACAATCACGCCTTTCGACGCATCAAGCAGCCGCCGTGTCATCGCCACGCCTTCGTAATCCGGACCCACTTCCAGCCGCCGCACGCGCCGCGCAAACCGCAGGGCTTCCGCTCCGCCGTTCAGCTCGCATTCCGCCAGATAAGCATCCCAGTCGCCGCGCTTGATGGTCAGGTGCGCAATCAGATGGTGCAGATTGGCCTCATGCAGCACCACTACGCCGGGATTCCGCACCGCCGTCTCGTAGACGAAATCGTGGAAGGGATTATTGCCCAGATGATAGAGCGCGATATCGTGCCGCTCGGGATCGAAGACGGCAGAGGCGGAATCAAAAATCTCCACTGCCGCGCGCTTCTCCATTTCGGCAATCAGCGCAACGGAATAATCGGCAATACCGCTCTTCGATGGCGGCATCGGAGAGAAAAACGCGGTTCTTAAAGGCTTCAGCGGACCAGCTCCAGTGCAATATTTCCGAGCGACGGGTTGTCTTTCACCAGCGGGATCTGAAAACGTAGCGGTGTGCGGGCGGCGTCGCGGGCGAACCAGACCTCAAACTGCAATTCGCTGGCCGGGCCTTTGAAACCCACCACGACTTTATCCGTGATCACCGGCTTCTCCCCTAGCTGGAGCGTATCCGGACCCGTGTACTGCAGGGACACGTCGTAAAAGCCGCCGAACAGAATCTGTTGCGCCGGGGCGACGCGTCCCTGGCCCAGTTCGCGGCGGGCGTAGTAGAGGAACGTGAGCGCGTCTTTCGTGCAGTCGGGAACCGAAAACTGGCTTTTGCCGCCGCCTTTGGTGGCTGTGGTGGTGCGCGTGGCGGAGGCGTGGGAGCGGTCGATCTCTTCCTTTTCACCGCCCGTCTTTGCGCCGTGCCGGAACTCGCGAGTGAGATCCACACTGCAGAAATCGGTGTTCGAATGCGCGAAGTAATTGTCCTTGACGTCGAAGCCGGCCAGACCGCCATCCACGGACATGGTAAAGCCCCAGCCGGATGCGCTTTTCTGTGAACCGAGCTGTACCTGCCCCAGACGCACGCCACCCGGCGCGGAGACCGAGTACCGCAGAGTCTCATTGGTGAACGGAAAACCGGTCAGCGCCGGCTGCTCGGCGGCCGTGGCGGCGAGCACCGTCAGGACCGGAATCGCAAACAGTTTCATCATCTCTTGCGATTCGCCGCGGCCATGGCTCGTTGCGCGGTGCCGGCTTTCGGGGTTCCGGCCACTTCTTCGTAAACGTCCAGCGTGGCCCGCGCGCTCTTCTGCCAGCTGAACAGCGCGGCACGCTGCAGCCCGAGCCGCTCCATGCGCCCTCGCAGTTCCGAATCGAGCAGAATGTCGGACATCGCACGGGTGATGGATTCCGCGTTGTTCGGATCGAACAGCAGCCCGGCGCCGTCCGCCACTTCCGGCATGGCGGAGGTGTTCGAACACGCCACGGCCCGGCCACAGGCCATGGCCTCCAGAATCGGCAACCCGAAACCCTCGTAAAAGGAAGGGAACACGAACAGGTCGCAGGCGTTATAGATTTCGAGCAGTTCCGCGTCCGTCACCCAGCCGGTGAAGTGGATCCGGTCGGCGAACCCGGACGTCCGCGCCGCTTCCTTCACCTTCGGCGCAAACCAGGTTTCCTTGCCGGTCAGCACCAGATGATGTGGCAGCTGCGGCTGTGCCCTGAGCAGGCGTACGAACGCCTCAATCAGCCCGATCTGGTTTTTGCGCGGCTGCAGGTCTCCCACCGAAAGCACAAACGGCACCGTCAGACCGAGCCGCTCCCGCACCGAGGCCTGCGCTTTTTCGCGGCCAATGGGACGGAACGCCGGGTTCGCCGCATTCGGCACCACCCGAACTTTATCCGGGGAAACGTCATAGGCCCGCAGAATTCCGTCACGCGAAAACTCGCTGACCGTCACAATCTTCGCCGCCTGCCGCACGGTGCGCGCCACGGTGAACCGCAGCTGCGACCTCCGGGAGAAGGTGAAATATTCGGGATGTTCCAGAAAACTCACGTCATGAACTGTGACGATTAAAGGCACTGAACCGAGCAGAGGCGCGGTGTACTGAACATGCAGCAGGTCCGGCTTATCCTGACGGGCGAGCCGCGCCAGATCCCAGCCCAGCCGGTGATACGGGTTCGATGCGACGTGCCGGATGCCGAATCTTTCGGGAATCCACTGCTCCGCGCCCGGCTCGGAAATATAAGCCAGAAACTCGGAATGCCGGTCGATTTCCGCAAATCCGCCCAGCAGACTGCGCACGTAAACCTCGTTTCCGGTCAGGTGCCGTCCGATCGCGTGTGCGTCAACTGCGATTCGCATCAGAATCAACCAGTATAACGACTAAGTTCCGAAGAGATCCGCACTTGCGGATCGTGCGATTCCGCCGGCGCCCGCCAGATCCTGTCGAGGCTCTTCCATGCCGCCCGCCAGGTGTAGCGCTGTTCGAAGGTCCGCCTGCCATTCGCGCCGAGAATTTCCATCCAGTCGGGCTTCGCGATCAACTCCGCCACCTTCCCGGCGAACTGTTCCGCGGTATCGGCCAGCACGATATTTGCATCGGAGCCCCCCTCCCGTACTTCCAAACCCTCCGCCGCGAGGGGAGTTGCGAGAACCGGCCTCGCAGCGGACCAGGCCTCCAGAATCTTAATGCGGGTACCGCTGCCGGCACGCAGCGGAGCGATCACCAGGGTCGCGTCGCCAATTTCCCGGCGGGCGTCTTCCACCGGACCCGTCACTTCGATTCCCAGGCCGGACGGCAGCAGGTGCCGGATATGGCCGTCGCCGCGCCCCACAAGCCGGAGCCGCGCGCCGGGGTATTCCTTCCGGACCATCGGCCAGATGGAGGTGGCGAGATAGCCCACCGCGTCGATATTCGGATGGTATTCAAAATTGCCTGAAAAAACGATGACGGGCGGTTCGGCGTCCGCGTTGCAGGGCGGAACGGGAATCTCCCGTTCCGGCAAGGCATTCGGGTAAACGGCAATTTTTACGGAAGGTGCGAGGGCTTTCGCCACTTTTTCGTCGTTTTCCGAGGTTGCCAGCACCATGGAGAATCCGGGCAGCAATCGGGCTTCCAATCTCCGGGTCACACCAGTGAAGCGCCGGTGTCCCGCCGCCACCAGTCCGGTGGACGCCCGGGCGCAGCGCTCGTGAAGTACGGATTCCACGTTGTGCAGGTCGAGCGCCACCTGCCCGCAGCACTTCTCCAGATCGGCCAGATACGGCGCCATCCAGAAATGCTCGATCACGCCCAGGTCATAGCTTTCCTTGCCGATTGCGTTGGAAATCTGTTGGCTGAGTCCGCTGAGCCGGTCGATCAGGGGTGGAACGCCAGCCAGCGCCCGCCGGGCATTGCGAACGTAGCGCTCCAGCGTCCCTTTGCCGTGCACCGGCAGCGGGATGGTCTTTTGTGACCTGACCAGCCCGGACGGCAGCAGCGCCGGCTTTCCGCTTTCCGATATCAATACCAAATCCACCTCGGCAAACTGCGCAAAGTAATGGATGAGGGAAGCGGTCCGGTATTGGCCCCCGCCATGCAACGGGTAGGGCGATTCGGGCGAGAGGATCAGGACGGAACGGATCACCGGGCTGCCCCCGCGACTTCCGCGTAGAGCGCTCTGGTTTCGCGCGCCGTTCGCGCCCACGAGAATTGTGCCGCCCTCGCCAGGCCTGCCTGCCGGAGTTGTTCGCGCAGCGCGGGGTTCGCCGACACGCTGCGCATCGCCTGGGCCAGTTCGGTTACCGTACCCGCGTGCAGCGCCGCTCCGCCAGCCACTTCCTTCACGGCCGGATCGTGTGAGGTGATCACCGGACAGCCGCATTGCATCGCTTCCAGCACGGGCAGGCCGAAACCTTCGTAGCTGGTCGGATAAACAAACGCAAGTGCCTGAGAGTAAAGACCGGGCAGGTCGCAGTCGGGAACTTCTCCAACCAGGTTCAGACCTTCGGCGGGCTCGGGCGGAACGAAATCCTTTCGGCTGCGGCCCACCAGTCGCAGTTCCGCGCCGGTCTCATCGCGGGTCGCGCGCCAGGCTTCCACCAGAGCCGGAAGATTCTTGCGCGGTTCGAGCGCCCCCACATAGAGGAAAAACGGCTTTTGGGGAGGAGTCACCGTCACAGGACGAAAAAACGAAGCCGCCGCAAGGGGCACAGCCCGGACAAACTCCGCGCGTACTCCAAAATGCTGGATGATCTCTCGCCGTGCCGCCTCACTGACCGTCAGAATGCGCTCCGCCCGCCGCAAACGGACCAACCAGGGCGTGCGCCTCCGGACGCGCTCCGCCGCGTGATGCCATTCCGGATTTCGCCAGGGGGACAGGTCATGGATGGTGAGGATTGCCGGGGTCTTACCAGCATAAGGGACCTCGAAATTCGTCCCGTGAAATACCTGTACCGCTTGCTCACGGAGCGTGCGCGGCAGCCCCAGAAGCCACCAGCGGCGCGCCGCCGGGTGATTCGCCACCTGCGCGAGATTGAGCGGAGCCTCCGCCGGCAGACCGAACTTCTGGTCCGACAGCAGCAGGTACTCGTCTTCCGGAAACTCCCGCGCGAGCGCCACCGCGAGTTCCGTGACGTAGCGGTGGAGACCGCCGCACGTCAGAATTAGCGGCGTCGCGTCGAGAGCAATTCGCACTATTTGTGCTGCAACTCCCAGTCGTAGTTGATCTTCGGGTCGTTATGCGGAATGCGGCCCTCATCGGCCGGATTGTAGAACCGGTCGGTGGCGTAAACCAGCATCGACTTCTCGGTCCCGATGATTTTGTAGCCGTGCCCGATGCCTGGCGGGATCAGAATCTGCCACGGGCGCAGATTGCCCACATAAAGAGTGTTGCGCCAGCCGAAGGTTGCCGAATCGGGCCGCAGGTCGACCAGCACCACCTGGAAGAGCCCGGCCACCGGCGTCCAGCAATCGGTCTGGTGCTTGTGGAAGTGGAAGGCTTTGATGATGCCCGGGTAGTTCTGCGCCGCGGAAATCTGCGTTGTTTCCTTCGGAAAATGCGCCGCGAGCCCGTGGCCGATCCGCTGGACTTCCATGAAATAGCCTCGGTCGTCCGGCCACAGTGCGAGGGGGGCGCACTTAATTCCGGCAATGAGTTTGGGCGAGTCCGGCGACGTAATCACATCCCCGATTCCCTTGCTGCATTCCGGCAGTTGAATCACAATCTCAGCGGCAGTACTCATAAATTGTATTGTCCTCCACGGGACCCGACTTCACCCCGCTGCCCCGAGTATGGCACTGCGACGCGGGAAATTCAGTGCTGCAATTCGTCAACATTCCCATTCGTCAATATCCTCCTTGACGCTGTCGCCGTGCGGGGAAAGAATAGAAGACTAATCCCGATGGACCTTTACAACTGGAATACGATCCCCGAAGAAGTTCTGTCACCGCTGGTTTCCCGGCAGGTGATCCACACCGAACACATGACCATAGCCCGGCTGCGGATGAAAAAGGGCGCGATTGTGCCGCTGCACCACCACATCAATGAGCAGGTCACCATGATGCAAAGCGGTTCGGCCCGCTTCGAACTGGAGGGCCGGGAGATCGTGGTGAAGGGCGGCGACTGCCTGCGTATTCCACCCAACGCCCCGCATCTGGTGGAGGCGATGGAAGACTCGGTCGCCACCGATTTGTTCAGCCCGCCGCGGGCCGACTGGATTGCCGGCGACGACGCCTATCTTCGCAAATAGTCCAATGGGAAAAACTCTACCGGGCAAATAGTCTACTGGTTCGCGTAAACCGTCTTCCCGCCGGAATGCGAAATCGCGTGCAAAGCGCCCGCACCCACCAGATCCTCCAGGTGCCGGCGCTTTTCGTCTTCTGAAACCACATACCAGCGGTCCGGGCTCTTCCAGCGCGCCACAAAATCCGCGTCGCCAATAAAGACCTTCGGCGCATTCGGCGCGTAAGAGCCGTACTCCAGATTGTTCTTCCGACCGTTGAGGATGAGCGCGGCGCCGCTCATGGAAGGTTTGGTGTAGAAGAAAATGCCGGACAGTTCCCAGTACGGATCGTCGATAATCAGACCACCGGCCGGGGCGCGATTCAGGGACTCCGCCAGCGCATACGAACCCAGATAGGGATCAAAGGCGATCAGAGCCACCCGCGCCGCCTGAAAAAACAACACCATCATGGCCGCCAGGGCGAAGGCCGCGCGCTGCCCTCGCAGGGCAAAAGCGCCGATGGCTCCGCCCAGCATCGCAATCCCCGCCAGCAACAGAGGCAAACGCAGATAGGCAAAGGATCTCAGGGTGAGGTCGCCCATGTGGCCGAGCGACAGCGTGTAAGCTCCCGGATTCCGGGTCAGCGCCTGGGCGATATCTCCTGGCGCGGCATAGGGCAGGCTGGCGAACAGGATCCCCACAATCGCGAGGAACGCCACCGCCGCCACGGCTCCAGCCGTCCGGACGCACCACTTCCACGCCGTCTCTCCCGCTTTCGCCATCGCGCTCCCCAGCAGAATCGCGTACGCCGGATATGCAGGCATCGAATAATACTCCTGCGTGGTGGAAAGGGCGAAGAAGCCCATCACCATCCCAATCCAGCAGAGCGCCAGTAAGCGCATGCGCGAGGCCCGGTCCGTGCCCCGGTACGGGAGAACGGCGGCCCGCGCAAAAAATGCGCTGAACGGGAAAAACCAGGCCAGATGGAACAGCCAGAACAGCACCGGCGGCACGGTATCGTAATCGCGCGGATAGCGCAGATTCAGGAAGCGCAGAATGTGTTCGTTGAAGAAGTAGAACCAGAAGAAGCCGCGGTAGGAGCCGGGCTCACTGTGCATCGTGAAGTCGAAATACGGCGGATTCCGCAGGGTTGCAAGAATATGCCAGGGCGCGGCGATCAGGAGCATCAGGCCGACGCCGGACACGATATGGAGCCGGGCCCAGATCTCCCGCCGGAGCACCTGCCTGCTCAGAACCAGGTAAAAAAACGCCGTTCCCAGCGGAAATACCGCCGCAATCAGCCCTTTCAGCAGCATACCGACGCCGATGCCGGCCCAGGCGCCGAGCGCCCACCTTCGCGAGTGCGGTTCGCCGGGTTCGATGGCGCGGAAAAAAGCCCATAGCGTGAAGGCAATGGCGGCCGTGAGAATCACGTCCGGAATCAGGATTCGGGTGAAGAGCCACAGTCCCAGGGAAACGGTCAGGCTCAGCCCGGCATAAAGCCCGGTCCGCGGGCCCAGCGCCCAACCCGCCATGCGCGTCACCAGCCAGCACAGCAGGATGGAACTGAGGGCCAGAGGGATTCTTGCGGCCCAGTCGTGCTCTCCAAAGACCGCCATGGAGACGGCCATCATCCAGTATTTGAGCGGCGATTTCTCCAGATACAACACGCCATTCAGCCGGGCGGTTACCCAGTCGCCGGAATGCAGCATGTTCCGGGCGATCTGCGCCTGTACCGCGTCCACGTCGTCCATCAGGCGCGGTGGTGCGAAGATCGAAGTCAGGCAGATGACGACGGCGAAAAGCAGTACGATCAGCTCGCCTCGGCGAGATGAGATGCCCTCATGCTCAGGTCGTCCGGTACCTCGATATTCCACCTTTTCAGCCACAGGAACAGTGTCAGCAGACCCCATAATTGATACCCGGCGTTGATGCGTTTATTTGTATGATCCCGGAGCAGCGTTTCGGTTACATCGCGGTCGAAAAAAGATGTGTTGCGGATCGCATTGGAGCTCATGGTGTCCCGCAGCAGTCCGGCCAGCGGCCCGCGAAACCACTCGTGCGCCGGAATGTCGAGACCGGATTTCTTCCGGTCCAGAATTGCGTCCGGCAGTTTGCCCCGCATGGTCTTTTTGAGGATGAGTTTCTGTGCTTTTCCGCGGATCTTCAGATGCTCGGGCAGGGAAGCGGCAAACTCGACAATCCGGTGGTCCAGCAGGGGCGGGCGGACTTCGAGAGAATGTGCCATGCTCATGCGGTCCACCTTGTAGAGCAGATTGTCCTGCAGGTAGTACTTCTGGTCGAGCAGCATGAACCGGTTCAGACTGCCGATGGAGTCCGGCGTGGGAAGCCCGCGTACAGGTGACTGTTGCCGCCTCTGCCCAGATGGGGCAGCAGTTGCCGCTTTTGCTCGGGGGTGAATGCGCCGTTCCAGAAAAGATGGGCCGCGTCGGGCTCGAGCAACGAACCTTCCAGCCACCGCTTCAGCTTGTATTCGAAGCTGACTTTTTCGTTCGACACGGGCAGCACGGCGTGGGCGGTCCGCAACGCAGCCCGCCGGAAGACGCCGGGGATGGCGCGGAGCGGCTGCGCGAGCCGGTCCGCCTGATAGGTGAGGTAACCGCCGAACAGTTCATCGCCACCCTCGCCGGAGAGCGCCACCGTGACATGTTCGCGGGTCATTTTAGCCAGATACCAGACAGGTAAGGCCCCCGCGTCCGCGCCGGGCTCATCCGAGTACCAGGCGAACTGTTCAATCGCGGTTGTGATGTCGGTGTTCCGGTTCAGTTCGAATTCATGATGGGAGGTGCCATAGCGCCGGGCCACTTCCCGGAACCACCGGCTTTCATCGCACGAGGGGGCTTCAAACGCAATGGAAAACGTCTTCAGCGGCTGGCTGCTCTGCTCCGACGCATAGTGCAGCAGCGTGGAGGAATCCAGTCCGCCGCTCGCCCACACACCCAACGGGACGTCGCTAATCATGTTTTCCCGGACGGCGTCGCGCAGCAGGCGATCGAGCTGTTCCGCAGCGTGGGTTTCTGTGATGCTTTTGTCCGGCCACAGGACGGGCTTCCAGTAAGCGGTGATGCTCTCCTGTCCATCACGCCAGTCGAGAAAATGTCCGGAAGGCAGTTTTTCGATTCCCTGGACCAGGGTGCGCGGACTCGGAATGTAATTGAGCGAGAGGTAGTCCTGCAGCGCGACCGGGTCGAGTACCCGCGTGACCCGGGGATGTTCAAACAGCGCTTTGAGTTCGGAGCCAAAGATCAGGTGCCGGCCGGACCGTCGAAGGTACAGGGGCTTGATGCCCATGCGGTCCCGAGCCAGCACCAGGCGCTTCCGGTCCTCCGACCAGATCGCGAGGGCGAACATGCCGCGCAGTCGCCGGAAGCACCCGGTGTCCCATTCGAGGAAGGCGCGCAGTGCGACCTCGGTGTCGCAGGAGCTCCGGAACCGGTGGCCTCTCGATTCCAGTTCCGCGCGTACTTCCCCGTGATTAAAAATTTCTCCGTTATAAGCGATGATGGTGCGTCCATCGTCGCTCCGGAAGGGCTGGTCGCCTCCATGAAGATCGACCACCTGCAGACGTACCGCGCCCAGCGCAACATGAGGCGTGAAAACGCAGCCCTGCTGATCCGGTCCCCGGTGCTGCAGGACACGGGTCATCCGGTGGATCACAGACTCGTCAAAGACGTGGCTGTGACTTTGTGTGAAGCCCGCGATACCGCACATGAATTGTCACCCGAAGCCCCGGATCCCCATCCGAAGCTTCCCCGTTCACTAGAGATAAATGAACTATAACGATTGCCGCTTGAAGGTGCAACAAATCATACAAAGTATTTTCGGGAGGACCGAAACTTTCTCGCCTGATGGGGTTTTATAGCTGGGCTTTGCGCCGGGACGCAAAAAAGCCCCCGGGTTCGCCGGGGGCTTTTTTGTTGCCTTTTCGAATTGTGATGTTCGGGGAAGCTGGCTTAGCCGGCTTAGTTGCCTTCGCCGCCGCCGCCACCCATATTCCAGCTGCCGGCCAGGGGATCAGCGCCGTTGCTCGGGGCCGCGCGGAGGATCTGTTCCACGCCGGCCACCAGAGCGGTGGCGGTGAGTTTCGCCGGATCGTTGCCGGTGGCGCCTGTCACGATGATGGCATCGCCCGCTTTCAGTTCGGCCAGCGTGATGGCCGGCTGCTGTTCGATGATCTTGCCGATATCCATGCCGCCGCGTCCACCGCCGCGTCCGCCGCCGAAGCCACCGCGTCCGGCTTCACCCGGAGCGCCGCCACCCGGCATACCACCACCCGGGGGCATGCCACCACCAGGAGCGCCGCCCGGAGCGCCAGCACCCGGCATACCACCACCCGGCATACCACCGCCACGCGCGCCGCGTCCGCTGGCCTGGGCCATGGAGGGATTCAACTGCCGTGCCACCATCATGGCGGCCATGTCGGAGAACTTCTTGAGCGACGTGTCCGCGCGCAGCGCAATGATGACGGGCTTCTTCGAGCCGGTCTCAATGCCGGAGATGGTGTTTGTCGCCGCGTCGATCGACTTCACCTGCACGCCGATGGTTTTGAAGGAGCCAAAACCAATCGCCTCAGCCTTGATCGAACTCATGTCGGCGGCCTTCTGGCCGAGCACACGCAGCTGATCGCCGGTCTTGATCTGGTCGACCTTGCCCGGTTCGTACTTGCCCGAATCCGGATTGTAACGCTGGAAGTCCACTTTGCCGGAAATGTCGAGCGCCACTTCCTTCGGGGCGGGGCTGCCGGGCAGCTTGACGTTGAATTTGATCTGCTTCGCGCCGGCGTCGATGGAGGTAACCAGCCCGGAGGTGGCCGTCTTCCATTCTTCCTGTGTCTTCTGCTGGCGCAGGGCGATGTCCGCCTGTTTGGTGAAGATGATGGTGCGGGCGGGTTTGCCGGTCGGGTCGGCGGTCAGAACGCGGGCGACGATTTTATCGCCGACTTCCACTTCCTTGGCTTCCGAGGCCGTCGCCTTCTTCACATCCGTCTCACCGGCGGGGAGACGCTGGAACATGGTTCGTTCGTCGAACTTGACTGTGGTGTCGTCACCCTTTTCGGGTTTCACCGAGATGACTTTGCCCGCGACGTCCGACTTGGTGACCGTGCCGGCGACGCTGACGTAGGGAGATGCTTTGGGGGCTGCTGCCGCATCCTGGGCGGAAAGCGGAGCCGCGCAGGCCCCGAGCAGCGTTACGAAAACCGAAAAGACTACTCTTCTCATGACTCTCAGTATGGCTGGAAACCGGCGTAAAAGGTAACGCCCCGGTTGCAAGTGACGGTAATTAAAGGTAAAGACCGCTCACCTGAAGCGCCTTCAGGAAGCGGACGGGCGGGAGAAGTGGTCAGGAGCGCCGGGCGCGGTGGTCGGTATCGAGTCGTGCCGCAGGCGTCGCAACTGGTCGAGGCTGATGCGGGCATCCCGTTCGGCATGCCTGCGCGTGGACGCCTCGGCCGCGATGCAAATCCAAAGAGTCAGAACGGCAACCGTCATGGCGCCCAGTCCGGTTTTTGTGATTCCAAATACGCGCACGCTTTTCCTTTGTCCGCCGCTGCGGTGCCTCATCAAGAGCAATTGGCGTGCCAGGCTGAAACCGGCGGCTTCCGAGGGAATTCGATCGTGGCATGCGGATAGTCGCGGCACAGTGTGTGCCGGACTTTCACGCTTTCTTAATTCAAAAGGCCTTGCATTTGATGCCGCTATGCGTCATCTGTATAACAGAGACTCTGTTATGAAACGGATTATCCTCGCTGCGTCGCTGTTTTCCTCTGTCGTGGCAATGGGTTACGCTCAGCCGCTGCCCTTTTCCTGGGTGAAGGGCCGGTCGAAGGCGGACTCTGCTCCCCGGGCCAAAAAAGTCGAGTACTACGGCAGCCCCGGTTGGTCGTCCTCCGGGCGTCTTCGCTTTACCGGTTCGGATGCGACTTTGCCCAAAGCAAAAGCCCATACCCGCAAAGCCGCGCGTTGATTGAACGCCTCCGCCGCTGATTGCCCGGTGGGAATCAGCCAGGGCGGTGGTGGAAATTCACCACTGTCCGCTGGCGGACAGTCCATTCCCGGGCACGGACAAACCGGATCGGGCTCTGCACAGATAAATTCTCTTGTTTTCAATGACTTATGCTCGGTAAACGTTTGGCGCTGCGTCTGCACCCTGCAGATTCGCAATCATGGACGTTCAACGCCAGGGTGTTAAGAAACGAAAGGTGATCCGCCGCACCGTTATCGGCGTGGTGCTTCTGGGGGCGGCCGGTGGCGCCTTCTACGGTGTCAGGCAGCTGAAACCCGCGCTGCCGAGTGTGGACGCCGCGACGGTCTGGCCGGACACGGTGAAACGGGGCCCCATGCTCCGCCAGGTGCACGGATTGGGTTCGCTGGTACCGGAAGAGGTTGTCTGGATCTCTTCGGCGACAGATGGCCGAGTGGAAAAGATTTTCATCCAGCCCGGCACACTGGTCAAGCCAGACACCGTGATCATGCAGCTATCGAATCCGACGCTCGCCCAGGGCATGCTGGCGGCCGAGTTCGACCTGAAACAGGCGGAAGCGAATCTGCAGGATCTGAACGTCACGCTCCAGAGCACCACTTTCGACAAACAGGCGGTCGCCGCGCAGGTCAGTTCGGACTTCGCCGACGCCAAACTGGCGGCGGATCGCGACGTGCAGTTGGCCAGGCTCGGACTGATCCCGGAACTGGACGTCAAGCTTTCCCAAAGTAAAGCGAGGCAGCTGGAATTCCGCAATCAGCTGGAAGAAAAACGCCTTGGCATCATCCACCAGGCGACGGAAGCACAGCTGGCCGCGCAGAAGGTGAAGATCGACCAGCTGAAGGCCGCCTATGCGCTGAAGCAGCAACAGGTGGAACAGCTGCGCGTTCGCGCCGGTGTGGCGGGCATGCTGCAGCAACTGGGAGGCACGGCTTCGGCCGGGGGCGCCGCGCCACCGCTCGAATCCGGCCAGAACGTGACGGCGGGCGCGATTCTAGCCAAAGTCGCTCAGCAGGACAAGCTGAAGGCGCAGGTCCGGATCACGGAAACCGAAGCGAAGGATATCGCGATTGGCCAGCCGGCTTCGATCGACACCCGCAACGGCATCATCCCCGGCCGTGTGACGCGGATCGACCCGGCGGCCGTGAATGGCACCGTTCTGGTGGATATTGCGCTCAACGGAGTTCTGCCCCCTGGCGCGCGGCCGGATCTGAGCGTCGACGGCACCATCGATATCGAGCGCCTGAATGACGTGGTGTACATGGGCCGGCCCACCGTGGGTCAGCCCAACAGCACGGTCACCATGTTCCGCTATGACCCGGATGGCAAAACCGCCTCCCGCGTCACGGTGAAACTGGGCCGCGCCTCGGTCAGTTCGATTGAAATCCTCGGCGGGCTCAAAGTCGGTGACCGGGTGATTCTGTCTGACATGAGTCAGCAGGACGCCCACGACCACATCCGTCTCAACTAAACCGGCAAAAATTTCGCCGGTAAAAATTTCAAGGAGCAATGAATGGAAACCAGCCAAAACGGGCGCGACTCGCTGATCCACCTCGAGGGCGTTACCAAGGTCTTTGTAACGGATGAGGTGGAGACGCACGCGCTTGCCGGCATCCATCTGAACATTCGGCGGGGCGAGTATGTCTCGATTGCCGGGCCTTCCGGCTGCGGGAAGTCGACGCTGCTGGCGATTCTGGGCCTTCTCGATACGCCCAGCGGAGGTTCGTACACGCTGAATAATCAGCCGGTGGCGAACCTGAAAATGCAGGAACGCGCCCGGATTCGCAACCGCGAGATCGGGTTTATCTTCCAGGCGTTCAACCTGATTGGCGACCTGAACGTTTATGAGAACGTGGAACTGCCGCTGACCTATCGCGGCATGCCGTCCTCCGAACGGAAGAAGGCCGTAATGGACGCGCTTGAAAAAGTGGGCATGTCCCACCGCGTGAAGCACTATCCCTCGCAGCTTTCGGGCGGCCAGCAGCAGCGCGTCGCGGTGGCCCGCGCTCTGGCCGGCAGTCCGTCCGTCCTGCTGGCGGACGAGCCGACCGGTAATCTCGATTCCGTCAACGGCGAGGCCGTGATGGGACTGCTCAAAGACCTGCACAGCAATGGCGCAACCATCGTGATGGTGACGCACGACCCGCGCTACGCCAGTTTCGCCGATCACACGATTCACATGTTCGACGGCCGGATTGTGGAAGAGACCGGCGGGTCCGCCCACTAAGGCATTTTTATGGAAGAGCTTCTCAAAGACCTTCGTTACGGCTACCGCACGCTGCTGGCGAACCCCGGTTTCACGGCTGTCGCGGTGCTCTCGCTCGCGCTGGGGATTGGCGCCAACACCGCGATCTTCAGCTTCATCAACACGGTGCTGATGCGGCCGATGCCGGTCCGCGAACCGGAGCGGCTGGCGATCTTCGGCGAAGGCCGCGGACGCGGCATCTTCGGTGGCCCGCCCGATTCGGAGATGGAACTCTTCAGCTGGGAACAGTACCGCAATTTCCGCGCGCGGAACACGGTTTTCGAAGACGCCTTCGCCATCAACAGCCGCCAGGAGCGGCTCTATCTGAACATGGGCGGCGAGGGCGGTTCCGGAGTGCCGGAACCGGCGCAGGCGGACCTGGTGAGCGGCAACTTCTTCGACGTGCTGGGTCTGCGGCCCGCGGCCGGACGGCTGTTCAACGCTTCGATGGACGATGCTCCCGGCTCCAGCCAGTTTGTTGTGCTGAACGACGCCTTCTGGGAACGCCGCTTCGAGCGCGCACCCAACGTGATTGGCCGGTCGCTGCGCATGGGGAACCGCGTGTATACCGTGATCGGAGTCGCCCCGCGCGGCTTCCGCGGTACGCGCCTCGGTGAACCGCCGGATCTCTGGATTCCGCTTTCCATGCAGGATCAGATGCCGGGCTCACCCGCATTGCTGAAGGAACCGCTGTTGCAGTTTCTCTACATCGTGGGCCGCATGAAGCCAGGCGTTGATCCGCGGCGCGCCCAGAGCAACGTGAACTTTCTCTACCAGCAGATGCTGCCGGGGGAGATCGCGAAATCAGAATCGGCAAACGCGGTGGAGAATGCGAAGCATGCGAAGATTCTGCTCACGCCGGGGGACAAGGGCTTCTCGGGCCTGCGGCACACGTATGAAACACCGCTGCGAATCCTCATGATTGTGGTCGCGATGGTGCTGCTGATTGCCTGCGCGAACGTGGCGAACCTTTTACTGGCGCTCTCCACCCGGCGGCGGAAGGAATTCGCGCTCCGGGTGGCAATGGGAGCGGAAGGTGGCCGCGTGGTTCGCCAGTTGCTGACCGAAAGCCTGCTGCTCAGCGGCGCGGGCGGCCTGCTGGGCGTGCTCTTCGCCGCCGGGGCGGGCCGGATGCTGGTGCATCTCATCTCCACCGGCCCGAAGACGCTGCCGCTCAGCTTCGAACTCGACCAGCGCGTGCTGGCCTTTACGGTCAGCATTTCCGTGCTGACGGGCATCCTGTTCGGGCTGGTTCCGGCCCTGCGCGCCAGCCGCGTGGACGTGAATACCGCCCTGAAAGAGGGTAAGGCCAGTATGGCGTCGCCCGGGAAAGTCACCTTCGGACGGATTCTGGTCTCAGGCCAGGTGGCACTCTCCCTCGGCCTGCTGGTGACGGCAGGGCTGTTGTTGCACAGCTTCCGAAATCTGGTCAGCATTGAAACCGGCTTCGAGCGCGGGAATGTGCTGCTTTTCAAGCTCGAGACAGAGGCGGCGCTCTATGAGAAGGGGCCGAAGCTGACCAGCCTCTACCGGCAGATTGAGGAACGGGTGAGCCGATTGCCCGGGGTTGGCGCGGAAGGCGTGAGTCTGTTCTCTTTCAACGAGGGCCGCCGCCAGAGCAGTTACTCCGCGCCGGGCGTGAACCTGCCGGAAGAACAGCGCATTACGATTGAGAATTTTGTCAGCCCCGGCTATTTCGCCACGCTGCATATTCCCATTCTGCTGGGCCGCGCGCTCAATGCGGGGGATTCGGACGGCGCGCCGGTGGCAGCCGTGGTGAGCGAGACGCTGGCACGGAAGGTCTTTGGCAGTCCCGCCGGCGCGCTGGGGCGCACCATCCTGATGGATGGCGAAACGAAGCCCTCCACCATCGTCGGCGTGGTGGGTGACACCAAGGTTTCCTCCGTGCGCGATACGGATATGCGTATGACCTGGCGCTCGGTCTATCAGGTGCCGGACTACATGCATACCCTCGCGGTCCGGGTCACCGGAGATCCCGCCCAGGTGGCCGCTCTGGTGCGCCAGAGTATCAAGGCGGCGGAGCCGAATCTGCCCATCCGCTGGACCACCACTCTCGCCGATGAGGTGAGTAACTCCCTGGTGACCGAGCGTGCCATCGCCGAACTTTCCGGCTTTTTCGCGGCACTCGCGCTGGGGCTTTCCGCCATTGGTCTGTACGGCACCATCTCATTCGCGGTCGCCCGCCGCACCAGCGAGATCGGGATTCGTATGGCGCTGGGCGCCGGGCGGACCGGCGTGGTCGGCATGGTACTGAGGGATGCGATGACGCTGACGCTGGCGGGTATTGTCATCGGGCTTCCCCTGGCGCTGGCCGCCACGAAGCAGATGGCCAGTGTGCTGTATGGGCTGGGTTCCATGGATCCGGCATCGGTGCTGTTCGCCGTGGCCGCTCTCTCGCTGGTGGCCGCGCTGGCCGGCTACCTGCCCGCCCGGCGCGCAGCCCGTGTGGATCCCATGGTCGCTTTACGATATGAATAGCCGCAACGCATGCCGACACCCCTCATCCAACTCAAGAACATCGAACGCAGTTACCCGGCCGGGCCCGCTCGCACGTGGGTTCTTCGTCGCATCGATCTCGAAATCAATGAGGGCGATTTTGTTTCCATCATGGGGCCATCCGGCTCAGGAAAATCGACGCTTCTGAACGTGCTTGGCATGCTGGACAACGCCTGGACCGGTGAGTACAGGCTTCTCGAACATCAGGTGGACAAGCTGAATCACAGGCAGCGCATTGAACTCAACAAGCGCTACATGGGCTTTGTGTTCCAGAGCTACCATTTATTGGACGATCTGACGGTGGCCGAGAACCTGGATGTTCCGCTGTCCTACCGCAACGTGAAGAAGTCCGAACGCGCGGCGCTGGTGGCGGACTCGCTCGACCGGTTCCACATCGTGGGCAAGAAAGACCTCTTCCCCAGCCAGCTCTCGGGCGGGCAGCAGCAACTGGTCGCCATCGCCCGCGCCGTCATCGCGGGCCCGAAGCTGATTCTGGCCGATGAGCCCACCGGAAACCTCCACTCGGCGCAGGGGGAGGAGATCATGCAGCTTTTCAAGAAGCTGAATGAGGAAGGCGCCACCATCGTTCAGGTGACGCACTCGGAGCGCTGTGCCGCTTACGGGCATCGCGTCATCCGGCTGGCTGACGGTTGGGTGGTTTAACATGGCTGCCCCACGCCTGCTCATTGCCGATGACCAGCCGGACGTGCTGGAAGCGCTGCGCCTGCTGCTCAAGCCCGAAGGCTTTCTGACGGAGCAGGCCAACTCGCCGGCCGCCGCGCTCGATCTGCTCGAAACGCGCGACTTCGATGGCGCGATCATTGACCTCAACTATGCCCGCGACACCACTTCCGGCGCGGAAGGTCTGGACCTTCTGAGCGCTATCCTGGCGCGGGATTCCCTGCTGCCCGTCATCGTCATGACCGCGTGGGGCAGCGTGGATATCGCCGTGGAAGCCATGCGCCGCGGCGCGCGCGACTTTATCCAGAAGCCCTGGGAGAACGCGCGCGTTCTGGCGACCGTGCGGACGCAGCTGGAACTCGGCCACGCCCTGCGCACTGCCCGCAAACTCGAAGCCGAAGACCGCGTGCTGCGCACGGTGGACCGCCCCGTTTTCATTGCCGAATCGCCCGCCATGAAGCAGGTATTACGAATCATCGGCGACGTGGGCCCTTCGGATGCGAATATTCTCATCACCGGTGAGCCCGGTACGGGCAAGGAAGTGGTGGCGCAGACCATTCACGCGGTCTCGCAGCGCAGCGGACGGCGTCTGGTGGCCGTGAATGCGGGAGGACTTTCGGAAGGCGTTTTTGAAAGCGAGTTGTTCGGGCATGTCCGCGGCGCGTTTACCGATGCGAAGACGGATCGCGTGGGTCGTTTCGAACTGGCCGATGGCGGCACGTTGTTTCTCGACGAAATAGCGAACATCAGCGGCGCGCAGCAGGCCCGTTTATTGCGCGTGCTGCAGACCGGAGAACTGGAGCGAGTCGGCTCGTCGCGCACCATCCAGGTGAATGTTCGCATTCTCTCCGCCACCAATGCGGATCTTCCGACGGAGGTCGCCGCCAGCCGCTTCCGCGCCGACCTGCTGTACCGCCTTAACGCCATCGAGATCCACCTGCCGCCGCTGCGGGAGCGCCGGGAGGACATCGCTCCCCTGGCCAGCTTCTTCCTCCTGAACTATGCCGTGAAGTACCGCAAACAGGTTCGCGAATTCGATTCCGCGGCCATGCGCGCCATGCTGGAACACGACTGGCCCGGCAACGTCCGGGAACTGCAGCACGCCATCGAGCGGGCCGTCCTGCTCTCGCAGGGCGACCGCATTCAGGCAGCCGATTTCGGCCTGCGCGGGGGGCGCGCGCCGCAGCGGCTGGAAGAACTCAGTCTGGAACAGGTGGAAGCTCTGCTGATCCGCAAGGCGATGACGAAGTATGAAGGAAACGTCAGCAAGACGGCAGGCGCGCTCGGCTTGAGCCGGAGCGCGCTCTATCGCCGCCTCGACCGGTATGGAATAGCATAGTCGCAAGCGATGGCCCAGGCTCCCCGGAAACGCTGGCTCACCTTCGAGCGACGGATCTTACTGCTCACTCTCGGCGCGGGCGCGCCCGCCATCCTCGCCACGGCCGTTCTGCTCTTCTTTGGCGACTACGATCTTGGCACGCGCTGGTCCAGCCTCCTGGTCATCACGCTGGTCTGGTTCGGCTGCGCTCTGCTGGCCAGAGACCGCTTCGCCTATTCGATGCGCTCGCTCGCCAACCTGCTGGGCGCACTGCGGGAAGGGGACTTCTCCTTCCGCCTTCGCATGGATGATAAGGGCAGTCTGGGCGAAGTGTACGCACAGATCAATGAAATGGCGGAAACGCTCCACGTGCAGCGTCTGGGCGCCATGGAAGCCACCGCGCTGCTGCAGAAGGTCATCAGCGAAATCGACGTTTCCATCTTCGCGTTCGATTCGGGCGGCACCCTGCGACTCATCAATAAATCCGGCGAGCAGTTGATCCGGCGGCAGGCTGAACAGGCCATTGGGGATTCGGCGGAGAATCTGGGTCTGGCGTCTTATCTGAACGGGCCGGTGGCTACCGTGACGCGCGCGGCGTTTCGGGGCGGGGCGGGGCAGTGGAGTGTCCGGCGGGGCGCGTTCCGCGAGGGCGGACAGCCGCACCAGTTGCTGGTGCTTTCCGATATCACCCGGCCACTGCGCGAAGAGGAGCTACACGCCTGGCAACGCCTGGTCCGGGTGCTGGGCCATGAGATCAATAACTCTCTCACACCCGTGAAATCGCTCTCTTCGAGCCTGCTGACCCTGCTATCGCGCGACCCGCTGCCGGATGACTGGCGCGAAGACGTCTACTCCGGTCTCAACATTATTTCAAACCGCTGCGACGCACTGAACCGCTTCACGGGCTCCTACGCCCGCCTCGCCCGTCTGCCTCAGCCCAAGCCGCAGCCTGTCTCTGTGGCCGAATGGATCGACCGTGTGGTGCCTCTGGAACGACGCCTGGCGATTGCGGTAAGCCGGGGGCCCGATCTGGTCATTCAGGCCGATTCCGACCAACTGGACCAGTTGCTCATCAATCTCCTTCGCAATGCCGTCGATGCGTCCCTCGAACGTGGCGGCGTGGTTTCGCTTTCCTGGCGCGGTGATGCGTCGGGCGGAGGGGTGGAAGTCTGGGTGGATGACGAGGGCCACGGCATCGCGAATCCCGCGAATCTTTTCGTGCCGTTTTTTACGACCAAGCCCGGTGGTTCGGGCATTGGCCTGTTCCTGAGCCGGCAGATTGCCGAAGCTCATGCGGGGACGTTGACGTTGCGAAACCGGGCGCCGGGGCCGGGTTGCCGTGCGACGATTACGCTTCCGGGCTGAAGTTTACACGCCAAACTGGCGCAAATGATGGTCCAGATGCTTGTACGTCAGAATCGCCCATTCGCCGGGCGTCATTTTCCCGAAGAAGCCGTGCGGTTGCCTGGTGCAGCCCGCCGCGCCGCCGGTCGCAAAGCGGTCGATCAGGCCGGTAAGCCGTTCGCGTTCTCGGAAAAGGTCCGGCTCTTCAGTCACCAGCAGACTCTTCGCGGTTGGCGTGTTCTTCCGCAGCGGGTCATCGTTCCGCATCACCAGAGGCTTTACCAGCCTGCCCATCAGGCGTACCGGCAGGGGCATTTGCTCCGGCGTCACGTCTCCCACCGCCCATTGCATCGCCAACGAGCAGTGCGCCAGCATCTGCGTCACTGTCATGCGGCCCCACTGTCTTTCGCTTTGCGGACCCAACCGGTCCAGTCGGGCCCTCAATTCGGTGGCCGCCGTCACATCGAACAGGTTCTTCATGTACTTTCCCCCGGCACGATCCTTGTATACTCTCAATACTGACAGAGAGGAGGGCTTTCTGATGGCGAAGGTAACAGGTATCGGAGGTGCGTTTCTGCGGGCGAATGACCCGAAGGCGCTCTATGCGTGGTACGAAAAGCATTTGGGGATCGCCGCTGCGCATGGCTGCTTTTCTTTTGAGGCGGAAACGCTGCGGGCATCCTTCAATGTTGCCTTCTTTTCCAAAACCTCCGGCTATTTTCCGACCTCGCAGCCAGCCATGCTGAATTTCCAGGTGGATGACCTGGACGCGCTGCTCGATAGTCTTGTCGCCGCTGGCGTCGAGGTGGATCCGAAGCGCGAATCGCATGATTATGGTCGCTTTGGCTGGTTCAATGATCCGGAAGGCAACCGTGTCGAGCTCTGGCAGCCTGCCTAGCTTGTCGTCCGTAACTCACCCCACCATTCTGGTTTCCAGTTGGACCGGCGGCGTCTTCGCCACCACCGGCAGTCACCCCGTTCAGGAACTGGCCGGTCAGCCTGTCCGTGCCCTCGGCCGTGCGGGGGATGGCGGTGTGCTCGCCATCGTTGACGGTCACTCGCTGTGCCGGCGTGCGCCCGGCGGCAAATGGAGCACCGTCGCGGTCAGCGATCATGAACTCTCCTGCTGGATGGATGTTCGGGGCCAGATCTACGCCGGTACGGAGGATGCCAGCCTTTTGCTTCTGAACCCCGCCGGTGAATTCATCCACATGGATGCTTTCCGGCAGACCCAGGGACGCGAAACATGGTATGCCGGTTCGGCGATCGTCAATGGTGTGCGCATGGGCCCGCCGCTCGGTATCCGCTCGCTTGCGGCCAGTGCGGATGGACGTGTCCTGTTCGCCAATGTGCACGTCGGCGGCATCCCGCGTTCCACCAATGGCGGGCGCAGTTGGCAACCCACGATCGCGATCCACACGGACGTGCACGAAGTTCGCGCGCATCCGGAAGACCCTGATATGGTTGTCGCCGCTTGCGCCGCGGGACTCTGCATCAGCGATGACGCGGGCGCCACCTGGGTGGTGGAACAGGACGGCCTGCACGCTCCCTATTGCTCAGCCGTGGCTTTCACCGGCGACCATATCCTGGTTTCCGCCGCAACGGATCACTTCGCCGCGTCCGGGCGAGTCTATCGCCGCCCCCTCAACGGTCCTGGAACGATCACGCCGATCACCGAGTGGACCGGCGGCATCGTCGACACGCATTGCCTCGCCACTGATGGCCCGCACGTTGCGATTGTGGACGCGGGCGGAACCCTCCATCAATCCGCTGACAGCGGACTCACATGGACAAAGAACCCACACCTGCTGCCGCCCCCGGGTTCGGTGCTGATCTGCTGACTTCGCTCAGCCCGCCGCCTGCTTCACAAGCGCGGCAATCCGCGCCTCGCACTCCGGCGTCAGTTCCCGCAGCGCAAAGGCCACTGGCCACAGAGTTCCGTCATCCAGCTTCGCTTTGTCGGTGAAGCCAATCGTCGAATACCGTGTCCGGAACTTCTGCCCGCTCTGAAAAAAACAGATTACATTGCCATCCCGCGCGTATGCCGGCATCCCGTACCAGGTTTTTGCCGTAAGGCCTGGCGCGGCGGCTTTCACGATTCCGTGGATCCGTTCCGCCGTGCCGCGATCCGGCTCCGCCATCTCGGCGATTTTCGCGAGCGCTTCGCGTTCTCCGTCCGCAACCGCGTCTGGTTTCTGTTTCATAGTTATTTGCCTGTGCGCGGCCGCAGAAAGATCTGCGTCACGAAGTACATCTCATCCGGACCCTGCACCACGCCCACGCCGGTGCGCGTGTAATCCGGATTCAGCATATTTTCCTTGTGGCCCGGGCTGTACCACCAGAACACAATGGCCAGATGGACGGGGTCTTCAAACCCGCGTTCGGAAAACAGATTCTCCCCGCACCGGTCCCAGGTGATGCCGGCCGCATTGACGCGCTGGGACACGTTGCCGCGCTCGGGATCGTCATGCCCCGGAAACCGCAGTTTTTCCTTACGCGCGCTTTGCTGTTCCGCGCAGCGACCCAATGGGTCCCACCATTCGAGCGCTCCCACCCCGGAGGCCACCCGCAGTTCATTCGCCCGCTGGAAGATGCGGCGGGCGTACTCCGCCATCTCGGCGGTCCGGTCCCCTGCCGCACTACCCCCGTTGGCCAAAGCTATGCCGGATTGCAGCAGCAGGCGTCGCGTCATGCCGTCGGGAACTGCGCCGAAATCTTCGGCCGGGTCTGGCCGTCGCGCCAGGGCGTCAGCACAATGTTGAGGTCGAGTTCGGTCACCTTTTCGAGTAACCGTACGATCAGCTTCTGGTAGCGCGGGCCGGGCGCGGGCGGACCCCCGGTGCGTCCCGGCGCCACGTCAAAAACGGCATGCCGCGGCGACCGGATCTCCGCCGTCAGATTCCAGCCATTCTTATGCAGCGTGGCCATGGGGCCGTTGACGGAAATCTCGGCGTCCGTCATCATCCCCCAAATCACTTCCACTGGCTGATCGCTCCGCAGCGAATCCTGAATCAGCACGGCCTGCCGCTGCGCCATGCCGACGCGCCGGTACCACTGCCGCACCTTCCCGCTTGCCTTCGAAAGGTCCAGCTGGACCCAACTCAGGTCCCCCGACGTCTCCTGACGCGTGATGCGGCCCTCGGCCTTTGGATCCTGATTCTCTCCGTCGATCAGCAGGGTATTGTGCGATTCCGTGCGCACCCGGTATGACCCGTTGCGCGGCGCGCCGGGCGGCGCAAGATCATCCGCGCCCAGGTCGGACGCCCACCGCGCATTGCCTGCGTCCAAAACGAATGTTCCCAGATCCAGATGTGCCCGGTTGGCCTTGTTGTCGCCAGCCTTTACGGCGAGGAACAACGCATTCGGGTCGTCCCACGCGCTGCGGAAAGTCGCCACGCCCACCCCGTGAAACGCAATGTCCAGCGGCCAGTTCGGCCCCTGTGGGGCTTTCCCGTCCCGGTCAAAGAGCGCGAGATCGAAAGCATCGGGATGCATGCTCTTTTCGAGCATCTTCTGCTCGTGTCCGGCGCAGGTGGGTGAATTGAAGCGCTTCGCCAGCCAGAACATCTCCGGCGCCATGCCGGCATCTTCCGTGCTGTCTCCAAAGTTGAAGACCTTGCCGGTCGGTCCCACCGTGTAGACGCGGTAGCGCCCTGTTTTGTCCAGGCCGTGCAACGCCCCCAGCCCGAAATCCGTGCTCAGCGCGGTATCGAGGCCCGCAAAGAAGAACGCGCCGTATCGCACCGCCAGCTGCCCGAACTGCGGACCTTCCGGCCAGCCGCCATCCGACCCCCAGGTCGTCAGCGCATGCGGGATGGAATCGATCACGCCCTTCAGAATCCCATTTGACTTCCCGGGTGCGTCCTCGGCCACCGCCAGAGCCCCCAGCGCCATGGCGCAGTTACTAATTACGTTCCAGTTGAACTTCTCCCGCGTCCACCAAAGCTGTTTCTGGAATAGCGGCAGTGCCTGGTCGAGGGCTTTGGTCACCAGAGCCTCGCGGACCCAGCCACGCTCTTCCACGGAAAGCGCCGTGTAGAGCCAGTCGTAGCCGATGGCGAAGGCGAAAGCCATCTCGGCGGTCTCCACGAACCGGTTGGGATTCCAGTCTCTGAAATTCGCCGCCGCGTTCAGTTCCATAATGGCCCGACGCAGCCATGGATCTTTTTTCGTCAACCGGTACATCAGTGCCAGCGTCGTAATCCGGTCGATGGCGCGGCGCGTTTGCAGTTGCAGTCGGTTGCCGGCGAACTTGTACTCCACGGGCGGGATGGAGAGCAGCCGGTCGCATTCTTTTTCGAGGTCGGAAAACACGCGCCTCGCGAGTGGATTCTCACGCACCAAAAGACGGATGCGATCAAGCTCCGGATCCAGCAGAATCAGGCGGGGGTGTTCGGGGCGCAAAGTGCGCAGCAGGTCGTCGCCGCCATTGGTTTGAGACCACGCAGCCAGACACGCAAACGGACCGGACAACATCTGACGAATCAGAGCCCGGCGTGTAACCACTCCCCTCACCTCCCCTCAGTTTTACATAACATTCATGGTTTTCAGCAGGCTCAAACCGGCCCGCGTGTCAGAATACCTTCTTGATTGAACAACTGCGATATACCCCGCGCCGTCCCGCCCGCGCCGTGATGTTCGATTTCGATGGCACCGTCGCGCTGGTCCGCGCCGGCTGGATGCCCGCCATGCTCGACATGATGATGGAAACTCTCATGCCGCTCGGCCCCGACCCCGCCGCCCTCCGCGCCGAAGCCGAGGACTACGTGGCCCGCCTCACCGGCAAAGATACGCTCTTCCAGATGCTGGCCTTCGTCGATCATGTGCGCGCCCTGGGCGGCAGCCCCGCCCCCGCCGAAGAGTATCGGGACGAGATTTTCCGGCGTATCGCGGGCCGCGTCGCGGACCGTCTCAATGCCGTGGCGGACGGCAGCAAGCCGCCCGAAAGCATCCTCGTCCCCGGTGTGCGGCCCTTTCTCGAAGCGCTGCGCGCGTCCGGCGTCGCCGTTTATCTTGCCAGCGGAACCGCGCACGAACACATCCTGTACGAATCCGGCCTGCTGCGCATCAGTCAGTATTTTGACGGTATTTATGGCTCCGCCCCCACCAGTCTCACCAAGGCTGAACTTCTCGATAAACTCCTCTCCGAAGGTATCGCGGGGGAAGAGATTGTGGCTTTCGGAGACGGACGTGTGGAAATTGAAGTGACGAAGGCCGTGGGCGGCACGGCGGTGGGGATTGCCACGGATGAAGAGACCTGCCTCACCGTCGACGCGAAGAAGCGCGGCTGGCTCATCCACGCGGGCGCGGATTACATTGCGCCGAATTTTCTGCGGACTGCCGAACTTCTGGAGGTCGTGGCGGGAATCCGATGATGAAGACCTTGGCAACGAAGACTCTTGCAATCGATATCGGCGGCACCAAATACACCGTTGCCGCGTTTGATGGCGACCGCATGACGCGC
The DNA here is from genome assembly GCA_903900705.1 of uncultured Acidobacteriia bacterium. Classification (GTDB taxonomy): domain Bacteria; phylum Acidobacteriota; class Terriglobia; order Bryobacterales; family Bryobacteraceae; genus BOG-234. The sequence goes on from CAIUOG010000144.1 coordinate 50,964, forward strand.
CGCGAAAGCCGCGCCACGGATCGCGAAGGCGGTCGCGCCAGCCTCATCGAAAGCCTCACGCCGCTCCTCCGTGACTGGCACGCCGCCGAGGCGTTCGACCGCTGCGGCATCGGCTTCGGCGGGCCCGTCAACTGGCCCACGCAAATGGTGGCTACCTCCACGCACGTGGGCGGCTGGAGTAATTTCGATCTCCCCGGCCACATCCGCGAACTGCTGGGCGGCGCGCCGGTGGTGATGGATAACGACGCGAACGTGGGCGCGATGGGTGAGTTTCTATACGGGGCGGGGCAGTCCTGTTCGCCGCTGTTCTACATGACCGCTTCCACCGGCATCGGCGGCGGCATTCTGATCGATGGCCACGTGCTGCGCGGCCCGGACTCCTGGGCCGGCGAAATCGGCCACCTCAATGTCCGCCCGGATGGACCTGATTGCCTCTGCGGCTCCAACGGCTGCCTCGAACGCATGTGCTGCGGCCTCTGGCTGGAATGCGACTACGGCCGGCCCGCCATTGAACTGCTGAAAGACCCGGCTTTCGTGCGCCGCTATGTGGTCGACCTTGCGCGCGGCCTCAAGGCCTGCATCATGCTGCTGAACCCGGAGCGCATCGTCATCGGCGGGGGCATCAGCAAGGCCGGCGATGCGCTCTTCGTTCCCCTGCGCGAGGAACTCGCCCGCCAGATGCCGCCGTGGTCCCGCGCGCGCGTGGACGTGCAGCCGGCAAAGCTGCGGGACGACAGCGTCATTTATGGCGCATTGGGGCTGGCGCAGGGAAATTGCCCGAAGACCGATATACTGTAAACGGAAGCCTTATGAGGGACCTGATCCGGTAATGGAAGAATCCAGCGTACTCTGGCTGCGCGTCGCCGCCGGACTCTACTCCATCGGTCTGATTGAGGCCGTCATCACCGCCGTCCGCCGCCGCGAGGTGTTTTTTCGCTTCGCCCTCAGCTGCTTCGCCGTCGGCGCGCTCTTCCACCTCGTTTCCATCGTCGATCAGGCCGTTGCCCAACACCAGCTTCCCGTAGCCGACATTTTCCAGACCATGTCCTTTTGCGCCTGGATCATCTCCGCCACCTTTCTCGCGATTTACTATCGGTACAAGGCGGGCAGCCTGAGCGTTTTCATCTTCCCGCTGGTCTTTGTGATGACGATGGTCGGCGCGCTGCGGAATCCGGTCTCGCCGTGGTCAAATCCCGTCATCGGCAACACCATGCTGATTGCGCACGTCACGGCTTCGCTCCTGGGCTATGCGGCACTGCTGTTCACCGCCGCCGCCGCCGTCGCCTATCTGGTGCAGGAAAAGCAACTCAAACGGAAACAGACCAACTCGATTTACCGGGTGCTGCCGCCGTTGTTCACGCTGGATGACCTCATCTCCAAATCCCTCGGCATCGGCTTCGCGTTCATCACCATCGGCCTGATCATCGCCAGTGTCTGGGGCTTTCTGAAGCTCGGCACGCGCTGGATCGGGACGCCCAGCATCGCGATTTCATTCATCACCTGGGCCGTTTATCTCGCCCTCGTCTTCTTCCGCGTCAGCGCCGGGTGGCGTGGACGGAAAACGGCCATTCTTTCCATCGTCGCCCTGGTCTGCTGTGTGGTCACATGGCTCGCGCATGCCGGGCTGCAGAAGAGTCTGGTGCAATGAAGCTGCTGCTTTCCGGTCTCAGCCACAAGACCGCACCCGTACATCTGCGTGAAAAACTCGCCATCGCGGAGGGCAGTATTCCGCAGGCGTTGCAGGAACTGCAGAAGTTCGGCGCATCCGAAGCGGTGGTGCTTTCCACCTGTAACCGCGTGGAAATCCTCGTCTCATCGCCGGACGATCAGGAACCCGGCGTCATTCTCGACCAGTTCATGACCGCGTGGCAGGGCTCACCGGCTGTCTTCGACGGCCATCTTTACCGCCTCGAAGCCCGCGACGCCATTCAGCATCTCTTCCGCGTCGCCGCCAGTCTCGATTCCATGGTGGTCGGCGAACCCCAGATTCTCGGCCAGCTGAAAGCCGCCTATGCCGCAGCCAAGACGGAAGGCACCGTCGGCGGCCTGCTTGAAACAGTTCTCACGCGCGCCTTCAACGTCGCCAAGCGGGTGCGTTCAGAGACAGGGATCGGACAGATGGCCGTGTCGGTCAGTTACGCCGCTGTGGAACTTGCCCGGCGAATCTTTGGCTCCCTGAAGGGCCAGACCGTCATGATTATCGGTTCGGGCAAGATGGGCGAACTCGCGGCGAAGCACCTGCACCGCTCCGGCGTGAGCCGCATCTTCGTCACCAACCGCACTTTCTCCCGCGCCGAGGAACTGGCGAAAATCTTTAACGGCAAGCCAGTGGAATATACCCGCTTCCACGACATGCTGCATGAGGTGGATATCGTCATTGCCTCCAGCGGCGCGCGCGAATACATTCTCACCCGCGAGGAAATGCAGCGCGTCATCGCACAGCGCAAGAACCGCCCGATGTTCCTCATCGACATCGCGGTTCCCCGCAACATCGACCCCGCCGTCAACGACATTGAAGGCGTGTTTCTCTATGACGTCGACGATCTGGAAGGCGTCGTCAACGCGAACCTGAAGGAACGCACCAAACAGGCCGAACAGGCCGAGGCCATCGTCCACACCGAAGTGGAGCAGATGATGTCCCGCCTCAAGCTGGAACAGGTGACCCCCACCATCATCAGCCTGCAGGAACAACTGGAAGAGATTCGCGCCGCCGAAGTGCTTCGCACTCTGCGCCGCATGCAGGGCCTGACCGAAGACCAGCGGCAGCAGATTGAGACGATGACGAAATCCATCATCAACAAGATCGCCCACGGGCCGATTTCTGAACTCCGCCGCCATGCCGGAGAGCCCGATGGCGATCAGGCCATCGAACTGATCCGCAAAGTCTTCCACCTCCACCACTAAACGCGGCGGCTACTTTTTTCCCCAGGTCAGGCGCTTCGCCACAAACTCTTCCATCAGGTTCGCGAACGCATCGCCCGCAATGCCGATGAGGCCGTTTTCCAGCAAGGATCCCGCGCTGTTCCGGTCCGCCTTCGGATAAAGCAGGTTCGTCAGCGCGCCCGAACCGAAATTGCTCAGTACGCTTGAATAACAGAACTGCGCCTTCCGGTTATCCCCCTGGCAGACCACGGACCGGCTGAGGGCGTACAGGAACCGCGACCGCGTACTGCCGGTGCCTTTGTAGAAATAGCGCGGGTCCTGTTTGAATACGGTGGGCATGACAAACTTCTGAATCGTGAGATTGGTGGCGAAGTCCGCGAACGACGACCCGTACCGTTTCGCATAGCCCTGCGCGCCCTGCCCAAACCCCTTATGCGAATTTTGCGCCTGCCCGACTCCCGCGATCAGCCCCGTGATGACGAACGAAGAGGGGTCGAGAAAGGTCTTCCACGTCAGCTCAAACTTCTGTTTGGCGTTGAGCGGCGCCGCATCCGGATCGTAGTTCACCAGGAAGTTGGGGACCGCCCCCAGAAAACGCTGCCTCTCAGCCGCTTTGATCTGCGTGTCCGCAATCTCCGCCTGGGTCTGGGTGACGTTCACTTCGGTTGCAACCGTATCCACGTCGAGCACGGTTTCCGGCAGATTCAGAGCCTCGCCGGCCTGCAGCGTGCCCGTGATCGTCTTGCCGGAAAAGCCCGTCGCCGTAAAGACCAGTTTGAACGTTCCCGCTGGTACCTCGGCGAAGGAAAACTCCCCATTGTCACCGGACTTTGACTCCCGTTCCGCCCCGCCGCTGTCAAAGGACAATCTCACCTGCGCCTGTGCAACCGACGCGTGACTCGTATCCACCAGAAAGCCGGCGATGCTTCCGGGCTGGCACAATGCCGCCGGTACAAGCATCGCCCACGCGACAGGGAGAGCGAAAAAGCTGCGGGAAGTCACTCTTGCTTGGACCCACCGGGCGCACAGCCCGTTACCGGTTTTTTGCGAAAGTCACGACAATCTAAAATAATTCCAGCATGTCCAACGCAAAACTGCCGGACGCCAGACAAAGAGCGTGGTGGTCCCACAAACAGGGCCTCGATGGCTCGCTCGCCGGCAGTTCCGCCGCGGAAGTGTTTGCGCGCACCGGCTGGGCACGTTCCGTGGCCGGAGTCGGGCCCTATCTGACGCTTTTCGCCCGCGCCGGACTACGCCGCGCCGCCGTCGATGCAGCCCTCGAACGAGCCGAAATCCATGAACTCCCCAGCGCCCGCGGCTGCACCTACGTTCTGCCCGCCGAACATTTCGCGCTCGGGCTTCGCGTCGGCCAGCCATTCAACGAGGCAGAATTCAAGACCGCCCGCAAACTCGGCGTCAGCGATCCCGAAATCGCCACCCTGCGCGCCTCCATTGCCAAAGCTCTCCAGGCCGGGCCTTTGGAGCCCGACGCCATCCGCACCGGCGTTGGCTCCGCCGCGCGGAGCCTCGGCCCGGAAGGCGTGAAGAAGGGTCTCTCGACCACGGTTCCGCTGGCTCTGGGCGTCATGCAATCGGAAGGAGAAATCCGCCGCATCCCCACCAATGGCAGGCTCGATAACCAGCGCTACAAGTACACCCTCTGGCAGCACAATCCACTCGCGAACCGGAACCTGAGTGAGCCGGAAGCCCTGGCGGAACTCGCCCGCCTCTATTACCGCTGGACAGGCCCGGCATCTGTGGCCGAATTCCAGTGGTTCTCCGGCCTGGGCGCGAAGACCGCAAAGGCCGTCCTCGAACCGCTCGCCCTCGAAGCCCTTTCCGATGGACGCCTGCTGCCGCCGGAGGATCGCGAAGCTTTCGAAACCTTCCGGATCCCGAAAGACCCGCAATACGCGCTCGTCAGCAGCCTGGACACCATCAACCAGCTACGCCGTGATGTGCAGAGCCTGCTCGCCGATGAAGACCGCGCCGCCGGGTTCGTCCACGTCAAGCCCGGCGTTGCCGACCTGCCGAACCACGCCATTCTCGATCGTGGCCGCCTCATCGGCCTCTGGGAGTATGACACGGCCACCGAATCCATCGCCTGGCTGTCCTTCGTGCCACCCAACCGGGAACTCCGCGCCGCCGTCAGCCGCACAGAGGACTTCATCCGCGAAGACCTTGGAGACGCCCGTTCTTTCAGCCTCGACAGCCCGAAATCTCGCGCCCCGAAGATCGCCCTGCTGCGCGCCGGAAAATCCTCATGAACACCGCCTTCCTCACCGATCCCATCGCCAAAGAGCACGACACGGGCCTGGGTCACCCCGAACGCATTGCCCGCTGGGACGCCGCCGTCCGTGGCGTCGAGCCCTTCGGCCTCAGCCCGTCGGAACCACGCGCGGCCACCTTCGCCGAACTCGCGCTCTGCCATACGCCCGATTACATCGTCAGCGCCCGTCGCGACGCCGAGGCCGGGCTCGAATCCCTCAGCACTGGTGACACCGACATCTGCCGCCGCTCCTTCGAGGTCGCCAAACATGCGGCGGGCGTCTGCCTTACCGCCGTTGACCGCGTCATCGCCCGCGAAGCGCGGAACGCCTTCTGCATCGTGCGCCCGCCTGGCCATCATGCCACCCCCACGCGAGGCATGGGCTTCTGCCTCTTCAACAACATCGCCATCGCGGCCCGCTATGCCCAGCGGCAGTATGGCCTTGAACGTGTCCTGATCGCCGATTGGGATGTTCACCACGGCAACGGCACCCAGGATTGTTTCTATGACGATCCCTCGGTCTTCTTCTTCAGCACCCACCAGTCGCCCTGGTACCCCGGCACCGGCGATCCCGATGAAACCGGTTCCGGGCGGGCCGAAGGAACCACGCTGAACTGCCCGTTCCCCGCCGGCGCGGGGCGCGAGGAGATCCTCGGCGCATTCCGCCACCAGTTACTGCCCGCCATGGCCGAATTCCGGCCCGATCTCGTGATGATTTCCGCCGGCTTCGATTCGCGCCTCGGCGACCCGCTGGGCCACTTCCGCCTCACCGACGACGACTTTACCGAACTCACCACCCTGCTGCTCGAAGTGGCCGACAAACACGCCGGTGGA
>CAIUOG010000145.1 GCA_903900705.1 uncultured Acidobacteriia bacterium
ACCGCCGCAAGTTATCTGTCAACCGGTTCCTTCGGGAAAATATCAAAGCTGGACTCGAAGGCCCCGACAAGGCAAAATATCAACTTCAGGGGTGGGCCAAATCAGAGTATCAAAGTGGGCCAGACCGGAGTATCAAACTCAGCCGCAAGGTCCGCACTCCGGACGGCGGCGCTACCTTCACCGAATGCCTCGTGCCGAAGTGGGATTTTGGCGAACTGACCCCGGATCAGCCCTGCGCCCGCCAACCCTGCCTGCACCGGATCGTCGCCGACTGCTCGTGCGGATTCTCGCGAAATCGATCACTCATTCTCCTCTGAAACCGATCACGATTCTCCCGTGATCGATCAGCGAGGTCGGAGCGAAGCGACGCTGGCTTTTTCATTCTGCCCCGGAGTGATCGGAATGGCAAGAGAATCGTGACCGTTTTTGAAGTCGGCGCTGCGAAGCGAAGCGGAGGCTGAGCCGCCGCAGGCGGGGAAGGGGGTCGGGGGAAGGGGCCGGCAGTTTCGAGGCCCCTTCCCTTCAGCACTCAGTCACCCCGGAGCGGAGCTTTGCCGATCCGGCTGCTTCGACAAACTCTTCCTCATCGAGTCGCCTTTCAGTTCGATCCGATGCGCCCGGTGAATGATGCGGTCGAGGATGCCTTCGGCCACCGTCGAGTCCCCGATCTGGCTGTGCCATTTCGCGACGGGCATCTGCGAAGTCAGCACCAGCGACCTCGCCTGACACCGATCCTCGCAGATCTCCCAGAAGTCCCTTGCTTCCACTTCGCTCAGCGGCGTCATGGCCCAGTCGTCCACCACCAGCACGTCGATCCGGCTGAGCCGCAACAGCATATTGCGAAGACTGCCATCGGCCCGCGCCAACGCCAGATCGCGGAACAGCGCCGCCGCCCGTGTGTAGTACGCCGAGTAACCATCGCGACACGCTTTCTGCGCCAGTGCGCAGGCAAGAAAGCTCTTGCCCACGCCGGTCGGGCCGCATACAAAAACGTTCTCGTGTTTCTCCACCCAGGCCGATGCTGCCGCCAGGGAGCGCAGCAGTGTTTTATCGAGCCCGCGAGCGGCGCGATAATCGATATCTTCCACACAGGCGTTGGCTCGCAGTTTCGCACGCCGCAGCCGTGCCGCAAAGGCTTCGTTCTCACGCCATGCGAACTGACGATCCACCAGCAGCGCCATGCGTTCCTCAAAACTGAGTTCGCCTGCCTGATCGCTTTTCGCCAGTTCCCGCCATGCCTGCGCCATGCCGTGCAGCCGCATGGCTTCCAGTTTTTCCAGTGTCGGTTGATGCAGCATCGTTTTCTCCTTTACTGGAAGTACTCCGGCCCGCGCAGATTCTCATGTTCCGGCGACAGCCGCAACGGTGGCGGCAATGCCGAACGCTGCGTATCGAGCCCGTTCTGCAGGATCGATTTCACGCTCTTATAACTGACCGCTCCGGCGAGCAACGCGCGCTCGGCGGCATTCTCCATGCGCGCCGGCGAGTACTTTGCCGCCAGCCGTATGATGCCGAGACAGGCCCGGTATCCCATCTCCGGATGCGGCTTGTCATCGAGCATCCGCTGCACCAGCTGTGCGGTGTTCGGTCCCACCTGACCGGCCCACTGCACCATGCGCGAGGGCGGCCATTCCAGATGTGCCTGATGGCTTCGCGGCCGATGCTCATGCTGCGTGACGCTCTTGTTCCTGTCACGGCCGCGCAGGTGCGAGGCGATTCTCTTGCCTCGATGGAAGATCTCAACCGTGGACGGCGTGGAACGAACTTCCACAGCTTCGCCCGTCAGAGTGTAAGGCACGCTGTACCAGTTGCCATCGAAGGCGACGTGATAATCGATGTTCACGCGCGCCTGCGCCCAGTGGCTCAGATCGTAACGCTCGGCGGGCAGAGGCTGCAAAGCCGGACGGTCGAGTTTGGCAAACAGGCTGGCCCGGGTTTCGTCGCGGCGTTTGCGGAAGGGCCGGTTGTTCAGATACGAGAGCAACTCTCGGATCGCTTCGTTGGCGGCGGTGACGGAAAAGAACCGCTGGTGCCGCAACCGCATCACGATCCAGCGCTGCACCACCTGAACCGCGCTTTCCACTTTGGCTTTATCGCGAGGCTTGCGGGGACGTGTGGGCATAACGGCCACGCGGTAATGACTGGCGAACTCCTGGTAAGTGGGATTCAGATCGGGCTCATAGATGCAGGCGCGTGTCACGCCGGTTTTGGTGTTATCGGGAATGAGCAGTTGCGGACAGCCACCGTAAAACTCCAGGGCATGGATCTGCACCTTGAGCCAGTTGCCCATTTGCTGATCGGTTACAGCTTCGGCATAGGTGTAGCTGGAGGCGCCCATGGCGGAAACGAACAGAGGCGCCTGACGAGTGGTTCCGTCGGCCTGATGGATGGCGATTGTGGCTCCGGCCCAGTCGAGGAACAGCTTCTCGCCGGGGTGGTGATCCTGACGCATGACAACGTCCTGCCGCTTTTTCCAGTGCCGGTAGAGTTTGCAGAAGCGGCTGTAACTGTAGCCGTCGGGATGCTGCCCGCGGAACTCTTCCCAGAGCAGTTCGAGAGTCAGGTCGCGGTGCTGTTCCAGTTGCTGCCGGATGTGGGTGAAGTCGGGTTGCACGCGGGCGGGAAGTTTCGCAGGCGCCTGTCCGGGAGGGAACAGGGACTGTTCCAGGCTTTCTTCGTCCTGGTCTTCGCTTAAAGGCCAACGGAGCCCGGCGGCTTTCATGCGCGCCAGATACTCGTGAACAGTGCTCTGGCTGGTGTTGACGCTGCGCGCAATCTGCCTTTGGCCGAGCTTTTGCTCGAAGTGCAGCCGCAGAATCTCTCTGATCTTTCTCATGGACTTTCGCTTTCCGGGCAACTTCGACCGGCCCTCCTCTGGGCCGATCCATGGTCACCCGCGGTGAAGTCCAGCACCGCCGATTTCCTTGTTCTCCTTTCATTCCGATCACCGTTCTCCCATCCCGATCACCTTTGGCCCCCGGAAGGACAAAAGTGATCGGAATCACAGGAGAATGCTGATCGGCTTCACGGGAGAACGCTGATCGGAATCGAAGGAGAATGAGTGATCGGTTTCAGAGGAGAACCGGTGATCGGAATCGGGGAGAATCCCCAGCTCGCCGGAGACTGCCGCGATTCTGGAACTGGCTGGGCGCTACGGTCTGCTGAACGCCGGGATCGCCGTCCGGCCGGAACCGGGCAAGCCAGTCCCGGCCAGCGCTCTCTCACCCGAGCCCGTGGATTTGTGGCGGCGCGAGATTCGCGAACTGAAAGCCGTCGGGGATCTATGGGACAGGATCGCCGCCGGGGACCGGCGCGGGGAAGAACTGCTCGAACGGAAACTGGCCTCGGGTCTCGCCCGCGCGCCGTTTCATTTGACCGCCGTGCGCGAGAACGGATCGGGCTTCCGTATGCATTACCGGCCCGCCACTCTTCGCACCGCTCTCTGGCAGCGCATGGCCGGGGAAGTCGCTGGATTGCTTCACTGCGCCCGCTGTCCGGCGCCCCGTTGTGGCCGCTGGTTCCTCAAGGGCGACGCCTCCCGCAGCGATAAGCAGTTCTGCTCAGGACCATGCCGGAACCGCGTGTTCCGGCGGAGAGAGAAAACCCCGCAGAGTTGATGAACCGGCATTACTTCAGCCGGTGATGGCAAAGGAAAGCTACTGGAAGGTAACGGTAGAGCACGGGACCGATTCAATCGTGCGGCGCATCTCGTCAAACTTCTCGGGAGCCTGGCTCCGTTCGAACGATGCAGCAATGACCCATTCCTGCCGATCTTTATCCCAGAAGACCGCCAGGATTACAGGTGCCCCAGCAGATCGGTCCACGTAGTAGTAAACCAGCGGATCGAAAGGAGAGTAACAGGCGATCGTCATCGCCCTGACTCCTGTGTGCGTCGTCGTCGGGGAACGCAGCCAGCTCTTCAGCCCCTCGATATCCGACGGGTGCATTTGTTGGTACTCTTTGACGATCTCCGCGCGACTGCCCAGAGCGATTTTCGTCGTCCAGCTAATCCCGAAACCCGGTGCCGGCGATCCCGCGAGACCGCCTCGGCCTAAAACAGTTGGTCGTGCCGAATCCCCTGATTGCTTGACAGAACCTTTCCCGAGGAATGCAACGAGCGCGTCTAAGTCGCTGTTTTGCCCCTCGCACGGGGCACTGTTCAACCGCAGCCAGTTGCGGAACCCCAGGACACTGTATCGGGCACAGGTGCCGAGATCATGACTGCAGTACGAAACCGCCTCCGGCATCGCATTGATTGCCATTGAGGCCGAGCCCGCGGCTGGAACCCGAAAAACCCGTGGCGTATCATTCCACAAGATTTCCGCTCGCAAAACAGCTGTCAGCTCCTGCTCGAACCCCTGTGTATTGGAGACATCGGCGGCTACAAGCGGCTGCAACCCTATCAGGATCACCGCTAACATGAGTCCTCTGTGAATCATGTCGTTTACCTCGTCACAGGGGTCTGGGTCCCCGGCCAGGCGGTCGCGGCCTCCTCACAGGAGGAGGAGCAGTGCTGGGGAGCCCCCAGAACGTCTCACCCTTAGGGCGGCCATCACGCCAGCCGGTGTACCCGGAGTAAAACTGAGTCGAATCGGGCGATAGCTGATTCCAGAACAACAGAGTGCTTCCGTTGGGGCTCACTCTTGGAGCGCCTCCAAGAAGATTGCTCGCGTTCACCAGTGAAGCCACCACCCCTTCGCAACCCTGATTGATCAGATTTCCGTTGTCAGACACTAAAGGCCCGGTCAATGTATTCGTGCCAAGAATACCTGCCAGCGTGGTTGCAGCCGCCCCTTGCATCTGACCGCTGGAGTTGAAAGTACCGACGAGAGTTCCGCTGGAATCCTTATACGTCGAAATGGCGATGATGATCTGTTGCAGAGAGCGGTCCAGGCACTGACCAAGCGGGCATACCTGCCTCCCGTTCTGGTAGACCTTGAGGAGACCATTGTCCACGTCCCATTGATTCAGAACCGCGCTACCAACCGCAGCAAGGTCCGTTTCGTAGAGACCCACGGTCGAACTGTTGGTCAGATCAGACGAATACAGCGTGCCTGCCTCATGCCAGATGATCTGCGCAAGAAGATCGTTGCCGCTCGTCCCAGTAAAAACCTGAGAAAGGGTTTGCCCGGCGAACGCGCCGCTGGTTACCGGTATCTGACCGCAGGTCTGAAGTCCGGTCGGATCGTTCCCGTTGATCGGGTCTCCGTTCGTGTAGGCGTACGCATTCCAGCTTCCCGGATTCGTATAGTCAACATTCTCCATGGAGGGATCGGGTGTGGTGAAGTTCCCGTAGGTGGAAGCATAGAAGCGCTGATCCGCATAATCCAATCCCGTAAACGAATCCCGCGTATAAGTCCCGAACTTCACCCTGTCCCCGGCCGTAGCCGTCAACTCCTCCCCAAACGGCAAATACCGCGCTCCACCAGCCCGATTCGTCCCC
>CAIUOG010000146.1 GCA_903900705.1 uncultured Acidobacteriia bacterium
CGTCTGAGTTCTGGGACCCCGCCATGTACCGCAACAAGCTGAAATCTCCGCTCGAAATGGTGGCGAGTTCCATTCGCGCCGTCGATGGCGATGTCTCCTCCGCCCTCGCGCTCACCGGTCTGATGAACCAGCTGGGCGAACCGCTCTACCGCAAGATCGAGCCCACAGGCTACTCCAACCGTGGCAATGACTGGATGAATTCCGCCTCCCTGCTCGCCCGCATGAACTTCGCTTCCGCCCTCGCCCAGGCGAAGATCCCCGGCGTGAAGGTCGATCCCCTGCGCTTCGCGGGCGATCCGAAAGACATCGAGCACCGCCTGCTGCTTACCGACCCTTCCGCCGACGCCCTCGCCGCCATTCAGGCCGGGCTCGACGAACAGAAGCAAATCACCCCCGCGCAGACGGGTCCGCTGGTCGCGGGCCTCACGCTCGGCTCACCCGATTTTCAACGCCGGTAGTACCAAATTCTCAAGAGGTCCAACAGCCATGTTTTCATCCAGAAGAATCTTCCTGCGGAACTCCGCGATGGCGATGGTCGGCGTCGGCGCAGCGCCTCTCTGGCTGCAGCGCGCGGCCCTGGCCGATGACGCCACCGGCCGCAAAAAGAAGGTCCTCGTCGCCATCTTCCAGCGCGGCGCGGCGGACGGCCTCAATGTCGTCATCCCCCACGGCGAACAGCGCTATTACGATCTGCGCCCCAACATCGCCATCCCCCGGCCCTCCTCCTCGGCCCCCGCGGAGAGCGCCATCGATCTCGACGGCTTCTTCGGGCTGAACCCCGCGCTCGCCGGCCTGAAGCCGCTCTGGGATAAGCAGCAGCTCGCCATCGTGCACGCCGCCGGTTCGCCGGACCCCACGCGTTCGCACTTCGACGCGCAGGACTACATGGAATCCGGCACGCCCGGCCTGAAGGCCACCAACGATGGCTGGCTGAACCGCGCGCTGCCGGCGGCCCAGGGCAAGCCCTCGCCCGTCCGCGCCGTCAGCCTGGGGCCCACCCTCCCGCGCGCCATGCGGGGCGCGAATAGCGTGGTGGCCGTGGAAAATCTCGGCAATTTCATGGTGAAGGATACCGCCGCCGCCAAAACCCTGCAGTCCATGTACGCGGGCTCGAAGGACCAGATTCTGGGCGGCACCGGGCGCGAAACATTTGAAGCCGTCTCGCTGCTCCAATCGATTCAGAAGACTCCCTACCAGCCCGCCGCCGGCGCGAACTATCCGCGCGGGCGCTTCGGCGAAAGCATGAAGCAGATCGCGCAGCTCATCAAGTCAGACGTTGGCGTGGAAGTGGCCTTTGCCGATATCGGCGGCTGGGACACGCACGTCAATGAAGTGGGCCAGAAGCCCTCTCTCGGCCTCCTCGCCGGGCGTCTTGACGAGTTCGGTTCCTCCCTCGCCGCCTTCTATCAGGACCTGGGCGACCGCATGGAAGACGTGGTCGTGGTCACCATGTCGGAATTCGGGCGCACCGCCAAAGAAAACGGCAATCGCGGGACCGATCACGGCCACGCCAACGCCATGTTCGTGATGGGTGGAGCCGTCAAAGGCGGCAAGGTGTACGGCAAGTGGCCGGGCCTTGCGCAGGAGCAGCTGTACGAAGAGCGCGATCTCGCCGTCACCACGGACTTCCGTGATGTGCTCAGCGAAGCCGTCTACCAGCACCTCGGCAACCGGTCGATGAAGAACGTCTTCCCCAACTACGCCGCCAGCCCGGATAAATTTCGGGGGTGGTTAAAAAGCTAGGCTGAAAGCCTAAGCCCGCATCACAATACTCTGCGGCACGGACATCCGGAGAAGCTCTTTATATTCCTCGCTCTTCTCCGGTTCGTTCCTCCGCTTGTAATGCACGCCCAGCGCCCAGGCGCACATGCCAGGCATCAACCCCCGGCGCTTGCGCGCCGTGAAGTCCACCCGCTTCATCAGCTCCTCGGCCGGTTCTCCGGGGCCGGCTACCAGGCGGACCACATCGTCCAGCACCTGCAGGCCCCCCGCGCGCTCCTGTTTCTCCAGTTCCAGCGCCTCATCGGCCAGCCGGATCGCCTTCGCGTAATCCGTCTCTTCCAGCACCGCCAGCAGCGCCAGAACATACAGCCGGTGCCCGCGGTACATGGCCGAAGCCTGCGACCAATCCACCTTCTGCAGTTCCTCCCGCGCCCGGTCAAACTGCCCGAAAAACGTCGCCGCCAGCCCGGAAAGATACGCCGCGGCCGCCTTGCCCTGCGGCAACCGGCGGCTGCCGTGGTGGTAATGCTCAATGATCCGGTCCGGCGTGGCGTCCCGCAGCATGTACTGCACCTGATAGTGTTTCGTCGCAATCGCCAGGCCGCAGATCGCCAGCGCCGTGAAGACCATCGGGATCGCCACGTAATTGCCGGCCCGCACGTTGCCGATCAGTCCCGTAATCATCAGGGCAATAAACAACCCCGCGACAATCGTGACAAGAAGGAAATTTCGGTTCAGAGTGAGCTCCCAGGCACAACTATAGCGAATCGCACATTCGGCTCCCCGGCAGACCGTTGGCTTTCGGGGGTGAACTATGATAGATCATTACGGGAGAAGTGTCATCCAAACACTAAAACCGTCCACCAACACCCTATGCGGATCAACCCTGATAAGTGTGTCGCCTGCGGCAATTGTACCTACGTTTGCCCGATGGAGGCGATCTACATCGACCCTGTGATCAAGCGCGCCACCATCAAGCGCGATGAGTGCGTCGAATGCTACGCCTGCTACAACGGCCTGAGTCAGGAACACCTGAACCCGACCATGGTCCGTACGGTCCGGAAGATCTTCGCGCTGGCCAAAGTCCGTTTCGATCCCGAACCGGACGTCTGCCCCACCGGCGCTTTTGAGCCCGATGAACTCACCTGGCCCCGTGTCGTCCGCCGCGCCTTCTCTGATCCCCGCGTGCCGCATGAATCCACCGGCGTGGAAGGCCGCGGCACGGAGGAAGTGAAGACCAATGACGTGAGTGGCCGCGTGAAGGTGGGCGAAGTCGGCTTCACCATCGAGTTCGGCCGCCCGGGCGTGGGCGCGCGCTTCCATGAAATCCAGGAAATGTGCTGGGCGCTGGCCGAAGCCGGCGTGTCGTTTGAAAAGAAGAATCCCATCACCTCCCTCATGTCAGACGTCGCCACCGGCACGCTCCGGGCGGACATTCTGAATGAGAAAGTGATGTCCGCCATCGTGGAAATTAAAGTCACGGTGGATCGCACCGAGGAAATTATCCGTCTGGTCTGGGCCGTTGAGAAGCGGCTCGGCACCGTCATCGCGCTCGGCGTGGGCACACGCTGCGATGAGAACGGCGAAGACAAGGTGGTGGCCCCGATTCTTGAAAGCCTCGGCTATAAGCTGGAACGCGCGAAGACCAACATCGGCCTGGGCCGCGTGAAGCGCCCGCTCGACAAGCCCGCCGCGAAGGAGACTGTGAACGCATGACCAACACCCTGCACCGCTTCGGCGACGCCGACAGCTTCCGCGACGACTATGTAATCTTCGCCATTGCCAGCAAGGGCGCAAACGATGGGGATTCCCTGCCCAAACTGCGCCGCTTCCTGCAGATTGCCGCCGAGTATCATCCCGTGAATCTGGGCGACGCCCGGCATGGCGGCGCGCTCCGTCCGTCGAAGGAAATGAATCCGATGGCGCACTGGAACCGCGATAACAAGCCGGATTTCCAGGCCGTGATCGACGGTCTGGATACCCCCACCACCTGCGCCGCCGTCTTCGATAACAAGGTCGCGGCGGAAGACTTCGTCAAGCGCATCCGGGAAGAGGATCTCGGCATGAGCATCAACATCTCCACCTCCATCGATGGCGCGGACCAGTGCTGCCACCACGCCGGCATCCCGCGCCACAGCGTCGGCTATTCCCTGGGTTTTGAGGGCGCCACCGAAAAGCTTCCCAGCTCCCAGGTGATGATGCTTTCCACCATGTGCGGTCACGGCATGGTGAGCCATTCGCTGGCGAAAAAGATGGTCGACTGGGTCAAGGAAGGCCGCCGGACTCCCGAAGAGGCCGTCTGCTACATGGCCCGTTTCTGTTCCTGCGGCGTGTTTAATCCGGCCCGCGCCGCGCGTGTTTTGAAGATGGCTGTGAACCAGGAGTCCGCGAATGCGAAGTAGTTTTCTGAAGGCGTTTTTGCCCCTGCTGGCAATCAGCCTTCATGCCGAAATCAAAGTACTGAAGAACTTCACGCTCATCGACGGCACCGGCAAAGCGCCGGTCGCCAACGCCGCGATGATTGTGGATTCCGGAAGGATCACCTGGGTCGGCACGGCCGCGCAGCTCAAGGCGCCGGCGGGTGCGGAAACCATCGATCTCGCCGGTAAATACGTCATGCCCGGCATCATCAATCTGCATGGGCACCTGGGTGCGACGGTCGATCTCAAACAGAGCGCGGACAACCTCACCGAAGCGAACGTCGAAAAGAATCTGAAGACCTACGCCAAATACGGCGTCACCACCGTGCTCAGCATGGGCACCGATAAAGACCTGGTTCTCACCATGCGCGACAAACAGCGCGCCACCGGGCGGCCCGGCGAGACCCGCATCTACAGCGCGGGCCAGGGCTTCATCTTCACCGGCGGCTACGGCGGCCTGGTGGGCGTGAACGAAGGCGTTTCCACCGTCGCCGAAGTGAATAAACAGCTGGACGCCCTCGCGGCGAAGAAGGTCGATATGGTCAAGCTCTGGCTCGATGACCACCTGGGCGAGCAGAAGAAGATGCCGTATGACATCGCGAAGGCCATCATCGACGGCGCGCACAAACGCAATCTGCCTGCCTCCGCCCACATCTTCTACCTGGCGGATGCGAAGAAGCTGACCGGGTTCGGCGTCAACGGCCTGGCGCACAGCGTCCGCGATCTTCCCATCGATCAGGAACTGCTCGATTCCATGAAGAAACACGGCACCTGGCAGCTGGCCGGCACGCTCAGCCGCGAAGGCACCATGTTCGTCTACGCAAAGGCGCCGTTCTTTGTGGACGACCCGTTCTTCACCATGGGCGTCTCGCCCGCTGTGGTGCAGACGCTGAAGAGTTCGGAGTACCAGAAGGCGCAGGCGGCCGACCCCCACTTTGCCCACTATGCCGAATTCCTCGAAACCGCGCAGAAGAACCTGAAGAAGCAGGTGGCCGCCGGCGTGAAGTATGGCTTTGGTACCGATTCCGGGCCTCCTGGCCGCTTCCCGGGCTTCCTGGAGCACTGGGAGATGTCCCTGATGGTGGAAGCCGGTCTCACGCCCTCCCAGGTGATTCAATCCGCCACGAAGAACGCGGCGGAGTTCCTGAAGGCGAAAGATCTGGGTACGCTCGAAAAGTCGAAGTGGGCTGACCTGATCGTGCTCGATAAGAACCCGCTCGACGACATCAAAAACACCCGCACCATCCAGGCCGTCTATATTGCCGGCAACAAGGTGAACTAACCACGGCGATCACCCCCGCAACGCCGCATCGGCGATCACGGCCTGGCCCAGCGCCAGGCCGCCATCGTTCGGCGGCACCAGGGAATGCGGATAGATTTCGAAACCGGCCGCCCGCAGCGCATGGGCGGCCTTTTTCAATAGCAGGATGTTCTGAAACACGCCGCCCGAAAGGCAGACGCGCCGCAGACCCTGGCCGAGCCCGGAGGCTGCCCGGATACGCAGACAAGTCTCCGCAATGGCCCTCGCCAGCGTGTTGTGGAACCGCGCCGCGGCGGTGGCGGGGTCCGCGGCGTTGCCGGCCAGAGACCGGATTGTCTCCCGGAAATCCAGTTCGCCGCCATCGTAGTCGAAGCGATACACCCCGGCGTCGTCATTCGCCAGCGCTTCCAGTTCCATCGCCGCCTGGCCCTCGTAATTCGCCTTCATCCGGACGCCCAGAATCGCCGCCACCGCGTCGAACAGCCGCCCGCAGGACGATGTATCCACCGTGTTGATCCGGCTGCCGATCATCCGGTCCACTACCGCCATGGCCTCCGGCGTCACCGCGAACGGAACCTCCAGCCCCGCGTCCCGCGCGTAGGCCAAGCCGCTTCGCCAGACCTCTTTCACCGCCGCATCGCCACCCGCCAGCGGCACATAGCGGAAGTGATACGCGCGCTCAAACCCGGCGTAATCGCAGACCAGAAATTCACCGCCCCAGATCTTCCCGTCCGTCCCGTAGCCCGTGCCATCCAGCGCCACGCCAATTACCGGCCCTTGCCGGTTGGTGTCCAGATGATTCTCCGCCATGCAGGCCGCGATATGCGCGTGGTGGTGCTGCACGCCGATCTTCCGCACACCCTCCATCCCCACCGCAAAACGCGTCGAAAGATACCCCGGATGCAGATCATGCGCCACGGCCACCGGCGCGATGCGGAAGAAGCGCTTCATGTGCTCCAGCGTTTCTTCGAACACCCGCAGCGTCTCCAGATTTTCCAGATCACCGATGTGCTGGCTCAGCACCGCGTAGTGGTCTTTCGTCAGGCAGAACGCGTTCTTTAGTTCGCCACCCACGGCCAGCAGTTGCCCGCAACCGCGGCCCAGGTCCACC
Source organism: uncultured Acidobacteriia bacterium (assembly GCA_903900705.1). Classification (GTDB taxonomy): domain Bacteria; phylum Acidobacteriota; class Terriglobia; order Bryobacterales; family Bryobacteraceae; genus BOG-234. The sequence continues at coordinate 6,515 of CAIUOG010000146.1, forward strand.
GGCGTGGGCGCATAGCCGCGCGACCGCCGCATCACGCGTTCCCGCCCCTCAAAAGTGCGGACCACCGAATCATCCGCGCGCGTCTGAATCTGCCGGTTATGCAGCAGGAAGTGACTCGCCAGCGGATGCAGCCGCGCCGCCACCTCTTCATTCCCGCTGGCAATGGGCTCTTCGGAAAGGTTCCCCGAAGTCATCACCAAAGCCTCATAAGCCGCGCCCGCAAACAGCAGATGGTGCAGCGGCGTGTAGGGCAGCATCATGCCGATCCAGTGCAGCCCTGGTGCAATCGCGCTCACCCGGCGCGCCGGAACAATCACGATGGGACGGCGCGGCGACGCCAGCGCGGCCCGATCCTCGTCACCGAGGACGCCCCGCGTTTCCGCGGCCTCCACATCGCGCACCATCACGGCAAACGGCTTGTCGGAGCGCCGTTTCCGCTCGCGCAACAGCCGCACCGCCGCGTCGTCATCGGCCAGACAGGCCAGATGAAAGCCCCCCAGACCTTTGATCGCGACAATGTGCCCCTGTTCCAGCAGGCGCTGCGTGGCCGCCACCGCATCGCCGCCCGCCTGCAGGCGCTGCCTCTGGTCCCACAGCTCCACGTGCGGCCCGCATTCCGGGCAGGCGTTCGGCTCCGCATGAAAACGCCGGCTGGAGGGGTCCTCATACTCGGCCTGGCAGGCCGGGCACATCGGGAACTCCGCCATGGTGGTGAACGCGCGGTCATACGGAACATCCCGGATGATGGTGTAGCGCGGTCCGCAGTGCGTGCAGTTGGTGAACGGATAACCCGCGCGCCGATTCGCGGCGTCACGAAACTCCGCGAAGCATTCGGCGCACGTGCCCACGTCCGGCGGCACCAGCACAAAGGCATCCGGCTCGCTGCTGCTTTCGCGGATTGCAAAGCCCTTGTAACCCGCGTCCGGCAGAGTTTCCTCCGTCACGGATTCCACAGCCGCCAGCGGCGGCGGGTGCTCTGTGAAGTCCAGGTGGAAACCGGCCAGCGCCTCTTCCGTGCCTTCCAGTTCCATCACCACGCCCGCCGTGGAATTCAGTACAAAGCCCGCCAGGCCATGCCGCGCGGCAAGCTGGTGGATCCAGGGCCGGAAGCCCACACCCTGCACGATCCCTCTTACCAGCAGCCTCCGGCGCACGCCTCACAATATCATTCGCAGCCTGCGCGAATGCGCTCACCCAACACTCAGCTTTTCGCGCAATTACACCCAAATTTCCACCTTTCAGGGCTATTTGGAATGGCCCCTGAACTGCCTTTGTGGTACCGGACTTCAAGGAGCCTGCATGCCTGTTCGCTCTCCCTCCACGTACGATATTCTTCGTGACCACGGCGTCGACCGCCGGACCTTCCTCGACTACTGCGTCAAGCTCACCGCCTGTATGGGTCTGACCGCGGCCGCCACACCCACCGTGGTGAAGGCGCTCGAAACCAAACCCCGCATTCCGGTCCTCTGGCTCCACGGCCTCGAATGCACCTGCTGCAGCGAAAGCTTTATCCGCAGCGCCCACCCCATCGCGCAGGACATCATCCTGAACATGGTCTCGCTTGACTACGATGAGACCCTGCAGGCCGCCGCGGGCGAGCAGTGCGAAGAGATCCGTCGCAAGGTCATGAAGGACTACAAAGGCCAATATCTGTTGGCCGTGGAAGGCAATGCCCCCACCAAAGACGGCGGCATGTACTGCACCGTGGGCGGCAACAGTTTCCTCAATATCCTGAAGGAAACCGCTGTGGACGCGAAGGCCATCGTTGCCTGGGGCTCCTGCGCTTCCCATGGCTGCGTGCAGAATGCGAAGCCCAATCCCACCGGCGCCGAACCGGTGAAGAAGATCATTACCGATAAGCCCATCGTCAACGTGCCTGGCTGCCCTCCCATTGCCGACGTAATGACGGGCGTTCTTGCTAATATCCTCACCTTCGACCGGCTGCCGGAACTGGATCGCGTCGGCCGCCCGACGATGTTCTACGGCCAGCGCATTCACGATAAGTGCTACCGCCGCCCGTTCTTCGATGCCGGCCAGTTCGTCGAAACCTGGGATGACGAAGGCGCGCGCAAGGGCTGGTGCCTGTATAAGATGGGCTGCCGCGGTCCGTCCACTTATAACTCCTGCGCCACCATGAAGTGGAACGACGGCGTCTCATTCCCCATCGGCTCCGGCCATGGCTGCATCGGCTGCAGTGAAGCGAATTTCTGGGATAATGGCCCGCTTTACGAGCGCCTTTCCGGAATTCCCGTGCCCGGCATCGATTCCACTCCGGACGCGGTCGGCAAGACACTCGCCGTCATCACCGGCGTCGGCATCACCGCGCATGCGGCCTACCAGACCATCAGGACCAAACACGGCCCGGACCCGAAAAATTCCTGAGCCCAGATTCCAAGCTAAGGTGAACCGATATGTCAACCAGAGTTGTCGTCGATCCGGTTACAAGAATTGAAGGCCATCTCCGCGTGGAGGCGATGCTGAACGGCAGCAACGTCATCGAGAACGCCATGAGTTCCGGCACCATGTGGCGCGGGCTTGAAGTGATTCTGAAGGGCCGCGACCCGCGCGAGGCGTGGGCCTTCTGCGAACGCATCTGCGGCGTCTGCACCACCGTGCATGCGCTCGCCAGCGTCCGCTCCGTGGAAAACGCCCTCGGCATCACCGTGCCGAAGAATGCGGACCTCATCCGCAACATCATGTTCCTCACCCAGATGGTGCAGGATCACGTGGTGCACTTCTATCACCTGCACGCGCTGGACTGGGTGGATATTGTCTCCGCACTGAAGGCCGACCCCGTCGCCACCTCGGCCCTCGCCCAGAAAGTCTCCCCGCACTGGGGGCTCGCTTCAGAAGGCTACTACCGCGATACCGCCGCCACCATTAAGAAATTTGTCGATTCCGGTCAGCTTGGTATTTTCCAGAACGCCTACTGGGGCCATCCGGCTTACAAACTGCCGCCCGAAGCGAACCTGATGGCGGTGGCGCATTACCTCGAAGCTCTCAAGTGGCAGAAGGAAGTCGTCAAGATCCACACCGTCTTCGGCGGTAAGAACCCGCATCCCAACTACATCGTGGGCGGCATGGCCTCGGCCATCAATCTGGAAGGTGACGGCGTCATCAACATTGAGCGCCTCAACCTGGTGGGCAGCCTGATCAATCAGGCGGCGGACATCATTGAGAACCTCTACATTCCGGATCTGCTCGCCATCGCGTCCTTCTATCCGGAGTGGACCAAATACGGCGGCGGCCTGGGGAATTATCTCGTCTATGGCGATATTCCCCAGAACGGCATTTCAGACGTTTCGAAATTCCGTTTCCCGCGCGGCGCAATTCTCAATAAGAACCTCAACGAAGTGCTCCCGGTCGACCCCGCCGATCTCGGCCAGATCCAGGAAGAGATCGCGCACTCCTGGTACAAGTACCCGGGCGGACAGACCGGCTTGCATCCGTGGGAAGGCGTGACGGAAGCCAACTATACCGGCCCGCAGGCGCCCTATAAGCAGCTGGATGAAAATGCTGCTTACTCGTGGCTCAAGGCTCCGCGCTGGAAGGGCAATGCGATGGAAGTGGGCCCGCTCTCCCGCATGCTGGTGGGCTATGCCAGCGGTAAGACTGAGTTTAAGGAGGTTGTGGGCGCTGCTCTGGGCAAGCTCAAAGTCGGGCCGGAGGCATTGTTCTCCACGCTGGGCCGCACCGCGGCCCGTGGTCTGGAAGCGCAACTCTGCGTGCACTGGCTCAAACAGGAATTCGACAATCTCATCGCCAACCTGAAAGCCGGTGACACCAATACGGCCAACACCGTCAACTGGAAGCCGGAGACCTGGAAAGCGGAGTCGAAAGGCCTCGGTTTCACAGAAGCCCCGCGTGGCGCGCTCTGCCACTGGATCCACATTAAAGACCAGAAAATCGAGAATTACCAGATTGTGGTGCCGAGTACCTGGAACGCCTCCCCCAGGGACAGCAAGGGTCAGCACGGCGCCTATGAATCCGCGCTCATCGGGACGCCCATGGCCGACCCCAAACGCCCCGTCGAAATCCTGCGGACCATTCATTCCTTCGACCCGTGTCTGGCCTGCGCCTCGCACGTGATCGGCCCGGATGGCGAACGCCTCGCCGAAGTCATCGTTCGTTAGAGGAGAGTTATGCCGACTTATGCTTTGAAGCTCACCCCCCGCGGTGCTCGCTTCGGACACCGGCCCGTCTGGGAAATACCGGTCCGGCTGACGCACTGGGTCACCGCTTTTGCCATTACGGCCCTCTTCGGCACCGGCATGTTTATCAGCTGGCCGGTGGTTTCTTCGCAGGGTGAACCCTTTCAGAACTTCCTGATGGGCCGCGTCCGCGAGGTGCATTTCATCTGCGCCTATTTCCTGCTGTTCAGCTTCATCCTGCGCGGCTACTGGTTCTTCGTGGGCAATAAATATTCGCGCTCCGGCGTGCCGCTCATCTGGCGGAAAGACTGGTGGCGTGCCCTCTGGCATCAGGTGCTCGAATACGTCGCCACCAAACGGGGACCGGTGACCATCGGCCACAACTCACTCGCCGGGCTCTCTTATTTCCTCTTCGTCGGCGGCCTGGGTTTCCTCATGATCGGCACCGGCTTCGCCATGTACAGCGAGACCAATCCCGGCGGCTTCTGGGACAAGCTCTTTGGCTGGGTGATTCCGCTCTTCGGCGGGTCTTACAGAACACGGCTGATTCATCACACCGCCGCGTGGGGCTTCGTGATCTTCTTCCTGTTCCACATGTACATCATCCTTTTCGACTCGGTTCGCTGGCATAACGGGCTCATCAGCTCCATCTTCTCCGGCGACAAATTCTGGGAGGACGGAGATCTTGACAGTGACGATTGGGTTAGTTAGTGACGCTCCGGTGCTCGTCCTCGGGCTTGGCAATCTGTTGCTGCTCGACGATGCCGCGGGCCTGCGTCTGCTTGAAGATCTAAGCCGCGATTCGAAGTACGCCGAAGAAGACGTGGAGTTTGTCGATGGCGGCACCCAGGGCCTCGCACTGCTGGGATATCTGAATGACCGTAAGGCCATAATCATCCTGGACGCTGTGGGCCTGGGCGCCGCTCCGGGAACGGTGCACCTGCTCGATAGTGACGAAGTGGCGGCTCTCGGTGGCCGTCGCGCCACCACCTCGCATGAAGGCAACGCGCTGGAACTTCTCGCCACCGCGCGCCTCTTCTGGGAAGACCCGCCGCGGATCACGCTGGTCGGCATCGAACCGGGGCAGATCGCCACCGGCATCGGCCTCACTCCCGCGGTGGAAGCCGCCATACCCCAGGCGCTCGCAATGGCCCGCAAAGTGCTCGCGGAGATGGTTCAAGCCTATGTGCCTTGCCATACCAGGTAAGATCCTCGACACCGATGAAATCGCCGGTCTGCGCATCGGCCGCGTCCAGTTTGGCGGCATCACGCGCAAGGCTTATCTCGATTACGTGCCCGATGCCATGCCCGGCGACTATGTGATGGTGCATGTCGGTTTCGCCATCGCCAAACTGGATGAGGCGGAAGCCCTCCGCGCCTTTGATCTGATGGACCGCATGGGCCTGCTCGATGAAGAACTCGGCGCGCCGGAGACTGAAATATCCCGTCCAGGGTTGAAGACATGAGGGCGAAAACATGAGATTCGTCGACGAATATCGCGATCCCGTTCTCGCCGAAAAACTCGTTGCCGACATCCGCCGTCGCGTCACCCGCCCCTGGGTCATCATGGAAATCTGCGGCGGCCAGACGCATACCCTCATGCGTTACGGCATCGACGAACTGCTGCCCGCGCAGGTGGAACTCGCCCACGGACCCGGCTGCCCGGTCTGCGTCACGCCCCTCGAAATCATCGATAAAGCCGTGGAAATCGCCGCCCGCCCGGGCGTGATCTTCGTCTCTTACGGCGACATGCTGCGCGTCCCCGGTTCGCGCACCGATTTGTTTCAGGTGAAGGCCGAAGGCGGCGACGTCCGCATCGCCTATTCCCCCATGGAGGCTGTTGCCATTGCGCGCCGGAACCCCGATCGCGCGGTGGTCTTCTTCGCCGTCGGTTTTGAAACCACGGCGCCGGCAAACGCGATGGCGGTATGGCAGGCGAAGCTCGAAGGGCTGCGGAATTTCTCGCTACTGGTCTCGCATGTCCTCGTGCCGCCCGCCATCCGCCTCCTGCTGGATTCGCCTCTGAACCGCGTGCAGGGCTTCATCGCTCCCGGCCATGTCTGCGCCGTGATGGGTTATACCGAATACGAAGAACTCGCCGCGCGCTACCGCATTCCCTTTGTGGTGGGTGGCTTCGAACCGCTCGACCTTCTGGAAGCCATCCGGATGCTGGTCATCCAGCTGGAAGAAGGCCGGGCCGACGTGGAAAATCAGTACGTTCGCAGCGTGACGCGCGCGGGCAACGTGCCGGCGCGCAACCGCACACTCGATGTCTTCGAAGTCGCGGACCGCAAGTGGCGTGGCATCGGCGAAATCGCCGATTCCGGTTACCGGCTCCGTCCCGAATTCGCGGCTTTCGACGCTGAAAAGGTTTTTGGCGTCAGCGCCACCCATGCCGATGAACCGCCCGAGTGCATCGCGGCCCAGGTTTTGCAAGGCCTCCGCAAGCCGGTCGATTGCCCCATGTTCGGCAACCGCTGCACGCCGGAATGCCCCATGGGCGCGCCCATGGTTTCCAGCGAAGGCGCCTGCGCGGCCTACCATCGCTATCGTCATTTCCATACCGAGGTGGCAGCGTAGCCCATGGCCTCCGCTCTCACTCTCGCCTGCCCTGTGCCGCTGGCGCCTAAGGACCGCATCCTCCTCGGTCACGGCTCCGGCGGCAAACTCAGCGCCGCTCTGGTGAACGATCTCTTCCTGCCCCTCTTCCGCAATCCTGTTCTCGATTGTCTGGAAGACCAGGCCACCTTATCCGTGCCTGGCTCCCGGCTTGCGTTCACTACCGATTCCTTCGTCGTAAAACCTCTCTTCTTCCGCGGCGGAGATATCGGTTCGCTGGCCGTTCACGGCACCGTGAACGACCTCGCGATGGGCGGCGCTGAGCCCCTGTTTCTAAGCGCCGGCTTCATTCTCGAAGAGGGCTTCGAGATGGAAAAACTGCGCCGCATCACCGAATCCATGGCCGCCGCCGCGCGCGATGCCGGCGTCCTCATCGTCACCGGCGACACCAAAGTGGTGGAGCGCGGCGGCGCCGACGGAATTTTCATCAACACCGCCGGAATCGGGCGCGTTCGCGAAGGTCTTTCGCTCTCCGCCGCCAACGCCCGCCCCGGTGATCGCATCCTCGTCTCCGGTACTCTGGGCGACCACGGCATCACCATTCTGGCCGAGCGCGAAGGCATCGGGTTCGATTCCGATCTCCGCAGCGATTCCGCCGCCCTGCACCGCCTCACCGCGGACATGCTCGCCGCTTCCACGCAGATTCGCTGCATGCGCGACCCCACTCGTGGTGGCCTCGCCAGCTCTCTGAATGAGATCGCCGCGCGGTCCGGCGTGGGCATGGCGCTCAATGAGGAATCCATCCTGATTCGCGATGAAGTGCGCGGCGCCTGCGAGATGCTGGGTCTGGACCCGCTCTACGTTGCCAACGAAGGCAAGCTGGTCGCCATCGTCGCGCCGGAAGATGCCGACGCCGTTCTCCAGGCCATGCTGCGGAATCCGCTCGGTCGCAATGCGTCCATCGCCGGCACGGTGACCGCCACCAACCCCGGCTACGTCACCATCCGGACATCATTCGGCACCAGCCGCATTGTCGACATGCTTTCCGGCGATCAGTTGCCGCGTATCTGCTGAGACTGCCATGCACGAAATGGGAATCGTCAGTTCGGTTTTGGATGCCGTGCACCGGGTGGCGGAAAAGAACCCGGGCAGGCGTCCGTCAAAGGTCGGGCTGCGCATCGGCGAGTGGGCCGGCGTCGATCTGGAGTCCCTGCGTTTCTGCTTTGATGCCCTCGCGCCCTCGGAAGGCTTCCGCGATCTGGACCTTGAGATTGACTACCGCTACCGCCAGAACCGCTGCCAGCGGTGCGGCCTCGAATTCCGCGTGAAAGATTACGAAATCCAGTGCCCCTCGTGCCTTAGCGACAATACCATCCCCGCGGGCGGCGAAGAACTGGATATTGCCTGGGTGGAACTTCAGGAGTGAATGCCATGGAACGTCTCGAAATCCGTCAGAAAGTCCTGAACGAAAATGACCGCGTGGCCGCCGCGCTGCGGCAGCGCTTTGCGGAACAGGGGACCGCGGTCTTCAATTTCATCAGCTCTCCCGGTTCGGGCAAAACCATGCTGCTTGAACGCACGCTGGAACGGCTGCCGCTCGGCATGAACGTCGCCGTTCTCACCGGTGACATCCAGACGGATAACGATGCCCGCCGTCTGGCGCGCGCCGGTTATCCCGTCCAGCAGATCACCACCGCCGGGGCCTGCCACCTCGACGCCCGCATGATCGAACGCGCTCTCGCCAACTGGCCCGGCGAGGAGTTTGATCTCCTGCTGATTGAGAACGTCGGCAACCTGGTCTGCCCCACCAGTTACGATCTGGGCGAGCAGGCGAAAATCGCCGTCCTCTCCGTCACCGAAGGCGAAGACAAGCCGCTCAAATATCCCTCGGCCTTCTTCAAATCCTCCGCCATGATTCTGAACAAGACGGACCTGTTGCCCTGGGTCCCGTTCGATTGCAAAGCCGCGCGCGCCAACGCCAGAGCCATCCATCCGGAGATTGAGATCTTCGAGACATCCTGTACCTCACAGCAGGGTCTCGCCGAGTGGTGTGAATGGCTGGTGGCGAAGGTGGACGCCCGCTGCGTCGCGGCTTAACGGCTGAAGCGGTTATCGCTCAGCGCAGCCCGGTAACCGTCCGGATCCATTCCTCCGCCATCAACTGATGCCCGGAGTACGTTGGGTGCACGCTGTCCCAGATCCAGTAGGCCGCCGGCGCGCGCTGCGCCGCTTCGTCAAACACCTTCTGATAGTGAACCAGCGCGGCATGATATTTCACCGCGAGCTTCGCCACAATCGCCTGGCGCTTCCGCAGTTCAGCGCGCCGGACCTCCCACGCTTCGCCCGTATACTTCCCGCCCGGCAGTCCGAACGGCTCCCCCAGCACCAGCCGGACCTCCGGCAGAGCCTTCACGGTCTCCGCAAGCAACTGGTCGTAGCGCGCGCCGAACTCCTCCGCGCTCACGCCGCGTCCCAGGTCGTTGATGCCGATCAGGATGCTGAGAATGTCCGGCTTCAGGTCCAGCGTGTCCGGCTGCCAGCGGCCGGCAAGATTTTCCACCGTATTCCCGCTGACGCCGCGGTTGAGGAAGGTCAGATTTCGCTCGGGCAAAGCCGCGCCGTACTTCGCCGCGATCAGAAACGCGTAGCCGTGCCCCAGGATATGATTCGGATCCGCCGTCCGCCCCCGGTTGCCATCCGTAATCGAATCGCCCTGGAACAGGATGCGGGCGTCCTGGCGAAAGAGTGGCATTTCGGTGACCTGGCCGGCCAGCATCCCGGCCAGAAGAAGTACAATTCCCAGGCGGCGCGGGGTCACTTTTATGCCTTGATGCAGACCGCGGTGAGGAACTTGCCGTCGCTGCCGGGAATCTCAGCCACCACGCGCAGTCCGGCATGCTCGGTCAGCAGCCAGCGGAACGCCTCGGCGGTGAACAGATAGCGGAAGTTCAGCAGAATGCGCTCGCCGCGCGCCACCGGAATCTCCTGCCCGGCCACGTGGAGACGCAGATCGCGCGACGCCATGAAACGGCGGGTGAGCAGGGACATGCCATCCAGCCGGTCGTCCTGCCGTTCAGCAAACTCAATCGTGCCGTCCTCCGCCGTCACGCCAAGTCCGGCGAGGGGCGCAAAGACAAAACGGCGCTGCTCTTCCGTGGGAGTGACTGAGACGCCGGGGTGCAGATTCGTATCGATGATCAGGATGTCGCCCTTCTTGACGCAGTCCGCCACGTGGCGAATCTGGTCCATGGGGTCGAAGCCACCCAGTGTGTTGCCCACCATCAGAAACAGGCGGGGCGCTTCGCTGACGTCCGCCGCGAGCACCATGTGCATCGGGCTGGAGATGTCGGCTTTAATGCCCAGCGCTTCGCAGTCATCATCCTCGGCGCCGGCGCAGGCCGTTTCGAGCAGTTGCTGGCTGGCATCTACCGGGAAATAGCGGACTTCGCGACCGGCTTTGGCCAGGGCGCGCAGGATGGTTCTGTCCTTCAGCCCCTCGCCCGCGCCGAAACTGATCACCGGCACACGGTTGCCAAACGGCTTGGTCAGGTCCGCCGCGCGCGCCGAAAGCGTCTCCCAGGTTCCACGCAGGGAGTCTCCGGAGCGTGCTTCCAGCGCCTGCCACGCTTTCACCGACTGAGTGGTCCAGTAGAAGAACTTTTCGGGAAGATCCCGGGCTTCAACGGACTCGACGAATTCCTCGGCGATCTCCGATTCGGTGAGAAGAACCTCAATATTCATTCACAACCAGCTTAACGCTATCACCTGTAACAGACTGCACGGAAAGCACAAAAAAGAGGACTCCCGATGGGGAGTCCTCTTTTGGGAAGCGAAAATTGTGGAAAGACTTATTTCTGGACGTCGCCCAGAGCGATCTTCACGCGGGTGTGCAGGCGGCTCTTGTAGCGGGCAGCCGTGCCGGCTTTGATGTAGCCCTTGCGCGCGGCCTTGTCGAGCAGCGAGAAAGTGCTGTTGAGCTCAGTCTTCAGGTCGCCCGGCGTTTTCGCGGCAAGCGCTTTCCGCATGGCGCGAATCTGGTGACGCAGACGCGTCTTTGCAAAACGATTGAATTCCGTGCGACGCTCGGTCTGCCGGACACGCTTCAAGGCAGAAACATGATTTGCCATCTACTTCAGTAACCCTTCTTTTTGCTAATGCGTTGTTCTACGCGTTGCTGATTTGTGAACCCGCAGCGGCAATCGAGACAAGACACACGACTCCGTCGCGGAAACGAATTCCCAGAATACCACAGATTGTGGAAAACCTGAACACCCCTGAACTTCGCCCGCTCCGGCCTCGTACTTCAGGGTGGAACGAAAGTCATGCTCAAGTTTCTGGTCTGGTGCATACTCCTTGTCCTCTGCTGGCCGCTGGCGCTGGTCGCGCTGGTGCTCTATCCGGTTATCTGGCTGCTTCTGCTGCCTTTCCGGATTGTGGGCATCGCCGTGGGCTCAGTCCTGACCATGGTGTGGGAAATCGTGATGCTGCCCGCCAGGATTCTGCGGGCCATCTTCTGAACATCAGGAAAAAACAAAATGGAAACGCTCAACAACATCTTTGAAGAGATCAAGGTCGTCGGCCACGAACTGGCTGAGACCGTGAAGAACCTCATCCACGAGGGCACGGTTCGCCGCGTGATCATTAAGGATGAACACGGCAACACGTTCATGGAGATTCCCGTGACGGTGGCCGCCGTGGGCGCGGTCTTCGCTCCCATCCTCGCCGCCGTGGGTGCGCTGGCCGCCATGGCCGCAAAGTTCACCATCATTGTGGAGAAGACTCCGGAAGCGCCCGCTCCGGAAAAGCCGGAAAGCAGCTTCACCCAAGGCAACTAACCGGCCCGCGCGGAGCATCTGACCGGCCCGCGGAGCTACGAATTGGCTTCGCTTTTTCGAATCGCCGGACGCACAGACGCAAAAAAGGCCGCCAGCACGATGATCGCTCCCCCCAGCAGCACCAGTCCGCCTGGCTTTTCTCCCCGGAAAAGCCAGGCCCAGACCGGATTGAACGTGGGTTCCGCCAGCAGCAGCGTGGCCGCTTCGAAGGCCGGGACGTGCCGGATGGAACGCGTCAGAAACACATAGGCGAGCCCCACCTGAAAGATACCGAGGTAACCCAGGGACGCGAGATCCCGCGGCGACGGGCCGGCCACCGGCAGAGCCAGCGGCAGACAGACCGCGAACGCGATCAGGTTGCCCGCAATCACCGCCGCTGCCGCCGCCTCGTGGCTTTCCGATCCTGGGGTGTCTGGTCCCTCGCCGCTGTGTTTGCCCAGCCAGCGCAAACTGGTCAGCGTCAGCGCCCAGGCCAGGCCGGAAAGAGCCGCGATCAGGTTGCCAAGGTTGTTGCGGAAAGCCGAAGCCGGCGTTGTCCCCGCTCCCTGTCCGGAACTGTAAAGCAGCAGCCCCGCGCCGCCCGCAATCGCCGCAAAAACCACCAGATCCGCCCGCCGGATCCGCTCCCGCAGCACCAGTGGCCCCAGGAACAGCATGTAGAATGGCGCGGTCGACTGCAGAAACACCGCGTTCGCCGCCGTCGTCAGCTTATTGGCCGCCACAAAGGAAATCAGCATGGCCGCATAGGCGGTTCCGGCGGCAAA
>CAIUOG010000147.1 GCA_903900705.1 uncultured Acidobacteriia bacterium
TCGGAATTTATCCCCATTGCGGAGGAAAGCGGCCTGATCGTGGAACTCGGCGCATGGGTGCTGAAAGAGGCCTGCCGCCAGGTGAAGGAGTGGCACGATGCCGGTTACCCGGATGTGCGAATTGCCGTCAACGTCTCGGTGATGCAGTTGGCGCATCCGGGCTTTGAGGACTACATCCTGCAGGTTGTAAATGAGACCGGCATCGACCCGGCCCGGCTGGAGCTCGAACTGACCGAAACCGCGCTCGTCAAAGACACCGGGGACTCGGCGAACCTTCTCAACCGGGTGCGAGGCCGGGGTATCCGCGTGGCGCTGGATGACTTTGGCACCGGCTACTCGCCCATGCAATATCTGCACCAATTGCCGGTGGACGTGGTGAAGATCGATCAGGTCTTCGTTCGGGATCTGGACGCCTCGCCCAGCAGTGTTCCTCTGGTGGAAGGCATGGTGAAGCTTGCCAAAACCCTCTCGTTGCGGGTGGTGGCGGAGGGCGTGGAGACGGAAGCGCAGCTGGCGATCGTGCGGCGCATCGGCTTCGACGTGGCGCAGGGCAACTTCTTTTCGCTGCCCGTCTCCGCCAGTGAAGCGGAGGACCTGCTGCGGCGGGACTCCGTCGTGAGCGCCTGAGACCGGCCTCGCGATTGGACGCCTGCCTTGTTTTACATTTCTTTTACAAATTGAAAGCACCGCGGCGACGCCGGTAATCCGACAATAGGGATTCGAGAGTGCCTCAGGGGTCTGACGCGCCCTCGAAATCGGGCCGGTTCGTACAGGGGCGAACCGGCCCGACTCACGTTTTGGATAGCCTCTGACCAGCCTGCTCCGCGAAGGCAAAACTAAGATACTATCTAGACTGCCGATTCGTCATTCAGGAGCTTCCAATGAAATTTGCGATTCTGACTCTCGCCGCTGTGGCGGGGTATTGCGCGATGGCGCAAACACCCCAGGGGGCGCCCGCGGGCCGGGGCGCGCAAGCGCCCGTTGAAATAGACAAAACAGCGCCGACGGAAGACTTCAAACCTTCCTCCCTGAACCAGCCGGGCAAACAGTACCCCGAGGTGAACTCGCAGAGGCGCGTCCGCACCCAGTTGCGGGCGCCGAACGCGCAGACCGTGCTGATCGATATGGGTGGCGTTCGCTACCCCATGGTCAAAGGCGAGAACGGCGTCTGGACAGGCGTCACGAACGCACAGGACGAAGGCTTCCATTATTACCAGCTCAATGTCGATGGCGTTTCCATGCCGGACCCGGGCACGCAGAGCGTCTACGGTTCGAGCCGCTGGGGTAGCGCCGTTGAGATTCCTGCCCAGGACCAGAATTTCTATGCGCTGAAGAACGTGCCCCACGGCCAGTTGCGCGAAGTCCATTACTTCTCGAAGGTCGCGAACGCCACACTGCAGTCCTTCGTCTACACGCCTCCGGATTATGAGAAGGGCACTCGGCGCTATCCGGTCCTGTATCTGCAGCATGGCGCCGGCGAAGACGAACATGGCTGGGGCGGTCAGGGGTTTGCGGGGCTGATCATGGACAACCTGATTGCGGAGGGCAAAGCCAGGCCATTCCTCATCGTGATCAGCAACAGTTACCTCGTGACGGGTGGAGCGGGTGGCCGGGGCCCCATGCCAACCGCGGGACGCGGAACGGCGGCTGGCGCTCCTGGCGGCCCAGGCAGGGGGCCCGGTGGCCGAGGCCCCATGGCGATGAGCGATACCCCGTTTGAGCACGCTTTGCTGGAAGACATCATTCCGTTCATCGATGCCAACTTCCGGACGCTGGCCGATCAGCCGCATCGGGGACTGGCCGGTCTCTCCATGGGAGGCATGCTGACGCACGGCATCACGCTGGCCCACCTGAATGAGTTTTCCCACATCGGTATGTTCAGCGGCGGTAGTATCGCCACATCAGAAATCAAAGACATGGCGGACTTCCGGAAGAAGGTCCGGTTGTTATTCGTGAGCTACGGAAGCCGCGAGCCAGGATCTTCCACCGGTGAGGCGGCGGTCGGGGCACTGAAGAAAGAGGGCGTAAACAGCGTCTTTTACGAATCGCCGTCGACGGCTCACGAATGGCAGAGCTGGCGGCGAAGTCTGCATGAGTTTGCGCAGCTCGCGTTTCAGAATTAGCAGGCGCGCAGAGTAGCGGAGGGACGGCAAACCGGTATAATCAGCAGCATGATCCGCTTCATCATCGCCTTCCTGCTCTGCGCTGTCTCTGTTTTTGCCGCCGACATTACGGGTACCTGGTCATTTGAAGTCGTAACGGACGCAGGAAGCGGCACGCCGAAGTTCGTCTTCAAACAGGAGGGCGAAAAACTCACCGGCACTTATTCCGGCCAGCTGGGCGAAGCGAAGGTCACGGGAACGGTGAAGGGCCAGGAAGTGACCTTCTCGTTTGACATCGGCGCGGCGGTTGTCTACCAGGGACACATCGACGAATCCGGCAAAAAGATCACCGGCAACTGCGATATTGCGGGCCAGGCCACCGGCACCTTCACCGGCACCAGGCAGTAAGGCCGGTCACCTCAGATCCGGTTCACGTGCATGGTGTCACCCCGAACCACCCAACAGGCGCGCAGGCCCCCGTGCGGCAGCAGGGAATTCACGCACTTCTCCATCACCGGATCGCCGCGGCTCCAATCCACCTCATTCCACTTGTTCGGAATCGCGTAGAGCTGATCCACGCGGATCACCGAATACAATTCCCGCTTCGGGATATTGAGCCGCACCGACAGAAAATCGAGCATCCAGACCAGCGCCGCCAGCAGAAGCAGGCCCGGCACCAGACGCACCAGAATGCATTTGAAAACCTTCATTCGTTGAAAACCTTCATTCGACGACCAACCTCAAAAACGCCTCCGCCGCGTAACTCACAGCCCGGCGCGACGGCCGCACCAGGTAGATCTTCCGCTCCACTTCCACTTCCGGGACCCGAATCGCCACCAGCCGCCCTTCCGCGATCTCCTGCTCCACACACATCCGGGGCAGAAACGCCACGCCCGCATTGCGCTCCACCATCCAGCGAATCGTTTCCACCGTCGGCATTTCCACATCCATTTTCAGCGGGATACCCCGCCCGTGAAACGCCCGGATCACGATCTCGCGGTACGGCGACAGCACGTTGTGCGCGATAAACGTCTCATCCCCCAGCTCTGAAATCGGCACCACCGCCCGGCTGGCCAGCACATGCCGCGGGGACACGACGAAGGCCAGTGAATCCGCATAGATCACATTGGACAGGATGCGCTCATCATGCGGCTCATAGCTGATGACGCCGAGTTCCAGATTTCCATCCATGATCTCATCCGGCACACGGCTGGAGAAACTGCGGCGGATCTGGACTTTAATCCGGGGATACATGCGGCGGAAGCGTTCAATGTGCCGCAGCAGATAAAGGGTCGTCGATTCGTTGGCGCCGATCACCAGGCGCCCCGCCGAATGGTCCCGGAGTTCGGCGATGGAATTCTGCAGTTCGCTCTCCAGATTCTGAAAGCGCCGCGCATATTCGAGCACCTTCGCGCCGGCGTCCGTCAGCATCACGTCCTTTGCTGACCGGTCGAGCAACTTCTCCCCAAGTTCGAGTTCAAGGCGCTGCAGCGACAGGGACACGGCTGGCTGCGTGCGCCCCAGTTTCTCCGCGGCGCGCGAGAAGCTCCGCTCATTGGCCACGGTCATGAAGACGCGGAGGGTGCTCAGTTCCATCCCTCAATCATAACTTGTGGAAATAGAAAGGCGGATTACGATAAACAGGTTTTATCGCGATTCGCGCGACGGGCTGCCACCGCCGATAATAAACCTCATGCCACCTCTGTTCCTGGATGAAGCCGCCGTCCGCGCCGCTCTGCGCATGGAAGACCTGATTCCCGCCATCGCCGAGGCGCTCAGCGAGCTTTCCGCCGGAGCCGTGCCGCAGCCGGTCCGCAGCGTGCTCCCGGTCCCCGGGCAGCCCGGCTGGTTCGGTGTGATGCCGGCCATTTACCGCGACATCATGGGCGCGAAGATGGTGGCTTTTTATCCGGAGAACGGCGCGCGGGGACTGCACACGCACCTCGCCATGATTCAGATCTTCCGCACGGATACCGGCGAGCCTCTGGCCGTGATGGATGGCCGCCTGATCACGGAAATGCGCACCGCCGCCGCATCCGCCGTGGCGGTGAAGCTGCTCGCTCCTCCGGAGGCCGCCGTCCTGGCCATCCTGGGCTCCGGCATCCAGGCGCGCTCTCATCTCGAAGCACTCGGGCTGGTACGGAAGTTCCGGGAGATCCGTTGCTGGAGCCGCACCGCCACACACGCGCAGGCACTGGCTGCAGAGGAAAACATCGTCGCGATGGATTCGGCCGAGGCCGCGGTGCGCGGGGCGGATGTGGTGCTCACGCTGACCAGTTCGGCCGAACCGATTCTGCGGGGTGAATGGCTGGGACCGCGGAGCTGTGTCATCGCGGTGGGCGCGGTGGGCCCCACGCGGCGCGAACTCGACACCGAGGCGGTGCGGGGTGCGAGCGTCATCGTGGAATCCCGCGCGGCGGCGGTGCTGGAATCGGGCGATATTTTGCTGGCCGGCGCCAGCGTCTATGCCGAGATCGGCGAGCTGCTGACGGGCAAAGTGCCGGTTCCGGCGGCAGGCAGAGTGGTCTACAAGTCGCTCGGCGTGGCTGTTGAGGACCTGGCAGCGGCCCGACTGGTCTTGCAGAAACAGAAAAAGGCCTGATCGCCGCATTGCCGCGGAGACCAGGCCTTTTCGTCCAACGGAAAAACTAAACGCTCAGCTTAAAGCCCTTGTGGAAATTGGGCGTGAGGAATTTGTTCGCCTCCGCATTGTTGGTGAACTTGCCCTTCGCCGCATCCCATTCGAGCTTGCCTTCCACGCGCAGCGCGATCACGCCGAGCAGCATCCACTCGACGAACGGCACGGCGGTATTGAAGTTCGAGCACGACGGGTCGCCACCCTTGCAGGAGCGGATCCAATCGCGATAGTGGCCGGGCGAGCGGGTCAGCAGCGGTTCGGGGAACTTGTAGTCCTTCATGCGTTCCTGAGCCGGCAGCAGGCGGGTCTGCTCACCGTAAGTGCCCGTGGTGAGCATGCCCTTATCGCCGATGAACAGGCTGCCGTTCGGACCCGAACTCCGGGCTTCCGGCGACTGCGCATCCTGGAACTGTTCCCAGTTAAACGTGCGGCCCACAAAGCCGTTGGGAGGCGGAGCCGGCGGACGCGCCGCACCCTGCTGACGCGGTTTCGAGGGCAGATCGCCCAGCAGTTCCTTCTCCGGAACGCCCGCCACTTTGGGGGCTTCCTTCAGACCGTCATGCCAGAAGATGGAAACCGGCGGCATACTGCCACGCTGCGGGAAGTCAAAACGGATGACCGACTTCTTCGGGAACATGAAATTACTGGTGCCCTCTTTCGAGATGCATTCCACGCTGGATGGCGCGCCCAGCTTGAGCGCCATATTCGGAGCGCCCAGGATGTGGCAGGCCATATCGCCCAGAGCGCCGCAGCCAAAGTCATAGAAGCCGCGCCAGTTGAAGGGCTGGTAGAAGTTGCCGTACTGGTTCGGATAGCCTTCGCCGCCGGTGGTGAAGGGGCGCTTTTCCGCGCTGCCCAGCCACAGGTCCCAATCGAGAGTCTTCGGGGCTTCGTTCGGGGCGGGAATCGCGGTGAGACCCTGCGGCCACCACGGGCGATCAGTCCAGGCGTGCACTTCCTTCACGTTGCCGATTTCGCCGTTCCACACAATCTCGGCCACCTGACGGGTACCCTCATTGGAATAGCCCTGGTTCCCCATCTGCGTGGCGACCTTGTATTTATTGGCCGCTTCCAGCATCATGCGGGCTTCGGCCACGGTGCGAACCAGCGGTTTCTGCACATACACATGCTTGCCGCGCTCCATGCAGGCGATGGCGGCGGTGGCATGCATGAAGTCCGGGATCGTCACGATCACGGCATCGATGTCCTTGCCCTTCTCATCGAGCATTTTGCGGAAGTCTTTATACTTCGGCAGGTTGGGATACTGCTTGAATTTCTGGGCGGCGCGCTCGTCATCCACGTCGCAGAGAGCGACGATATTTTCGTGGGAGCAGCCGTCAATATCGCTCGAAGCCTTGCCACCCGCGCCAATCGACGCGATGTTCAGCTTTTCATTGGGGGATTTGTAACCGGCCGCCTTCAGCGACGGAGTTGCTCCGAAGCCCTGACTGGGAATCGCACCGGCCAGCAGCGATCCGAAGAAGAAATAACGTCTGGAAAAATCGTAGGCCATCGCAGCCCCTTTCCTGAGCGCGGCAGACGCGCATAGAACTCAAGGTCGGGCATTCAACCGGAACACCCGATGCGATTATATCCCCTCGGCTGCGCCGCCGGCGAAGCTGTCGGAAAGCGCCAGGGCTTTCACTATCCAACTGGTTCAGGCACAATGAAGTCTGAGTGGAAGTCCACAGCCCCGATAACTGGAAGCGCATCGAGGAAATCTTTCTCGCAGCGGCGGACTTGGCAGGAGACGCGCGCGAGCGCTACCTGCGGGAAGCCTGCAACGGCGATGCGGGACTGCGAAAAGAAGTCGAGGGCCTTCTGACCGCCGATTCCGCCGACGAGGCCAAACTTCGGCCCGTTGTCCAGCAATCCATCGTTTCCATCGTGTCATTTGCCGAGGCTGCGCGAGTGAAGGCGGATAATACCGCGCCCACGCTGCCGAAGGGCGCCGAAATCATCCTCGAAGGCACGCTGGAAGGCAGCATGGCGGGCGAGTGGCGACTGGTCGAGGAAGTGGGGCGCGGCGGCATGGGGACCGTCTATCGCGCGGTTCGCGGCGACGGTGACTTCAGCCTCGAAGCAGCCGTGAAAGTGCTGGGCCGCGGCGTGAATTCCCAGGCCCTGCTGGATCGTTTCCGCCGCGAACGACAGATTCTGGCGCGGCTGGAACATCCCAATATCGCCCGGCTGCTGGATGGCGGCAAGACAGCCTCCGGCCTGCCTTATCTGGTGATGGAATTCGTCCCCGGCGTGCCGCTGACGCGCTACTGCGATGAGCATCAGCTCACGGTGCGCGAGCGCGTCGCTCTCTTCCGCAAGGTCTGCGACGCGGTCTCCTGCGCGCACCGTCACCTGGTGATTCACCGCGACCTGAAGCCCGACAACATTCTGGTGACCGCTGACGGCATTCCCAAACTGCTCGATTTCGGCATCGCGAAACTGCTGCAGACGGGTACTGATGATGATGGCGACCTGACGCACACCGCCGACCGCGTGGGCACGCCATCCTGGTCGAGCCCCGAACAGATTCGTGGCGACCACATTGGCGTGGGCACGGACATTTACTCCCTCGGCGTGGTGCTTTTCCGGCTGCTCACCGGCTACCGGCCTTACCGCGCGGACACCATTACGTGGGAGAACGCAGCCACCGTGATCTGCGAACGCGAACCGTTGCGGGCCAGCGAGGCGGTGGTGGTGAAGCCGAAGGGCAAGGAAGAGACGGACTTCCTCTCCCGCTCGCGCAAGGCCGCGCCCGATTCCCTGCGGCGGCAACTGACCGGCGATCTCGATAACATCCTCGCCTACGCTTTGCGGAAAGAACCGGACCGCCGCTACCTCTCGGTGGAGCAGTTCAGCGATGAACTGCAGCGGTATCTGGATGGCCGGCCCGTGATGGCGGCCGGGGACACGGTGCTTTACCTTGCCCGGAAATTCGTTCGCCGTCACCGGGTGGGTGTCAGCGCCGCGGCGATTCTTACCACGCTGCTCTGCATCGCCACCGTTGCCGCCATCTGGCAGGCGCGCCGCTTGTCGATCCGGCTGAACGAAGACCGCAAACTCGCCACCTCTCTGCTGTTTGATCTGCACGACAACATCTCCCGCCTGCCGGGGTCTCTGCCCGCCAGCGAAGCGCTGCTGCGCAAGTCGCTCGACTATTTGAACGGTCTGGCGCGCGATACCGGCGGGGACCGCGAAACCCGGCGTTCTCTGGCGCTGGCGGGCGAGCGCTTCGCCAATCTGCAGGGCACGCTGGCACATTCGGCTGAGGCGCTTCGGACGTGGCAGACCGCCCGGGCGTTGCGCGAGGCCCTCGCCGCCGAAGACGCCAAAGATCTCACGGCAAAATACGAACTCGCCCGGAGCTACCTGATCGGCAGCCAGCTCACCAGCCGCGCGCGGAGCATCGAGGAAATGCAGGCGCTCGACGGCAAGGCGCTTAAGCTGGCGGTGGAACTCAACGCCACAAAACCAGATGATCGCGTCTACCAGACTCTGCTGGCCGACACGTGGGCGAGCGTGTCCACCGGCCTGAATATCGGCGGCAAACCGGACGAGGCCATTGCCGCCCTGCGCAACGCCGTACCCATCCGGGAGAAACTCGCAGCCACTCCCGCGGATCTGCGGGAACAGCGGGATCTGGCAAGCCTGCGTTATCGGCTTGGCGTGATTGAGGCCCAGTCCAACATGGCGCCCGCCGCACTGACGGATCTCACTGAATGCCTGCGCATTCAGACGGAGCTTTTGCGGCACCCGGGCAATGAGGTGCAGATCCGCTTTGAGCTGGCCAGCACGCATCACTTTTTCGGGGTGGCGCTGGGCCAGCTTGGTCGCAACGCCGAGGCCTTGGAGCACTTCTCGCAGGCTATCGCGCTCCGCGAAGCCGCGCTCTCGGAAGACGACCATGACAACCGGACGCGGGCCATGCTCGCGGGGAATTATTCGGAGCGCTCTGTGGTCCTGCTGAATCAGGGAGAAAAGCAGGACGCGCTCAACAGCATTCAGCGGGCGCTGGCGTTGCAGCGGCAGTTGCTCGCCGTCGACAGCCTGGGCGTGCCTTCGCGCATCAATATGGCAACGCATGAGAGCCGCCTCGCGACGGTTTATGCGGCATTGGGCGATAGTCCCCACGCGGCGGATGCCTGGCGCGAGGCGGTCCGCTACTACGACCAGCTGAAGGCCGGAGGCTACCTGACCGCGCCCGATGTGATTAAGGACGCCGAACACGCGCATAAGGAACTCGCGCGGCTACTGGTTTCAGGCACTTAAGCCGCCCGAGGCGATAGCAGGGAAAACCAGTAGTCGATAGCCGGGAAAACCAGTCATCGATAAAGTATTATTGCAGTAACACAAATGACGCGAACACGCTTCCCTGGCCTGTTTTTGCTCGCCGCCGGCATAGCTTCCGCACAGACCGTCGACTTCCAGCGCGAGATTCGTCCGCTGCTTTCGGACAATTGTTTTCAGTGCCACGGCCCGGATGCCGGCGCGCGCATGGCCGGGTTGCGACTCGATCTGAAAGAGGCCGTCTTTGCCGACCGCAAGGGCGGCGCGGTCGTGGCGCCAGGCAAGCCCGCGCAAAGCCTTCTCTTCCAGCGCATCAGCGCGACCGATGAGGCCCGGCGCATGCCGCCCGCCTATTCGCATAAAAGCCTCACCGC
The DNA here is from genome assembly GCA_903900705.1 of uncultured Acidobacteriia bacterium. GTDB lineage: Bacteria > Acidobacteriota > Terriglobia > Bryobacterales > Bryobacteraceae > BOG-234. The sequence goes on from CAIUOG010000147.1 coordinate 9,402, forward strand.
GCCGCAGATTGCGAAGCTCAAAACGTGGATTGAAGCGGGCGCTCCCTGGAAAGAACACTGGGCTTACAAAGCCCCGGTGCTGAGCCCCGCGCCCCCTGTGAAGAACGCGGCCTGGCCGAGGAATCCCATCGACCGCTTCATCCTCGCAAAGCTCGAAGCCAAAGGTCTCGAACCCGCGCCCGCCGCCGACCGCAACACTCTCATCCGCCGCGTGGCGCTTGACCTCACCGGACTGCCGCCCACGCCCGCCGAACTGGAAGCCTATCTCAAGGACGCCACGCCCTCCGCCTACGAACACATGGTGGATCGGTACCTCGCCAGCCCGCATTTCGGTGAACACCGGGCGCGCTACTGGCTGGATGCCGCGCGCTATGCCGATACCCACGGCATCCACGTGGATAACTACCGCGAAATCTGGCCGTACCGAGACTGGGTGATTCAGGCCTACAACCGCAACCAGCCCTACAATCAATTCGCCACCGAACAACTGGCGGGCGACCTGCTGCCCAACGCCACGCTCGATCAGCGCATCGCCACCGGCTTTATCCGCTGCGGCACCAGCACCAATGAAGCCGGCATTATTGAGGACGAATACGCGGAAATCTACGCCAAGGATCGCGCCGAAACCACCAGCGCCATCTTCCTCGGTTTAACGGTGGGCTGCGCCACCTGTCACGACCACAAATTCGACCCCATCACGCAGAAGGACTTTTATTCGATGGGCGGGTTCTTTCGCAACACCACCCAGCGCGTGATGGACGACAACGTTCCGGACACACCGCCTGTGGTGGTGGTGCCGACGCCGGAGGACCGGGAAATCTGGGCCAAAACCACCTCCCGGCTCGCCGCGATTCGGAGTTCGATGAGCGAAATGAACACAAGCTCCGCCGGGGCTTTTAAGGAGTGGCTCGCCACGCGCGCGAAGGCCACGGTCCGGTCGCCATTCGAAGACAAAAGCGAACTCTTCTCCGCCGACCCCGCCGCGCTGGTCAAAGCGAATAACGACAAGGCGAATAAGGACGTCGATTTATCCGGCAAGGCCATTCATTTCCAGAAGAACACCGGAGTCGATATTGCCGACGCCCCGAAGCTGGACGCGGGCAAGCCGTTCAGCATCAGCGTGGGCTTCTACTTCCCGAAGGCTGAACAGAGCTACACCATCGCCGCACACAACAATCCCAAGGATAAGAACCGCGGCTGGATCATCGACGTGGGCGCGCGCGTTCCCGGCCTGCGGCTCACCGGCGATGGTGGCCGCAACATTGAAATCCGCGCGGCACATCTTCAGCAGTTGCAGCATGGTTCGTGGAATCACATTGTGGTCACTTACGATGGCTCCCGCCGACAGACGGGACTCAGCTTTTATCTGAACGGCCGGGCTATTCCGACCCAGGGACGCGGCAACCAGACCACGGATCTGCAGGGCGATATCTCGGTGGATGCCCCGCTCACGCTGGGCCGATCACTGGCCGACGGCTCCATCTCGGATTTCCGCATTTTCGACCGCGTGGTGACGGAATCGGAAGCCCGGCTGCTGAGTGAATGGCCCGCCATCCAGACGGCGCTCGCGGCAGACCCCGCCACGCTCGACGCGGCGGACCGGGCCTCCCTGCAGACCTATTTCCTGCAGCGCCAGTATGAACCCTACCGGCAACTTGCGCGGGAGCAGGCGAAACTGAATATCGAGGCGAAAGAAATCGCCCGGCGCGGCTCCGTCTCACTGGTGATGGAAGAGCGTACCGACACGAAGCCTTCCGCGTGGATCCTCTACCGCGGAGCCTACGATCAGCGACGCGACAAAGTGGACGCCAACACCCCTGCCGTGCTGCCGCCGATGCTTTCCTCCATGCCGCACAACCGCCTCGGCTTCGCCCAATGGCTGTTCACGGAGGACCATCCGCTCACCGCGCGCGTCGCCGTCAACCGCATGTGGCAGGAGGTTTTCGGCACCGGCATCGTGAAGACGGCGGAGGATTTCGGCAGCCAGGGCGAGCCGCCGTCCCATCCCGAACTGCTCGATTGGCTGGCCGTCGATTTCCGCGACCATGGCTGGGACATGAAGCGCTTCTACAAGCAACTGGTGATGTCCGCCACTTACCGGCAGAGCGCGGCCACCACCCCGGCGAAGCTCGACAAGGATCCGGAGGATCGCCTGCTGAGCCGCGCGCCGCGCTTCCGGCTGGATGGTGAACTGGTTCGCGATTATGCGCTGGCGGTGACCGGACTGCTCTCGCCGCAGATCGGCGGCCCCAGCGTGAAGCCTTATCAACCGGAAGGCGTATGGGAAGCCGTCGCGATGGTGGGTTCCAACACCCGGTTTTATAAGCAGGATCAGGGCGACGGGCTCTACCGGCGCTCCATGTACTGGTTCTGGAAGCGCAGCGCGCCACCCGCCAGCATGGATATTTTCAACGCGCCCACGCGGGAGAACTGCACGGTGCGCCGGGAACGCACAGACACGCCGCTCCAGGCGCTGGTGACCATGAATGACGTGCAGTTCGTGGAGGCCGCCCGTGAACTGGCAGGGCGCGGCATGCAGAACACTTTTGACTTCGACAGCCGGCTCGACTACCTCTCCACACGCATCCTCGCGCGGTCGCTCTCCCTGCGCGAAAAAACCATCGCCAGGCGCTCCTTTGAGAAGTTCCGGACTTACTACGCGGCCCATGAAAACGACGCGAAGAAGTTCCTCAACCAGGGCGAGCGCAAGCCCGATCCGGCGCTTCCACAGGCCGAGTACGCAGCCATGACCATGCTGACCAGCCAGTTGCTCAACCTGGATGAGGTGCTGAACAAATGAAGAATCCGCCGGGCACTCACCCCACCGGTAACCATCCCACCGGTAACCACCCCATAGACGCCATCGCGGGCCGCATGGCGCACGAAGAGACCCGCCGCCAGTTCTTCGCGCGGGGCGCGCAGGGCATCGGAGCACTCGCGCTCTCCTCGCTGCTCAACGGGCAGACCGCCGGGTTGCCGCACTTCGCCCCCAAAGCGAAGCGCTGCATTTACCTGCATCTGGTGGGCGCGCCGCCACAAATGGAGACCTTCGACTACAAGCCGAAGATGAAGGACATGTTCGACAAGGATCTGCCCGATTCCATTCGCCAGGGCCAGCGCCTCACCACCATGACGAGCGGCCAGACGCGCTTCCCCATCGCGCCCTCCATCTTCAACTTCGCGCAGCATGGCAAGTCCGGCGCGTGGGTGTCGGAACTGCTGCCTTACACCGCCAGGATGGTGGACGACATCGCCATCATCCGGTCCATGCATACCGACGCGATTAATCACGAACCGGCCATCACGTTCTTCCAGACCGGCTTCATGATCGCCGGCCGGCCGTGCATCGGCTCCTGGCTCAGCTACGGCCTCGGCAGCATGAACCAGAACCTGCCGTCGTTTGTCGTTCTTCAGGCGAAGCACTATCATCCGAAGGCCAACGTACAGGCCATCTCGGCGCGCCTCTGGAGCGCGGGCTTCCTCTCCGGGAAATACAGCGGCGTCAGCCTGCGCAGTTCGGGCGACCCCGTGCTGTTCATCAACAATCCGGATGGCGTGCCGACCGGTGTGCGCCGCAGCATGCTCGACGGGCTTTCCGAGATGAATGAACTCACCTATGGCAAGCTGGGCGATCCGGAAACGAAGACGCGCATCGCGCAGTATGAGATGGCGTTCCGGATGCAGGCTTCCGTCCCCGAACTGACGGACCTTTCGAAGGAACCGCCGTCTACGTGGGAAGCTTACGGGCCGGACGCGAAAGAGAAGCCCGGATCGTTTGCGAACACCTGCGTGATGGCCCGCCGTCTGGCTGAGCGCGGCGTGCGGTTTGTACAGGTCTACCACCGCGGGTGGGACGTTCACGGCAGCCTGCCGGAAGTGCTGCCCGCGCAGTGCAAGGAGATCGACCAGCCGGTCTACGCGCTCATCCAGGACCTGAAGCAGCGAGGCATGCTGGATGACACGCTGGTGATCCTGGCGGGCGAATTCGGCCGTACCATTTATTCGCAGGGCAAGCTCACGCAGACCGATTACGGCCGCGACCACCATCCCCGCTGCTTCAGCTTATGGATGGCCGGCGGCGGCATCAAGGGTGGCGTGGTGCATGGCGAGACCGATGATTTCAGCTACAACATCACCCGGGATCCCGTGCATGTCCGCGACTTCCAGGCGACCATCCTGCATCAGTTCGGCATCGACCACGAGAAGTTTTCCTACAATTATCAGGGCCTCAACGTCCGGCTGACGGGCGTGGAGAAGGCCGAGGTCGTGAAAGCGATTCTGAGCTGACCAGTCAGGCCCGGGCGGCGGGCGGCGGGGCCATCACGGTCATCACGATCAGCCGCTCCGGCCCGGGATTCCGGATCGCGTGCACCACGCCCGAAGGAGCCAGCGCGATGTCCCCCGCGCACAGCAGTTCCGTCTGCCCGCCGATCTGCACTTCGCCGGTTCCTTCCAGAACAACGTAGAGCTTGTCCTGCCCCTCGTGCCGGTGAGGCGCATGCCACTGCCCGGCTTCGAACGAATTCAGCCCGGCGAAAAGGAACTCCCCTCGCAGCAGATCCGACTTCGTCATACGGTCAGCCGAGAACGACGCCTGTGTTGCCGCCTGTTTCACAAACATGCCTGTCAGTTTAAGGCATGGCCAGACCTCCCAAAGGTCGCTATGGAAAAGCTAACCTTGGGTAATCTGGTAATGGAAGTACTATCAGTGCAATTATGAAGATGCCATGGGGACTCTTCCGATCACCGCTCCGCTGACACGTTTCTTTCGGGACGAGCAGGGGCAGGACCTGATCGAATTCACGTTGCTGATGGCCTTCATCGCATTGGCTTCCGCGGCTTTGGTGGCAACTCTGGGGATGAGCATGGAAGGCATCTGGAACACCACCAGCAACTCACTCAGCCGTGCCGTCATTTCTTCGAGCTAGGGCCGCCCGCGTAGATCACCCACCAGATCAGAAGCGCCTGCAGCGGCAGACGGGCCCAGGGCAACCACTCGGGCACCGGATTCGCGGTCATCCGCACATGGGCCACCGCCATATAAACGTTGGCGGGAAACACCGCGATCAGCAGAGCCACCAGCCCCAGGGAGGCCGCGCGCCGCAGCCGGGGAATCAACAGCCCGACACCACCGGCAATCTCCGCCACGCCGCTGATGTAGACAAGCGCGAGCGGCCACGGCAGTGCCGGGGGCATGATCTTCAGATACGGCGCGGGTGACAGAAAATGGAACGCGCCCGCCAGCACGTAGAGCAGCGCGTTCAGCCAGGCGCTACTTTTTCGCGGGTTCGTCGTAGCCTCCCAGGCGGCGCACCCAGATGTTCCGGTACCGCACGGGGTTATTGTGATTCTGCAGCACAAGCGAATCCTCGGCGGGCTGCGGGACGTATTTCGCGACCTGCCGGTAAACCATCGGGCCCATCGATTCCTTGTGGTTCTGTACCAGCACGCCGTTGAAGAAGACGGTGATGATGGCGGGCTTCAGCAGCTTATCGCCATCCATGCGTGGCGCCTCGAAGATGATGTCGTAGACGTTCCATTCTCCCGGTCCGCGGCCCGGATTCGCGAGTGGCGGCCACTGCCCGTAAATGGCCCCGGCCTGGCCGTCGGCGTAGGTCGGATTATTGTAGGGATCGAGCACCTGCACTTCGTAACGGCCCATCAGGAGCACGCCGCTGTTGCCGCGGCCCTGGCTGGTGGAAACGGGCGGATTGGGCGAGGACCACTCGATGTGCAACTGGATGTCGCCAAACTTCTCTTTGGTCGCCAGATCGCCGGTCTTCGGGACCACTTCCACGTAGCCTTCTCCCAGCTTCCATTCGGCGGGGCCATCGCTGCCCGCTTTTGAAATGGTGCTGGCGTGGCTGGTCCAGTGCGAGAGGTCGCGGCCATCGAAGAGGACCAGTGCATCGGACGGCGCGCCGCCAGGCGTGGCGGCGGGCGTGACAACGGGCGGGTGCGGACGGTCCGGATCATGGACGTGCCATGGCAGACCAGGCAGCATGGGAGTGTCTTTGAAACCGAGGTCGTGATTGGCGGCGGGCGGGGCCTGCGCGATTGCGGTACCAGCCACACCAAGGAGGGCGGCAAGCAGGAGAGGCAGTTTCATCCTCTCCACAATATATCTTCTTAGCGCCCGCCGGAAGTTCGTTTTCCCCGGACGCGCGCGAGGGCTTCCCGCGCCTGGGCGGCTTCGGGGGCCAGACGGGCGGCGAGTTCAAACTGATCGGCAGCCTGCCTCGGCAGGCCCGCCTGTTCGTTCGCAATGCCCAGTTCGTAGCGGGTGACGTAATCGTCGGGCGAGGCGGCGGCCACCTGCTGCAGTTCCGGAATGGCCTTCAGAAAGTCCTGGTGCTCAATGAGAGCGACTCCCAGGTCGCGCCGGGCCAGCAGGTTGCCGGGGTCGGCCGCCAGAATCGCACGGAAGGTGGCGATGGCGGCATCGTAGCGCCGGGCGGCCATCTGGTTCAGCGCGTCTTCGTAGCGGAGCAGCAGGGGGAGGCGGTCCTTTGGATCCGCGGCGGCGCGGACAGCGCCCTGGGGGCCCGGCGCGAGATAGCCCAGCGACTGCAGCACTTCCTTCCGGCGCTGTGGATCGCCCGAAACGGCGCGGGTCGGCGGCGCCGGCGATGCGGGCCGGGTCAGCAGGGCGCGCATCGCGGTGGCCTGGGCGGGATTCGCCTTCACCAGGTTATTGAGTTCTTTCGGGTCCCGGCTCAGATCGTAAAGCTCCGGTTTGGGCGCATCGATGTACTTCCATGAGCCGGAGCGGACGCTGCGCAGCGCGGACCAGCCGAAGCTGTCCCGCGCATAGACGCTTTCCGACTGCACGGCGCGCGGGGAGAGATTCAGGAAGCTCTTCCCATGAAAAGCGGCAGGCTGCGGGATCTTCAGATATTCGAGGACGGAAGGCGCGACATCCACCAGCCCCACCGGCTGCTCGACCCTGGCGGGCAGCTTCGGTGAAGCCTCCGGCCAGTGGATGAGGAGCGGGACACGCAGCGTGCTTTCGTAGATGAAATAGCCGTGGTCGGATTCGCCGTGGTCGCCCAGACCTTCGCCGTGGTCTGCCGTCACGATCACGAGCGAACGGTCCCACCAGCCGGAGTCTTTGAGGGTCTGGCGAAAGGTTCCGAGAAGCTTATCGGTGGCGGTGACCTGAGCGTCATAGCTGCCGAGGGGGTACGGCTGATGGACGTCAAAAAGGTGGACGAAGACGAACACGGGCTCCGCTTTGTGGGCGGCCATCCACTGATTGGCGGCGCGGAGGACCAACGCGCCGGGGCGGCGCTCCCGAGCGGTGTAGCCACTTCCCCGCCCCGCAAAAAGCATCTCGCCAGAGAGCTTTGAGAAGGCTCCAAAGGCGAACGGGCTGTCGTAAGTGTCGAAGCCCTGGTCGAGACCCAGTTGCTTTTCGAGGAAGATGCTGCCGATAAAGGCGGAGGTCCGGTAGCCGTGAGTCCTGAGAACGGAGGCCAGCGTGACAGCGCCCGCGGGCACGGCGCCGGCATTCTCCTCAACGTGGTTTTCCCAGGGGTAGGTGGAGGTCAGCAGGGCGGTATGAGAAGGCAGCGTGAGCGGGACCTGCGACTCGGCGGCGGTGAAAACGGTGCCCCACGAGGCGAGGTTCGGCGCGCGGGCGGCATCCACATGATCGGCCCGCAGCGTGTCGATGGAGATAAGGATGACGGGCGTCTGACCGAAGCAGCAGACCGTGAGGATCGGGAATAATAAAGCGGCCCGCACTACTTCGAGAACGCCGCCAGATCGGGAATGTAGCAGCCGACCGGCGACACTTCGGGTTTCGGCGCGGGATGTCCGGAAAGTACGGCGTCGAGCGAATCGCGGAGGTCCCGTTCGGTCACGACGCGGCGGGGCTTGCCCAGGGCGGCATAGAAGTTGTCGATGCGACCCCGGTAGGCGATCGACAGGTCGTCTTTGATCAGGACAGCGGTAGGGGTGATGGTGGCGCCGGTGGCCGCGACAAGGGCGTGTTTGCGATCAACGAATTTGGGGTACGCCCCGTGGCCGTAGTCGGTGGAGTGGCGGCGGGCATCGGCATTGGAAAGTGTGGGGTCGGTGTAGACCAACTGGCAACTCAGACCGCGCGGGCCGTATTCCTCGCAGATGCGGCGGATCTCATGTGAGTAGTAATTCGAAATCGGGCAATCGGTGGTGACGAAGAAAAGCGCGGAGACGTGTCCCTTTTCAACCTTGAGGGGATGTCGTTCCACCCCGTCGATATCCGGCATGCGGAGCAGCGGGTTCGTGATGGCTGCGAGGGCGAAGGCGAGAAACCAGTTCATCAGAAGACGAAAGACAGGCCGCCGCGAAGGCTGCGGGGCGTGTTGACGAGCAGCATCTGGCGTCCGCCGGAGAGGTTGACGGGAAGGTAACCCTGGGCCAGCAGGTTGCGGAGCTCGGCGGAGGCTTCAATTCTCCACGGGAGGCCGGGAATCAGGGGGATCTGCTGGCGCACCATGAAGTTGAGGCCGGGGCCGGGCCGGCTGGACTGGGTAAGAAACTGGGGGCCGGGCAAGGCGGCGGAATAGTCCGCCCACTGGTAGCTGGCGACGAAGCGAGTGCCGCTTTGGTGCATCGTTCCCGAGGCGCGAAGGGTGACGGCGGGGCGCTGTTCGGACTGCATCAACTGGCGCAGGTCATCAGCGTTGGAGGTCAGGGGCGCATCGGAACGGCGGGCCATCACGCCCACGGTGCCGTAGGTCAGGGTCACTTTGTAGCTTTCACCCAGGTCCTGCGTCACCGAAGCCGTGTAGCCCGTGGATTCAAAGCGACCGGCGTTGAAAAGGGCACTGCTCGAGAAGAGGTCCGGGAGCAGGTCGCCGGAGAACAGGTTGGCGTCCGGGTGGGCGATGGTCAGAGTGTTGTTGCTGACGCTCTGGTTGTAGGCCGAAACGCGGTATTCCCGCGAGCCCAGGCGCTCGGTCCAGCCGATTTCATAGTCATCGCCGCGCTGAACGCGGGTCCTGCCGTTGTCGAGGGTGACGCGGGGGACGAGCGAGAGCGCGGTGAGGTCGCGCTGCAGGTCGGCATTCTGATCGGTCTGGCTGATGCCGAGTTCGGGGCGGGCGTTACCGGAAGTGTAGGTCAGGTCGAGGTTTCCGACTGGCAGCGCGTAGTTCAGCCGGGCGTAGGGGCTGAAGTAGTGCAGACGATCAAGGAACGAAACCATGTCGATCTGCGCGCCATACTCGACGCTGAGGTTATCGCTGAGCTGGGTCTTATCGGCGAGACTCACGGCGATGGACCGGAGCGCCGGCAGATTGGCGTCGTTCGGAGTGCCCCGGAAGGGCAGGTAGATCTGCCGTATGGTCACAGAAACGGAAGGGCTGGTGCCGGCGAAATCCCTCTGAAAGGTGGTGCGGATAGCGGCGGCGGGGGAACCGGAGGCCGAGGCATAGCCGACGTTGCCGCTGAACTTCAGGTGGGTGCCGCCGTTGACGGATGTGGCGAAGGCGAACTGCGTGCCAAGGTCGGCTTCGCCGGTGGAACTGACTGATTGTGCGCCGTCACTGGCGGAGATTTTGACCAGACCGCGGGAATCCGAGAAGATGGCGGTCTTGCCAAGGCCCGCAGCGCGCTGCGTGGCCAACTCGGGGAGGAAGCGGAGGATGGGGCGGAGGGAGGAATCCGCGCGCAGGGTCCACTTCCAGTCGTCACTCATCAGACCGCCGGGAGTTGGCGTGGTGGCCACGAGCTGAACAGAGCTAAAGACGCGCGACAGGTTGACTTCGAGCAGACTACGCATGCCGGCTTTGACGGAGACAAACTCCTTGATGGCCGGGACGAATGTGGCGAAATTGACCCGGACGGAGTAGAGGTCCGGCAGCAGATCTTCGAAGGTAAAGTTACCGGCGGAGTCGGTTCCGGAGCGCTGGAGCAGCTTGTCCTGCTTGTTGAAAAGCATGACAATCGCCCCGGACTGGGGGTGACCGGAGTTATCTGTCACCAAGCCACTAAGCTGTCCGGCGAGGCGAATGGGGGAGCCGGCGAAGAGCGGAGACACCGGGAGCAACGCCGTGGCCAACAGACCAGCGATCATCGCGTTCGTGCCTCGCATCTCAACTCCTTCCTCCCCGGAAAGCGCCGGGGCGGAAAACTGACGACTCTAGTTTACCGTAAAATTTGACTGCTGCTGCAACGACTGGCCACCCTTCTTATCGGTCGCCTTTACCTTGAGAATGTAGGCGCCGGGTTCGAGACCCTTCAGCGGGAGCAGCTTTTCAATTGTGACCTGGTTGGCCGAAGCGTTCGGAATCTTCGTCAGATCTTCCGTGAAGTTCAGAACGGGCTCGGCTGCGCCGACTTTGCTGATCTGATACGTAATATCGCCGGACGGTTTCTGCGTTTTTTCATCCGGAGCGAAGTTATAGACCTGCAGGTAGATGCCCATCTTTTCGTCGCGACGGAACTTGTCGCCAAGGCGGGGGCGAACCTTGGTATCGCCGATGGAGAACATGCCGCCACCGATGCTCTTGGTGGGAAGCTTCTCGATGGTATCGGCCAGGATCAGGCTGCTGGAGGCGAGCTTTTCCTCATCGAAGTGTGGAACATCCAGAGCGATTTCGTAGTTATTGACGTTGCCGCCGATGATGTCTTTGGCAACGACGTTGAGGCGGTAGCGGCCCGGGGCCAGCGGAATGGACTGCTGATAGATGGAGCGTTCCACCGTCAGCTTCTGCAGCATTTCCGGAGCGATGGTGATTTCGAGAGGCTTCTCAAAAGTGGTCACAGGGCGGCGGGTCATGGTGGTGACGCGGCCGAAGAGGTTGATGACCGACTTCTGGAGACCGTCTTTCTGCTGGAACTGGAGATCCTTATTGTCGAACTGGACCGTGACGTTGGCGAGGACCGAGGATTCGGTGACGCGGACGTAATCGACGCGAACCAGCATCGGGAGGATGTTGAAGGTGATGCGGGTGTTGACGAGTGACTCGAGATCCTTGAACTTGACGGGCGGGGCCTTTTGCAGTTTGGCGAACTGTTCGAGGCGGCTGAATTCGTTCATGCTGGCGGGAGTGCCGCCGAGCGGATCGCCGAGGTGGGTACCGTCAGTGCGCTGGAAGCGAGCGGTTTTGGTGCTGAGGCCCATCTGTTCGGCGAGGGTAAGGCCGGCGTTGGGGACGTAGAGGAGCGCGTCTTTTTCAGACGGGTCCATGGTCATGCGATATTCGCCGGTCATGGTCGGGTCGACGAATTCGATGTTGACGTCGTTGCCGATGCCTTCGATATAGCGATAGCGCCAGTCTTCAAAAGGATAAGTCGAGGTTTCGCCGCCGCCTTCGGCCGAGGGGCGCTGGTAGCTGCCGCCGGAGGGATGGGAATCGATTTCGTCGGGCGGGCCGAAGGTAATGTAGATGCGACCGCGGTCGCTCTTCCAGCCGGGGATACCAGAGGCGTAATGCTCGTTCGCGTAGGCGATGCGACGGTAGTGCTCTTCCTTATATTCGTTTTCGACTGTGTCCGGCGTGGGATCGCGGCGGAGCCAGAACTGTTCAACGAACTGTTCGCGTTCCTCGTCGGTGGCGAACTGCTTGAAGGCCTTGCGTTCCTCGTCCGTGATGATGTAGGACACGTCCTCGTTGAGCCACTTTTTCCAGGGCGTTTCGAGTTCTTTTTTCAGACGCGCTTCTTTGGCTTTCCGCTGTTTATCGGTCAGCGGCCTGGCTACGGTTTCACGCGGGGCCGCGGCGGGCTTCTTCTTTTTGTCAGAAGAGTCCTGCGCGATCGACGGGGCGACAGGGAAGATTGCCGCTAAAAGGAGAGTCAGGCCGACAGACGAGACCCAAAGACCCTTTGCACTCATTAAATTGTGTCCTCGGGAGAGTTTCAGTACCCTCCAGTGTATCTCAGACGTGGTGTGTTGAAAACGGGTTTCGGTTTGGGGCTGGGGGCGATTCGAAAAAGCGAACCCAATTTGGCGTGGCAGGCTGGGGCGAGGGGCAGAAGATTTCTGAAACTTGATACAGTAGCACTCATCTTTTATTATGAAAGCTGAGGCATATAATGACACAACGACTTCCAGTACTGCCGATCAAGAATACCCTGCTGTTTCCGCACCTGCTGATGCCTCTTTCCGTGGGACGCGAGAAATCGATGGCGGCGGTGCAGGCAGCGCTGGCGACCGAGGGCAAAGAGATTCTGGTGGTGACGCAGCGCGACTCCTCCATTGAAGTCCCTGCCCCGGCGGACCTGTTTCCGACTGCAACCAAAGCGGTTATCCGCCGTTTCGGGCGGGCCGGCGGGGGCAAATTCGAGCTGATCGTGGTGGGCCTCGAGCGTGTTTCGCTGAGCGATTTCACGGGCGAGGAGTTTCTTGCGGCGGCGTTTGAGCCTATGCCGCTGCCGGTGGACGAGTCGCCGGAGTTGGAGGCGCTGCAACTGGAGGTGGTGGATCTGGCGGGTAAGGTACTGAAGCACGCCAATGTGGAGTTGCCGGCGGAATTCGCGCGCATGGTGACGGAGCAGGCGGATCCACTGCGGATGGCCTACATGTTGGCGAGCGTACTGGGCATGGATGTGAATGTGGAGCATGCGCTGCTGGCGGCGGAATCGCGCCTTGAGGCCTTGCGGCTGGTGCATGCGCGGCTGTCGCATGAGCTGGAGGTGCTGGAGATCCGCGGGAAGATTGCGAGCAAGGCCCAAAACGAGATGGGCAGGGAGCAGCGCGAGTACTTCCTGAAGCAGCAGTTGCGGGCGATTCAGCAGGAACTGGGCGGGGAGCAGGAAGGCGAGTCTGAACTGGACCTGCTGCGGGAGCGGCTGAAGGCGGCGGAGTTGCCGGATGACGTCCGGAAAGAGGCGGAGCGCGAGATGTCGCGGCTTTCGCGGCTGAATGCGCAGGCGCCGGACTACAACGTGGGCCGTACGTGGCTGGAGACTGTGCTGGAACTGCCGTGGAAGAAATCGAGCGAGTCGGTGATCGATATTGCCGGGGCGCGGGCGGTGCTGGCCGACGACCACTATGGGCTGCAGGAAGTGAAGGAGCGCATTCTGGAGCACCTGGGGGTGCTGCGGCTGAATGCGTCGGCGAAGGCTCCGATTCTGTGCTTCGTGGGACCTCCGGGTGTGGGTAAAACGTCGCTGGGGCAGTCGATTGCGCGGTCGCTGGGCCGGAAATTTGAGCGGCTGAGCCTGGGCGGCATGCACGACGAGGCGGAACTGCGGGGTCACCGGAGGACGTACATCGGGGCCATGGCGGGGCGGATTATCCAGGCGGTACGACGGGCGGGGGTCAATAACCCGGTGCTGATGCTGGACGAAGTGGACAAGCTGGGTCGGGACTTCCGGGGCGATCCGGCGGCTGCGCTGCTGGAGGTGTTGGATCCGGAGCAGAACAAGACGTTCCGGGACAATTACCTCGACCTGCCGTTCGACCTTTCGAAGATCTTCTTCGTGATGACGGCGAATACGCTGGACACGATTCCGCAGCCGTTGCTGGACAGGATGGAAGTGGTGCGGCTGGCGGGCTACAGCGAGGAGGAGAAGCTGGAGATCGCGCGGCGGTATCAGGTGCCGAAGCAGTTGAAGGAAGCCGGCCTGACGGCGGAGACCTGCGTGCTGACGGACGAAGCGTTGCGGTCGATCATCGCGGGTTACACGAGAGAGGCCGGGGTGCGCCAACTGGAGCGCGCAATTGGCCGGGTGATGCGCAAAATCGCGCTCCGGGTGGTGGAGGTCGGGCCCGGGGGAGTGAACCCGGAAACGGCGGCACCGGGGGTGCTGATCGGGAAGGCCGAACTGACGGAACTGCTTGGTCCTGAACGGTTTTCGCCTGAGCAGGCACGCCGAAATGTGCCGGCCGGCGTGGCCACCGGGCTGGCCTGGACAGAAGCGGGCGGTGACGTGCTCTATATAGAAGCTGCCCTGCTGAAAGACGGCAAGGGCCTTTCTCTCACGGGACAGCTGGGAGACGTGATGCAGGAGTCCGCAAAGACGGCGCAGAGCTACATCTGGTCGCACGCGGCGGAGTTCGGGATCGACCAGGCGATGTTCCGGCGCTACGGAATTCACGTCCACGTTCCGGCGGGTGCGATTCCGAAAGACGGACCCTCGGCGGGCGTGACGATGACGACGGCCCTCGCATCGATCTACACCGGTTTGCCTGTACGGAGCGACACGGCGATGACGGGCGAGGTGACGCTGTCAGGTCTGGTGCTGCCGGTGGGCGGCATTAAAGAAAAGATGCTGGCCGCGCGGCGACTGGGCATCCGGCGGGTGATTATTCCCAAGGCAAACGAGAAAGACCTGCGGGATCTGCCGTCGGATGCGCGTGCCGAGATGGAATTCCTCTTTGCCGGGCATGTGCATGAGGTTTTGCTGGCGGCGATTCCGGGGATTGGCGAAAACGGCCGGCTGCGGATGCCGGGATTCATGGCGGGTTTAGACGAGGCTAACGATTATGGACATCAATCGGCTCACTGAAAAGACACAGGAAGCATTGCAGGCGGCGCAGAGTGAGGCTCTGCGCCGGAACAACCAGCAGGTGGATGTGGAGCATCTGCTCGCGGCGCTGCTCGCGCAGCAGGGCGGGCTGGCCGTATCCATATTGAAGCGGGCGGGCGTGAACGCGGAGACACTGGCGGCGCAGCTCAATTCCGAGCTGGACCGGTTGCCGAAGGTGACGGGCCCTGGCGGCGCGCCGGATCAGATCTACGTGACGCAGCGACTGAACAAGCTGTTCACGAAGGCGGAGGACGAGGCGAAGAAGCTGAAGGACGACTTCATTTCCGTGGAGCATTTTCTGCTGGCCGCCACGGAGGAAGCGAAGTCGTTCCGGGATTTCGGCATTACGCGGGATCGTCTGATGCAGGCGTTGCGCGAGGTGCGCGGCAGCCAGAGGGTGACGACGAAGAATCCGGAGGCGACGTATGAGGCGCTCGAGAAGTATGGGCGTGATCTGACGAAGGCGGCCTCGGCGGGGAAACTGGACCCGGTGATCGGGCGGGATGAGGAGATCCGGCGGGTGATTCAGGTGCTGTCCCGCAGGACGAAGAACAATCCGATTCTGATTGGCGAGCCGGGCGTGGGTAAGACGGCGATTGTGGAAGGTCTGGCGCAGAGGATTGTGCGCGGAGACGTGACGGAGGGGCTGAAGGAGAAGAAGATCGTCTCGCTCGACATGGGCGCGCTGATTGCGGGCGCCAAGTTCCGGGGCGAATTCGAGGAGCGGCTGAAGGCGGTGCTCAAAGAAGTGCAGGAGGCCAATGGCGAGATTATCCTGTTCATCGACGAGATCCACACGGTGGTGGGCGCGGGCAAGACCGAGGGGTCGATGGACGCGGGCAATCTGCTGAAGCCGATGCTGGCTCGCGGTGAGTTGCATTGCATTGGGGCAACGACGCTCGACGAGTTCCGGAAGTACATCGAGAAGGACGCGGCGCTGGAGCGGCGATTCCAGCCGGTGCTGGTGGATCAGCCGACGGTGGAGGACACGATTTCGATCCTGCGCGGGCTGAAAGACCGTTATGAGATTCACCATGGCGTGCGCGTGAAGGACTCGGCGCTGGTGAGCGCGGCGGTGTTGTCGGACCGTTACATTACGGACCGTTTTCTGCCGGACAAGGCGATTGATCTGGTGGATGAGGCGGCGGCGAAACTGCGGGTGGAGATCGATTCGATGCCGGCGGAGCTGGACGAGATCCTGCGACGGACGATGCAGCTGGAGATTGAGCGGCAGGCGCTGAAGAAAGAGAAGGATTCGGCGTCGAAGGAGCGGCTGGGAAAGATCGAAGTGGAGCTGGGGAACCTGCGCGCGGACGGGGATGCGCTGAAGGCGCGATGGCAGATCGAGAAGGAGTCCGTGCAGGGGGTGAGGACGCTGCGGGAGCGGATCGATCAGGTGAAGGTGGAGATCGAGAAGGCGGAGCGCGCGTATGACCTGAATAAGGCGGCGGAGTTGAAGTACGGAACGCTGATGGAGCTGAACCGGAAGCTGGCGGAATCCGAACAGGTGGCGCAGTCGCCGACGAAGCTGCTGAAAGAAGAGGTGGGCGAGGAAGATATTGCGGCGGTGGTGAGCCGGTGGACGGGGGTGCCGGTGTCCCGTCTGCTGGAAGGCGAGATGGAGAAGCTGACGCATCTCGAAGAAGAACTGCACACCCGAGTGATTGGACAGGAAGAGGCCGTGACGGCGGTGGCCGAGGCGGTGATCCGGGCGCGGGCGGGGTTGAAGGATCCGAACCGGCCGATCGGGAGCTTTATCTTCCTGGGTCCGACGGGCGTGGGCAAGACGGAACTCGCGCGGGCGCTGGCGGAGTATTTGTTCGACGACGAGCACAACATGATCCGGATCGACATGTCCGAGTATCAGGAGAAGCATACGGTGGCGAGGCTGTTGGGAGCGCCTCCCGGGTATGTGGGCTTTGAGGAAGGCGGCCAGTTAACGGAGGCTGTGCGCCGGAAGCCATACTCGGTGATTCTGTTTGACGAGATCGAGAAGGCGCATCCGGATGTGTTCAACGTGATGCTGCAGATTCTGGATGACGGGCGGCTGACGGATGGTCAGGGCAGAACGGTGAATTTCAAGAATACGATCCTGATCATGACTTCGAATGTGGGCAGCCACCGGATTCTGGAGTACAAGGGCGGGTTCGCGGGCGCGGGCTATGACCGGATGAAGGACGCGGTGCTGAATGAACTGCGGACAGGATTCCGCCCGGAGTTTCTGAACCGGATCGACGAGATTATTGTGTTCCATGCGCTGACCGAGGCGCACCTGAAGTCGATTGTGGAGATTCAGCTGGAGGGCCTGCGGAAGCGACTGGCGGAGCGGCATATCGGGCTGACGTTGACGGAGGCGGCGCGTACGCATCTGGTGACGAGCGGGTATGACCAGGTTTATGGTGCCCGGCCGTTGAAGCGGGCGATCCAGAAACAAGTGGAGACGAAGCTGGGCAGACTGATGATTGCCGGGAAGGTCCGCGACGGGGAGGAACTGTTGGTGGATCTGGATGAAAAGACCGGAGAGCTGAAGTTCGAACCGGCTTTCGTGGCGGCTTAAGGGCGTGTGGGCGGTCGTTGGCGGGCTTCAGATCCCGCCGATTTGATCGCCCCAGTGGGCGCGGGCCGCGTTGATCATTCCCTGAATCTGCGGGGTTGCTTTTATACCCGTGATTTCGATCTGAGGGTGACTTTGCGCGAAGACCCGGAAGATTTCGTCGGCGAACGCCTGACCGATCATCTCGACACCCGTGAAGTCGAACACGACGGTTTTGAAACGATCCACCCTTACCAGCAGACGTTTGGCCTGCGACCGTGACACCAGCTTGTCCTCGCCGTATTGCGCCAATCTCACAGGAATCACTGTTTTCGTGAAGCCGTAATCTTCTCCACTCGAATATTCGTCGAAAACCTGCCTGTCCGAGCGCGACGAATGGTGATTCAACCGCATAAGCACCTGGGTTCCGGCAACGGGTGCCTCGTTGAGAAGCCAATCATTGGTGAGGACGGAGTCGTGCAAAAAGACAAGAGCGCCGGAATGAATGGTGAAGGAATCCAGCATGCGCGATGTAAAGAAGATTCCCTGACCGGAATGGCTGCGGGGATCTGTAGTGAGCTTGCCTTTTGACAACTCCAGAATCGCGTGACTCTCATCGGCCAATCCCATGGCGGACTGAATCTTCCGGAAGATCCCTATACCATCGTCCGATACGACGATCAGAGCATTGACCGCAGTTTTGCCAATGGAAACCTCGATACTGCTTCCGTTCGAATGATCAATCGCATTGTTGATCATTTCCGTGACACAAAACTGCCAGATATCCCGTACGTTCGGAGGCAATTCGCCAAGAACCGGCGCGACATCGCGTTGCCAGATTTCATGCTCTTCCATGCCGGGTACGATTGGATACGTCTTCTTCCAGCTCGTCAGTATTGCAAGTTCGTAAGTCCGATCCTTTGTCCGACCGACGGGCGTTAGTACGCCCTCTTCCACCAGTCTCTTCAGGTGTTTGTTCGCTGCCTGTCGGGAGATACCGAACTGCTCGGAAATAATGCGAGTAATCCCCTGGGGATTTGCTTCCACTTGGTCCAGAATGAATTTGCGAACTACTTGTCCGCGCACCCGCGTTTGGCGAGGCGTTCCGTCCGAGATTGCAACTTCCTGAGCTGGTTCCACTCTGACATTGTCAATCTTAATCTAGAAGATTGTCAACCTTAAGCGCGTTGATGTTGACAATCATCGAGATGGCGGCGGTTCAGCCTGCCGCCACACGCGGATGTAGTCGATTTCGAAGGCGGCCGGGAAGGGGGTGCTGCTGTCGGGCCATTTGGCTTCAGTACCACCCACGGCCAGGCTGGCTATGAGATACATCGGCTGATGGGGGACACCCTGGGTGGAGCGGAAGCGCTCTTTGCCGTCGATGAACCAGATGAGTTTGTCCTCGCGCCATTCGAGGGTGAAGGTGTGGAAGTCCTTTGAGAGATCGGCTGTGTCCCAGGAGCCGCTGTAGGATCGCTCGGTTTTCTCATCGCCCCAGGTGTTGCTGAAGAGGGCTTTGGTGGGTTGCTGACCGGTGACGGCGAGGATATCGATGGATGGAATTTCCCCGGAAGGGATGGGGAGCAGCCAGAATTTGGGGAGCAGGCCCTGGCCGGCGGGGATTTTGCAGCGAATTTCGAAGCGACCGTAGGTCTGGGCGAAAGAACCGTAGGTGGTGATGATGCCGGAGGTGTAGCCGGCGTTTTTGCGGGCGATGAGTTTGGCCGAGCCGTTGGCGAGTTCGACGGATTCGGGCGTCCAGAGCTGGGATTCGCGGTTGCGGGGGTGACCCCAGGGGTCGTGGAGCGACCATTTGGGGAACTCAAGTTCTTTTGTGTTGAATTCCTCGGTAAATGTCGGTTCCCAGCCTTTGAGTTCCGGCCGCTGCGCGTGGACGGCGAGAGTGGTGAGGAAGAGCAGGGGGAGCGCGTATGGGATTCGGGCCACTTATTTAGTTGTACGGTGTTTCACACGAGCCAGGTTACGAAAATCGTTATGAGGTAATCTGGCAGCATGCGGATTCTGGTTGTCGAAGACGAGAAAAGAATTGCGGATTTCCTCGGCAGAGGCCTGCAGGGGGCGGGCTATGCGGTGGATGTGGCTCCGGACGGGGCGAGCGCGCTGCAGTTCACTCACGACACCGATTACGACCTGGTGATTCTGGATCTGATGCTGCCGGATATGGACGGGCTGAAGGTGCTCGAACGAATCCGGGGGCGGAGGACGGGGCCGCCGGTGCTGATTCTGAGCGCGCGGGGGCATCTGGATGATCGGGTGAAGGGTCTGGAACAGGGCGCGGACGATTATCTGACAAAGCCGTTTGCGTTTGTGGAACTGCTGGCGCGGGTGCGGGCACTGCTGCGGCGGGGTCAGCCGGCCCCGGAGCGTTTACAGGTTGGCGATCTGGTGCTGGACTGCACGCGGCGGAAGGTGACGCGCGTGAATGAGGCGATTGAACTGGCTCCGAAGGAGTTCGGCATTCTGGAATACATGATGCGGAACAAGGGGCGTCCGCTGAGCCGGACGATGATTGTGGAGCATGTGTGGGACATGGATTACGACGGGCTCACGAATATTGTGGACGTCTATATCCGGCATTTGCGGAGCAAGATTGACGACAAGTACCAGCACAAGCTGATCCATACGGTGCGGGGAATCGGGTACATGATTGAGGCTCCGGAGAAGAACCCGGCGCTGGCGCGCGTGGACACGAGTTACGAACTGTAGGAGCCGGTGGCACACCGCAAGTACATTGCGCGCAGTCTGCGCTTCACGCTTTCCGCCGTTTATACCGGGCTGTTCACGCTGCTGCTGCTGGGCGTGGGCCTGCTGTTCCGTCAGAATCTGGCGACGAATCTGAACGAACAGGCCCGCGACGACCTGAAGCAGAGCTGGGACGTGCTGAAGGCGAATCTGCGCATTGAAAACGACCCCGGACAGGCGAACTATCACCCGGTCTGGTTCTTCGACACCAATGACCCGGACGAAAACAGCGCGAGCGTGCGCATCCAGAGCGTTTATGTGATTGCGGACGAGGCGGGACGGCCGGTACCGAAGTTCTATTCGTCGACATACGAGTCGCTGGGTTTTGATAAGCCGGACGAGGTGGCGCGGGTGCTGGGGTCGGGGCAGGCGCAGTGGATCGAGAAGAAAGATCCGGACGGGCTGCCGTATCTGATCCGGCAGAGCTATGTGATGAGCGAGGACCGGAAGCGCAAGTATTTTGTGGCGATCGGGAAGAGCTTTGCGGAGTCGGCGGCGCTGCTGCGGCAGTTTGACTGGTTGTGTCTGGGGCTGTTTCCGCTGGTGATTGTGACGGGGTTCGCGACGGGGTGGTTCTTTACGGGGCGGGCGCTGACGCCGGTGATGGAGATTGCGCAGGCGGCGCAGAGAATCAGCGGGTCGAATCTGAGTTTGCGAATTCCGTCGAGGCGGACGGGGGACGAGCTGGATTATCTGGTGGAGACGTTTAACCAGATGATCGACCGGCTGGAGGTGAACTTCAACCAGGTGCGGCAATTCTCGACGGACGTTTCGCATGAGTTGCGGACGCCGATTACGATTGTGCGCGGGCAGCTGGAGGTGGCGCTGCTGACGGCGAACACGGCGGAGCAGTATCGGGACGCGATTGTGGATTCGCTGCAGGATATTGAGCGGCTGAGCCAGATTGTGCGGGCGCTGCTGCTGCTCTCCCAGGCCGAAACGGGGCAGGTGATTCTGCAGAAGCAGACACTCGATCTGGTGGAAGTGACCGAGGGAATTGTGGATCAGTTCCAGATTCCGGCGGAGGGCGCTGAGGTGGAACTGAAGTTCGAGGCGTTGGTTTATCGCTGCCAGGGCGAGTTTGACCGGGTGCAGATTGAGCGAATGCTGTCGAACCTGTTGTCGAACGCGATCAAGTTCACGCCGAAGGGCGGGGAGATCAAGGTGACGGTGGGGCGCGAGGGGGATGAGGCGGAGATTGTGGTGGCGGATACGGGCCAGGGGATTCCGCCGGAGCATTTGCCGCTGATTTTCGACCGGTTTTACCGGGTGCGTGGGAAGGAAGAACAGGCTTCGCCCGAGAAGGGGCTGGGGTTGGGGCTCAGTTTCGTGTCGTGGATTGTGCGGGCGCATGGCGGGACAATTGATGCGCAGAGCGCGCCGGGCAAGGGGACACAGTTCCGAATCCGGCTGCCGCTGCGCGAGGAAGTGGCCGTGGAGAGCACGGACGAAGCGGGGCCTGACGAAATGAAGCCGGCTTAATCGGTGATTTTCGCAACGATTTGGGAGATTCAGGGGTCTATGGATGTTGGTTTGTCTGATTCTGCTTCTGGGTTTGGCAGTGCCTCCGATGTCTCGCGCGCAGGAGGCGCAGACCGCTGCGCCCGCGGTGGCTCCGGTGGCTGTTCCCAAAAGCGAGATCTTTTCCGGGAACGTGACGGAACTGACGACCGAGTGGGTGGTGGTGGTCCGGAAGGTCTGGGGTAAGGACGCGGAGACGCGGAAGTTCCTGCTGGACGGACAAACCCGGGTGGAGGGGATGTTGAAGGTGAAGGCACGGGTGACGGTGCAGTTCCGCGTGGGGGCGGAGGAGCCGGTACCGGCGGTGCATATTATTGTGCGGTAGTTCGTGCTGTAGGTCAGTCGCCCTGCGCGCCGGTGAGTTCGGCGTTGCGGGAACCGAAGAAGGTTTTCACCGCCGGCCAGTTGGTGCGGAGAAGTGAAAGACCCAGCATGAGGCCGATGACCAGGACGGCCATGAGGGCCGTCCGTGGGATGGTCAGGCTTTCCTTGAAAAACCAGAGTGTTTTGCCGTAAACCAGTTCAATGTGCACCCAGTAGACCAGCAGGCTGGTGGCGCCGAACTGACGAACCCAGCTGAAGCGTTCCGCCGCGAACTGCAGATTCCAGACGTACGAGAAGGCCATCAGCATCAGGATCACGCCGAGTTTGATCATGATGAGGGCGGGGCCGTTGAGCCAGAAATCCGACGTGGAGTAGATGGTGAGGCCCATGTTCGAAATGGTCCAGCAGCCGAAGGCGAGGACGACGCCAACCCAGCCGAACCATTGCATGGAAGGGAGGACGTCTTCCGGGCGGAGGCGGCGCAGGATGCTGCCGACGCTCATGCCGAAGGCGACGAAGGCAGCCCAGGGGAAGACGCCGAAGTTGAGGTGGTCGGAGACGACGTAGAACTTCAGGAAGGGGTGGACGGCGGACCAATCGAGATTCGAAACGAAGGGCGAGGCGATGGCGATGGCAATGCCGAGGATGGCGCAGAGGCGGATGCGTTCGACGGTGAGGAACAGGCCCATGAGGCTGAAGAGAAGCAGGGCGAAGCCCATGGCGTTGAGGATGTCGACGCGGAAGAGGTCGGTCCACGGGCTTTTGTCGATGGAGACGAGCCAGAGTTGCAGGCGGAAGGCAAAAGCCACGAGGAAGAGATAGCCGGAGCGTTTGGTGGAGGCGCGGACGCGTTCCCAGGGGGACATGCCGCGGCGTTCGAAGCTATCCATAAGAAAGGCGTAGGTGACGCCGAGCAGGAAAAGGAAGACCGCGGGGGGCATGCCGCCCACGTACTGGCTGAGGCGGTAGGTACCGCCCGCGCGAAGATCGTTGCGCAGGAAGGAATGGAACACATGCCCCTGCAGCATGATGATGGCGGCGATGCCGCGGAGCCAATCGAGGTAGGGGAGACGTTGCGCGCGGAGCTTCATGCGGAGAACTGCGGATTCGGAACTACGAGCCTGCCTTTATTTACCTACCTGCTGTATCTGAACACCTTTCGGCGGGTTGAGTTTCAGATCTTTTTCCGAAAGTGAGGGATTGATCCGGATGTTGGTGTAGGTGATTTCGAGGTAGTCGCCCGAGGTAGAGGTGAGAACGCGCTGCTGGATGGGGTAACCGCCGGTGTTGGAGAGCCAGAGATCGGCCTGTTTCATGTTCTGAAGGACTTCTTTGGATTTGGGGACGAGGCGGATGCGGCTGACGGCCTGGCCGTTGAGCATTTCCGCGCCAACCCAGGAGACGTCATAGGATGCGCGGATCTCGGCGCTGGTGGCTCCGAAGCCGAGGAGCAAGCCCTGCTGGACGGCGTTGTGCCGGCTTTTGAGGTCGTAGACCTGCACGGTTTTGGCTTTCGGCAGGTAGATGCGAATCTGGTCCCCTTCGACCGAAACCGTCTTCTGGTTCGGGTTGGTGAGTTCCATCAGGATACGGGTGTCGCCGGGTTTGGCGCGGCGCAGTTTAACGGTGCCGTTTTCGGCGGAATCGTCATGAACGAGTTCGGTGTGGACGTTCTGCCGGACGTCGGCGGACATGGCTTTGAAGCCGGAGGCGGCTTTGTCGAGGCGCGCGAAGACGTCGGCGAGGGGATCCGCGGCGGCAAGGGGCAGAGACAGGGAGAGAAGAAGGAAGAAGGCGCGCATGTTCTTGGGCGGGTCAGGGGCGGGCGAAGGCCATGTAGCCCTTGATTTCCTGTTCGGAATCGAGGATGGGCTCGATGCGGGTCAGGACCTGGGTTTTGCCGGTGCGGGTGGTCAGGATTCTGCTGAGTTCTTTCAAACGACCGGCTTCCGGAACGGAGGCGACGAGTTCAGACTCAATCCAGAAGACGGATTCCCCGTGACTCGGGAGGGAGGTGATCTGGTTGGCGTGGGGGATGCGGGGCTGGTCGCGAAACCATTCGCGAGGCGTGAAGGCGAGGAAGGCGATGATGATGGCGCACATCACGTCGTACTGCCAGACACCGCGCTGGTAGTCCCAGAGAATGAAGCGTTTGAGGCCCGCGAGCACGTATTTTAGTGTAACAGTGCGGGGGCGACCTGTAGTGTCACTTCACGAACATGGTGATTTCACCAGTACCGGAATCCGCTGTAACGATGGCGACCTGGACTTGCTGGCCGTGATCGGGGGTCTGGGGTACCTGGAAGTTGATTTGGTAGAGGCCGGGATAGACAGGGTTGATGCCGGCGTAGAGCACTTTGGGAGAAGGGACGCCATCGATGACGACGGAGACAGGGGAGATGGCGGGGTCGGCCGCGGGGGGATTGGGGGCCGAGCCATCGGAGACGCGGTTCTGGAGAGCGCCGAGGCCGGTGAGGTAGATGGTGAGGATTTCACCGTCAACAGCGGGACTGGAGGCGCTGACGAGCGCACCGCTCAGGTGGACGATGGCGCCTTCGCCCAGGCCGGTCAGGTTGTTGGAGAAGATGGCGGGACTGGTGGCGGCGACGGGGATGTTGGCGGTATTCGAGAGCGTGACACCGTTGGTCACAACCAGGGGGGTGAGGCCGGCGGTTGTGGAGATGCCGTAGGGGACGAGGCAGTTGACCTGGCCGGGACTGACTAGGTAGAGGGGCGCGGGGAGTCCGCCGA
>CAIUOG010000148.1 GCA_903900705.1 uncultured Acidobacteriia bacterium
CGGTACTGCGCCAGTCGCGCCGCGGCCTTCGCCTTGGCTTCGTCGGAAATCTGAATCTGATTCTGCACCGCGACGGCGCCGCCCAGCTTTGCCAGTCGCGTCGCAACTCCTTTGTGCTGAATGACATTGGTCTTGCCTTCGAGCGTGGCCACCCCGTCTTTTACGGTGACCGTGAACCGCTCTTTGCCGCTCATCTTCGATTTCGCGAGCCGGGCTTTGATGTTCCGTTCAATCTGGGCATCGGTGAGAAGGCGGCGGGTTGCCGGCGGAGCGGGAGTACTTTTGGGAGCGCCGGTTCCTGTGGAGGCAGCCGGTGCAGCCTGGCCTGGCCCCGCGCAAAAGGCGGCCAGAACCAGCGCAAGAATGATTTGCGTCAAGCTGTTTGCAGCCTACAACAAAATCAAACCGCTGTCTGTACCTCTCAAGCTAAAGCCGGGGATATCTCCGCGAACGCCACCGGTGTTTCCCCCGGAACCGTTGATTTCTGCAGTGTGCTCTCGCCCTGCAGCAGGTGCTCATGCATCAGGGCGCGTGCCCGCTCCGCCTCACCCGCTTCGATGGCGAGGAACATCTGTTCATGGGCCACTACCGGCGTCCCTTCGTCACGAAGGGAGGAGGTGACGGTAAGGCTGCGCGACATGGCTCGGTGCAGGGAAGAGAACATCCGCTGGCAAACCCGGTTTCCGGAAGCCTTCCAGATGGTCTCATGGAAGCGCAGATCCTGTTCTGCCAGTTCCGCCGCATCCATTGCCGGATTCGCTTTCATGGCCGCCACGGCCTTGCCCAACTCCATCACATCTTCGTCCGACCGACGTCGCGCCGCCCGCGCCGCCAGTTCCGGTTCCACGATTCTGCGCGCCTCGAACAGTTCCTGAAAGCTGATCCCGTCCACCAGAATCAGAAAATCCAGCGGTGCGCCGAGCGTGGTAGAGGCGTCATGCGTCAGGTAAGTGCCATCGCCAACCCGCTGCACCACAATCCCCATCACATCCAGCGCCTTGAGGGCCTGCCGGATGGATGCCCGATTGACGCCGAACTGGCGGGCCAGTTCTCTTTCGGGCGGCAGCTTGGCCCCCGGATGGAGTTGCCCGCTCGAGATCATGTCCTTCAATCCCGCGACGAGAGAATGAGTTAAGTCCATTGCCTTGTTTATCGGCGTGACAGTATCACCCGGCTGCCAGCCTGAGAATGCGGTAAGCATATCAAAGCCCGGAGCGCAGTACACGGAGTTTTTGCGGATGTCTTTGGCTGAGGCGAACGCCAAACCCGGGCTGCTATTCGGTTCCGGTATTTGGCCGTGCCCAGAAGTTCCGCTCGCACTTAATGCAGCGGAACTTGCGGAGATTCGTCAACGTTGAAAAGAAACGTTCCAGCGCCGACCTGCGGACGCGCGTGGGAAAACGCAAGCCGCATTGTGGGCACATCGAAAGAGCCTGAGGTTTCCTTAATGAGAGACGCAACCTACTCAGAATATCGGAAGGCAGCCCTCACAGATCTACGGTAAGTACGGTACTGAATGTATCTTTCAGCACTTATGCGTGGTCGACTTCCTTCAGCCAGTCCGGTCGCTTGAGCACCTCGCGCGGCTTGCTGCCGTCCGGAGGGCCGATAACTCCGTCCTTGTACATCATGTCGAGAATTCTCGCCGCGCGTCCGTAGCCCAGCCGCAATCGACGCTGCAGCGTGGAGGTCGACGCTTTGCCCATTTCCAGGACCACACGCATCGCTTCCTCGTACATCGGATCCTGCTCGCCGCTCTCCACTTCTTCGGGCTCCGACTCGCCATCGTCGCTCGGTGGCGCAATCAGGAAAGACTGATCGTATTCCGGCTTGGCCTGGGCCTTCCAGAAATCCACCACCTTGCTGATTTCCGTTTCCGTCACAAAAGCCCCGTGCACGCGGGTCAGCCGCGAGGAGCCTGGCGGCAGGAACAGCATGTCGCCTTTGCCCAGCAGATGTTCCGAACCCATCACGTCGAGAATGGTGCGGCTGTCCACCCGGGTCGCCACGCGGAAGCTGATACGCGCCGGGAAGTTGGCCTTGATGATGCCAGTGATCACATCCACGCTGGGGCGCTGCGTGGCGAGCACGAGGTGCATCCCGACCGCGCGCGCCATCTGCGCCAGACGAGTGACCGACTCTTCCACGTTGCGACCTTCCAGAATCATCAGATCGGCCAATTCGTCGATGAGGATCAGGATGTACGGCAGCGGCTTCAGTTCTTCCGCGGGTGTCGCTTCCTGCTCTTCCTCGAACAGGCTCCTCGGCTGATTCTGCAGCTGCCGGACCTTCTTATTGAATTGATCGATATTCCGCGCGCCCTGTTCGGCGAGCAGTCGCAACCGGCGCTCCATCTCGAGCACGGCATTGCGCAGCGCGTTGGTTGCCTTGCGCGGATCGGTAATCACCGGGGTCAGCAGGTGCGGCACCCCTTCGTACATGCCGAGTTCCACGCGTTTCGGATCCACCATGATCATGCGTACTTCATCCGGCGTCGATTTATAGAGGATCGACATGATGAGCGAGTTGATCATCACGGACTTACCGGACCCCGTGGAACCGGCGATCAGCAGGTGGGGCATGGTCTCCAGCGTGGCGACCTTGATGCGACCGTTAATGTCCTTGCCCATCGAAATCGTCATATTCGAGGGCGAACTTTCGAATTCCTCCGATTCCAGAATGGCGCGCAGGCTGATCAGTTCGCGCTTCGTGTTCGGGACTTCGATGCCGATGGTTGGCTTACCCGGAATGCGCTCAATCAGGATCGACTCGGCCTGCAGCCCGAGGCAAAGGTCTTCCGTCAGAGTGGTGACTTTGCTGTACTTGATGCCGGCTTCCGGCTTGAATTCGAAGGTGGTGACAACCGGGCCCGGATTAATCTGCACCACTGAACCCAGAACGTTGAACTCTTCGAGCTTGGCTTTGATGGCCGCGGCGGTACTCTTCAGTTCCAGTTCGTCGAACGCCGAACGCTGCGGGATCTCATTCAGCAGATCCGTGGACGGAAGCCTGTAAATGGTCGGCAGCTTCGTTTCGCGTTTGATGGTTTTGGAGAAGGGGAAATCCACCACGTTGGCCGGTGCGGGCGGCAGTTCGTCCAGGCGGCAGATGGGAATCTCGCCCAGCCCGCCATTTGGTCCTGTGCTCTCCTGCGCTGCGCCGGTTGGCGGATCTTCCCAGGGCAGCGTTTCCGCCACCATCTCCGGTTCCGGCTGCTTTTTCGCCCGGGTCCGCTGGGTCGGCATCGGCTCCTGGGGCGACGCGGGCTCGGCGACCGCGTACTGCGGCACATCGCGTTGCTGGCCGTCCCGTTGCAGAACGTCGAGCCGCTGCCGCGCTTCCGCGATGGTGGCGGCGCGTTCTTCCGCCACCCGTCTCCGTTCCTCCTGCTTATCGAACGCGGCCCGGCGGCGTTTCGCCAGCCAGTTTTGCCAGCTTTCCCGGAACGCGTTCCAGACGGCAAGGAAGGGAGCGAACAAGCGGTCGAGCGATGCCAGCGTGAAGGTGGAAACCAGATAGGTAGAAATAATCAGGCAGGTCACCAGAACCACCGCCGCGCCGGCGAAGTTCAGGCCATTGCGCAAAAAGCCCGCCAGCAGGTAGCCGGTTGCGCCGCCGGGCAGAATCGAGTGCTCGAAAAGCCGCCAATCCGGCAACATGGCTGCTGCGCCACAGGCGGAAAGTACCATGAGCGCCGTTCCGAAGAGCCGGATTCCGGGCGCCGAGACCTCTTCCGAGCGGATCCATTTCCAGCCGAGCCCGAAAATCAGCAGGGGGAAAATGAAGGCCGCCAAGCCGAAGGCCTGCAGGAAGACATCGGCCATCCATGCGCCCACCGGGCCGATCAGGTTCGCCGTTCGGACCTGGCCCGTGACTGTATTCCATGAAGAATCAGTGGGATGGAACGATGCAAAGCTGAGCAGGACCAGGATGCCTGTCGCAAGAAACAAAAATCCCGTCACCTCATTGAGGCGTCTGGATTGGGTGGGTGTAAAAAGCCTCATCCGACTGGCGGCCGGAAAACAACAAGAGCTTCACCAGTATCTCAGAAAAGCGGTTCAGCGGCCAGCGCAGGGTTTCTCGCCGGGCGTCGGGAAGAGAAATTCCATGCCCGTCACCCGGGGATCGGAATCCGGGTCGCCGTCCAGCAGCAACATCAGAAGCCCCGGACAGGCTGGAATCCCGATCTTCCGATCCACAACCGTGAGCGGTTTCCCGTACATTTTCTGAACTTCCGTCAGCCTGCGGCCCGCGCTGATACCGGATGCCGTATGCCAGCGGCAGGGGCCCCGCGACTGGCAAAGCACAATCTGCCGCGGATGCCCGTCGGGTCCCGCGCCGTCCCAGAGGATTGTAATGGCCTCCCCCGGAATCTCCCGCGAAACCACCGTCGTCAGCAGCGTTTCTTCGAGCGTCGCGCCCGGGGCGAACGAATGGTGCAGGTCAGCGCGGATGGTGTTCGCGAGGATCGGCCCCAAACGCTGTCCCGGCACGATCAGCCAGTCATTCTTCTGGCAGAACAGCGCCGGGGTGATCACCAGCGCGAGAAGCCAACCGTGTCGCGTCACGAACCTGCTATCTTCTTTTCCATTTGTCTGCCAGCGCCGAAATCCTATCATCCAGCCTGGCCGGCGCCGGGGGCGGGGGAGGCGTCGGGCGACCCTGCTTCGGCGCGGGCCCCTGCAGCGCTTTGATCGAAAGCGCGATTCGCTTCGTTTTTGCGTCCGCGCTCAGAACCGCCACCTTCACAATCTGACCGACCTTCACGGCTTCCCCCGGATCTTTGATGTACCGGTTGGAAAGCTCGCTGATGTGAACCAGCCCATCCTGGTGGACACCCACATCCACAAACGCGCCGAACTTGGTCACGTTCGTCACCACGCCTTCAAGCGTCATGCCGGGCTTCAGATCGGCCAGTTCCTTCACGCCCTCGTCGAACTTCGGAGCCACGAACTTATCGCGCGGGTCGCGGCCGGGCTTCTTCAGTTCTTCCAGAATGTCTTTCAGCGTGTAGACGCCCACGCTGAGGTCTTCCTTGTTCACCCGGTTGAGCAGTTCCGGCTTCTGAATCAATTCCTCCATGGAGATTCCGTTGGCCTTCGCAATCTGCTGCACCACCGGGTACGACTCCGGATGTACCGCCGTCGAATCCAGCGGATTCTCCCCGCCCCGGATCCGCAGAAAGCCCGCCGCCTGCTCGAAGGTCTTCGGCCCCACGCCGGACACCGCCATCACCTGCACGCGCGACCGGAATTTCCCCTTTTCATTGCGGTACTCCACAATCTTCTGCGCCGTCCGCTCGCTCACGCCCGCCACATACCGCAGCAGCGCCCAGGAAGCGGTGTTCAGATCCACGCCCACCCGGTTCACGCAACTTTCAATCACGGCCTCCAGCGACTTCTGCAGTTGACCCTGGTCCACATCATGCTGATACTGGCCCACTCCGATCGACTTCGGATCGATCTTCACCAGTTCCGCCAGCGGGTCCTGTAAACGCCGCGCAATGGAAATCGCACCGCGCACCGTCAGGTCCAGATCGGGAAATTCCTGGCGCGCAATGTCGGAAGCCGAATAGATGGACGCGCCGGACTCGTTCACCATCACGCTGAACACGCCATCGAGCGATTGCGCTTTGAAGAAGTCCCGCACAAACGAATCCGTCTCGCGCGATGCCGTGCCGTTGCCGATCGCGATGGCCCGCACGTTGTACTTCGCCATCAGCTCTTTCAGAATCCTCGCGGAGCCGATGTGATCGTTCTTCGGCTGGTGCGGGTAGATCACGCTGTGGTCGAGGAACTTGCCGGTTTCATCCACCACGGCAATCTTGCAGCCGGTGCGGATGCCCGGGTCGATGCCCAGCACAGCCAGTTGACCGGCGGGCGGAGCCAGCAGCAGATTTTCCAGATTTTCGCGGAACACCTTGATCGCTTCGAGGTCGGCGCGCTGCTTCAGTTCGAGGCGCACTTCCGATTGAATCGAAAGGTTCAGCAGCCGTTTGTAGCAATCCTGAACGGCCAGTTCCAGGTGCGGGGTCCAGTCGCCGGGCTGCTTCAGGACCTTGCTCTTCAGATAGGCCAGCGGACGCTCGCTGTCCAGTTCGATGTTGAAATACAGAATGTTCTCGGTCTCGCCGCGGCGAATTGCCAGCATCCGATGCGAGGGAATCTTCGCCACCGGCTCGCGGTACTCGTAATACATTTTGAACTTGTCCTGCTCGTCGTTCGCGCCTTCCACTTTGGCGGAGACGATCCAGGCTTCGTCAAACATCATCTGCCGCAGAGCCTTGCGGAAGTCGGCATTTTCGCTGATCATTTCGGCCACAATGTGCCGGGCGCCTTCGAGCGCTTCTTCCCCGTTCGCCACGCCCCGTTCCGGGCTGATGAAGGTGGCGGCCAATGCCGCCAGTGACTGAGTTCCCGGTTCCTGCGTCCACAGATAGAGCGCCAGAGGCTCCAGACCTTTCTCGCGGGCAATGGTCGCCTTGGTCCGGCGTTTCGGCTTGTAAGGTAGATAAAGATCTTCGAGTTCGTTCCGGTCGAGCGTGGCGAGAATGCGGTCGCGCAGTTCGTCCGTCAGTTTGCCCTGTTCCTCAATGGTGCGCAAAATCATGGCGCGCCGGTCTTCCAGTTCACGGAAGTAGGACAGTTTCTCTTCAATGTCCCGAATCTGGACTTCGTCCAGATTACCGGTCACTTCCTTGCGGTAGCGCGCAATGAACGGCACAGTACCGCCTTCATCGAGCAATTCGATGGTGGCGACCAATCCCTTCATCGGGACATTCAGCATCCGGGCGATGTGGAGCAGGATGGCCGGGGATAACGATTTGAGTTCAGACATGCGGAGGGGATAAACCACCATGGTAGCGACCGGTCTGAGATATGCTCTTTTGCATGCCCGGCAAAACCGCTATCGCCTTTCTGTTGTTCGCCTCTCTGTCATTCACCTCCGGCCTGTCCGGTAACGACGAAGTTCCGCTTTGGGCAAAGGGCGCTCCGGGCTCGGAAGCGATGGCGGGGAAGAAGGAGGTGGTGGACGGCCCGCACGCCGGCCAGGATTTCACCCGCATCTGGAGCATCCACAACCCCTCGCTCACCGTCTATCTGCCGCCGAAGGAAAAGGCCACCGGGGCCGCGATGATTGTCGCGCCGGGCGGCGGGCATCGTTTTCTCTCGTTCGACATGGAAGGAACCAATGTCGCCGAATATCTGAACAGCATCGGGGTGGCGGCCTTCGTTTTGAAATACCGCCTCGCGCGGGAGGAGGGGTCGCCCTACAAAATCGAAACGGATGCCCTCGCCGACGGACTCCGGTCCGTCCGGCTGATTCGCGCCCGCGCGGCCGAATGGGGCGTGAACCCGGCAAAGATCGGGTTTATGGGTTTCTCCGCCGGTGGCGAGGTGGCCGCTCTCGTCTCCACGCATTTCGATGCCGGCAGGCCTGACGCCGCCGACCCCATCGAACGGCAGAGTTCCAGACCGAATTATCAGGTGCTGATCTACCCCGGCATCCGCCCCGAAACCATTCCCGTCAGCAAAGATACGCCGCCCACTTTCATGCTCTGTGCCGATAACGACAAAGGGCCTTCCACCGCCATCCCGGCGCTTTACCTCGCCCTGAAGAATGCCGGCGTCCACACCGAACTGCACATCTACAACAGCGGCGGGCACGGCTTCGGGCTGCGGAAGAATCCGCGCGCGGGCGTGATTTACTCCACGTGGATTCTGCGCGTGGCGGACTGGATGGCGGATGTGGGCATGTCGCCCGCGAAGTAGTTATCCGTTCAGAATCAGGCGCAGTTGCTTCAGCAGTTTGTCCGCCGTGAAGGGCTTCTGAATAAACGGGGTGGTGTCGATCTGCCGCCCGATCAGATCCGAATAGCCGGACATGCGCAGCACTTTAATTTCCGGCAGGATGGCCCGAACCTCGCGGATGATTTCAAGGCCGTTCATCTCCGGCAGCACCATATCAGTCAGCA
>CAIUOG010000149.1 GCA_903900705.1 uncultured Acidobacteriia bacterium
ATAAACTTTAGGTGTATTTGTGGATTTTTCTTGAAGTGGGCCAATATCCCAGCCGAGCTGGTATATTGGCCACCCTGGGTCAGAAGCTGTACTTTCCCACTCCCGCATCGGGGTGAGGCAGGGTTTCCGGTATCACCGGAACCCGAACACTCTCTACCCAAGCCAGTACGACGGATTTCGCCTCAGCGTCGAGTACAGTGGGAGCGCCTTCCTGCCACATTGGAAACCGACCACCGTCCGAATTGAAGTTACGGCACCAGGCAACAGCGTGAAGTCCCGCCCCTCGCAACAATTGCACTGTTTCGCGCAATGCGCGTTCATTACGAAACCATATAGGGAGCGACCCAACTACTTCTACCTTGGAGGGATCGACTCGCCCTTCTTTTTCCCGAATCGGCGCGGAAGAAAGAAAGCAAATGGAATAGACCCACTTCCCGCCCCTGGCAGTGCTACGCTCCGAAATCAGAGCGGCCAACTTGTTGATCCGATCAGAATCAGGAATGGACGGCAAGCGGGGGGGGGGGCAAGGTTGCTTTCGGCTACAGTAACGTTCACGGGAACCGGCTCTGGGCGTTCTCTATCGATGGGCTTAGAGAGAACACTTTGGAGTACTTCGAATCCAGCTTCAAGCGCGTACGGGTCAGCCTCGTTTTTGACTTGAGAATGTCGTTTATCGCTTGGTGTGTATTCCTGCTGAATCACCGCAAAAAGGTCGAGGAGCCCGTTGGAGATATCCTTGGAAAGCCGCAAAGCTGACTCCCGATCCGCACTCACTTCTTTGAATTTCCCATCAAATCCGTCAACTAGGAGAGCAAGTTCAGTAATAATGTATCGGCAAAATACATGACAGTCAGTGGTTGCTCCTGCCCATGAACTTATCGACTCGCCCGACGGCACTCGGATGAAGTCGACAACTCCATTGGGTGCGGCAATACCGGTGAAACATAATCCGTAGAGCGAAGGATCCGCGTTGCTTACAATCTTCTTGCCGACTTGATCGGCGGCTTCAAGAATCTTCCTTACAGTCTCCGAGCCTTCGGAGCCGATGCGCTCCAGTCTCTTGAGCGAATCAATTACATTAGGCATAACGAAGTCAGGAGGGGGGATTGGGGCGGACGCCCCATGGTCTGGATTGAAATACATTTTTCCTCGAGTTTTACGTCATCTGACGGTGATCACAGCCAAGCCGTATCATCTAAAACGTGACAACACGTACCGGCCAATTGCAAGAGGTTTTGGCATAACTTCCGACAAAATTGCTCCATTAATGTTCTGGTTCGGTAGCGGAAAAACAGACAGGGTAAAAGTCAGCTTCTGAACTACCGCACTCCCGGCTCCCAGCCGGGAGTGCCTTCTTCCCACTGGTTGTCCGTCAACTGCTCCACGCCCGTACCGTCGTTCCGCATCACGAAGATTTCTCCGTAAGGCTGCGGCGCGTCCGTATAAGCCACCTCGTCCTTGAAGCCCATCCGTGAACTCGCAAAAGCGATATACTGCCCGTCGGACGACCAGGACATGTGCGCATCATTGCCATGCCCGTTGGTCAGCCGTTTCAGCGACGTGCCGTCCGGCCGGATCGTGTAAAGGTCATACGAACCGCCTGGCCGATAATCGCCGTCGGAGAGCCGCGCGAACAGGATCAGATCGCCCCGGGGTGACCAAAGCGGGAAGTTGTCATACCCGCTCGTCAGGGTGGTGATGGCTTTGGTTTCCAGATTCATGATCCGCAAACCGTTCCCCTTCGCACTGAAGCTGCGGTACACAAACCGGTTTCCGTCCGGTGAAAACGACGGAAAAGCGTTGTTGTCCGGACCTGTCGTCAGCTCCTGAAATCCCGTGCCGTCCGCCTTTACGATAGCGATCTGCGCGCCACCCTCCACACGATCCGCAGGCTTCAGAAACTCCGAACGGAAGCCGTCGAAAAAGGCGTCAAACGCGCCGATGCTGAAGATCAGCCTGTCTCCCGCCGGGCTCCAGCCGCCATTCATCACATTCCGGGTCTTATCCTGATAGACCACCTGTACGTTCCCGGTCTCCGGCGTGGTAACGGTGAGCGCGCTGAGCTTCGGATTCGCCACGGGCCGCGACTGCGTCGCAAACTGCTTGCCGGATGGGCTGAAAACCGGCAGTTGGCCGGTCAGCGTCAGCTCATAGTTCGGATTGCGGCTGAACATCTTCCGGACCGGAGGTGCCGTCCCGCCCGTGACGCGGCGCCAGAACACCACCTGTTTCCCGTCCGGGGACCAGGCCGCCGTGCGAATCGCACCCGCCGGCCCTCGCCGGACTTCTTTTGACGAAGCCCTGCTGTAGTAAATACCCGGCTCCGCCCCATCCTTCCGGACGTATCCAACCTCGTCGCCAGCCAACGGCGCCGGGCTGATCTTGACGCCAGGGCCAGCCGGAATATCCGCAGCCACGCCCGTCGCCGCGTCGATTCGTTCCAGCTTCGTCCCGCTGCCCGCGGGCGGCGCCGCCTGGCGCGCCAGCATGGTGTCCTGCCCATCCATGCAATAGGCCACAATGCCCCGGCTGTCCGCAGTCCATTTGGGGCTGCCGCAGAACTTCCCCAGCGTCGTCAGTTTTTTCAACCCGGAGCCATCCGGATGCACCAGATAGATCTCCGCCATCTGCAGCCGCTCCCAGCGGCCTTTGGAGAACGGCGGCGTGACTCCATGACCCGACGAGAACGCGATCCATTTTCCGTCAGGCGACCAGGCCGGGCGGTAATCTCCGCCCTCTCCGCTGGTGAGTTCTCTGCCGGCCTTCGTGGTCAGGTCCAGGATCCAGAGGTTCGCCGTTCCCTTACCGCGCGTGCTGACGAAGACCAGTTGACTGCCATCAGGCGAAAGGGAGGCCTGATCGTCGTAACTCGCTTCGCTGGTCAGGCGGACGAGCCCGCTGCCATCCGGATGAACGCGGAACAGATCCGCTGAGCCGTAGCGGTCAGATGTGAACACGATGGATTGTCCGTCGGGCGACCACACCGGGTTATAGTCCGTGTCGGGAACGGCAAGCAACGGATGCTCCCCGCTGCCGTCCGCGTTTGCGACGAACAGTTGTGGCTGCCCCGGTTGCACACCCGCCCGGGCATAGGCCAAACGGCGTGGAGAGGATGTCTGGGACCACAGCAGAGCCGGAACGGCCAGTATAAGGAGGGCGAAACGCATAGGGCCGAGTATAGCTCAAATAAAAATGGCCGGGGCAGTCAAGCCCCGGCCATTTTTCAGCAATCAACCCCGATCAGAAGTTGAACGTTCCGGTCAGAACCGCCAGCCGTCCGGAGACCGCCGCGCCCTGGCCTGTACCGTAGATGCTGGTCGGCGGTCCAAGCGTGCTGGTGATGGTACCGAACGCGCCCGAAGTCACCGCGCCCGAGGGGTTCGCGAAGTTTGCATGGTTGAAGGTGTTATACACCTGCATACCGAAGCTGAACTTGTACTTTTCCTTCACGGCGAAGCTGCGGAGCAGCGTCATGTCCACGTTGAAGTAGCTGGGTCCGCGGAAGCTGTTCGGCGAGATGTTGCCCCAGCCGGTCTGCAGCGGCGAAGCCACACCCGATTTGGGATACGTCGCGAACTGGGTCACGGAGAGACAGGCCTGTCCCACGGCGTTGCTCTTGTCGCAGGTCTTGCCAATGAGGCCCGGCGCGACCAGGTCAGCGATCGGCGTCAACACACCCGAAGCGTTCACGCTGGTGGCGATCTTGCTGTCGGTCACGTTGAAGGGCGCGCCGCTGTAGGCATACAGCTTCATGCCGACTGTCCAGCCCGAGATGATCCCGTTGACAATCTTGTTCGAACTCTTGAAAGGCTGATTCCAGAGCACGTCCGAGGCAATCTGGCGGCGGTTGTCGAAGCCCAGGTCGCCGTAGGCGTTGTTCAGGTTGAAGGGATTCCAATAAGCCGTGGCGCCCAGAGCGTGGCTCCAGGTGTAGTGGAACTGACCCGTGAACCCGTATTTGAACGAGTGACGGAACGCTCCGGTCAGCGAATGGTAGTTGCTGTAGCCGTTGTTGTAGTACTGCGTCACGGTCACAAACCGGGCGTCCGGCGCGGCCGTGGGCAGACCACCGTACGGTCCGCCGTAGTTCGTCGTGCTGGTGGCGCTTGCGAACATGTTGGCGTTCACGGTCGTCTGCAGGTCATACGCGTGATTGCCGACATACGAGAGCGTGAACGAATCGTTGTTCGTCAGCTGCTGCTGGATTTCGAGGCTCCATTCCGTGGTGTGCGGCGCGTGGAAGGTGCCCGGGAACGCGGAGATGCTGGGCGTGCTGAAGCTCGCAGGCTTCACCGCGCTCTGAATCTGCGCGAGGGTGTTGCCCGCGTTGAAGCCGGCAAAGAAGGCGTTTGCGGAAACCTGGCCGACGTAAGCGGAACTCGTGGGGTCCCCGATCAGGCCGACCGTACCAAAAGTCAGGCCCGTGGGCGCGAACTTGTTCGGCACCTGGTTGGCGAGCGTGCCGCCGAGACCGTCAGTGTAGTTGGTCGCAAACAGGCCACCGCCGGCGCGGATCACAGTCTTGCCATCATGGAAGGGCTTCCACGCGATGCCGAAACGAGGTTGGAAAATCGTGCCTTCAGCGTTATAGAAGAGATTCCCTTTCTTCAGCAGTGTTGCATTGTACGGAACCGCCACGCCGCCCTGGTAACCCGACGACGTGAACGGCACGTTGGTCTGCACAAAGCAATTCTCAATGCAGGTGGGGTTGAGGTTGAGTTCCATACGGAGACCGTAGGTAATCTTAATGTCCTTGGTGACGTTCCATTCGTCGGAAACATAGTAGTCGGCCGAAGGAATCCGGAAGTGCAGCGCGCCGTAGAGCGGGAAGCTCTGGGTAAAGCTGCTGAGCGCGTTGCCCGTGGCGCCAAGTTTGCCATTGGCAAAGTCGGAGATGTCACCCAGGCTGTAAGCGCCCAGGAAGGCTCCGGAGGCGATGCTGGTGTAGGTGTACTGGTCGTACCGGGCATTCACGCCCGCCTTGATGGTGTGTTTTCCCTTGCTCCACGAAAAGTCGTCGTTGAGCTGGAAGTGGCCCACGTTTCTGCCGTTCGGGAAGGCGCCCGCGCCCACCGTGGCAAAACCGCCGCCATTGGCTCCACCTTCGCCAAGCGCAATCGAATCCGGCATCAGGGCGCTGGTCTGTTTGAAGTCCTGCACGCCGAACAGCGCCGTGTACCACAGGAATGAACCGGTGGCCGTGTTGACCATGGAGGGATTGATTACCCAGGTGTGCGTCAGCGCGCCCTGGTCGGACGGCTGGCTGCTGAGCGAGTTGTAGAGCGGATTGATCGGGCTGGTGCCGGTGGCCTGCAGGCCCTGATCATGATTGAAGCGGACGGAAACTTTCTGGCCGCTCGTGATGTTGACGTCACCCTTAATGGTGTAGTTCAGCTCGGTGTTGATCTGCGTGTTGTTCGTGCCAAAGGCAATCGCGCAGGGCGTATCCACACCGAAGACTCCGCCGCTGCCGGTCGGTGTCTTGTAGAAGCTGTTGATGCCGCAGCCAAGATGGCCTTTGCCGTCCTGCAACTGCCCCGTGCCGTTGGTGACCGGCACCGCGCGGTTCAGTCCCGGTGCGCCGTTCACGAGCTTGAAGTAATCCTGATACAGAGGAAGCTGCGCCGCGCCCACGTGGGCCAGCGTGTAGGTCTGCAACTGCGGCGAGGGGAGCGAAATCACGCCCGACGAAGGCAGCACGTAGCGAAGGTTCTCATCGTCAAAGAAGAAGAAGGCCTTGTTCTTCCAGATGGGACCGCCGATGCGGCCACCGAACTGGTGCGCGTCTGAGCGACCGCGCGGCGTGCCATTCGCATTATTGAAGAATGCGTTCGCGTTCAGCTTTTCCCAGTTGTAGTTGTAAAACAGGTTCCCGTGGAACTGGTTGGAACCGGACATGCCGACCATGTTGACCTGCGCACCCGCCATGCGACCGTACTGCGGGCTGTAGGCATTCACCACCACGGCGACTTCGCCGACGGCGTTCGCGCCCAGCAGGTTGTTGCTGGCGCCGGAGTTGTTCAGGTTGTTGGCCGGGTCATTCTGGTCCATGCCGTCCACCGTGAAGAGGATGGTGGAACCGGGAATCCCGTTCGCGTTCATGTTGCCCGAACCGCCCGTGACGTTCACGCGGATACCCGGCGTGGTCATGGCGAGCGTGGTCAGATCGCCACCCGGCATGGGCAACTGGTCGACCTGCGCCTTATTGAAGTTCGTTTCGAGGTTCGCGTTCTCGGTCTGCAGCAGCGGCGCCGCCGACGTGACTTCGATGATCGAGTTCGTGCCCAGCGCGTTCATCGTCAGGTTGACTTCCAGCGCCTGGCCGACCAGCAGGTTCACCTTCTGCACGTTCGATTTCAGGCCCTTCGATTCGGCCGAAATTTCGTAAACGCCCGGCTTCAACAGCGAGAACCGATACTGGCCCTGGCCGTTTGCCGCGTCCGTACGGGTGTCGCCATTTTCGGACGACTTCAGTTTCACCGTCGCGCCCGGAACCAATGCGCCCGTCGTATCGGTGACGACGCCGATCGCGTCACCGGTTGTTGTCGTCTGCGCGTAAGCCGCCGGACCCGCAACTACCAATCCGGTCAAAATTGCGATTGCCGCTAACCCGCGAAGGTGCGAGTTTCTTAAGTACCTTTGAACCATCGATTTCTTCTCCAGTTCTGAAATTCCCAAAAACTTTTCCGATCCAACAGCAAACAAAATGGATTGCAACACGTATATAAGGTTTGAAGTGACGGCACAGGCCCGGTGCGCCAAGTCTTAAGCGAAACCACGATCAGTCTCGGGGCGGGGGGACTGTTGGCGGGTTCGTGGATACCCGAATATAACAGTGTAACCGATATCACAGTACGTTCGGGGAAGGCCGACTGTTTTTGTTGAATCGGGCACATTTTTTTCCTTGGCGGTGCTTCCCCCGCCCCACAATATCTAGTGGCGGATCGCACCACCCCACACCATCCGGTATGCCTGCCACTTTACTTTCCCAGGAATCCACGCTACGATGGTCAAGCTCTCCCCCGAGCTTTCTTTGTCCGAGGTGCAGTTGTGCTGAAGTTGAAAAAGGTGGAGTTGCAGGGATTCAAATCCTTCTGCGACCGGACCGAGCTCCGTTTCAATGGGGGTGGCATTGCGGCCGTCGTTGGTCCCAACGGCTGCGGCAAGTCCAACCTGAGTGACGCCATCAGCTGGGTGCTGGGTGAGCAATCCGCCCGCAGCCTGCGTGGCGCGCGCATGGAAGACGTCATCTTCGCCGGCACCAAGTCCCGCAAGCCGGTTGGCATGGCCTCCGTCACCATGGTGCTGGTCGACCCCATGGCGCAGCAGGCGCCTTTACTCGCCGCCGCGCAGGAACAGGCCGAAGCCGAAGCTCTGGCCGCCGCCGTGCTGGCTGAGGAGCAGGCTCGCGAAAACGGCGAACCCCTGCCCGCCCCCGCCCCCGAAGTTCCGGAAGCCGCCAAGGTTCAGGAAATTCCGCATGCCCACCACCCGGCCACGCACACGCCCGCTCACCACGCCTCCGGCCACGGCAACAGCAAGCCCGGCGAAATCACCATTACCCGCCGTTTGTTCCGTTCCGGCGAATCCGAATACCTGATCGACGGCCGCCAGGCGCGTCTGCGCGACATTCAGGACATCTTCATGGGCTCCGGCCTGGGCCCGGAAAGCTACGCCATCATCGAACAGGGGCGCATCGGCCAGATCCTGTCTTCGAAACCGCAGGACCGCCGCGCGGTGCTCGAAGAAGCCGCCGGCATCACCAAATATAAAAGCCGTCGCCGCCTGGCCGAAGCCAAGCTCGAAAGTTCGAAACAGAATCTCTCCCGCGTCTTCGACATTCTGGAGGAAGTCACCCGTCAGGTGAATTCCCTCAAGCGCCAGGCCGCGAAAGCCAAGCGGTACCAGGAACTGAAGGGCGAACTGGAAGGCCAGTTGCGCACCGTGCTCGCCGGCCGCTACGTCACTCTCAAAGTGGAGGCCGAACGGGCCGCCGCTCTGCTCGACGCCGCCACCGCCGAACTGAAAGACGCCACCATTCAGGCCGCTGACAAAGACGCCGAGCGGCAGAAAACCCAGGAGGTTTTCTACGCCCTCGAAGCGCAGCTGACCGAATCCCGCCAGCAGCTTTCCGCGATGAGCGTGGAGGCCGAGCGCACCAAAGGCCGGCTCGAATCCCAGGTTCGCGAGTCCGCCAACATCGACCAGCGCATGACCCGCGCCGACCAGGAATCCGGCGACCTTGAAACCCGCATCCAGCAGAACCAGACCGAACGCGCCGCGTTTTCGGAAAGCGTAGCGGCGCTCGAGCAGGAGATGCAGGAAGTCCGCACCGGCCTGATGGAGAAGAACCGGGTTCGCGACCAGATCCAGCAGAAGGTCCGCGAGGCCGAACGCACCATCGAAGGTTCCCGCTCCGTCATCCTCCGGCTGCTGGGCGAGGCGTCCACCATCAAGAACCAGCTCGCCCAGGCGGAAACCTACCTGGCCGGCATTGAACGCGAACGCGCCCGGGTCAGCAAAGACGAGGAACTCGCCGCCGCCGAAGTCACCCGCCTCACCGGCGTGAAACAGGACCTCACGACCCGCATCGCCGAACGGCAGCAGGAAATCCGCGACATCATCGCGGACCGCAAAGAGACCGAGGAAGGTCTGGGCGACCGCCGCCGCGAGGCCCATGAAATCCGTCAGAAGCTCGACCAGCTTCGCGCCGAGTGCTCACGCCTGCGCGCCAAACGCGAGTCGCTCGAAAACATCCTCTCGCACCACAGCTACACCACCGAATCCACCAAGAAGCTGCTGGCCGCGATGGAGAACGGCCGCGCCGGTCAGTTCCGTCCCGAAGGCGTGCTGGCCGATTTCGTGGAAGTGGACCCGAAATGGGAACGGGCCGTCGAAGAGTTCCTTACCGACGAACTCGAATACGTCATTGTCAAAGAATGGAGCCAGGCCGAGCAGGGGATGAACCTGCTCCGCACGGATCTGGAAGGCCGCGCGACCTTCCTCGTGGAGACGCAGGCGAGCCCCGCGGAATCGCCGACCCACTCCAGCCAGGTATCACTGCCGCGTCTGACCGAATTCCTGTCCCTTTCCAACGGCCTCACGGGACAGACCAACCATCTGCCGCGCATTGCCAACTGCTTCCTGGCGGAGAACCGCGAAGAAGCCCGCACGCTGGCGGAGCAGCATCCCGCCGCCTACTTCCTGCTGCCGGATGGCGAGAGCTACCACGGCCGCATGCTGACCGGCGGACGCAAGAAGTCCAGCGGTCCGCTCGTTCTGAAGCGGGAGCTTCGTGGCTACGAAACCCAGCTGAAGGAACAGGAGCGCCTGCTCGCCGTCAAAATCGCGGAACAGGAAGCACTGCAGCACCAGACCGCCGCGCTGGAAGCAAACCTGGAACGTCTGCGCCAGTTGCAGCAGGCTCGTGAGAAAGACGCCGTCTCTCTGGATTACGAAACCCGCCGGGCCACCGAAGAAATCAACCGGGCCAATTCCCGCATCGGCGTCTGCCGCCAGGAACTGGAACGGCTGCAGCGCGAGGAACAGCGCGCCCGCGAGAACCGCGAGAAGAACCAGTCCCTGGTGGAACAGAAGGACGCCGAACGCAAAGACCGCGAAGAAGCGCTCGAAGCGCTTCGCGAACAACTCGAAATCGCGCAGACCGAAGCCCAGGGCATGGGCGAGGAACACGCCGTTCTCCGCGCCAGGCTGGCCGGACTCGAAGAGCGCAACCGCGGCGAGCGGGCCGCCCTGCAGCGCCTCGAAAATCTCTTCCGCGAGATGTCAAACCGCCGCCAGCAGATCACTTCGGAGGTGCAGCGCTGGGGTGAAAACCGCGCCCGCATTCTGCAGGAGAACATCGGGCTCGATCAGAAACTGACCGGCCTCACCGAACAGATCGCCCTGGCCGAACGCGCCGTACTCGAAATGGCGCAGCAGGAGGCGGGCTATCGCGATTCCCTCGCCGCCGCCGACGAGGTTCTGCGCGTCCTCCGCATCCGCATCGAAGCGGGCCACAACAACCGGTCCGAGATCGAAATCGACCTCACGCGCCGCCAGTCTGAACTCCAGTTCCTCGACGAAACGAGCCGCAAGGAACTGGGCGTTTCCGTCACGGAACTGGAAACCCCGGAAGACACCGCGATCGACGTCCTGATGGCTGTGGAACAGCAGTATCAGGAGACGAAGGCGAAGATCGAAAGCCTGGGCGCCGTGAACCCCACGGCCTATGAGGAGTTCGTGGAGGCCCAGCAGCGTTTCGACTTCCTGAGCGCCCAGCGCCAGGACCTGCTCGATTCGATCCGCGACACCGAAAAGGCCATCCACGAAATCGACGAGTTCTCGAAGACCCGGTTCTCCGAGGCGTTCAAGATTATCAACGAAAACTTCAAACAGTGCTTCCAGACGCTGTTCGGCGGCGGCACGGGCGAGATGCGGCTCACCGACGAAACGAACGTGAATGAGAGCGGCATCGACATCATCGCCTCGCCCCCGGGCAAGAAGCTGCAGAACGTTCTGCTGCTCTCCGGCGGCGAAAAGGCCCTGACCGCCCTCAGCCTGCTGATGGCGATCTTCAAGTACCAGCCCAGCCCGTTCTGCGTGCTGGACGAAGTGGATGCGCCGCTGGACGAGGCCAACATCGGTCGTCTGACGCGCCTGCTGGCGGAAATGGCCGTCGATACCCAGTTCATCTTCATTACGCACTCGAAGAAGACGATGGAATCGGCACAGGCGATGTACGGCGTCACCATGCAGGAGGCCGGCGTGTCCAAGCTGGTGAGCGTCCGCTTCCACCACAAGGAGCACGCCGCGGCCTGATCGTCAGGCCAGGCGGCGTTTCACGTTCCGGCGGAGCCAGGTGTTCGCCGGCTTCTCCACCAGCTCAAACGCGAGGATGGAGACGAGGATCACGACAGCGAAATAGAATGCCGCGGCCACCGTCCGCGGCATTACCGTTTGGCGCATGGCCATCTTGCTGTACCACCAGAGCACAGGCACGTGCAGGATGTACATGGAGTAACTGGCTCTGCCCAGGTATTCGCACCACCGGCTTGCCAGCAGCCGGGCCCCATAGCCGGAACCGAGGGCCAAACCCAGCAGGGCGATGACGTTGAGCGGCCGCAGGCCCGTATTCAGATCGCCTCCCCAGCCGCGGTAGTTCGCGACATACATGACCGAGGGGTCAATGATGAGCAGCGCGCCCAGAATGAGCGCCGGGATGTAGAGCAGGGAAGCCCGGCTGCGCAGAAACTTCCAGCCGCCGAGTTCAAAAAGTCTGGCGGCGGCGATACCAGAAGCGAAGTCTGCCGAGTGGATGATGGGTTTCCAGGTAAAGGGCATGCCGGCGTGGGCGAGGATGGTGGGCAGCGCGAGCCCCAAGGCCAGCACTCCGTATAAGACCGGCTTCCCCGCCTTCCGGAGCCCGAGGAAGAGCAGCGGGAAGAAGAGGTAGAAGAAGAATTCACAGGAGAGTGTCCACGCCGGGGTGTTCCAGCCGACGCCCAGATTGCCAAACCAGCCCTGGAGCACAAAGGCATAGGTGAGCAGCAGGCCGGTTTTGTGCGCGAGGGTGCGCGTGGGGCGCATCAGGGAATCGAAGATAAAGGGCGAAACGACCAGCAGGCTGAGGGCGTAGACCGGGTAGATGCGGGCGAACCGGGCGGCGAAGTAGCTTTTCAGGTCTTTGGAGGACCAGGTGGAGCCCGCGTAACTTCTGGCCAGCACGAAGCCGGAAAGGATGAAGAATGTCTGGACGGCGAGATAGCCCCCGAGGACGAGACTTTTGGCGGCGGGGGGCAGGGAATTGGCCCAGGCTTCGAGCATCATGCCCTTGCCGGCGATGTGATGAAGAATCACCCAGAGCGCGAGCAGGAAACGGAGTCCGGTGAGCGCGGGCAGGTAGTCGCGGGCGGCGGACCGTAGCGGGATTCCCTGTTCCGGCGGAAGCGGTTCCGCCGCGTGGACGAATCGGGGGTGGGCTGTGGTGGCGATGCAGGTTATTGTATCGTTACGCGCCGGGGCGCCGGTTTGCGCGCGGGCCGCCCTGGTTGGGGCGGGGAGAGCCGGAAGGGCTTGGGCGCGTAATGCCTGGGTGCGCAAAAAGCAGGTAAAAACGGGTAAACACGGGCGCAAAGGGGTGCGGGAAAGTGTGAGAAGTGGTGGTGTTTGCCGGGGTGTTTTGGCGGGTCGGCGTTTAGAATCAACAGCCTGGCAGGTTCGTTCTGCAATGTTTTTACTTTTTTCGGCAAAAGAGGGGATGGAGGTGGGGTTGGCGGTCCGGGCGGAGCGGAGAGATGGATGGGAGTGGGTCACGAGATGGTTATTGCATGGCGAGGGCGGGCTGAG
Organism: uncultured Acidobacteriia bacterium; assembly: GCA_903900705.1. Taxonomy (GTDB): domain Bacteria; phylum Acidobacteriota; class Terriglobia; order Bryobacterales; family Bryobacteraceae; genus BOG-234. The sequence continues at coordinate 12,349 of CAIUOG010000149.1, forward strand.
GAGGGCGGTGCGACGGTAAGTTGATGAGCGGACGGGGGATATATTTTCAGGATGCGCGGAATCGCGCCCCTTGATATGGCGAACGACATCCAGTCGCTGACGCCGTTTCGCCGCCGATCCGGCGATTTCATGAAACAGCTCAAAAAGACCCAGCGCCCCGGGGCCTTTACGGTCCAGGGCAAGGCAGTCGCAATCGCGCAGGGGGCCGATTGTCTGTAGTTCGTTGTTGATCGCGTTACGGCGTTCGTCCGGCGGAAGCTGGCCGGAGGCGCGTCCGGGAATCGTCACCATACGGGATACTTTCCGGATCCGTTCGGACGGGCATTCAAGAATTCGTGACCTAGCTGTAATTCAATATTCATTTGAGCCCGCTAGCCTAAAAAAGTCCTCAAAAACTACGTCCTGGCTGAATGGAGCTTTATAAGTGGGTATAAGTGTGTCTAAAGGTGGCTCATCCGGCATTTTAGTGGGTAGCGGGCATAAGGTCGAGGCCGCCGCAGTGGAAGTAGATGGCGGTTTTGAAGTTGGTTTTGTTGCGAAAGCCCCGA
>CAIUOG010000150.1 GCA_903900705.1 uncultured Acidobacteriia bacterium
CGCCGCCCGCGCCGCGGTCCACCCAGACGGTCTGGTAACGCTCGGCCAAAGTGCGGATCAGCCGTGTTTCGAAATCGCCGGGGACGCGCTTGGATTCGTTCTCGCCGACGCCGAGGCTGACGGTCGCGACGGGCCGGTCGCCGGAGAGAGCGACGGGCTTCGGCGCGAGGAAAGCGCGGCCGGTGAGTCCGAAGGTCTGCTGTAGCCACTGCACGGTGAGGCGGGAGAGATTTTCGGGGGAATCACCGCCCAGGGTGCGGCTGGGGAAGTGGAAAAAGCGCTCGGGTTCGCAGACGGGAAGGAGGCCGAGTTGGGTGAAGCGGGAGTCGGGGTCGACGACGATGCGGTGCTCACCGGCGAGGCGGGCTTTGAGTTCGGCGGCGAAATTCAGGCGCGCGCTGACGGGCCCGGAGCGGGGATAGTTCGCTTCGAGATGTTCAATCCGAGGGTCTTCGGCGAAGAGTTCGGCGGATTTGCGGCCGCCCACGAAGACGATGCGCGCCTGCGGGAAGCGGGTCCTGATGGCGTCGAGGATGGTGCTGGTGATCTTGATATCCGAGCCGAGCGTGACGCGGGAGAGCACGTAGACGGTGTCGACGCGCGCCGGAATGACGGGGACGGCGAGGGGCGCGGGCGGGATCCAGACCGACATGAGGCGCTCGTAGGCGGCGGCGAGCGCGGGTTCAAAGGAATCCGAGAGCGCTTCGATGAGAATGCGGAAGAATTCGGGCGGGCACTGCTCGCCGAGCGCGCGCACCTCTTCCGGAGACGGCAGGCCGCCGCCCCGGATGAGGTCAAGCGCGGCGCGGGCGCGCTCGCTACACGAAGTACTTGCCGACAATCGCTTCCAGTTTCCTGACCGTCTGTTCCGGCACCAGCGACTTATCCGTGATGAGCGCGTGCTGGAGGGAGGAGCCGCACTTGCAGGTGCGTTCGGCGGGCATGGTCTTGACGACTTCCGCGACGACGCTGCAGGCATTGGCGGCGTTCTGGTGCAGGACGCGGATAATGTCGGTGACTTCGACGGCTTCGTGATCGGCATGCCAGCAGTCGTAATCGGTGACCATGGCGACGGTGACGTAGCAGATTTCGGCTTCGCGGGCGAGCTTGGCTTCCTGCAGGTTGGTCATGCCGATGACGTCCATGCCCCAGGAGCGGTAGAGGTGCGATTCGGCCTTGGTGGAGAACATGGGACCTTCCATGCAAAGGTAAACGCCGCCGCGCTTGCCGGTGACGCCGACGGTGGCGCAGGCGGCTTCGACGGTGTGCGAGAGCTGGCCGCAGACGGGGTCGGCAAAGCTGACGTGGGCGACCAGACCTTCACCGAAGAAGGTGGAGATGCGACCGCGGGTGCGGTCGACAAACTGATCGGGAATAACGAAGTCGAGCGGCTTGTGTTCCTCTTTGAGCGAGCCGACGGCGCTGAGGGAAATGATGCGTTCGACGCCCAGCTTCTTCATGCCGTAGATGTTGGCGCGGAAGTTGAGTTCGGAAGGCGAGATGCGATGGCCGCGCCCGTGGCGGGCCAGAAACGCCACCTCATGACCTTCAAGTTCACCGACGATATAGTTGTCCGACGGCGCGCCGAACGGCGTCTCCATCGCGACCTCGTTTGCTGCTTTGAAACCGGGCATGGAGTAGAGACCACTCCCGCCGATGATGCCGATTTTAGGCACTGTTTCTCCCCTTATGACTGGATAAGTTCCCATAGTACGCCACCGGACGCAGCCGGATGAACGAACACATAGGTGTGGCCGCCCGCGCCCTGTTGCGGCGCGCCGAGCAGACGGACGCCGGCGGCTTCGAGACGCGCGATGGTGGCGTTGAGGTCCGGCACTCTGAGCGCGACGTGGTGCAGGCCCGGACCGCGTTTTTCAATGAACTTCGCTATGCCGGAATCGGGGCTGAGGGCTTCGAGGAGTTCGATGCGGGCTTGGCCGGCGGGCAGCATGGCGAGCTTCACTTTCTCATGCTCCACGGTCTCCCGGGAGGCGATTTCGAGACCCAGCTGGGCGGCGTAGAAGGGCAGCGAGTCCTCAATGGAACGCACGGCGATGCCGAGATGATCCAGCGCGCAGGTGATCGGCTTCGCGGTCTGCGGACGGCGTTCGCGCGCCTCCAGCGCATCTGTCAGTTCGGCAACGCCCGTGCCGTCTATGGCAACGGTGCGGAAGAGAGGCACCTGGGTGTGGCCCAGCGAGAGCATCGCCTCGATTTCGCGCTGCGTCTGTTCGACGCCGGGGCGGTCGGCCTTGTTGATGACGAAGAGATCGGCGATTTCCATGATGCCGGCCTTGATGGCCTGGACGTCGTCCCCCATGCCGGGGACGAGGACGACGACGGTGGCGTCGGCATGGCCCGCGATGTCGATTTCATCCTGGCCAACGCCGACGGTTTCGAGAATGGTGAAGTCGAAACCCGCTTTGCGGAAGAGCTGGGCGAGGGCAATGCTGGTGCGGGCGAGACCGCCGGATGCGCCGCGGGTGGCGGTGGAGCGAATGAAGACGCCGGGATCGGCATGGTGGCGCTGCATGCGGATGCGGTCGCCGAGGATTGCTCCGCCGGTGGAGCGACTGCTGGGGTCGACCGCGAGAATGGCGACGGTTTTGCCGCGACGGCGGAGTTCGGCGGTGATGGCGTCGACGAGGGAACTCTTCCCCGCCCCGGGCGGGCCGGTGACGCCGATGGTGAGGCCCGTGCCGGCGGGCAGGTCGGCGGGAACGGGCGCGCCGTTTTCAATCGCCGTGGCCAGGCGGGCCAGTTCGCGGGTGGTCATCAGTCTTTCAAAAGCTGCCGCGCGATGACCAGACGCTGGATCTCGCTCGTCCCTTCCCCGATGGTGCACAGCTTGACGTCGCGGTAGAACTTTTCGACGGGATAATCCTTGATGAAGCCGTAGCCACCGTGGATCTGCACGGCTTCGTTGGCGATCCAGACGGCTGCTTCGGAGGCGAAGAGTTTGGCCATGGCGGACTCGCGGGTGACGCGCTTGCCGGCATCGATCATCTTCGCGGCGCGGTAGGTGAGCAGGCGCGCGGCGTCGATCTTCATGGCCATATCGACGAGTTTGTGCTGAATAGCCTGAAATTCGGAAATGGGGCGGCCGAACTGTTTCCGGAGTTTGGCGTATTTGAGCGCGGCGTCGTAAGCGCCCTGGGCCATGCCGATGGAAAGGGCGGCGATGGAGACGCGGCCGCCATCGAGAATGCGGAGACTATCGACGAAGCCTTCACCCTGGCGACCGACGAGTTGGGAGGCGGGCAGACGGCAATCGGTGAAGATGACTTCGCCGGTGTCACTGGCGCGCAGCCCGAGTTTGTTTTCCTTCTTGCCGGGGCGGAAGCCGGGCGTGCCTTTTTCGAGGATAAAGGCGGAAATGCCGTGGGAGGCGGCGGTGCGGTCCGTCATGGCCATGCCGACGCAGACATCGGCATAGTGGGCGTTGGTGGTGAAGGTTTTGGAGCCGTTGAGCACCCAGTCATCACCATCGCGAACGGCGGTGGTGCGGGTACCGGCGGCGTCGGACCCGGCTTCGGGTTCGGTGAGCGACCAGCAGCCGAGCCACTCGCCGGAGGTGAGTTTCGTGAGGTATTTCTGTTTCTGCTCCGGCGAACCGGCCTTATAGATGTGATTCGAGCAGAGGGAGGTATGGGCCGCGAGGATGATGCCGACGGAGCCATCCACACGGGAGAGTTCTTCGATGATGATGGAGTACTCGACGTAGCCCAGGCCCGCGCCCCCGTACTCTTCGGGGAAGATGGCGCCCATGTAGCCGAGTTGCCCGAGCTTCTTTATGACCGCGAGCGGGAACGTCTGGTTCTCGTCCCACTCCATGACGTGAGGAGCGATTTCCGCGGTGGCGAATTCGCGAACCGCACGCCGTAGCTGTATTTGCTCCGGAGTGTAATCAAAGTCCACGCTTTGATTATGTCAATTGCCGGCCGTCCACATAAGAGGCCACGATCTCCACGGTGTCGCGGAAGCGGAAGAGGACGATGTCGCCGCGTTCGCCGACGCTGAGGCCATCCTGGCGGCCTTCGAGATTCACGATACGGGCGGGATTGACGGTGGACATCTGCACGGCGTCGCGCAGGGAGAGTCCGCCGAGATGCACGAGATTGGCGATGCCCTGGCTCATTTTGAGCGACGACCCGGCGAGTTTGTCGGTGCCGGCGAGGACGACGCGGCCGTCTTCGAGATGGTCGGCATACTGTTCGCCGAGCTTGTAGTGGCCGGGGGGCGTGCCGGCGGGGGCGGAGGCGTCTGTGACGAGGACGGAGCGTTCGACGGTTTTGGCGCGCAGGGCGGTGCGCAGGAAGGCGCGGCCGATGTGGATGCCATCGACGATGAAGCTGGCGCTGAGGCGGTCTTCCGCTAACTGCTCCCAGAGGTAATTGGGGTGCCGCAGCATGATTTTGTGCGCGCCGTTGCCGAGGTGGGTGGAAAGGGTCGCGCCGGCGTCGACAGCGGCCTGAATTTGCTCCGCGGTTGCGCCGGTGTGGCCGATGGAGATGGCGCAGCCGTCCGCCACGACGGCGCGGATGAAGTCGGGCGCTTCTTCAAAATGCGGCGAGAGGGTAACGAGGCGGACGTTGTGATCGGTCACTTCCTGCCAGCGATGGTATTCGGCAAGATCGGGCTTGCGGACCCACTGCAGGGGGTGCGCGCCACGCGGGCCGTCTTCCGCGCCGATATACGGGCCCTCCACGTGAAAACCGGCGATGGCCTTCGCGTTCGGGAGTTCCCGTTGCGCGCGGCGCAGGGTGGTGAGGCAGGCGAGCATGCCGTGCGGACTGCCGGTGATGACGGTGGGCAGGCAGCGCGTGACGCCGGTGGTGACGATCATGTTGAGCGCGGTGGCGACCTGTCCGAGGGTGACTTCGGGATCGTTGAAATCGTAGCCGGCGAAGCCGTTGACCTGGATATCGATAAAGCCGGGCGCGATCCAGATGGCGTCGTCCGCGATGTCGGGCGTTTCTTCCCGCACCTGAATGGAACGAATGGTCTGATCAAACTCCACGGCGATCCGTTCGCCGGTTTCCACATCGATGCCGGAACAATTCATACGTCTCCTGTTTTTTCCACAAACCTTCCACAGGCTTCCCACGGCAGGCAGCTGTAACTCTTTGTTTTCACGAGAGATAAAAGCTGTTGAAATGAGCCCGGAAGCATCATTTCGCGCTGGCGCGGAGGCCTCTTTCCACGTTACAACAGGGTCAGACGGATTGGCTGGCGCGCGACTTCATCGGCATATCTCGGGGGAGAGCGCCGTGGTCGCGCGCACAGTCGTCTGGCTGGTTGATCCTTCCTGATTTCGCTCCCCCTGATTTTTCTTTCGCCTGCTATTCTTGCGGCTGTGACCTCCGTCTTTCAGGACTTCCGGCACGCGCTGCGGGCGCTGCTGCGCGCGCCCGGTTTCACGCTGGTGGTGATTGCCACGCTGTCGGTCGGTCTGGGTGCGAGCATCACCATGTTCAGCCTGCTGCGAGCGGTGCTGTGGCTGCCGCTGCCGTATCCGGAGCCGGACCGGATGGTGCTGATCCAGGTGGACGCGCGGAACGTGCATGACACGGGCGCTTCGCCAGGCGAACTGCTGGATTTGAAAGCGCGCAGTGTTTCTTTTGCGCGGATCGCCACCATTGAGGCGATGGACGCGGGGCTGGAACGCGGCGGCGAAACCGAACATGTGCGGGCGGCCGGCGTATCGGACGACCTGCTGCCGCTGCTGGGCGCGCGACCGGCGCTGGGGCGCACGCCGGACTCCCGCAACCTGGACGCCGTGATGATCAGCGACGCCCTGTGGCATCGCCGTTTTGGGGCGGACGAGAGGGTGCTGGGGCAGTCGCTGCGGGTGAATGGTCAGGACCTGCGGATTGCGGGAGTGCTCGCGCCGGGTTTCCGGCTGTTCCTCGCTCCGGTGGTGGATGAAGAGCAGATCGACATCTGGTTTCCGCGCGCGCCGGACCCTTCAAGGAAGTACCGGGGCGTGCCGCTGATCGGGCGACTGCGGGCGGGGGTGACGACGGAGCAGGCGAACGCGGAACTGGCGACGCTGGTGGCGCAGTTCGCGCGCGAATACCCGGCCGCGTACACGTTCGCGTCCGACCCCGCGTCGTTGCGGAAGGGC
>CAIUOG010000151.1 GCA_903900705.1 uncultured Acidobacteriia bacterium
AAGGAGATCCTGCGCCTGCGGGGGCTGATGACGAGCGGGCGCGTTCGTCACCCTGGTGGGAATATCGACGCCGGAACAGCCGCACAGGTGGCGAGCCTCCTGGCGCGCACCTTCCCCGGGCAGGATCTGACGCGGCCGGTCAGCGTAGAGATTTAGCCGTGCCGGAGGGAGGCTGCACGCTACACTGATCTGTGAAAAAGGGATCTCTTGTAAAGGCCTTTTGCGAACTTCCATGACAGCAAACCCGGTCCGGCAAATCCTCAGCGGTTGTGTACTCGCCTGCGCGCTGTTCCTCGCCGGCTGCGCGGGGTCGCAGAAGATCTCCGCCATTGATCGTCTCAAGCCTTGCAAGGCCGCCGACGGCCTCGGCGACGCCTATTGCGGCACGCTTGACGTTTTTGAAGACCGCGCCGCCAAAACCGGACGCAGGATTCCTTTGCGCATCATCCTGTTGCCGGCGCTCAAACAGAATCCCGCGCCGGATCCGCTGTTCTTTCTGGCCGGAGGGCCGGGGCAGGGCGCGGCGGAGCTTGCCAAAGATCTGCAGGACCCCTTCCGCCAGGTGGAGACGGATCGCGACATTGTGCTGGTGGACCAGCGCGGCACCGGCAAATCCAACCCTCTCGATTGCAAACCCGATGGAAAATCCGCCGCCGATGATGAGGACGACGACGCCGGCGACTCCGCCGCGCAGATGGTCCGCCGGCTGCAGGCCTGTGCAGAAAAGCTGAAAAGCAGGGCCGACCTTTCGAAATACACCACGCCGATTGCGATGGACGATCTGGACGACGTCCGCCAGTATCTTGGCTACGCCAAAATCGACATCTATGGCGGTTCTTACGGCACCCGCGCCGCGCTGGTCTATGCCCGCCGTCACGCGGACCACACGCGCGCCGTGATTATTGACGGCGTCGCGCCGACAGACATGCGGCTGCCCCTCTACATGGCGCGCGACAGCCAGCGTGCGCTGGATCTGCTGATGCGGGACTGTGAAAAAGATGAAGGCTGCAACAAGCGCTTCCCGAACCTCAAAATCCGGCTCACCACGCTGCTGGAAAAGCTGACCGCGCACCCGCAGCACACCCGCTACGTACATCCCCGCACGGGCGAGGAAAAAGATCTGGATGTCCGGCGGCTCACGCTGTCCGGCGTGCTGTTCTCGTCGCTCTATTCACCCGTCACGGCTTCGCTGGTGCCACTGCTGATTGAGCAGGCCGAAAAGGGCAACTACGCGCCATTCTTCGCTTTGGGGGCCGCCTTCGATCCCACCGCTTCCGGACTGGCACAGGGCATGCATTTCTCCGTGGTCTGCGCGGAAGACGCGCCGCGCATTGAACCGGGCCAGATCGCGAAGGAAACCGCCGGCACGTTCCTCGGACCGGAGATGGCCGAGGCGCGCATCAAGCCCTGTGAAACGTGGCCACGGGAACCGATGGATCCCGCGTATTACCAGAACACTCCGTCCGACCTTCCGGCGCTGATTCTTTCGGGCGAACTCGACCCCGTTACGCCGCCCGTCTGGGGACAACAGATTGCCTCCCAATGGAAGAATTCGAGGCACGTGGTGGTGCCCGGCACCGGGCACGGGGCATGGGCTTCCGGTTGCACCATGAAGCTGATGGTGCAGTTCCTCAACGATGGCAGCGCGCAGAAACTGGATACCAGCTGCGTGAACAAAGTGCAGCGGCCTCCGTTCTTCCTGGGGCCCGCCGGACCCGATCCCATGGCCGGAGCGAAATAATGCCGGAGCAAATGAAATGATTCAGGCCGAAAATCTCCGGAAATCCTTCGGAACCGTGTATGCCGTGAACGGAGTTTCCTTTACGGCTCCCGATGGCGTTGTTACCGGGTTGCTGGGGCCCAACGGGGCGGGGAAGACCACCTCGCTGCGCATGGTCTACGGCCTGATGCGGCCGGACAGCGGGACGATCCGCGTGGATGATTGCGATGTGGTGGCGGACCCCGTGGGGGCGCAGCGGAAGCTCGGCGTGCTGTCGGACATGTCCGGTCTCTATCCGCGCCTCACCTCGCGGGAGCATATACGCTATTTCGGTCAGTTGCAGGGCGTGCCCGCCGACGAACTGGAGAAGCGCATGGAGAAGCTGATCGAGATCATCGATCTGAAGTCCATCGCGGACCGCCGCGCGGGTGGCTTCTCGCATGGCGAACGCACGAAGGTTGCCCTCGCCAGAGCCCTGGTCCACAACCCGCAGAATATTCTTCTGGATGAGCCGACCAACGGTCTGGACGTGATGAGCACGCGCGCTGTGCGCGAGGTGATCCGGCACCTGAAATCCGAAAACCGCTGCGTGGTGTTTTCGAGCCACGTGATGCAGGAAGTCTCGGCGCTGTGCGATCGCATTGTGGTGATAGCCCGGGGGCGTGTGGTGGCGGAAGGCTCCGCCGGGGAACTGATTGAACTCTCCGGCAAGACGACGCTCGAAGACGCGTTTGTTGTGCTGGCGGGCCCGCAGGGCGAAGCCGAATGAAGAGGGGGGAATCCGTATGAATCTGTCGGCCATTCGCATTATTGCCCAAAAAGAACTGACCGATAGTTCCCGTGATCGCCGCGCCATGTACGCCCTCGTCTTCAGCACGCTCGTCGGGCCGTTGCTGATCGGCTTCATGCTGAACCAGATTGCGGGCCAGGAGAAGGCCGCGCATGAAATCAAAGTGCCGGTGGTCGGCGCGCAGTACTCCCCGCTCCTGATCAACTGGCTGAAACAGCAGCCCGGCGTGGAAGTGGTGACAGGTCCGGCCGACCCGGAAGCCGCGGTGCGCGACCGTAAATCGGACTTCGTGGTGGTTGTGGAGAAAGACTTCGCCGAAAAGTTCCGCGATACCCGCCCCGCGCCTGTGCAGTTGTATTCCGATTCCACGCGCCAGAACACGCGCGCGAAGGTGCGGCGCATTCGTTCTCTGCTGAACCGGTTTAATTCGGAGATTGCGGGTTTGCGGCTGATCGCCCGGGGCGTGAGCCCGTCTATCGCCAGCGCTCTCAAGCTGGAAGAGGTGGAAGTTTCCAACGCCGCCCAGCGCGCCGCGACCATCTTCAACATCATTCCGATGTTCCTGATACTGGCTGCGTTTTCCACCGGTATGCAGATTGCCACCGATTCCACGGCGGGTGAGCGGGAACGCGGTTCGCTGGAACCGTTGCTGCTCAATCCGGTGCCGCGCTGGCAACTGGTGACCGGCAAATGGCTGGCCGCAACGCTCGCCGCGCTGGCCGGCATGGTGATTACGCTGGTCATCACGGCGAAAGTTCTTTCGAGTCTGCCGCTGGAAGATCTGGGGGTGCGCTATCACCTGGGGCAGCATGAAATTCTTCTCCTCGTGCTGACGATTGCGCCGATTGCGATGATGGCGCCGGCGATTCAGATGTACCTCGCGTGCTTTGCGAAGTCCTTCAAAGAAGCGCAGAGCTACATGGGCTTTCTGGTGTTTGCCGTCACGATTCCGGGTGTTCTGTCGAGTTTCTATCCCATCAACAACCAGCCGTGGCTGCACCCGATTCCGATTCTGGGACAGTATGCGGCATCCATGGATATTCTGGCCGGGAAGCCGCCCTCGATGGTGGGTATGATCGTGTCCGCGGCGGCTTCGGTGGCGATGGTTGGGTTGTTCCTCGGGCTGGCGACAAAGCTGCTTTCGGCGGAGAAGATCATCTTTGGCCGGTAGCGGGCCGATAATAGAGGCATGCTTCTCGATCAGCTCGATCACGTCGCCATTCCCGTTCAGGACATAGCCACATCCGTCGAATGGTACACGCGCACGTTTCAATGCCGCGTGAAGTATCAGGACGCCACCTGGGCGCTGCTGGGCTTTGGTAATATCGACGTCGCCCTGGTAATTCCGGAGCAGCATCCCGCGCATCTCGGCTTCGTGAGCCCCGAGGCCGAAAAGTACGGCGCGCTGAAGACGCATCGCGATGGTACGCGTTCCTGTTACGTGAGCGACCCTTCGGGCAATGCGGTCGAAATCCTGGCTGCGGATTCCATGCCCCCCAAAGGCTAGAGAGAGATCTGGACCAGGCCGCTCCGGCGCAGCATGTTCGCCGTCGGGAGGCCCGTTCTGACGAAGGCCTTTTCACAATCCGCGCCGGAGGGCCCGTACATGCTGCCTTCCATATAGGCGAGGCCCGGGCATCGCGAACAACTGCCCACGTGCCCGCAACCGGAGCAGACAGGCAGGTCGCGAGCGCGGATGGCGCGCACTTCCCTGAGTTTTTCTGAGTCGCGCCAGATCCGGGTAAACGCCTGCTCCCGCACGTTGCCGCAAGGCAGGGGGAACTGCACGCAGGGGTAGAGATTCCCGTGCGGCGAGATGTAGCAGGAGGTGTGGCCGGCGCTGCAGGGCGTACCGTCGAGCGTAGCGTCATCCACCGGCCCGGGCAGCGCGCGAAACGCCGCCACATCGCCCACCAGAGACTCTTTTGAATACACCTGGGAAAGCTCATCGCGGCTGATGTTCAGGCTCAGCGGGGAGCGATCCCCGTTCCAATGCGGCGTGATGGTGGGGTCGATGGTGAACTCCGCGTCGAGTTCGCGCGCCAGACTCTGCACGCCATCGAAATCGGTGGCATTCGATTTCATCAGCACGCAGGCGATCACGACATGCACGCCGTTGTCGCGCAGCAGGCGAATCGCGCGCAGGGAGCGGTGGAGCGACCCGCGCACCTTCGTAATGGCGTCATGCGCTTCGGGGCGGTGCGAATAGATGCTGATCTGCACCTGATGGACGCCCAGTTCGCGAATCCACGCTATTTCCTTCGCGCCGGCCAACATCCCGTTCGTCTTCAGTTTGATGTCGAAACCGCGCAGACGGGCGTGGCGGACAATCTGTTCAAGGTCGCGGCGCAGAAAGATCTCGCCGCCGCTGAGGGTCAGGAAAAACACGCCCGCGGCCGCCATCTGATCCAGCAGGTCGCGCAGTTCCGCAAGACTGAGTTCGCTGTGATCGTCATGATCGAGATAGCAGTGGACGCAGCGTTCGTTGCAGGCCCAGGTGAGATCGATATGCACGCTCAGCGGGATGCCGCGTTCGGCCGCCCGCTGGTTGAGCTTTCCCATCAGGCCGCTCATGCCGGTTCCGTTCGAAGCAGCAGGATTCCATGCCCGGCCAGCGCCCGCGCGAATTCCTCCGCGTCGGCCAGCGCGGTGTCTGAGTCAATTTCGCTCACGCCGCAGATTTCGCGTTCCACGATTTCGCGCAGCGACGTTGTGCCATCGGCCGCCTGCCAGATGGCGGTGCCGGTTTCGTTCAGGTTGAAGAGGGACGAATCCGCCGGATTCATGACGATTACCTCGCCGTCGAAGACGCGCGCCGCGACGTTTGCCGCCCGCAGCGGATAGAGTTCGCTCACCTGATCAGCTCCCAAACCAGCGCCTCCGGCCGGAAAGACAAACGGCACACCGGCACTGTTTCGATGAAGTCTTCCGCAATGGCAAATACCTGTTCCACCAGTTTCGGATCCTGCGCGAAGAACAGAATGTTGCGCAGCAGCATTCGCAGCGCCTCCGCGCGGCCCAGTTGCCCAATCCGGTTCCCGGACGCCTGTTCCAGGAAGTATAGCGCGCCCAGCGGCGCATGGATGTTCTCCCCCGCCTTGCCGAGTTCGCCGGCAAACGGGGTGCCGAAGGCCTGATAGCCACTTTTTCGCCCACAGTCGGGCCCGCCGTCACCTTTCCGCACGTAGGATACTTCGTCGGTGAGCAGGCAGACGTCGGGCGGGGCGAGCCGGGAAAGGGTGGTTTTGCCCGCGCCGGAAACTCCGGAGAACACGAAGGCCTTCCCGTTGCGTACCGCGCTTGCCGCATGCAGCAGAAAGCCGCTCCCGGCGCGGGCCAGTTCAAGCGAGTGGATGATCCGGATCACGGAATCGATGCTGTGCCTGTTGGCGCTTTGCCGCACCTGTCCGCGCCGCGTCTTCGGATCGTACCGGGCCATGAAATCGCCGCGCCGCATTTCCCACGCCTCGCCATCGAACCGCACGGCCAGGTCTTCATCGGGAGACTGGAGCAGAGGCGGAGTCAGTTCCACCTCCAGCACAATGGGTGCGCCGTCCGTTTCCGCGCCGGTGAATGCGGCATACTGTTGCCGGAGAATCCCGAGGAAGACCGGATCGTCTGTTGCGATTCGCACGGCCAGGCCGCCAATCGTGACAATCATGCCGCGTTCCGCAACTGCCAGCGGATATGCAGGCGGCGCAGCAGGCCGGGCGTCTCCTCAATTTCTTCCAGCAAGCCGAGCACGTCGGCGGCGTTGCGCGGCGGGTCATCCTGATCCAGGCCGTCACCCCGGGTCACCACCAGGCCGGCTGTCACGGACCGGACACGATGCAGTTGCACCCCGGACTCGCACCGAACCAGGACCACATCACCTGCCGCAATGCGCTCCAGGGAACTCCTGCGGATTCGCACCAGGCTGCCTGGGTAAAGGAACGGCACCATGCTGGTTCCGTTGACCCGCAGGCGAAGGTGTCCCGACATCGCCAGACTTTCCAGCGCCAGCTGCAGCATGCTTCCTGATTGTATAGTGGGCTTTCCATGCCGTCTGTTGCTGAATCGCAATCCGGTCCCGAAGCGGCGCTGCTGCGGGAGTGCCTCCGGTGCTTCTGCCATACGGGGGACCCGGATCTCCTGCCGGCCCTCGCCGGGCAGGTTGGGGCCTGGGAGGTGTTCACGGCTCTGGCGCTGGAACAGGAAGTCGCACCGCTGCTGGCCGGTTTCCTGCGCCAAATCCGCCCGCTGGTCCCGTCCCCGGTGTTGCTTGCGCTCCACAACGAGTACCGCGCCAATGCGAAACGCTGTCTTGTCCTCACCACCGAACTGCGCCGCATTCTGGGCGTACTGGAAGAGGCCGGCATCAGACCCCTTGTGCTGAAGGGCCTTGCGCTCGCCGGAACTCTTTATGCCGACCCCGCGCTGCGCGCCACGGGCGATCTGGATCTGCTGGTGGAGGCGTCTGAGTTGCCCCGCGCACGGGCTCTCCTCGCGCTGGCCGGATACCAGGAGCCCGGCGCCGAGGCCTATCGCCGCGCCCAGGATGCCTTTCTGCCCTGGTACACCGAACTCACGCTCCACAACCCCACCACCGGCATCGACATCGACCTTCATTGGGAGCTTCTGCCGCGCGGTTTCCCCTCGAACGTACCGCCCGGCTTCCGCGACCGCGCCGTTCCCTTCGACCTCCACGGCGCCAGGGCGTGGACTCTCAGCCCGGCGGATACTCTGGCCTTTCTTCTCCTCCACGGCGGCAAGCACGAGTGGTCGTCTCTCAAATGGGAGGTGGATGTCCGTCTGCTTCACGGCGAACCGACCCCACCCGCCCGCGGTTCTTTCCGACATCAGCTGTACCTCGCCCTCGTTCCCGCGCCGCCGGACTGGGAGACTCTCCGCCTTCCGCGTCATCTTTACTTTGTGTACTTTCCCTGGCGTTGGTTTCGGCTGGCCTTGAAACAGTGCGGCGTCAGGGTTCCAGTACGCGAACCACACACTTCCACCGGCCACCTGCGCGAGAATACAAAGATGCTTCGTTTGCCGCTGCTGGTGCTGTTTGCGTTACTGACTTCGCTTTGCGGCAGTGCCAGCGCTCAGGAAGCGGGAGGCCGCGTGGGTGTTCCTTATGACTGGTCGCACCGCCACACCGTGTTTGCCCAGTCGGGGAGCTTCGAAACGCAGTCCGCGCTCCAGAGTGATCCCCGCTGGTGGCACAGCCAGTACCGGAAGTCGATGCCCCTGTTCAACGCGCCCGCCGGGCCCCCGCTCCGCGCGCGGGATGACCAGGGTGGCGGCAATTCCGGCAACGGCGGCGGTGGTCATGACGACGCGGACGATGATGGTCACGAAGGCGACAGCGGCAAGACGCAGGGCGCCGGAGCCAAGGTCGACTGGGGTGAATCCCTTGGTACCTCTGCCCTCACCTATGGCGCGGCCGGAAACTACCCCGCCAAGTATTCGTTTAATGCCGCCAACCCGACGCCGGACTGCACCAACGATTTTGTGGTTTTCACTCTGCCCACCGGCACTACAACCAAAGCCAACCTGGTAGCCTTCAAAAACCTGTATGTGGATAACAGCGGAACCGGTGTCTGCCCCGGTACGCTGCCCGTTGCCCTGTTCACCTACAACGCTTCCCAAAACGCGGGTTCGCTGGTGTCTTCCCCCGCGCTCTCGCTCGATGGCAAGCAGATCGCGTTCATCGAAAACGCCTCGTCCGCCCAGTTCCACGTGGTGAAATGGCGGGCGGGCGATGTTGCCGCGACGGTGGGTTCCCCGGTCAATACCGCAAAAATGGTCAACTGCGCCACCAACGGCGCGGTGGCGCCCTGCGAGTACAGCCTGATTTACAACACGGGCGCGGCCACTCTTTCCGCGCCGTACATCGACTATGCCACGGACACCGCCTATGTCTCCAACGATGGCGGCAAGATCGTGGCCATCTCCCCGGTCTTCGGCGGTGGTCAGCCAGCGATCCGGTTCACCATTACTGTCGCGGGCAGCGGCACTATGACCGCTCCGGTGTATGACTCGGTCTCGAAAAATCTCTTCGTCGCCGATAAGACAGGCAAGCTGTACTACATCCGGACGGCCGCCACCTCAAACGGCGCCTGCGCTACGGGTTCGGCACCCTGCCTCGGGACGCCTACGCTGAACGTCTCCAATGGCAAGGCGATTGTGGAAACGCCTGTCGTCGATTCGGCCAGCGGCACGGTCTTCGTCTTCTCGAACAGTTCTCCCACCGGAACGAACTCCTCCGTGGTACAGACCGATACGAAGCTGAGTACGTCGCGAGTAGCCACCGTCGGCCCGGCGGGCACCCAGAACGCCTTCGCGGGCGCTTTCAGTAACAGCTACTTCAACAGCCCCGCGACCGGGATGCTCTACGTCTGCGGCACTCTCGCCGGAAACATCCCTCAGCTTTACGGCATCTCATTCACGGGCACCCTGATGAACACCGGCACCGCCGCGAAGGGGCCCCTGGCGCTCGCTACCGCCACCACCGGATGCTCCGCGCTGACGGAGGTCTTTAACCAGTCACTGGCGAAGGACGAGTTGTACCTCAGCGTCGCGACCCGCTGCTCCGCCACCATTACGGGCGGCTGCGTGAAGCGCTTCGATATCACTTCCACCTTCCCCACGGCAATCACCAACGCGGTTGCCGAAAACGGCGGCACCACCGGCCTGGTGATCGATAACGTGAGTAACGGGGCGAGCGGCAATGCCAGCCAGACCAATATTTACTTCGTCACGAAGAGCACCCAGTCCTGCTCGAAATACACGACCGGAACGCAGGCGACGGCCAACTGCGCCGTGAAGCTGACGCAGGCGGCCTTACAATGAGGCAAATGGGACAGGACAAGACAGAAACAGCGCACGAGCCGAAAAAGGAAGCGAAAAAGCCTTACGTGAAGCCCGCGTTTGTCTTCGAGCGCGCGTTTGAAACCATGGCGCTTTCCTGTGGCAAGATCAATACCACCCAGGCGCAGTGCCGTTTCAACCGCAAGAATTCCTAGCGCTTACTGCGGCGAACTTGCGCTCACCGGGACGGGGTTGAAGTTGCATCCGGCGGGGTCTGTGCAGTTCCGGATACTCCCGGCCGCGGCAAAGCTGGATACGGTGGCAACTCCGGCCGCCGCGCCACCCGCGGCAATCGCGGAAACGCCGAAAGTGCCCAGGCCGGCCGCTGTTCCCGCCGCAGTCCCGGAAATGACGCCGCCCGCCGCGCTGCCTGCCGCGACCGCGCCTGCCCCCACGCCGCCGGCAGCCACGCCGGGCAGCGCGCTCAGGATTCCTTTCTCATTGCAGGCGCGCCGTCCGTCTTCCAGAAAAGCTCCCTTTTCGATGAACCGGGTCACTGCGTTGTTCTTTGGCGTCAGCCGCACATAGCCTTTCGAAGGAGTCGGGGGCACAAACAGCCTCCCGGCCGCGCAGATACTCACCCGTCCGCCGAACGCTTCAAAGCCCGCCGCGCCGCTTTCGAGGAAGACATACGTCTGACTGCCGGCTTCCGAGCCCAGCCGGAAACGCGAATCGTGCTCGAAGGTCAGCCGATTCTTTTCGGGCGTGGTGAGCAGGGCGGGGGCGGAACTGATCACCACGGTGCTGTTCTTCTGAACCGGGAATACGGGCGCAGCCGCCGGATTCATCTTCGTCCCGTCGATGGTTACGGGCGCGATGCTGGAGATGCTGCCCGCGAGATCCACCTTCGGCGATTGAGCCAAAGCGGACAGCGCTATCGTGAGGCCAGCCGAAATCAGACGCCGCCGGGAATTCATAACCCTCATGGTAACCGCGAAACGGTCCATCAGGGAAGCTCCCGCAGTACCACATCATCGACCCAGACCGTACCGCGCGGTCGATTTTCGAAGTTCCAGGACGGCGCGCGATGCAGGCGGAGCCAGACCATATGCGCCGGGGCGCTCACGGTGAACGCGGCTGCCACGGGCGTCCAGTCGTTCGTGCCGGTCAGCGACTCGGTATCCCGTCTCAGGCCGCCGTCCTCCACCCGCAGTCGCAGCCCTTCGTCGGTGCTGAAGCGGTCGGTTCGGACCCACGCGGTCAGGCGGTAGCGGCCCGGGTTCAGCCAGAGCCGCTGACCCACGTGATGGAAATCGACATTCTCCGCCTGAGTGAAATCGAGGCGAAGGGAGGCCGCGCCGGTATGTGCGGTTTTGAGGTCCCGGGAGATGTGGACGCCCGGAAATTCCGAGGTCTGCCAGTCGAAGCTCCGGGCCTCCTGCCCGGCTTCGCCGCCGGACCAGCCTTCAAAGCCGCCCTCGAAAACGCGGTTCCCTGGCTGGTAGCCAGCCGCCAGGTGCCGCTGCCAGACCTCCGACGCGGCTGCCGGGGCGTCGTGCCGCAGCAGCCAGTCCGCCCAGAAGCGCGCCTGGGGTACGGTGGCGTTCTTCGCGGTTTCCAGCCAGCGCCACATTTCCGAGGCCTCCGCCCGGTCGCCCCGGCCGGCCAGATAGCGGAAGTAGCTCTCCGCCGCCCGCCGGTTGGCTCTGATTCCAAGCCGCCGGATCTGTTCCTGACCGCCCCCGAACTGCCGATACGCACTGAAAACCATCTCGTCGAACTCCGATGTTTCCGCCAGAACCCTGGAGCCGAGTTCCAGCCCGGGCGGGGCCTCCCCATTTTCAAAGTGGAAGCTCGCCGCGCGAAAGGTCAGTTGAGGCGAGGCCGGACCGAGTTCGAGCGACTTCCCGAAGCAGTAACGCGCCAGTTCCCGTTGCTTCGTATCGCCGGAATTGCTCAACGCCACGGCAAGATCCGACCAACGGTAGGGCATCGCCGGATCGGCCTCCGCGGCACGCCGGAACCACTCCGCGGCCGATGCGTCGCCCTGCCACATTTTGCGGTAACCTTCGTTGGCCAGTTCCTGCGGAGCCTCCAGATGTCCGGCTTCGAACGCCGCGAAGCCCAGCAAAAGCCCCAGAATGGAAGGCATTCGACGAGCGACCGCAATCATGAATCCGCCCCCCGCACGAGTGGAGTGTTGGTTCTTCCCGGATTGTTGCAGCCGTGCGCGCGAAGCATGCCTTCTTTGTTTACGCTATCGTACCGGTACGAATTTGCGTCGCAAAATTATAACGTCGCATAAATGAAACGTATACTAAGACAAATACGGTATCAGCGGTCTATGGCCCCCACTTGTGTGAAGTCGCAGACGTTTTCAGGTTCCGGGATGTCTGTCCGGTCGAGGTTCCTCGGCGCGGTAGTCGGAGTATTGCTGTTCCTGACGTGCCTGTACGGCCAGGTTCCCGCGACCATGTCCTCGTACGTGCTGGGGCAGGGCGACCAGGTGACTCTCCGCGTTGTGGAGGCCGACGAAATTCCGGACAAGCCGTTTCGCATCGACGAGAAGGGCTCCATTGATGTCCCGATGATCGGCGCGGTGCATGCCGCCGGGCTCACGGTCCACGAGTTGCAGACCCTTCTGGTGACCCGCTTCACGGCCTTTATCAAAAATCCACAGGTTGCGGTCTTTGTGAATGAAATGCGCAGCCAGCCGGTTTCCGTGCTGGGCGCCGTCAATCTGCCGGGCGTTCACCAACTGCAGGGGCACAAGACCCTGGTGGAAGTTCTGGCCACGGCGGGAGGGTTGAAGCCCGATGCGGGTTACAGCGTTCGGATTACCCGCCACATGGAGTGGGGCCAGGTGCCGCTTCCGGGTTCCAGCGTCACCCCGGACGGCCTCTACAGCGTTGGCGAGGTCGGGCTGAAAGGCCTGCTCGAAGCGAAGAATCCGGCGGACAACATTGCCGTGATGCCCAACGACGTGCTTACCATCCCGGTGGCGGAGATGATCTATGTTCTGGGCGACGTTCGCAAATCCGGCGGGTTCGTGCTGGGTGAGCGCAAGGGCGTGTCCGTGCTGCAGGCCCTGGCCATGGCGGAGGGAACTACCCCTCTCGCGCGCAGCAATGAAGCGCGGATTTTGCGCAACAGCCCGGGCTCGGAGGTCCGCGCCGAAATACCTGTGGATCTGAAAAAAATCATGAACGGGCAGGCCATCGATATCGCCATGCAGTCGAACGATGTCCTTTTTGTTCCCACCAGCGGCGTAAAGAAAATTCGGGAAAGGGCACTGGACGCGATCTTCGCCATCGGTTCCGGTGTGGCGATTTACAGACCCTGATGCCTGATCGTGAACTCATGCGTCGCCGCGCAGGTCTGACGCCGGACTCCTTTCCCCCAGGAGTCCCGGGGCTCCCTCCTGTTTCCGAGGAAACCGATGCGGGGCTGCAGCCCATACCCGTCATCCAGTTTCTGCGCATGCTCTGGATGCGTCGCGCCACGGTGCTGATTCTGGCCGCTCTTGGCGCGCTGATCGGTCTGCTCTTTCTGCTCCCGCAGCCCCCCCAGTACCGCGCCGAAGTCGCGGTGGAGGTTCAGGCGCTGAATGAGGATTTTCTCTACAGCCGCGACGTGAACCCGAACTCTACCCAGAGCAATATCTTTCCCGAGGTCGATCTGGCCACCCAGGCACGCCTTCTGCGCACGCAGAGCCTGCTCTCCCGCGTGAAAGCCCGCCTCGCGTCCGACCCGTCGCTCCATATTGAAGCGCCGCCTGATCGCCTGGCGGCCTGGCGCAAAGTCCTCCACCTGCCTGGCGAGAGGCGCCCCACTCCGGACGAGATGCTCACTGAGACTGCCGCCAGCGTTCGCGTGAATCCCACCCGCAACACGCGGATCATCTCGATCTCCTGTGATTCGGGCGACCCTAAACTGGCGGCCGCCTTCGCCAATAAGATGGCTTCCGAGTACATCGACCAGACGCTCGAAAACCGCTGGCAGTCGGCCCAGCACACCGGCGAGTGGCTGGGCCGCCAGATGGACGAGATGAAGATCAAGCTGGAGCGGTCTGAACAGCAGTTGCAGACCTATGCGGCGGCGATGAATCTGGTTGTCACCTCCGACGCGCAGAAGGTCAATGTTTCAGAAGAAAAGCTCCGTCAGGTACAGGCGGAATTGTCGGCCGCCGAAGCTGAGCGCGTCTCCCGGCAGGCCCGCTATGAACAGGTGGTCTCCGGCCGCATCGAGTCGCTCGGTCAGGTGGTGGATGATGCGTCGCTGCGTACCTTTGAGGTAAAGCTTGCGGACATGCGACGGGAACTGGCAGATCTCAGTTCCACCTTTACCCCCGCGCATTACAAGGTTCAGAAACTGCAGGCGCAGATAGCCGAAATGGAGTCCGAGCAAAAGAAGGCGCGGGCCCGTATCGCGGAACGCATCTACGGCGAATTTCGCGAAGCGGAACGCCGCGAAAAGCTTCTCGCCGCGCAGTATGAGTCGCAGTCGGCACTGGTTTCCGACCAGGCCGGCAAGCTGGTGCATTACAGTCTGCTGCAGCGGGAAGTGGAAACCAATCGCCAACTCTACGAAACGCTTCTGCACAAAGTGAAGGAAGCCGGCATCAGCGCGGCATTGCGGGCCTCCAACATCCGGATCGCGGACCCTGCTGAGATCCCCACCTCCCCGTTTGCCCCCAACCTGCTGAGAGGCAGCGCGCTCGGGTTGCTGTTGGGCCTTTGCGGCGGCGTGGCTCTCGCCTTCATTCAGGAACGCGCCGATCGTAGCATTCAGATCCCGGCGGACGCGGCCTTCTACCTGAATGTGCCCCTGCTGGGGGTTGTACCTTCCTGGTCCCTCGACCGAAAGCGGGGCTATGAACGACAACTGATCGCCGGGGCGGTGGAGAAAAGCCCCGTCCTGAGCGATTTCACGGGCGGCAGTTCCGCTGTGTCGGAAGGGCTTCGCGCCATTCTCACTTCCATCCTGTTTACGGAGCGCCGCACGCCTCTCCAGGTCATGGTGGTCAGCAGTCCGGGCATTTCGGAAGGCAAGACCACCGTCGCCTGCAATCTCGCGCTTGCGTACGCCGAAGCGGGGCGCAGTGTGCTGTTGATCGATTGCGACATGCGGCGCCCCCGGCTGCATGATATTTTCGACGTGCCGAACGATTCCGGACTCGCCAGCCTGCTCGCCGTCAAAGAGCCGCTGGATACCCGCTCCATCTTCCGCGCGGCCCGCAGCACCCGTTACCCGGGCGTGAGCCTGCTGACGAGCGGCATTCCGGAAAACGGAGCGGCCAATCTGCTGCATTCCCGCCGTCTTGGAGAGTTCCTCGCGATTGCCCGCGAACAGTTTGATGTGGTTTTGCTCGACACGCCGCCGCTGCTGCAGCTTGCCGATGCGCGCATCGTTGGCTCCTACGCCGACGGACTGCTGATGGTGATCCGGGCGGGCCACACCACACGGGACAGCGCGGTCGCCGCGCGCCAGCAACTGGCGGAGGATGGCATCCCGGTCCTCGGTGTTGCGCTGAACGACTGGAACCCGCGTTTCCCCGAATACTACGGCTACGACTACTATTCGAAGGGCTATTCGGGCAAAGAGAACTCGGGCAAAGAGAATTCCGGCAGAGCGAACCCCGGCAGCTCCGGCCCCGAAAATCCGGTATCCTGACCCTTACCGGTGCCCCGTCCTTCCGCCAGAACCGACGCGTTCTTTCTGCTGAGCTGGGGCGTCATCTTCGCCTTTACCGTTGTTTCCTTCGGCGGCGTCACCAGGCCGGAATGGTCCTGGTCGGTTCTGGCGCTGGCAGCGTTCGCCGTCCTTCTGTGGGGCGTGGGGCCGGTCGCGCGGCTGGCGCCGGCACTTTCCCCGCTGCTGCTCGCGGCAGCTCTTGTTGCGCCGCTCTACGTCGCCCTGCAGATGTTGCCGCTTCCACCGGGTCTGCTGCGACTTCTCTCACCCGGCCGCGCAGGCGTGTCCGACGCGCTCGCCCCGCTTGGCGCCGCCGGGGCGCACTGGATACCGCTCACGGTCGACCCCTGGGCCACCGCGCAGCATTTCGTCCGTCTGCTGGCCTATCTGGTTACGTTCCTCGCCGCCCGCGAACTTGGCTGGCGGTACGCCCGCCGCCGCTGGATCCTCACGCTGCCGGTTCTCTGTGTAGCCCTCGCTGAAGCCGCGCTTGGCCTCTTCCAGTACCGGAATGGCGCGCCGCATGCCACCGGCACTTATGTGAATCCGAATCACTTCGCGGGGCTGCTGGAGCTTTCGCTTCCGTTTGCGGTGATGTACTCGCTCAGCCGCCTGCGCCGCCTCCACCAGACCATTCCCGAGGCGTTGCTTTTCATCGCACTCTGGGCCGGATCGCTGCTTCTCTTTCTGGGGGTTGCCTACTCGTTATCCCGTTCCGGACTGGCCGCGACGTTGATTTCCATGGTCATGGGGATCGCCCTGCTGGCCGCGCGAAGCCGCGCCCGCTGGCTGGCCCTGCTGCCGGTGGCGCTGTGCCTGATGATTCTGTTGTCCGTCCCCATTCCGCTGCTGGACCGGCTTTCCTCTTCCTCCGCCCCCGAAACCGCCGCCGCCACTGGTGAAATCAGCGCCCAAACCCGGCTGCGGTTCTGGCGCGAAACCCTGCTGCTGGTGCGCGACTACCCTGTTTTCGGCTGCGGACTGGGTACTTACGTTTCCGCAATCCAGAAGTACCGCTCGTCCGCGCCCCTCAGTCTGCTCGATTACGCGCACAACGATTACCTGCAACTGCTGGCTGAACTCGGGCTGGCCGGTTTTGTGCCCGGCATCCTGCTCGCCGCCTGGTTTCTGGTCCGGATCTTCCGCACGGCGCTCGACCCCACCCTCAGTACCAACTCGGGCTATCTCGCGATTGCCTGCGCCACTGCCCTGGTTGCTCTGGCCGTGCACAGCCTGACCGATTTCAACCTTTACATTCCCGCCAATGCGATGTTGGCCGCCTGGGTCGCGGGCATAGCCGGCGCGCTGGAAGTGGCCCCGGAACGCGTCCTGCGGAAGCGGTCCTCGACGGGCTATTACTCCGGCGCGAACGATATCGTCGCCTCCGCGCCGTAGCGCGCGTAGTCAGAGAAGGTGGTGACGTTCCATTCCGCGCGGTTCCCCGCGCCCGCCCTTGCCACCCGGTAGGTTGCCTCCGCCGGCAGCGTGAAGTTTCTGCCGCCAACCTCCACCGAGTGGAAGAGGACGCTCCACGTGACCCGAGCCACACCGGATCCGGCGGGCGCGGGCGCGGAGATCCAATCGATGCGGCTGATCTCACCGGTCAACGGCGAAACCGTGACATGGCCTTCGAAATCCAGCCAGAACGTCTTGCCGTCCACGCCGATGTACCAGCGCCGCTGGCTGGCCGGGACCAGGAAACAGATGTCGCCTCCGTCCTCGATGACGGGTTTCCGGAGTGCTTCCCGCGTGACGCGCAGCAGCGTCGCCAGTTCGCCGAAAGACCACAACCCGCCCAGTTGCGCTACTTCCGGTATCGCCCTTCCGCCGCGCCAGATCCCGGAGTACTGTTCCACGCCGTCCACGACCTCCACCACCGCGTCCAGCGAGTCGCGCCTGTGGGTCCGGGCGCCGCTCCCCACGTACCGTTCCACCCTTTCGTGGATCACCAGATTGCCCAGGTCCGCCAGGCTGCTGTCGAGCCTCTGCCAGACAGTCGGAGCCGTGGGTGTGTGCCGCATGTTCGGATCCACGCTGATCGAATCCGTGGCTTTTCCCATTCCCGCGAACAGGCACAGCAGCATGAGAAAATTGCGCGGCATCCAGGACATATATCGGTGGAAAGCCCTCTGACCTTTACCTTGCGTCGCCTGCGCTCCGAATGCTTGGGAAAAGGCTTCCCGACACCTTCAGTATGGGCTGGTTCCGAGCCGTCCGAGGGCGGAATCCGGGCCGGGAAATACACCGATAACCAGAGCGATCATCCCCTCTTCGCACGGTTCGCAACTTTTTCCGGCGGCAAGGGTTAACCTCTGTACCTTAAACGTTATCTGCGATAACCTGTTGAGACTGACTCCTGTGAGGGGAATCTGAGATGCAAAACGACCGCCGCCACCACTGTTCCGGCCCCATTTATCCGACCGCTTTCGGTCGCCGCAGCTTCATCCAGGCCGGCCTGCTCGGCGGCATGGGCCTTTCCCTTCCGGATCTGCTGAAGATCCAGGCTCGCGCCGGTGAAGTCCGGCCCTCCACGCAGGCGTTGAACAGGCCGGAAGGCCCCGCGAAGTCCGTCATCCAGATCATCCTCCCCGGCGGCCTGGCGCATCAGGAGTCGTGGGATCCGAAGCCCGAAGCGCCCATTGAGTACCGCGGGCCGCTTGGCGTGGTGAAGACCAGCATTCCCGGCGTCGTCTTCAGCGAGAATCTCTCCCGCACCGCAAAGATTGCCGATAAGATTACCGTCGTTCGCTCCATTACCGGGCATATTCCCGATCACGCGCAGGCGACCTACCAGATGTTCACTGGCTATCTGCCGTCGCCCGCCATTCAACACCCCAGCATCGGCGCGATCGTTTCGCAGAATTTCGGGCCGCGCAGGGATCTGCCTCCGTACGTCGGTGTTCCCAATGTTCCCTCCGCCGGCGGCACCGGTTACCTGAGTTCGAAGTTCGGCGCATTCGAACTGGGTGTGAATCCGGTTCAGAAGAGCTTCCAGGTACGCGACATCGCGTTGCCGAAGAACATCACCGACGAACGCTTCACGCGCCGACGCACTGCCCGCGAGGCTCTGGAAGATCACTTCCGCGAGATCGAAGCGAACCCGGCCGAACTGGATACGATGGACCAGTTCTACCAGCAGGCCTATAAGCTGATCAGTTCGCCGGAAGCGAAAAAAGCCTTCTCACTGGATGGAGAACCGGATTCCATGACGGACCTCTACGGTGAGTACAAACGGAACGGCACCGGCCCTGTGATTCCCATCGGCCGGCAGCTGATGCTGGCCCGCCGCCTGGTCGAAGCCGGGGTCCGTCTGGTGACGGTCATGTACAACGGCACCGACGGCTGGGATAACCATACCCGCATTAAGGAATCGGTCGGCAACGGCATGCCCGCTTTCGACCATGCTTTCGCGGGCCTGATCACGGACCTCGATCAGCGCGGCCTGCTCGATTCCACGCTCGTCATGGTGACCTCCGAATTTGGCCGCAGCCCCAAGATCAATGAGACCGCTGGTCGTGACCACTGGGCTCGCGTTTACTCGCAGGTGCTCGCCGGAGGCGGCATCGCCCGGGGCCAGATTTACGGCTCGTCCAATGCGACCGCCGCTGAGCCGGATCGCGACCCGGTTACGGTGGAAAACTTCCTCGCCACCGTCTATCACCAACTCGGCATCAACGCCGAAGACCGGCTGCTGGCGCCGGGCGGACGCCCGATCGACATCGTGCGCGATGGTCGCGCCGTTCCTGGCCTGATCAGCTGACGCCGATGCGCCGGTACCTCGTCCTCGCCGCGCTTCTCGCCGTGAACCTTCACGCCGATACGCGCTACATGATCGACTACCTGCTGCCCCGCGGCGGCAGCGCGGGAGCTACCGTCGACGTGGAATTTCGCGGTATCTCGCTCGAAAATCCGAAAGAAGTTCTGTTCTACGGGGCTGGCATTCGCGCGACTGACCTGGCGCCGCTCCCGAAACCCACCGAGGGATTCAAGGCAAAGTTCCATATCGCTCCCGGCTGCGCCCCTGGCGAGCATGTGCTGCGCGTCCGCACGGCGACGGCTCTCAGTGACGCGGTCACGTTCTGGGTCAGCCCATTCCCCACGGTGCTGGAAGCGGAGCCGAAGGTGGGCGGCAACGATACGCCGGACCGCGCCAAATGGGTCCGCCTGAACTCGACAGTGGAAGGCCAGATTCTGCCCGGTCAGGATCAGGACAAGGACTTTTACAAGGTGGATCTGCAAAAGGGCCAGCGGCTGTCTGTGGAAGTGGAGGCCGCCCGCCTGGGCACGCTGCATACGGGCGGCGAGAACGATCTGGAAGTGCGGATTCTGGACGAGGCGGGCCGGGAAATCGGGCGCAATGACGACAGCGCCCTGTTCGTGCAGGACCCGATGCTCTCGCTGCTCGCCCCCGCCGACGGCACCTACTACATCGAGATCAAGCAGCAGATTTTCTACCCGCCGCGCCAGGGCTGGTATCGCGCGCACATCGGAACGTTCACCCGCCCCACCGCGCTGTATCCGGCTGGTGGCCCGGCCGGCGCCAGTCTCGACGTGAAGATTCTGGGCGACCCCGCGGGCGACCGCGTGGAATCCGTCGCGCTGCCGAAACAGACGGGGAACTTCGAGTATTTCGCCGGGCCGAAGGGCGAACAGCCGCCGTCACCGAATACGCTGCGTGTTTCCCCGTTTCCGAACGTTTTGTGGTCCGCCGCCTGCGCTCCGTGCGCCGCGAAGCTGCCCGTCGCGCTGAACGGAATTCTCGAAAAAGCCGGAGAGCCTCACACTTTTCAGTTTTCCGCGAAGAAGGGTGAGGCGTGGCACATCCGGGTTTACGCGCGCACGCTGGGTGCGCCAGTTGATCCGCGCATCTGGATCCGCCCGGTCAACTCGCAGAAGCATGTTCTTGAAGCGGACGATTCCAAGCTGACGGATCTGGGTTACCCCTCTTCACGCGGCACCTGGTACATCAAAGACCAGCAGGACCCCGCGGTGATCTTTAAGCCGGGCGCGGATGGCGACTACATTCTCGGCGTGGAAGATACCACCGGGGCCACCGGGCCGGACCATGTTTATCGCGTGGAGATTGAGCCGGCGCACGACACGCTGTATACCCACATCACGGTGGGCGATGGCTATCAACTGCCGCGCCTGACCGGCCTGGTGATACCGCAGAACAACCGCTGGACTCTGGACGTCCAACTCGCTCCCGGCCTTGGTAACAACTACAAAGGCGAAGTAGAGCTGGAGGCGGTGGGACTGCCGAAAGGCGTTACGATGATCGCGCCCCGCTTCGGCAAAGGCGTGATGCGGATGCCTGTGCAGTTCGTTGCTGCCGCCAACGCCGAACCGCAGGCTGCGACCATTCAACTGCTGGCTCGACCGGTCTATAAGACCGCGAAGCTGGAAACGGCTTCGCGGCAGGGCTTCGCGCTTACCAACCGGGGCGGGGAACTGCCCTGGCATTTTGTGTTCCTTGATCGCTACGCGCTGGCGGTTACACAGCCCGCGCCCTTCCATATCGAACTCGAAAAGCCGGAAATCCCACTCACGCAGAGCGGTGAGCTGCTGCTGAAAGTGAAACTGGTCCGGCACGGCGATTTCAAAGAGGCCGTCGAGATTATTCCGGACTGGCTGCCGCCCGGTGTTTCGAAAGAAGGTGTGGTGACCATTCCGCCCGATAAGACCGAGGCGACTTTCCACATTCAGGCCAACGACAAGGCCGCCCCCGGGGTTTATCAGATTGCCATGAACGCCTCCACCACCACGGCGGGCAGCGATTCCTACAGCGGCGTGGGCCGCATCCGCGTCTCTTCGGCGTTTGTCGACCTCCGGGTTGCCGAGCCTTATCTGACTATCGACCTACAGCGCGGAAGCGTGGAACGTGGCAAAGAGGCTTATTTCACCGGTGTGCTGAAGCAGAAGAATCCCTTCCCCGGCAAAGCGACGGTGAGTCTGAAGCAACTGCCGCGCGGCGTGAAAATGCTGGAGCCCGCCCCGCGGATCACCGCCAAAGATACGGAAGTCACGTTCCGCGTGGCCGCCGATCCAGACGCACTGGCGGGCCTTTACAAAGGGATTTCGTGTGATGTGATGGTAACGGTGGAAGGCCAGACCGTCCACCAGACCACTGGTTCCGGCACGCTTCGCATTGATGCCGCCAAGAGCCTGGAGGCAGGCAAATGAGACCGTTTCGTTTGTTCCTGATTCTGGTGGCGGCTTCGGCTGTCGCTCTTCCCACTTTCGCTTTCGCTGCGAAAGCGCCGGCCCCGAAACGGGGTTTGACCCCCGCCACCCCCGCCGGGCCGCTGAGCTTCCGCCTGGACGTGATGCCGGTCTTCTTCCGCGCCGGGTGCAATAGCGGCGGCTGTCACGGTGCGGCGGCCGGCAAAGACGGCTTCCACCTTTCCCTTTTCGGCTACGATCCCGCCGGTGACTACTACCGGCTCACGCAGCAGATTCCCGGCCGCCGCATCGATTTCGCCGTGCCCGCGCAGAGCCTGCTGCTGCTCAAAGCCACAGGCATGGTGCCGCACACGGGTGGACGCCGCTTTAAGCCGGACAGCGAGTACTACAAAACCCTGCTCCGCTGGATTGAAGAAGGCGCGCAGGACGACAAAGCGACGGTGCCGCAGATTACCGGCATCGCTCTTTCGCCCGATAAAATCGTCTTTAATCCCAAAGAGAAGCCCCGGCAGCTGCAGGTGATTGCGAAGTATTCGGACGGCGCCACGCGCACGGTCAATCAGCTGGCTCTCTACGTCACCAACAACAAGACCACAGCCGATATTGACGATAAGGGGATGGTCACGCCCGGCGCACGGGGCGCGACGTTCGTCTTCGCCCGCTTCGCCAAGTTCACGACCGGCGCGGAAATCATCGTGCTGCCGGCGGGGAAGTTCGCCTGGCCGAAGCTGCCGGAGAATAACTACATCGACGAAGTGGTCGATTCGCGCTTGAAGAATCTGCGGATTGTCCCGAGCGCTCTCGCCACGGACGAGCAGTTCCTGCGCCGCGTATCGCTGGACCTGGTCGGGCTGCTGCCAACTCCCAAAGAGTACGACGCCTTCATGAAGGATCGTGACCCGCGGAAGCGCGCCAGGCTTGTCGACCGCCTGCTGGAACGCCCGGAATTTGTGGATCTCTGGACCACGCGCTGGGCGGAAATCCTGAAAATCCGCAGCGACAATAACAGTTCCTTCGGCACCGACCGCAAAGCCGCCTCCGCCTACTACGACTGGATTCACGACCAGCTTGCGAAGAACACCCCGCTGGACCAGATGGTGAGGGCGCAGATCGCGGGCACGGGCAGCAACCTGCGCAACCCGGCGGTGAATCTTTATACGATGCTGCCGGCGGGTCAATACGACGCCAAGGCCGTGGCGCAGGATATTTCCCAGGTTTTTACCGGCGTCCGGGTGCAGTGCGCGCAGTGCCACAACCACCCGTTTGATCGCTGGACGCAGGAAGATTACTACGGCTTCGTCAGCTTTTTCACCGGCGTCAAGCGCAAGGTGGCTTCGGAAGAGCGCGAGTTCTATATCTACGACGACGTGAACGCGGCCCCTGCCAAACATCTGCTGGACGGCCACCCGGTGCCCGCCCGCTTCCTGGGAGGGGACGCGCCCGACGTGGCGGGCAAAGACCCGCGCCCGGCGCTCGCGGAGTGGCTCACGTCGAAAGACAACAAGCTTTTCCGGGAGAATATGGCCAACCGGATCTGGTATCAGTTCTTCGGTCGCGGCATTGTGGAACCGGTGGACGACGTGCGCATTTCCAATCCTCCCAGCAATCGCGAGTTGATTGAGGCGCTGGGTCAGCACCTCGCCGGTTACGGCTACGACGCCAAACGCCTGATGCGCGACATCTGCAATTCCCGGACGTATCAGCTCTCGACCGTCCCCAACGAGACCAATCGCGACGACGACGCCCAGTTCTCCCACCAGCATCTTCGGCGGCTTCGGGCCGACGTGCTGCTCGATTCCATTGATGAAGTGGCCGGCACTTCCAGCAGCTTTGGGGAGACCCCGAACGGCTACCGCGCCG
The DNA here is from genome assembly GCA_903900705.1 of uncultured Acidobacteriia bacterium. Lineage (GTDB taxonomy): Bacteria > Acidobacteriota > Terriglobia > Bryobacterales > Bryobacteraceae > BOG-234. Next base: position 23,040 of record CAIUOG010000151.1, read on the forward strand.
CCCAGTTGTTCGAAGGCGTGAGCCGCTCCAATAACTATTTTCTGAAGACCTTCGGGCTGTGCGGTCGCGACTCGGTCAACGTTTCGGAAACCCGCATGGAGCCCACTCTCGCCCAGGCTCTGCACCTGGTGAGTGGCGATACCGTGCAGACCAAGCTGAATCGCAGCGAAGTCGTCAGCGAGATGCTGAAAGATAAACGTCCGCCCGCCGCGATTCTCGACGATCTGTTTATTCGGGCCTACAGCCGGCGGCCGTCCGACCCGGAGAAGAAGAAACTGATGCCACTGGTGGCTGCCAAACCCAACGACCGGCAGACGTGGGACGACATCTTCTGGGCGCTGCTCAACTCCACCGAATTCGAGTTCAATCACTAATGCGACGTCTGGGGATTTTCCTTTTCTGCGCGGCGTCTCTCGCCGGCCAGGCCGGGCGCCCGAACTATGACGACGACGTGAAGCCCGTCTTCGCGCGCTACTGTCTTGCCTGCCACAGCGCGGGGGAAATGCGATCGGGCCTCAATCTGGAAACCTACAACGGCGTGTTGAAAGGCGGCAGTTCCGGGGACGCGGTGATTCCTGGCCGTCCCGCGTCCAGCACGCTCTACAAAGCGGTGGCGCATGAAGGCGATGGGGTGCCGCGCATGCCGCTCGGCGGCGCGAAGATCCCCGATTCCTCCGTGGCACTGATTCGGGACTGGATCCAGTCCGGGCTGCTCGAAAACGCCACCAGTACACCGAAAGGCAACATCGGGCCGTCGCTCGACTTCAAGCCCGGCAGCCTGAACAAGCCGAGTGGTCCCGCGGCGATGCCCGGCGCGCTGCCGCCTGTGACACTGCCGGAACCCGAAAAAGCGAACCCAATTACGGCACTTGCTGCCAGCCCCTGGGCGCCGCTGCTGGCGGTGGCGGGGCATGAGCGGATTTACCTCTACAACCTGGAAAAACGCGCCCCTGCCGGGGAATTGCCATTCCCGGAGGGGATTCCCTATACGCTCCGCTTCAGCCGCGATGGCGCGACGCTGCTCGCCGCGGGCGGCAAGGGCGTCCAGTCGGGTAAGGTGGTTCTTTATGACGTGAAGACCGGGAACCGTCTCGCCGCGCTGGGTCAGGAGCCTGACGTGGTACTCGCAGCGGACGTGTCAGCGGATGGCAAACTCGTGGCTCTCGGTGGTCCAGGGAAGCTCGTGAAAGTCTTCTCGGTGGGGAGCGGCAAGCAACTTTACCAGCTCACTAAACATACCGACTGGATCACGGCTCTCGAATTCAGTCCGGACGGCACACGCCTCGCTACGGGCGACCGCAGCGGCGGCATTTTCCTTTGGGACAGCGCCACCGGTGGCCCGGCGGGAAACTTCGCCGACCACAAGGATTCCATCACCGCACTCAGCTGGCGTGGTGACGGCAACTTCCTGGCCTCTTCGAGTGAAGACGGTCAGATTATTCTCTGGAACGTGATGGATGGCTTCCCGGTCGCCACCATTGCCAAAGCACACCAGCCCAAACCCCCGGCCGGAACGTTTGGCACGCCGCCCGGAGGTGTGCTGAGTCTGCAGTTCGCCTCCGATGGCCGACTGGTGAGCGTGGGCCGCGATTCGGTCATCCGCGTCTGGGGCATGGACGGCAAGCAGAAAGCCGCGGCCGCTCCCGCTCCCGCGCTTCTCACGCGCGTCGCCGCGTCAGCCGATAACAAGCTGATCGTGGCCGGCGACTTCACGGGCAAACTGCAGTTCTGGGATGGCAAACAGCTGGTAGCCGTGCGCCTTTCGGAAGCCAAACCCGCGACGGCTGCTTCCCTCGGTACTGTGAAACCCGCATCCGGACGCGACTGAGCATTTACTTTTTCCGTTCGCTGTCCACATACTCATTCGGTTCGCCACGGTACTCATTCCAAACGGCTTTCGCCTCGGCTGCCCATTTCTCCGCCTCCCGCGGTTCCCCGTGCTTTCGCGCGTTGGCCGCCAGCGCCAGCAGCGCTTTCCGCTTCGTATTGAGCAGCACCACATCGCTTTGGTCCGCCGGCAAGGAATTCGCCGCGACGTCCCTTGATTCCCCGAAGCGTTGTCGCGCTTCCGCCGCTTTCCCGGCCGCTTCACTGGCCGAACCCGCGGTCATCAGGGTCATACATAGCTGAAACTTCGCATCGAGGTCGGCCGGGGATTTTGCGAGCATCGCTCTCGACTCTTTCAGAGCCATTTCCGCCACCCGCAACGCCTCCGGAGCGTCATGATGGGCAATCAGCGTCTCCGCCAAAATCCGGCGCATACGAGGCAAACGCGAAAGAATCAGAAAGGAGGGCTTTGTTTTCTCCATCTGGCTCAGAATCTCAACGGCCGTGCGTCCCTCGCGCACCGCCGCCTCGGGATTGCCAAACCGCTCCACATTCGCCAGCCGGGACCAGGCGATCGCCAGACTGAACCGTGCCGCCGCATTCGCGGGGTCGGCGTCCGCCATCTGGCGCGCCACGTCCAGATAGCTCCGGGCATCGACCACCGACTTTGCCGGATCGCCAAAGCTGGGCCGGAAATCATCGAAATACACCACGGAGCGGTCCTGATAAGTGACTGCCAGCCGCCGCATGAAGACCGGATTTGCCGGCTCCATGCGCAGCAGATCACGGATCACCTTCTCTTCTTCGTCCAGTTCCCGCAAGGCCAGGGTGAGCCGCCCGGAATCATTGTAAATGGAACTCATCTGAGCGTGGGACACCTGAGCGAGCATGAGGGTGGCCCGGTTGCGCCGTTCGGCAAGCAACTGCACCGCCATGTCGTTGCCACGCTTGTAGTTGCCGGCCACCATGAGATCGCCTTCAATCTCGCCCCGGGCCAGCAGCGCTTTCGCCAGGCTCATGCGGGTCTCAAACGAGGCATCGGGCCGGGCCGCGGCCTGCTCCAGAATGGAAAGCGCCCGTTGCGAATCGGCGCGCGCACCGGCGGGATCGCCTGTGAGCCGCTTCAGGCCGGAGAAATCGATCAGGAACTGCGCCAGTTCGGCCTGCTTTTCCGGGTGCCGCGCCGCCATGGCCTCGTGCAACCGCAGGGCCTTCCTGTAACTCGCGATGGCATCGGCGGTGCGTCCCAGATTTGGCTGTGCCGGCTGCCCCTGGGCATCCCCGATCTTCCGGTAGGCCTGCGCCAGTTCCTCCTGCAGCGCCAGATCGTTGCCGGCATTTCCGCTCAGCTGATTCAGGTATTCGAGCGCGGTGGATACGACCAGTTCCCGTGCCCGTGTGGACCCGTTCAGCCTGGCGATCTCGTCATGAATGTTGAAGACGAACACGTGCGCCAGCTTCCGCACCTGCTCAAATCGCTGCTGCGAAATCCGTGCCTGATAGACGGTGGCGGCCACGCCCGCCCCAATGGCTACCGTCAGCGCCAAACCGGCTGCGACCGAACTCCAGTGACGGCGCACGAACTTGCCGGTTCGGTAGCGCACGGTGTCGGGCCTGGCGGAGACCGGGCGATGGGACAGGCTTCTGTCGATGTCTTCGGCGAGTTCCCGCACGGACGCATAGCGCCGCGCCGGATCTTTCCGCAACGCCATGAGCAGGATATTGTCGAGATCTTCGGAAATGCCCGGCTTCGGCGCATCCGTCTGGCAGACCAGGCGGTCGATCTCCACCGCCGTGTTGGTGGTGAGCGTGTAGGGTTTCACGCCGGCCAGCAGTTCGTAGAGAATGAGCCCGAGGGAATAGACATCGCTGGCGGTTGTAATCGCTTCGCCGCGCACCTGTTCGGGGCTGGCGTACTGCGGCGTGAGCGCCACCTGCATCGTCAGGGTCGCTTCGGCGCCGTCCGCGAGAAGTTTGGCGATGCCGAAGTCCAGCAGTTTCGGCTCGCCCTCGGAATTCACCAGGATGTTGGCCGGTTTCAGATCGCGGTGGATGATCAGATTGCGGTGCGCATATTCCACCGCTTCGCAGACTTTGAGAAAAAGCCGCAGGATCGCTTCGCGCGGCTTTCCTTCGCAGTACTTCGTGATGGAGACGCCGTCGACGAACTCCAGCACGAGGTAGGGGCAGCCCTCCGCCTCGCCGCCGTCCAGCAGTCGGGCGATGTTGGGATGTTCCAGCCCCGCGAGAACCTGCCGTTCCTGCTGGAAGCGCCGCGCGGCATACTCGGACTCGAGATCGAACCGCACGATTTTCAGGGCCACGCGCTTGCGGAAATCGTCCTCGCGGACGGCCTCGAAGACTTCGCCCATGCCGCCGCGGCCGAGCCGCCGTTCCAGCCGGTAATGCCCAAACCGGGTGCCAGGTCCGATGCCGGCGATGGCGCCCATGCCGCCATCGGCTACGGCTTCCATGAAATGCCTGACAGCGGGGTTCACCTCGCCGGTGTTCGCGGAACTATGGTCCAGTAACGAGGCGACCTCCGCGCGCACTGCCGCGTCTGTTACCTGCCGCAGGCGCGAGGCCCGTTCCGCAGCCGGGAGATCATGCAGTTCGTCGAACAGATCCTCCACCTGTTGACGCTGTTCGCCGCTCATATCACCACTTTGATTCGGACCGCTCACCTGAATCAGTGTAGAGGAAACCGGGAGCCCCCTGCCGAAATCTATGACAGAATAATCCCGTTGGGTCCTCATCATGCTGCTGCCCCTTTCGCTCCTTTGCGTCTTCGCCTGGCAGGCTCCGGCCCCGGCGCAGCCTTCTGTCCCGACCCCGCGTGAGAAAGCAATCGAAGTGCTCAACGCGGCCTTCGATTCCGCACCTGGCGCCCAGCCGGAAGTGGCGGCCCTCGCCCTGGTGCGAATCGGAGAAAATTTAGAAGCGGTGGATCACAAAAAGGCCCTCGCCGCTCTCACTCGCGCGTTTGATGCCACGCCAGGCATCCCGCCCGACCAGGATGGCCGCCGCGAGTTCGTTCAGAGCCTGGTAGCCGGCGCGACGGTCGAGGTCAGCCTGGCGGACGCCATCGACATGCTGAAGCGGATCACGGTATCCGCCTCTGTGACCGATGACCCACGCCATACCGCGATCAACGCGGCGGTCTCGCGTCTTCTGCAAAGGAGCAGCGGGAAGAACGGCGCCGATGAAGCCATCGAATTGGTCAACTCCGTCGGCGTCACCGGCCAATATCCTTTCGAGGCCGCCCGACAGATCTTCGAACATCTCCCCGCTGATGACGTACGCCGCCCCGCCGTCTTCGCCTATTCCCTTTCCGCCTACACGCTTCGACCCTCCGAAGCTTTCGGTACTTTCCTCGTCAGGCACTGGAAGGAGATTCCGCGAACGACTGCCGAGGCCGCCGTCCGCCAGGTAGTGGAAACGATCCTCGCGCTCAAGGATGAAGGCCTGAATGAAAGCCTGGAAGCCGCCAATGGCTCACTCACCCTGCACGGCCGCCGGAATGTGGAATTGTTCGACCTGATGCAGGTCGTCCGCGAAATTGATCCGAAGCGCGCCGCGGAGATTCTCGACCGCAACCCCGAACTGAAAGCAGCTCTCGAGCGATTCCCGGGTGGCCGGGAGGCCCTTGGGGTGGTGGGTAACTCCAGCCGCTCGGAAGGCAACGTGGAACCGGGCGGGCGCGGTTCCGATATGGGCGCTGCGCTGGCTCAGCTCGAAAAGGTGGAAGAGGGGACTCCGGAGCCGCAGAGGCTGGCGAAGTATCTCGAAATCGCACGGGCCATTAAAACGCCGGCGGTCCGGCTCGAACTGCTGTCATCGCTCGTCTCCGGTGCGGCGGCTTCCGACCCGGTGACCGCGCGTTCTCTGCTGAGCGAGTGTATGGAGCTGTTGAAAGGAAGCCGTGACCCGGCGCTGCGGTCTCAGGTCTGGGCCAGTCTTGCCGAAGCCGCCCATCAGATTCATGACGACGATCTTGCCCGTGAAGCGCTGGACCAAGCCTTCGACGATGCGGCGCTGCTCGTCAAGCTTGACCTCGATCCCGATGAGCCCAACTCCGGTCCGCGGGACATGTGGCCTTCCACGAACGCCTACCGCCGGATTGTCATCTCCGGTGTGAAGATGTTCGGCGTGAATGCGGAAACTCTGCTTGCCCGCGTGGAAGACCGTGACCTGAACCTTTTCGCGCGGGTGGAGATGGCGCAGGCCCTGCTCGACCGCCCTCATCACATGTGGAGGAACTGGTCCGGCAAGACCCTCAAGTAGCAGGCGTGATGCGCCCACAAAGAAAAAAGCGACATGCCCGAAGGCATGCCGCTCATTCCATCTCAATTGATTGTTGACTACCGATTGTTGACTACTGGACGGTGATTGCCGCCGAAGTTCCATGAACGGAACTGGCTGCGACGTCAGTTGCCGTCACCTGTTGCAGCCCCTTGGTATTCAGGACGACGGCGAACGTTCCAACACCCGCGCTGAGGCTGGCATCGGCCGGAATCGTCGCATTGCCGTCCGTGCTGGTCAGGTGAATCGTATCGGTGTAGTTGGTCGCGATATTGCCCTTGTAATCGAGGGCGGTGATGGTGAAGTTCACCGTGCCGCCCGCGGAAATCTTCAGGGTATCGGGTTGCACCACGAGGCGCGTTGCCAGACCCGGAACCGCGACCGGGAAGGTTACGACGTTACTGACAAACGCCTGCTGCGCGATGGTCATCTGGGTCGCCGTGTTGGACGCCAGTCCCGAATTCAGCTGGAACTGCACGTAGTACACGCCCACGGTGCCAGGCAACAGGCTGACGCTGACCGCGTTCGCCGTGGTGCCACCGGTGAGGATCGAGTCCACCAGCACTGCCGGGGGATTTGCCGAACCGCCCGGGAAGACCTGGCCGGTATCGTAGTTCTGCGGACTGGTCACGCCAAGGCCCGTTGCGAAGGTGTACAGCAGTTCGCCCGGGACCGCCGGATTATCCGCGCTCACCAGCTGACCCGCCACATTCGAGCAGCAAAGCGTGGGGTTATAAGCGGTAAGCAGGAGGCTCGCGCCCGCCGTGTTGGTGCTTGCCGTGGTGACCGAAACGGTCACGGTGATGCCTTCACCCTGCGGACCCGGCGTAATGGCGGTCAGCGCGATACGGGTGTATTCGTTCGCCACAGAGGCAATCACGTTCGGATCGGGTGCGCTGTTGATTGCCGCAATCAGGGCATCGCGCACCGTTGCCAGGGTGTCCGTTGCCGTCACAGTGTAGTTGTAACTGGCGCCATTGATGGTCACGGTACCGACGTCGCCGGCCTGAATCAGACCGTCTACGCCGATCAGATCGAAGGCGCTGCTGGTGCCGTGATAAATGATGCCGCGACGCGGGTCATTGCCCGGTTCCGCGAATAAGCCGGGGTTCTGCGGCACGATCGTGGTCGCCACCGGAGTGGTCACCGTGACCGAGCCATCGGCATGCTCCGTGCGGACGATCACGCTGACGCTGGTGCGGTCCTGCGCTTCATTCATCATCTGCGCGGTGATCAGCGTTGGCGAAACCATCAGCAGCGGCGCGGGCACGCCATCCACATAGACGGTACAACCCTTCATGCTGAACGGGATGTAGGCCTGCGAGAAGTCAGCGGACGCCGTATTGTCGCAAAGATTCGTACCCTTGATCTGGATCAAAGTCCCGGGCGCGATCTGTGACGGGTTTTCCAGATAAATGTTGAGGGTGGCGCCGCTGGTGGTACCGGTCAGCGAGGCCGATGCCGAGGTGCTGGTTGCCAGCGTAATGTTCCCGCCGTTGGACCCGGGCGACCTGGCCGTGAGCACCACCTGCAGCGCCGAGAGGTTGACGGATGCAACCACGTTCGGATCCGGCGCCTTGTTGATGGTATTGACCATGCCCTGGACTACGGTTTCGAGAGTATCTTTACTCTGAACCGTGTAAGTATAGGCCGTCCCGTTGATGGTGATTGTCAGCGTGTCCTTGGCCGTGATGCCGCCCGCGATGGTGACGCTGCCGAGCGCATAAATCTGCTGGCTGGCCGCGTTCCGGATGCCGTCGAGCGGAACGTTCTGGATGGCGGGGGAGAAGATTTCAACGCGGCGGTTGTAACCGTCGCTGACGTACAGATTCGTCCCGTCCCAGGCGAGCGAAGTCGGCGTCTGGAACGCGTCCGTGCCATCGGGATTCAGGCCGGTGTTGTCGCTGAACTCATCGGGCTGGCCGATGATGATGTCAGCCTTCGTGCCGCTCGCGGTCGGGATCTTGTTGTAGATCAGGACCCGGTCGTTGCCGCCGTCGGCCACAAACAGGCGTTTGCCATCGGAAAGCGCAAAACGCGGGAACGAAAGCGTGTAGCCGCACCGCCTGGGGAAGGTTGCGTTGTTGGCGCTGTCGACGCCGTTCGAGTCGCAGAGCACTTTGGTGAGTTTAGTCGGGTTGCCGGCCGAATCGACGGTGGCATCCACCACGCTGTAGGCGTTGTTTTCCACGGCGGAAACCAGGTCCGGCTGGCCGAGGGCCACGTCCGCGCTTGCGCCATTCGCGGTGGGCACCGTGTTGTAGATCAGCACGCGGTTCTGGCCCAGATCGCAAACAAAGAGCCGAACGCCATCGCTGCTCACCGAAATCGGCGTCTGCATGTTGTTGGCGGCAGTGGTTGGCTGGCTGGCGGTCAGATCGGGCTGGACGAAGGCGGTAAAGCTCGCCTGGCCCACGACCACGTCGGCCGGGGCGTTGTTGGTCGTCGGAACCTTGTTGTAAATCAGAATCCGGTTATCCTGGGTATCGGCAATGAACAGCTTGCCGTTGCTGAGCCAGACGCCTTCGGGGCCGCGCAGGGAAGTCTGCGTGGGGGGGACGGAGGTGGTGTTGTGGGTGAAGTCCGCCTGTCCCACGACCACATCGGCCGGCTGGCCGTTCGCGGTCGGCAGCGAATTCCAGATCAGGACGCGGTTGTTATCGGTATCGGCTACGACAAGAATCTTGCCGTCCGTGGCGACGCCCGTGGGGTTGCGGAGGCCGTTGGCCTTGAGACTCTGGTTGGTGGAGGTGAAGTCCGGCTGACCGAGCACGAGGCTGGCGGTTCCCCGGCATGCGCCGCACGTGGTGGCCGGAAGATCCGGTTTGTCCCTGGGCGCGGGATACGTGCTCACATCGCTGAAGCGAAGTACCCGATTATTATTCGGCGTGGAACCGAGGCGGTTGGCATCAACCACCCACAGCGTGCCATTGGCCAGCGCCAGACCTGCCGGCGAGCCAATCAGCTGATTGGTAGCGCCGTAATCTGCCACTGTGAAATTCTTTTGTCCTATAACAAGGCGGGCTGCCTGACCGGTATTAAAATCCGGAGTTTGCGCGGATGCGCACACAGCCACTGCACCGGCCAGGAAGGTTAGGGCGCGGAAAGACTTCATCTTAGATAAAGAGACCTGACGGAATGACGATTTAACATCCAAGTATACCAAGGGCATGTGACGTGCCGCTTTGCCGATCCGGTTTCCCGGGAATGCTTCCGGCGCCCGGTTGCTACACTGACTCGTGAATGCCGGACATCGCGCTCGAAGTTTCCCCCACTGCAGTGAAGGCCCGGATGGATGCCGGTGAGCCCCTCCGTCTGATCGATGTGCGTGAACCGGGCGAACATGCGGTGTGCCGGATCGAAGGCGCAACTCTCATCCCGATGCGCTCTATCCCGATGCATTTGCAGGAGTTGGATGACGACGGCCCGCCTCTCGTCATCTTCTGTCACCACGGCGTCCGCAGTCTTTCCGTGGTGGACTGGCTGCGCCGCCAGGGAGTGGAGAACTGCCAGAGTATGGCCGGAGGAATCGACCTCTGGAGCCTTACCGTCGACCCCGCCGTCCCCCGCTACTAATCTGCTTCCGGTCCTTCGGACTGGGCCATTCCGGTGACACCTGTGTCCCGTCCCGCAGCAGTTTGGGCTCGACCGCTTTACCGGAACCCGCCTCGCTTGCCGCCAGCAGTTCCGCCGCGAAGACCGACATGGTTTGGGTGAGCTTTTCAATGTCGGCGCCTTCTTCGAGTGGCATTTCAGTTTCGATCCAGTTCGAAAGCGGGATGTTGCGGAAGAAGATGCGCTCCTGCCGGACCATGCTGCGGCGGTGGAGGAGAAAGGCTTTGTGTTCCCGGACGTACGACCGTTCTTCCACGCGGATTTCGGAAATGAACTCGTCCAGGGCGGCGCGCCGGGTGCTCTCTTCCACGTTTTTGAGCGACTCCAGCATGGTTTCTTTGCGCACCAGGAGTTCCGTGCGCGCCACGGCGAGGTCTTCGCGCTGTTTGGAGAGAACGACTTCCATGCGCGACTGCATGACGAAATACACCAGCAGCCCGGTTCCCACCGCGCAGATTCCCGACCACAGCACCAGCCATAACGGGTCCATGGGGATTAGTTTAGCTGGTTTGAAGCGGACGCCGGCGAGACTAGCTGGCGCCGTCGATCTTCACATCGCCCAGCGCCCCGGCCACAAGGCCGAACCGCAAGGTGAAAATGCCGGCGAGGCCCATTTTCAGCCGGTAGAGGATGCCGGAAAGGAAGCCGTAATTCCGGCTCAGGAACGCCGCCGTGCCTACCGCGCGGTCGCCGTCGAGCGCTCCTTTTTTCATGGGAGAGGGCTTTGCGAAATGCAGCGCCGTCACGTTGCTCAGAATTACCAGCTTTTTGCCGGACTTCTTCACCTGCTGGGACATTTCGATTTCCGGGCCGTAGTTGCCGTACCGTTCGTCGACTTGCCGGAGGGCGCGCAGGAAATAAGCCCGGAAGAGGATCGCCGCGCCGCTGACGCACTCGGCCATGATCTCTCCCTCGCCGGAGGCGGGTTGGAGCGCGGGATCGGTGTTCGACGGCGTTGGCAGGGGGCGAACCTGGGGGGCGCGCCGCCCGCCCTCGTCGGTGAGAAGGGGGCAGACGGCTCCGACGTCGCCGCGCTCTTCGAGCAGGTCAGCGAGCTTCGTCACGGCAGCGCCCGAAATCACGGCATCGTCATGCAACCAAAGGATATAGGTTCCTTCCGCCGCCCGCACGCCGATGTTGAGCGCCTTGGTGTAGCCAAAATTCTTCGGCAGCCGGACAAAACGCGAGGACGGGAATTCGGCTTCGAGCGCGGGTGTGTCATCCGACGAGCCGTTGTCCACCACCAGCACCTGGTGCTCGTCGCCGAGAGCGGTGAGGCTCTTCCGCAGCTCGCCTGCCCGGTTGAAAGAAACAATTACGACAGACACCCGTTTAGCGGGGGATTCGTTCAGAACCTCTGTAAGTTCGTCTTGAGGAGTCAAACCGCCATTCTAGCGTTTTCCCGCCCTAAAACGTCACCGAACCCAGTACCACTCCGTGTCTGGCGCCGGTGGCGGACGGCAGGTTGCCGGTTTCCTTCCGCCAGGTCCGCCAGGCGAGGACGGCGAAGGCGATGGCTTCCCGGGCGTCGGGGTCGATGCCGAACCCGGCGGTTGTGGTGATGCGCACGGCCGGCAGAAACGCCGCCAGCCGGGCCATTAGTTGAGTGTTGTGGACGCCACCGCCCGCCGCGATCACCTCCGTGGTGGCCGGGGCGAATCGACGGATGCCCGCGGCAATGCTCGCCGCCGTGAGCGCGGTCGCGGTGGCAATGAGGTCCTGAAGCGGCAGACCGGAGGTGATCAGCTGTTCCACAAATTCCGCGCCGTACTGCTCGCGCCCGGCGCTTTTGGGGGGCTTCGCGCGAAAGTACGGCGCGGCCAGCAGCCTGTCGAGCAGGTTCCGGTTCACATGCCCGCGCGCCGCGATCGCGCCGCCGCGGTCATAGCGATGTTTGCCGTTCGTGAACCGTTCCACCAGTTGGTCGATCACCATATTGCCGGGGCCGGTATCGAAGGCGATAACGCCCTCCGGCCCGCCGCCTTTGGGAAGCACGGTGATGTTAGCGATTCCTCCGATGTTCAGGGCCACGCGGTCTACTTGGGGACTTTGAAACAGCAGGGCGTCCACCAGAGGGACGAGCGGCGCGCCCTGGCCGCCGGCCGCGATGTCGCGGCAGCGGAAGTTGGAAACCACCGGAATACCCAGGCGCTCGGCCAGTACGGAAGCTTCGCCAATCTGCAGGGTGTTCTTTGCCCTGCCTTGCCCCTCGTGATAGATCGTCTGCCCGTGGCAGCCGATGAGTTGCAGGCTTTGCAGCGCCACGCCGGTCTTCCGGCAGGCCCGCACCACGGCTTTCGCGTAGAGTTCGGCCAGTTCGAAGTTCAGGCGGGAGATCTGGGCGGTGGAGCAGGCGGCGTTGGAGACCGCCAGAATGCGCGCGCGGACGGCCGCCGGGTAGGGGAACATGGCGTGCCCGACGGTTTGCACGCGCCGGGGCGTGACATCAACAATCGCGACGTCGATACCGTCAAGCGACGTCCCGCTCATGATTCCGGCGATTCTCATTGCAGTTCCCGCTGCAGGTCTTCGAGAAACCGCAGTGCCTCGACGGGGCGCATGTCATCGATCTTCAGACTGCGGATCTTCTGTTTGATCTCATCGGCGCCGGGTTCAAACAGGCGGATCTGAATCGGCCCTTCCTCGGCCCGCGGCTTCAGTTGTTCGACCGCGCGGTGCTCGGTCTTCTCATGCAGTTTGAGCACTTCCCGGGCGCGCTCAATAACGCTGCCGGGCAGGCCGGCGAGGCGCGCCACCTCGATGCCGTAGCTTCGGTCCGCTTTGCCCGGCTCCACACGCCGCAGAAAGATGATCTTGTCTCCAGCCTCTTTGACGGAAACCTGCAGATTGCGGATGCCGGGGAGCGCTTCTTCGAGTTCCGTCAGTTCGTGATAATGCGTCGCGAAAAGCGTTTTGGCGCGGGTCTGGCAGGAGACGTGTTCCACGACGGCCCACGCGAGCGAGAGCCCGTCATAAGTCGCCGTGCCACGCCCGATTTCATCGAGGATGATGAAGCTCCGCGGGGTGGCGGTATTCAGGATAACCGCCGTTTCGGTCATTTCCACCATGAACGTGGACCGGCCTCGCGCCAGGTTATCCGAGGCCCCGATGCGGGTAAAAATGCGGTCAATCACGGGGAGTTGCGCCGCGTCCGCAGGCACCCAGGAGCCCATCTGCGCGAGGATGGCGATCAGGGCGGCCTGCCGCAGATAGGTGCTTTTGCCGCCCATGTTCGGCCCGGTAATGAGGCCGATCTGATCGGTGGTGTCGTTCAGATAGAGGTCATTGGGGATGAACCGCCCGGCCTCTTCGCCGGCGAGCTTTTCGATCACGGGATGCCGCCCGGCGAGAATGCGCATTTCGCCCGAATCCGAGAACCGCGGGCGCGCATAACGGCCCTCCGCCGCCACCTGCGCCAGCGCGGCGGAAACGTCCAGTTCGGCGATGGCGGCCGCCGTGGCACGGATTCGCTGGGCTTCGGTCGCCGTCTTCTGGCGCACTTCCGCGAAGATCCGTTTCTCGATTTCGAGAATTTTTTCTTCCGCGATCAGGACCTTTCGCTCGTACTCCTTGAGCTCCGGCGTGGTGAACCGTTCGGCATTTACGAGCGTCTGTTTGCGCTCGTAGTCGGTGGGCGTCAGATGCCTGTTCGCGTTGGAGATCTCGATGTAATACCCAAAGACGTTGTTGAAGCGGACCTTGAGCGAGCCAATGCCGGTCCGGGTCCGCTCGCGCGTTTCAATGTGCGCGATGTACTGCTTGCCATTCTGACTGAGGTCGCGGAGTTCGTCGAGTTCGGCGTCATAACCGGGCCGGATGGTGGGCCCATCGCCCACCTGGACGGGCGGCGTATCGGCGATGGCGTCGAGCACCGCGCCGGAGGCTTCGGGTACCGGGTCGAGCCGCTCGAAGGTGTGGAGAAGCCTGGCGGACAGTTCCCGCGAGGCCAGGCGAACGGAATCCGCCAGCCTGGGCATTTGATGGAGGGAGCGCCCCAGCGCCAGCAGGTCTCTCGGGCCGGCGCTGCCGATCATGACCTTGGCGAGGAGGCGCTCGATATCGAGCACGGGTTCGAGTTGCTTCCGCAGTTCGGCCCGGAGGATGGTTTCGCGCACCAGGTCCGTCACGGCATCGAGGCGGGATTCGATCTCCCCCTGGTCGAGCGAGGGGCGCAGCAGGCGCTGGCGGAGGAGCCGACCGCCCATGCCTGTGGAGGTCTGATCGAGGATCCCGATCAGCGTCGCGCCGCCGTCAGAAAAGATGGGTTCCACGAGTTCGAGGTTGCGAACGGTGACGGCATCGAGCACCATGGTGTCCGTGCGGTCGAAATGCCGGGGCGGATCCAGATGATCGAGCGCGGCGCGCTGGGTATCGCGCAGGTAATGCAGCACGGCGCCACTGGCGGCGATCGCCTGGTTTCTGCCGTTCAGCCCGAAGCCATCGAGCGAAAGAAGTTTGAAGTGCTCACGCAGGATGCGATCCGCATAATCCGCGGTAAACACCCAGTCTTCCAGCTCCGTGAGCACCCATTTGCGCTGCTCCGGCTGTGGAAACAGCGGCGCTTCCCCGGCTACCAGCAACTCGCGCGGGGCGATGCTTTCGAGGAGACCCTGCAACTCGCCGGAATCGACCTCGGTTGCCCGAAACTCACCAGTGGAGACGTCGACATAGGCAACGCCGGCGCGCGCGCCGTTCCGCGCTACCGCCGCCAGGTAATTGTTCTCGTGCGACCGCAGCAGATGGGCGTCCGTTGCGGTGCCGGGCGTGAAGATACGCGTCACTTCCCGCCGTACCAATTTCTTGCCGCCGCCCGCCTCTTCCATCTGCTCGCAGACGGCTACGCGGTAACCCTTGTTCAGCAGCTTTGCGATATAGCTTTCCGAGGCGTGGTAGGGCACGCCGCACATGGGCACGGCGTTGCCTTTTTCCTTGTTGCGGGCGGTGAGGGTGATTTCGAGTTCGCGCGCCGCCGTGACGGCGTCTTCGAAGAACAGCTCATAGAAGTCGCCCAGCCGGAACATCAGCAACGCGCCCGGCACGGTTTCCTTTGCCGCGTGGTACTGCCGCATTAAGGGCGTGGTTGCCGTTTCGCCTGCGATACGCGTTTCACTTGCCAGACTCATGGGGAAACCTCTATTGTTACCGATCCCCGGCGTCAGTCCAGGCTCTGTTCAGACACGCCATCACGCCCGTCAGGTCGCCCGGGTCTTCGATCTCAAAGTACTTCCATTTCCCCTGAGCCGGGTCAGCGGGCTTAAAGGCGATGGCGGTGACGCTTTCGAGCGCGCGTTTATCCGGAATTAACGCAAAGACCTGCTCGCCACGGTAGTAAGCCCGCAGCCCGAACATGGGACGGGACCACACTTCCGGCCATCGCAGCAATTCCTCGCCCAACAGGCCATAAAACCGCCGCAGCTCGAGGGATACGTGCGGCAAAGCCGGTCGCTTCGATGCTTTGTCATTCTTCATTTGCGTGCTGCTCCCAATAGTTCCCGCCCAGGTCCCGCCACCCCGGAAGACGTACATATCCCGCGAATCGTCCCGACCCGATAAACTGGAACTTACATGTTAAGTGCCGGAATCGTAGGACTTCCCAACGTCGGGAAAAGCACGCTCTTCAACGCTGTTACGAAATCGCGGAAAGCGATGGCGGCGAACTACCGCTTTTGCACCATTGAACCCAATCAGGGGATTGTTACGGTGCCGGACGACCGCCTGGAAGTTCTTTCGAGGATCAGCGGCTCGCAGAAGCTCATTCCCGCCATCTTCGAGTTTGTCGATATTGCGGGCCTGGTGAAGGGCGCGAGCGCCGGTGAAGGTCTGGGGAATCAGTTCCTCGGGCATATCCGGGAAGTGGACGCCATTGTGCAGGTAGTTCGCTGCTTTGAAAATGCGGACATCGAGCATGTGATGGATTCGGTGGACCCGATTCGCGACATTGAGGTGATCAATACGGAGCTGATTCTCGCTGATATCGACAGCGTGCAGAAGCGACGTCTGAAACAGCAGAAGGCGGCCAAAAGCGGGGACAAGAAGGCTCTGGCGGAAATTGCCCTTCTGGATCGCCTGGAACCGCATCTCAATGAGGGGCAGTTTGCTTTCAGCATGGAAATCTCGCCGGAGGAAGGGGCGCTGCTCCGGTCATTCTTCCTGCTGACGGCGAAGCCTACGCTGTTTGCCTGCAACGTGGCGGAGGACGAGATCGGGAATCCGGATTCGAACCCGTGGGTGGCGAAGGTTCGGGATTACGTTGCGCATCACCATGGCACACGGTGCGTGGTGGTTTCCGCCGAAATCGAGGCCGAGCTGAACACGCTGCCGCCGGACGAGCAGGCCGAGTACCTGGCCGGGCTTGGCGTGGAGCAATCCGGCTCTTCGAAGCTGGCGAAGGAAGCCTACTACCTGCTGGGGCTGCGCACCTATCTGACCACGGGCGAAAAGGAAACGCGCGCGTGGACCATCCATGCGGGCGATAAAGCGCCCGTCGCCGCCGGCGTGATCCATTCTGACTTCGAAAAGAGTTTCATCTCCGCCGAAACAGTTTCGTTCGAAGATCTGGTGCAGTGCGGCAGTTTCGCGCGCGCCCGCGAACTGGGCAAGCTCCGGACTGAAGGCAAGGAATACGTCGTGCAGGATGGCGACGTGATGGAATTCAAGACTTTCCTGTAGACAGACCGATATGCCGCGGTTGCTGACCGCCCTCTTCTTCGTTGCCGCCCACTTGTTCGCTCAGGCGTCAGGCCAGAGTTCCTGCGCGCTCGATGGCTCGGTGGTGAATGCGGACACGGGTGAGCCGATTGTTCGCGCTCATGTCTCTGTGATGAATCCGGGCGGCCAGAAATCCGTCATTACGGACGCTTCGGGGCTCTGGAGCGTCACCGGCATCGCGTGCGGCCAGACGCAGATTTTTGTGACGCGGATCGGTTTCCTGCAGCGGTACTACGGCGCGCCGCGAGCCGGGGGCCTTTTTGTGCCATTGATTCTTGCGCCGGGCGAAGTTGCTCACGACGTGAAAATCGCCCTGACTCCGCAGGCGGTGGTCTCCGGCAAGGTGCTTGATGACCAGAATGACCCGGTCCAGGGCGCTCAGATTACGGCGCTGACACCGCGCATCGCGGCGGGCCTGCGGACTTTTCAGGTCACCGCCAGCGCCATGTCGAACGACCTTGGCGACTATCGTCTCGCCGGACTCCAGCCTGGCCGTTACATCATCTGCGCCACCGCCGGTGGCCAGATCAACCCGCTGAGTGCTTCCGATTTCGATGCCGCCACCGTCATGGGTGTCCGCTGTTTCCCCGGCCCGCCCGAAGGCGGGTCCGCCGGCGCGATGGAACTGCGCGGCCCCGACACGCGCGCTGATTTCACCCTCACCCGCGTGCCCGCCGCCAAGGTTCGCGGCACGATCCTCAACGCACCGCGCGGCGTCGGTATTTCACTTTCGCGGCGCGGCGTGAATATCAATGGCCGGGCTCAGCCCGGCGTTGTCCGTCCGAATGGAGTTTTTGAAATTCCGGGCGTTTTGCCGGGCTCTTACCTGCTGGCAACGGATTTCTGGGAAGCGGGCAAACGCCTTGCGGCGCGCGTTCCGATCGAAGTGGGGGGGGCGGATGTGGAGGGCGTGAACGTTCGGCTGGAAGCGGGGTTCCCGGTGACCGGTACCGTTCGCCTCGAAACGAAAAAAGGGCAGCCGGACGTCTTCCCCCAGGTCCCGATCACGCTGCGCGCGGTAGACCCCTCCGGTGGCGGTCAACTGGTCTGGAACAAGGCGCACGACGGCTTTACGATTAACGAACTGACGCCCGGTTCCTATCGCCTGGAGTCGCTCTCGAATGGTCCGTGGTTCCTGAAATCCGCCACGCTGGCGGGCCGGGATATTTCGAAAGAATCCGTCCCGCTCAGTCAGGCCGCGGGGCCGATTGACGTGGTGCTTTCCGATGACACCGGCGCACTGGAAGGCACGGTGGAAGATGCGGACGGAAAGCCGGTGGCCGGGTGGGTGATGGTGCTGCGGGAGGGACGCTCTCCGCGCAACATCATGAGCCAGGCTGATGGCCACTTCACTGTTCCCACGCTGGCCCCCGGTGACTACACGGTCTGCGCGTGGGATGACTGGCAACAGGTGGAATACGCGAACGCCGACTGGATGCAGCGCAATGCGGCGCCTGTGCGAGCCACCGTCGAGGGCGGACAGACCGTACAGGTCCGTCTGCGGCAGCAGAAAACGCCGCCGCTTTAACTGGCTGTGCTAACTGGCGGAAGCCGCGCCTTTGCCCTGCTCGTTGGGCGATTTTCCGGCCGCCCGGATATTCATGAAGCGGTTGAGCGTATCAAACCAGAATGGTGCGCCGAGCGAGACCGCAATGGACGAAAGAATCCAGCCCACCAGATGGCCCGGAACAATCGCCCAGAGCCATGCGAGGGTTGTGCCGAATTCGGTAAAAAATTCGAGGCCGGGGAAACCCGCGCTCGGAGGCGGGGCCGGTTTTTGATTCTTCGAGATGCCGACCATGTCATGGAAAGTCCGGAATTCCTCAGCCCAGCCATCCAGTTGCCCGAGTTGCGCCATCTGCTGCGCCGTGAGCTTCTGCGCCGCGCCGTCCTTATCCTTCGCGCTCTCTTTCGCGGACGCCACCACGGCTTCCCGCAGGACGGGGTTCACGTAAAGCTTATTTGCAATCTGCACGGTATCGGCGTTCGCCAGGATGGTAATCACGGCCGCAATACAGATAGTAATGATCTGGGTGTCGCGTTTGTACGCGCCGGAAATGCGGTCCATGCCATCGTTAAACCAGGTTTCGATCCCCTTCTGCGCCAGCGCGAGGTCATTGTTGACGTTTTGCAGCAGAGCGTGCAGGCTCTTCTTCACGTCACTGTCGGGCAGGGCGTTCACTCCCTGCAGTAATCCGGCGAAATCCGAGGGACCTGTCTGGGAAGAATTCACAATATCCATCAGGGCCGTGGAAAAAGTCCGCGCGGGGATGTACGAGGGATGCGATTTTCCATCCTCGGGCGGCATCAGGGACTTGATCAGGGGGTGGGAATAAAACAGCTTGTACAACGCCGGGTCTGTGAGAAGCCGGGAAATGCCTTCTTTCAGATTGTTGGCGCGACGGCTCATGAGGCTGGCGATCCACTCGTTGATGGTGGTGCACATCAGACCCAGCAGCAGGTAGACAAATGCCAGCCCGATGGCCACATCCAGCACGGAAGAATTAAACATAGAGTTCTATCCTTCCAGAGCAATCCGCCGAATGCAAGGACGGGAATTATGGGGAAATCAGACCAGAACGGTAAACGCGGTCTCGGTCCGCTGCACCGGGCGGTAACGGGTATCGCGTTCCACCGGTGTGCGCCCGGCCAGCCGGATCAGGCGCAGCAGTTCTCCGCGCCGCAGACTTTGCGACACGGTGGACCCGGCCTCGTGGTAGATCTTCTCTTCCACCACGGTGCCGTCGATATCGTTTGCGCCGAACCGGAGCGCGGTCTGGGCAAGGCGCGGCGTCATCATCACCCAATAAGCCTTGATGTGCGGAATATTGTCCAGCATCAGGCGGGCCACCGCGATATTCTTCAGATCATCGAAACCGGTGGTGGAGGGAATGTGTGACAGTGCCGTATTCTGCGGATGGAAAGCGAGCGGAATAAAAGTGACAAAGCCGTTGGTTTCGTCCTGCAAGGCGCGCAGACGCACCAGATGATCGGCGCGGTCTTCCTCATTTTCGATGTGCCCGTAGAGCATGGTGCAGTTCGAATTCAGGCCCAGCTGATGCGCGGTCCGGGCTGTGTCCAGCCATTCATCGCCCGTAAGTTTGTGGTCGCAGATGATGCGCCGAACGCGGTCGCTGAAGACCTCGGCACCGCCGCCCGGCAGTGAATCCATGCCGGCATCGCGGAGCCGGATGAGGACATCGCGCACGCTCATCTTCTCGCGCCGCGCGAAATAACCGATTTCCACCATGGTGAACGCCTTGAGGTGGATCATCGGGTAACGTTCCTTCAGGCCTTTCAGCATCTGGCAGAACCAATCGAGATTGAGTTCCGGGTGCAGGCCGCCGACGATGTGGAATTCCGTGATCTGCTCGCTCCAGCCTTGGCCGGCTGTCTCCCAGACCTGTTCGAGGGTCATGGTGTAGGAGTTCGGGTCACGCCGCTGCTTGCCGAACGCACAGAGACGGCAACTCGCCACACAGACGTCCGTGGGATTGATGTGGCGGTTGACGTTGAAGTAAGTCACGTCCCCGTGCAGGCGTTCGCGCGGGATGTTCGCCAGATAGCCCAGGGCGAGGAGATCGTTCGTCCGGTAGAGCGCGAGGCCGTCTTCGTACGACAGGCGTTCGCCCGCCTCCACCTTTTCGCGAATGGGCAACAGCTTCCGGTCTTCAATGTGAACGTTCATGAAATCAGTCACTTCCAGTTAAATGTGTTGCGGATGCAGCAGGATATCGGCGGCCCAGAAAACGAAGAATAACACGCTCACCCAGCCGTTCATGGTGAAAAAGGCCGCATTCACGCGGGACAAATCATCGGGCTTCACCAGTCCGTGTTCGTAAACCAGCAGCGCCGTCACCGCCGCGACGCCGGTGAGCGCGAGAGCCCCCAACTGCAGTTGCCAGACCAGCAGGAGGAGCGAAAGAATCATGAGCACATGCAGGCCCTTTGCAATCAGCAGGGCTTTCGCTATGCCGAATACACGGGGAATGCTGAAGAGTTCGGTCTCGGTGTCGAAATCGTAATCCTGGCAGGAATAGATGACGTCGAACCCGGCTGTCCAGAAGGTAACCGCCGCGGTCAGCCAGAGGATGCGCGGGTCCAGCGATCCCCGTACCGCGATCCACGCGGCCGCCGGAGCGATGCCCAGCGCGAAACCGAGCACCACATGCGAGTAGTGCGTGAAACGTTTTGTATAGGAATAAGAAAGCACCACGGCCAAAGCGATCGGCGCGAGACGGAAGCAGAGGGTGTTGAGCGCCCACGCCGCCGCGAAAAACAGCGCGCAGGAGGCCAGCGTGAAGCCCCAGCAGAACGTGCGCGACAACAGGCCGGCCGGAATGTGGCGGCTCTTCGTCCGGGGATTGCGGGCGTCGATTTCCGCGTCCACCAGACGGTTGAAGGCCATCGCCGCGGAGCGCGCGCCCACCATGGCCATCACGATCCACAAAATGGTCCACCAGCCGCGCACCGTGAAGCCGCCCACCTCGCGGAACGCCAGCAGCGCGCCGGTCAGCGCAAAGGGCAGCGCGAACACGGAGTGCTCAAAGCGGATCATTTCGAGAGTGAGGCGCAGCCGTTTGATGAACATCAGAATTGGCGGGAGCTTCCATTTTATCGGATGCCGCGCGGCCGCGCCGGGTTGTATGTCTTCTGCTAAGGTGGGCATGAATGACAGAAGATCAGCTTCGTGCGCTGCTCGAGGACGTAAAGAACGGCGCCACCGGTGTGGACGCCGCCCTCGAACGCGTCCGCCACCTTCCTTTTGAGGACATTGGCTTCGCCAAGGTCGACCATCATCGGGCTCTGCGCCATGGTATGCCGGAGGTTATTTTCGGGCTTGGCAAGACCGCCGATCAGGTAGTTGCCATCGCCGGTAAACTGCTGGAGCGGGCCGACAATGTGCTGATTACCCGTACGAATCCGGACATGGCGGAGAAGGTGTTCAACGCCCTGCCGGACGCGGAATACTTCCCGGCATCCAACACCATTCGCTTCTGGCGCGATAAGACCGTCAAAGGTAAAGGCAAGATTGCCGTGGTCTGCGCCGGTACCAGCGACATTCCGGTGGCAGAGGAAGCCCAGGTCACGGCGGAAGTGATGGGGAACGAGGTGGACGCCATTCATGATATCGGCGTGGCCGGTATCCACCGCCTTCTCAGCAACCGCGCCCGCCTGACCGAAGCGCGCGTCATTATTGTCTGCGCCGGCATGGAGGGTGCGCTGCCGAGCGCGGTGGGCGGGCTGGTCTCCGTTCCGGTGATCGCGGTGCCGACGAGCGTCGGCTACGGCGCCAGCTTCAACGGACTGGCGGCGCTGCTGGGCATGCTGAACAGTTGTTCGAGCAACGTGACGGTGGTGAATATCGATAACGGCTTCGGGGCCGGGTACGTGGCCAGCCTGATTAACAGACTCTGAACCGAACTACTCTTTCGGGGCCCAGCCCTCTTTGACGACCTGGCGGGCGCGACCGATGGCGAGAGTCTTCTCCGGAACCTTGTGGGTAATGGCGCTGCCGGCGGCGATGTAAGCGCCCGCGCCGATTTCGAGCGGCGCGACGAGCGTGGAGTTGCTGCCCACAAAAGCGCCGTCGCCAATGTGCGTCTGGTGCTTCTTTTTGCCGTCGTAGTTGCAGGTGATGGTGCCGGCGCCGATGTTCACCTTCGAACCAATGGTGGAATCGCCCAGGTAGGCGAAGTGCATCGACTTCGAGCCCCGGCCCAGCTTCGTCTTCTTGAGTTCCACGAAGTTGCCGATATGCGCGCCTTCTTCGAGATGAGCGCCCATCCGTATGCGCGCGAACGGACCAATATGGGCCTTTGATTCCACGGTGGAGGCGGACACCATGGAGAAGGGGAAAATCTCCACTTCGTCCCCGATCACCGCGTTTTCCAGCACGCAGGAAGCACCGATTTTGCAGTTTTCGCCGACGATCGTCTTGCCGGTCAGCTGGGTAAACGGTCCCAGGATCGAATCCTGGCCCACCTGCACGTCCTTATCGATGGTGACCGTCTCCGGCCGCTCAATCGTCACGCCATCGAGCATCAGTTGCCGCACCTTGCGGTCCCGCATGATCTTGTCGACTGCGGCCAGTTCCACGCGGTTGTTGATGCCGAGCAGTTCGCTCGAATCGGCGATCTTCAGGGCGGTTACGCGGTGACCGGCGCTGAGCAGGATCGCGACCATGTCGGTGAGGTAGTACTCGCCCGCCGGATTGTCCGTACGGAGCTCATGGACGTGCTTCCAGAACGCCGCCGCGTTGAAACAGTAGAAGCCGGCATTGATCTCGCGGACGTGGAGTTGTTCGGGCGTCGCCGCCTTATGCTCCACGATGGCGAGGACGTCGCCATTCGGTTCCCGGATGATGCGACCGTAGCCGGTGGGGTCGTCCAGATCGGTGGTGATCATGGCCGCGCCGGAGCCGGTTTCGCGGTAGAGATCCACCAGTTGCCGCACGGTTTCGGGACGAATCATGGGGCAATCGCCGTTGAGCACCACGAGTGTGCCGCCGAGGCCGATGAGCTGGTCTTCGCCGCACATGACGGCGTGCCCGGTGCCCAGTTGTTCCTTTTGATGGATGGAACCCACGCCCGCCGCCGAAGCCACGGCGCGTACCGCGTCCGCCTGGTGACCCACCACGACGAAGACCCGGTTGGCTGGCGCGACTTCGAGCGCGGTATCGATCGCATGTTCCACCAGGGCCTTGCCGCCCGCCCGGTGCAGAACTTTTGCCATCCGGGATTTCATCCGTGTGCCCTGACCGCCCGCCAGGATCACCACTGTCACGTCTTGGATCATTGAGCTTTTATTGTCTCAACATCCTCTGCATCCGGCCAAGGCGCGCGAGGCCCAGCGTCACGGAGCCAACGGCCGCCGGGTTGTGTCTGACCTTTGCGCCCTTCTGGAGCAGGTCGCCCTCCACGATCTGGAGTCCCATCGCTTCGAGACGGTCATAGTCGGTCTCCACCGGCGAAGCGTTCTGCTCGGCGTAGCGACGGCGCATGGCGGGCGAAATGCGGGTGGTACTGACGACGGCGCAATCGATCAGGTCTGGCAGCGAATGGTCGCGAATGGCCTGCACGTGGTCGCTGGCCCGGAAATCGATGGTCTCCCCGGGTTGCGACATGAGGTTCACGTAGTAGGCCTTGAGCGCCGGGGATTTTTGGATGGCCTTCGGAATCCCCTTCACCAGAAGGTTCGGGATGACGCTGGTGAACAGGGACCCGGGGCCGAAGGTGATCAGGTCCGCCGCCTCAATGGCAGCGAGCGCCTCTTTGAGCGGGCGCGCATTGGCCGGGGTCATGCGGATGGACCGGATCCGCCGTTTGCTCCGGCTGATGCGGCTTTCGCCCGCCACCACGCGGCCGTCTTCCAGCACGGCCTCAATGGTTACGTTCGCGGCAGTCGCCGGATAGATCCGGCCGGCGATATTGAGAACTTCGCAGGACCGCAGGACGGCTTCGGGGAAGTCGCCCGTGATGTTGGTGAGCGCGGTGAGAAAGAGGTTGCCGAAGCTGTGGCCCTTCAGGCCATGACCGGCCGCAAAGCGGTACTGGAAGAGCCTGGACAGCAGCGCGCCATCCTCGGAGAGCGCCACCATGCAGTTCCGGATATCGCCTGGCGGCAGCACGTCGAACTCGCGGCGAAGACGCCCGGAACTGCCACCGTCATCGGATACGGCTACGATTGCCGTGATGTCGAGCCCCGGGTGATTTTCCGCGGGGCGGACATATTGCTTGATCCCGTTGAGCAGGGAAGAGAGGCCTGTGCCGCCGCCGAGGGAAACGATTCTCAGCGGATCCGTCATGCGGCTCCACGATCAGCGACCGGCGCCAACTTCGGTGCTGAGCAGCGAGGCGAGGGCCGGAAACTGCGCTGCGAGTTCCCGGAACTCAGAGTCCTGGCGAGCCACCAGCCGGTTCTTCGGGTCGAGATCAATCGCACGTTTCAGGTTATCGTACGCGCCATTCGCGTCACCCGACAATCCGCAGCAGAGCGAGAGCGCGTAGAGGATGTTGTCACCGTCCGGCTGCAATTGCAGCGCCTGGCGAAAGTGCTCCCCGGCGAGGTTCAGGTCGCGGGCGTTGAGGCGCTCCACCGCGAAATAGTAGTGCTCGTCGGCGGTCTTGAAATCGGCGGAGGGCCGGGCGGAGCGCCGCTCGCAGATCTGCAGGTAGGTGCGGGCTTTGTCGGAGACGTGAACGGCAGGGCCAGCCGTGGTCTGCCGGAATAGTTCGGCGGCTTCTTCGTAGCGGCCCCGGGCGAAGAGCTGCATGGCCGAGTTCCAGGTAAGGAGCTGGATATCGACCGGTCTCAGTTCAGCCGGCGGCTCCGGCCTGGCCGGCGCTTTCTTCAGGGCGGTACGGGTTGGAGCGCTACGGGGCTCTGGTGCTGCTGCCGCGGTGGTCTTCTTCTTAGTTGTCATTCGATGTCACGAACCGGCGGTACAACGCACTGGCGAACGCGGCCGATGCTTTCCATGCCGATAACGTGGAGTTATAACAAACCGCCGCCAGGACTGCAAGCTGCTAACCTCATATTCAATTCCGATGAAATCTCTACTCTTACTGCCTGTCCTCGCCGCCGCAGCCCTCGGACAGACGTTTTCGGGCGCGGCGGCGATGGATGCCTTACTGAACCAGGCGGTCCGCGATGACAAAATCCCCGGCGCCGTTCTGGTGATCGGCCACGAAGGGAAGGTTGTATACCGCAAGGCGTACGGGAGCCGGGCATTGCTGCCGAAAAAAGAGCCGATGACGGTCGATACCGTTTTTGACGTCGCTTCGCTGACCAAAGTGGTTTCCACAACCACCTGCATGATGAAGCTGGTGGAGCAGGGGAAGGTGGACATCAATGCCCGCGTGACCACGTATCTGCCGGAATTCCAGGGCGGGAACAGCCCCATTACGGTTCGGCAGCTGATGACCCACTTTTCCGGCTTCCGTCCGGATCTGGATCTGGAGCCGGCCTGGAGTGGCTACGAGACAGGCATTCGGCGGGCATTGATCGATAAACCGGCCAACCCTCCGGACGCGAAGTTTGTGTATAGCGATATTAACTTCATTCTGCTGGGCGAAATTGTCAAACGGGTGAGCGGTCTGCCGGAAAACGAGTACGTGAAGAAGATTCTGCTTGATCCGCTGGGGATGAAAGAGAGCGGCTATCTGCCCGCCGCCAGCCGGATACCGCGGATCGCCCCGACCGAGCAGATGAAGGACGGCACGATTCTCCGAGGTGTTGTGCATGACCCCACAGCGCGCTACATGGGCGGCGTGGCCGGCCATGCCGGGCTGTTTTCCACCGCGGATGATCTTGCGAAGTTCTGCCAGATGCTGCTGGACGGGGGCGGTGGTCTGTTCTCGCCCGAAACGATCCGCACCTTCACGACGCCGCATACGCCGGAAGGCCAGCCGATCAAACGCGGTCTGGGCTGGGATATCGATTCGCCGTACTCGGGCAATCGTGGGGACCTGTTCCCGGTGGGCTCATTTGGCCACACGGGGTTTACCGGAACGTCCATCTGGATTGACCCTGCTTCGAAGAGCTATGTGATTCTGCTGGCGAATTCCGGCCATCCGCATCTGCGGAAGGCGATTACGCCGCTGCGGCGGGAAGTTGCGACCATTGCCGCGGCCGCGCTCGGATATGAGCGAAAGGCGAAGACGCAGACCGGACTGGACGTGCTGGTGGCGGAGAAATTCGCGCCGCTCGCGGGCAGGCGAATCGGACTGGTGACCAACCAGAGCGGCCTGGACGTGCAGGGCAGGCGGAATGTTGACCTGATGCGGCAGGCCGGTTTAAACGTAGTGGCGCTGTTTTCTCCGGAACATGGCTTCGCCGGGGCGGAAGATCACGAGAATATCGGGAATTCGACTGACCCCGCGACGGGTATCCGGATTTACAGCCTGTATGGCAAAACGCTGCGGCCCACGCCGGAAATGCTGCAGGGCGTGGGGGCGCTGGTTTTCGATATACAGGATATCGGCGTACGGTTTTATACGTTTGAATCGACGATGCTCTACTGCATGGAAGAGGCTGCGAAGGCGAAAATTCCGTTTTATGTGCTGGACCGGCCGAATCCGCTGACGGGACTTCATGTGGAAGGGCCGCTACTCGATACGGACAAATTGTCCTTTGTTGGCGCTTACCCGCTGCCATTACGTCACGGGATGACAATCGGGGAGCTGGCACGGCTCGAAAATGAGGAGCGTCATTTGGGCGCCGACCTGCATGTTGTTGAAATGAAAGGCTGGCGTCGCGCAGACTGGTTTGATGCGACGGGCCTGCCCTGGGTGAACCCGTCGCCGAATATCCGAAATCTGAATGAAGCGATTTTGTATCCGGGCCTGGCGATGCTGGAATACTCGACGAACTATTCGGTGGGGCGGGGGACGGATACGCCATTCGAATGGGTGGGTTCGGACTGGATGCAGGGCGGAAAACTGGCTGAGGCCCTGAATATCCGTAAAATTCCTGGGGTGGAGGTGCGTCCGGTGAAATTTACGCCCACGGCCTCGCACTATGCCGGTAAGTCACTGGAGGGAATCGGATTTACGCTCACCAATCGCGATACGTTCTCGTCTGCGCGGCTGGGTTTGGAAGTGATGTCGGCGCTGGCGCGCGTTTATCCGGGGAAGGTTGACTGGGCGGCGAATAAAAAACTGATCGGGAACCAGACGGTGATTGAGGCGCTGCAGGGCGGTGGCGATGCGGTGGCCGCGGCGGAAAAGGGGATGCGGGAGTTTCTTGCCGTGCGGCAGAAGTATCTTCTATACCAATAGTTTCCCGGTCGCAAAATAAAAAGGCAGCCCGATGGGGCTGCCTTTTTTTGTTGAAAATCAGGAGTTTCTAGGCCGCGGCTGCCGAGGTGGACAGGTTCTGTTCCTGTTCCGGTTCTTCCGTCGGCTGGGCGGCAGGTTTGTTTTTGCTTCCCGGAGGACGGCCCCGCTTTTTCGCTTCCGACATCCATGCCGGCGGACGGCCCCGCCGCTTGCCGCGACCGGCCGCCAAACGTTCAAGGCTCACAATCGCTTCTTCCAGTTGTTCTCTTTCCTGGCGCAGTTCCGCGAGGATTTTCGATACGTCCATTCCTGGTGACTCCTGTGATATCGTTGAGAGCGACACCGGCGGGTGGCTGGTGCCGTTCCGTATCCGGAACGAGCGGCGAAAGCGTCGCGGTTCCTTTAGATAGATTTGTAGCTCATTCCACAGGGCTGTTGCAAGGGGATTGTTCTATTTTCAGAACAAAATATCGGAACGCAAGTACCGGAACTGTCGATTCGTTTTAATTTTCCTGATCGACCGGAGCTTTTTGCGCGGTGCCTCTCCAATAAAAATAGAACGGAAGGCCTAATAAAATCAACACGATCCCCGTAATGGCCTGACGGGGTTTGTCGATCAGGG
>CAIUOG010000152.1 GCA_903900705.1 uncultured Acidobacteriia bacterium
GCTTCATCGCTCACGCGGCGTCGCTGCATCAGGGTTTCCCCCATTGTGCAAGATTCCCCACTGCTGCCTCCCGTAGGAGTCTGGCCCGTGTTTCAGTGCCAGTGTGGCCGTGTGCCCTCTCAGGCCGGCTATCGATCACAGGCTTGGTGGGCTTTTACCCCGCCAACTACCTAATCGACCGCGGACTCCTCTTTCAGCGCCTTTCGGCTTTCCCCTCTCGGGATTATGCGGTATTGTCGTCGGTTTCCCAACGGTATTCCCCACTAAAAGGCAGATGATCCACGTGTTACTCACCCGTACGCCACTTTACTTGCCTTGCGGCTTTCTCGTTCGACTTGCATGTGTTAGGCGCGCCGCCAGCGTTGATTCTGAGCCGGGATCAAACTCTCATTTTTATAATGTGAGATGATTGTCGCCCCGGTTGAACTCAATGTTCTGACGAAGTTATTAGTGCATCCAATCAGATTGTCAAAGATCTGTACTCCCACTAACTACCCCTTTCGGCGCAATCAGCAAAAGCAGGCCTCGAAACTTGTGCGACCTAATTGCCTCTCCGGCTAACCGTATCAATACGGCCCAAGGGCGTTTTACATCCCCTGCTTAGATCAGCCTTTTCAGGCTTTTTGTTGTCGTTTCTTGAAAGAACTACCAGGAAGGCTGTTTACTACTTCAGGCTGAAAGTCTCGACGACTCACGCCCACAGCTTGTTACCTACCTTAGCAACCACTTTTCAGCGTTTGACTTTCGTCGCATCGCCGAAGAACCGCCAAAACCAAGCTACCACACCGTAACCGCTCTTCGCAACCGCTTTTTTACAGCAGCGATATTGAGGCGTTGTTTCCGCCGTGTTGCTCGCTCTCGGGTACTTCTGCAGAATAGCATCCACCCGTTCGGTTCTGCAACCATTTCGTCATTTCATTTTCTTAATGTTTCGCATCACTCCGGTTCCGGCGGCTCGCCCAGCTGCCCACTCCATGTAAAATCAACGGTTTATGCGCCATCTGTATCTTCATGGATTTGCCTCGGGCCCGCAATCGCGGAAAGCTCAGGCCTTCCGGCAGGCGTTTGCCGAACACGACATCGACCTGGAGATCCCTCCACTCGACGGTGGCGACTTCGAACACCTCACCATCTCCGGCCAGCTCCGTCTGCTCCAGGATATTCTCCAGGGCGATCCCGTGCAACTGCTCGGCTCTTCCATGGGCGGCTATCTGGCCACCCTGTACGCATCCCGGCATCCGGAGACCGTCCGCCTGGTGCTGCTCGCCCCGGCGTTCGCCCTCGCCCAACGCTGGCGGGAAATGAAGACTCCTGCGGAGATTGCCTCCTGGCGCGGCTCGGGCTGGCTGGAAGTATTCCACTACGGCGACAAATGTGCCCGCAAGGTCCACTACGGCCTGCTCGAAGATTCCGCCCTGTACGATTTCTACCCGGACTTCGCCCAGCCCGCCCTCATCTTCCACGGCGTTCATGACCAAACCGTCCCCGTGGAGCTTTCCCGTACATTTGCAGCGCAGCGCGCCAACGTGACATTGGTCGAACGGGATTCCGATCACGAACTTTTGAATGTCCTGCCTGACGTGATCCCGGCGGCGGTTCGCTTCCTCACCGCCTGAAGCGCCAGCCTCCTCTTATTGGATCGTCATAGAGTTGTAAGACTATTCCGTTACCATTCGGTCTATGACCTGCCCGCCACGCTTCGCCGCCTTCGCGCTGTCTTTCGTATTCACAACGACGGCCTTCCCCGCCGCCCCGCCCGCCTCTGAAGCCGCCGCTCAAAAGATTCAGGTGCACGGCCACCGCGGCGCCCGCGCCATGCGCCCCGAAAACACCCTCCCCGCCTTCGAGTACGCGATCGGAGTCGGCGTGGACGTCCTCGAACTCGACATGGCGGTCACCAAAGACAACGTGATCGTGGTTTCTCACGACCCGATCCTCCGCCCCCCTGTCTGTTCCGGTCCGGCGCCAATGGCAGTTATCCATCAACTCACCCTCGCCCAGGTGCGCCAGTGGGATTGCGGCAAGCTCCGGAACCCCCAATTCGCCACCCAGCAACCGGTCCCCGGCACGAAAATGCCAACCCTCGACGAAGTCTTCCAACTGGCGCCCAGGGGCAACTTCAAATTCAACATTGAGACCAAGATCTTCCCCACCCGCACCACGCAAGCCCAGGCCGAAGCCGCCCTGAAACAGCCGGGCATTTCCGCCGACTCCGCCGAAGGCAAAAGCGCCCTGGCCACCCTCCTCGCTGTGGGACCCGACGTCACCCCCTCACCCGACGACTTCGCCCGGCTTGTGCTCGCCAAAATTCGCCAGTATCACCTCGAAGATCGCGTCATTCTTCAGTCCTTTGACTTCCGCACGCTGCACGCCATGAAGCAATTGGCCCCGGAAATACAGCTCTCCGCCCTGACCACGGATGCCAACCGCAGCTTCGTCGACATGGCGAAAGAAGCCGGCGCGCAGATCATCTCGCCCGTCTGGCAGACCGTAAGCCCCGCAAAAGTAAAGGCGGCCCACGATGCCGGACTCACCGTCATTCCCTGGACCGCCAATACTCCCGCCGACTGGGACACGCTCATCGCCGCCCACGTCGACGCCATCATCTCCGACAACCCCGCGGCCCTGATCGCCTATTTAAAAACCAGGCAGCCCCGCCTCTAGACGCCCGACTGGCCCGGAGGCTGGCTGGCAATGCGGCGCAGATAATTGGCATATTCCGCCTTGCCCAGCGCACTCGCCCTGGCCAGCAGCTGGTCGCGATCAATATAGCCGCGCTCATACGCGATCTCTTCAATGCACCCAATCTTCAGCCCGGTCCGGTGCTCAATCGTTTCGATGAAGTTCCCCGCCTGCAGCAGCGATTCATACGCCCCCGTATCGAGCCACGCCACCCCGCGGCGCAACTGCGAAACACGCAGATTGCCCCGCTTCAGGTAGGCGTTGTTCACATCCGTAATCTCAAGCTCCCCGCGAGCCGAAGGCTTGATCTGCCGGGCAATTTCGGTAATGTTGCTGTCGTAAAAATACAGCCCGACCACCGCGTAGTTCGACTTCGGATTCGCCGGTTTCTCCTCAATCGACACCACCAGACCCGTGCTGTCAAACTCCACCACGCCGTACTGCTTCGGATCATTCACCCAATACCCGAAGATGTCCGCGCCCTCATTGCGCGACGCCGCCTTCTGCAGCATGTCCGTCATGCCCTGGCCATAGAACAGGTTGTCCCCCAGAATCAGGCAGGCCGGCCCGCCGTCGAGGAACTTCTCCCCGATGAGGAATGCCTGCGCCAGACCTTCCGGCCGCGGCTGGACGGCGTATTCGAGCCGGATACCGAGGTTCGAACCATCCCCCAGCAGTTGCTCGTAAAGCGGCAGATCCTTCGGCGTCGAAATGATCAGAATTTCACGGATACCCGCCAGCAGAAGCGTGGAAAGCGGGTAGTAAATCATCGGCTTGTCATAGACAGGCAGAAGCTGTTTACTGACGGCGAGGGTGATGGGGTAGAGGCGGGTGCCGCTGCCGCCCGCGAGGATAATGCCTTTCATATCTTGTAGTTCACCTCGGAATGGTGCCGCCGCATCGAATGTGCGAGGGCTGAAAAGCAGGGCAAGATCAGCGTCGGAGGGACGGGAAAACCCTGTGGACTCGTCGGTTGTTTCGGGCGTGGAATGACCGTAAATCGAACTTTATCACGATCCGGCGTTCATTTGGCCCCCCGTGCCGGACTCCCGACAATTGATCTCAACGAATAACGTCATCCGGATGACCGCCACGATCCATGCGCACCTGAGCCCGCTCAAACGAGGTGCTGGCGCAACCCATTCAAATTGCAAAGCGAGAAAAGGTCCCGGGGGATAGATTCAGAGCAGTGTCAGCGTGGCGCCATCAATGGTGATCTGAACCTCGCCGTCTGGCTTTACGCCAAGGTCCTTGAGTACTTTTGCCAGGGAGGTCTTCCGGTCGTCCCGTTCAGCGACCAAATCAGGGCAGATGTAGACATCTCCGGTACGCGGGTAAGTTCTCATTCCGGCCCGATAGCGGCCTGTTCTTGTGATCAGCGTCACAGGAACTCGTTGTTGCTCGGGCGGCTTCGCCACGAATTCAAGGTCTTTTCCGAATACGTAAAGCTCAACACGTTCGAGTCCGTCAGCATACTTTTGGCCCAAAGGATAGCTGTAAAAATTTACGGTCATGGCAGGTTCCCTTGTTCTTTGCAAACTGCGGATTTTCCCGAAAACGATCACCGTTCTCCTCTGAAGCCGATTACCATTCTTCCGTAACCGATCAGCGAGGTCGGAGCGAAGCGACGCTGGCTTTTCCATTCTGCCCGAGAGTGATCGGAATGGCAAGAGAGTCGTGGCATCCGGGGCGAAGCGGAGGCTGACCCGCGGGCCGGGTGGAAGTTGAACCAAACTTGAACCGGGCACCGGCTCGGTTGGTTCATAAAACGGCTATAATTTGAGGTTTTTGCTACTCAAAAAAGAAAGGGCTTAGATTTCTCTAAGCCCTTTAGTTTGATATTGGTGCGGATGAGAGGACTTGAACCTCCACTGAGTTGCCCCAACTAGAACCTGAATCTAGCGCGTCTGCCAATTCCGCCACATCCGCATGTGAGGAAGTAAACTTCTATTCTGCCTGTTCCCTCGCCCCCTGTCAACCGCAACGGCGAACAAATCGTTCCTCGTGCGTTTTCTCAAACTCCCCCGCCTCCACATCCCACGTCATACGCCCCACCCGAATCTCCCCCGCCTCCACCCGTAACACATTAAAAGAATTGGGCTCGCCACCCCGCACCCGCGTCGACGTCGCCGTTCCCGCCTGCACAATCACCGCATCGTGATTCCCCAGACGCAGCTTCTCCGCACCCCCAGCAAACGCCCGGTGCTCATGCCCCGCCAGAATCAGATCCACCCCGCAATCCTCCCAGTGCCGCAGCGCCGCCCGCGCCCGCGTGGCCGACACCCCCGGCCACACATGCGGAATATCCAGCGGGTGATGCACCACCAGCACCTTCACCGCCCCGTCCGGCGCGCCGTGGAAGCAGGCCCGCACGTCCTCCATCTGCTTCCGGTTGATCCGCCCGCCCTTCCACGCCAGCGCCCGGGCCGTATTGATCCCGATCACCGCCATCCCCTCATCCACAAAACTTTGCTCCAGCTCCGGGTGAATCCACGTCTGAAAACGCTGCCAGCCGGCAAAAAAGCGCATGTACGGATTGCCGATCGCCGGCACATCATGGTTGCCCGGAACCACAATCAGCCGCCCCGGCAGACGGTCCAGAAACGCCCGCGCCTGCTGAAACTCCCTCGACCGCGCGCGCTGCGTCAGATCCCCCGAAACCGCCACCAGATCCGGCGCAATCCCCTCGATGGCCGCCGCCAGCGGATCCAGAATCGCCGTTTCAATCCGGCCAAAGTGAAGATCCGAAAGATGCACGATCGTGCGCGTCACTGCCCCGGCCCCAGTACCCGCAGCGCCCCGGGTTTGATCGAATACTCCAGCGGACTCTTCAGCCGCCGGACCTCCCCATCCAGCGATACATGAAATCGCCGCTTGCGATGTACCGTCAGCCGCTTCGCCGGGAACGCCACAAAATCGCGGTCCTCCCGCAGCGTGCCGAACAAAGCCCGCACCGCGAAACGCGCCAGGCCGAAAATGCCCACATCATGAGCCGTGCACACCGTCAGCACCCCCGCGCTCAGTGATTCCCGGCTCCCCAGACACTTGCCCTCCAGCGAGTAGAGATTGTTGCCCACAAACAGGAATGACGTGTGCCTCGCCGTGTGCCGTCCGTCCGAATCAATCCGCAGCCGCAGGAACGGCATACGCGCGGCCGTCTTCACGAAGGCCCAAAGAAATGCCGGCCACTTCGGAATGCCCAGCCGCTGCACCTTTTCGCGCTCCCGCACCATCACCGGATAGATCCCGACCCCCGAATTATTCACAAACAGATTCCCGTTCACGAAGCCCACGTCGATATGGCGAACCTCGCCTTCCAGCAGTACCCGCTCCGCCTCCGCCAGGCTGTGAATCCCCAGGTCTCTGGCGAAGTGATTGAGGGTCCCCACCGGCAGCACGGCCAGCGCCGCCCCGGTCTGATACACTGCCGACGCCACGGCGTTGACCGTGCCGTCCCCCCCGCAGGCAACCAGCACGTCGCAGCCGGCGGCCAGAGCCGCGTGGGCCGCCCGCACCGGGTCGGCATTGCCGTCGAATTCGTGCACCTCCCGCCCGGCCTCCCGCAGCACCGCTTCCGCCGCGTGCACCAGGCCGCGGCGTCTGCCATCTCCGGATCTCGGGTTGTAAATGAAGCCGTAGCGGCGCACAATAAACTCTAGGATCCTATGTCACGCGAAAAAGAGCTGCTCGAACGAATTCGGTATCTGGAGGAGCTCAACAGCGCCCTGCAGGACAAGCTGGACATGATCTACTCCATTCTCGCGCCGGACTATGAGGAAGCGGTCGGCGAAACCCTGGATGAAGACGACGATGACGATGACGCCGAACCCCGCGGCCCCCGCCTCGTCCAGATCGATCTGCCCAAAAAATAGGATCTGCCAAGAATATAGATCTAAACCCG
Source organism: uncultured Acidobacteriia bacterium (assembly GCA_903900705.1). GTDB lineage: Bacteria > Acidobacteriota > Terriglobia > Bryobacterales > Bryobacteraceae > BOG-234. The sequence goes on from CAIUOG010000152.1 coordinate 6,584, forward strand.
CGCCCGACGCCGCATCGCCCACGCGATAACAGAAACCGCCACCACAATCACCACCGCCGCCGTCGCGCCGCGTTCAAAGTGGTGGCGCAACTGGTCCCATTCCTCACCCAGAAAATAGCCGATCGCCAGAAATGACGCCACCCAGACAAACCCGCCCGTGTACGCATAACCGGCAAACACTGCCGGGCGCACGCCGGTCATCCCCGCCGCCAGCGCGGTGAAGTGCCGCACGCCGGCCAGGAAGTATCCGAAAAAGAGAGTCCACTTCCCGAACCGGTCAAACCAGAGCTGCACCTGCGGAAGATGCCGGTCCACCCATCGCGCCACCGGAGGTATCCGCCGCAGCACGAATATGCCGCCAGTCTTCCCCAGCAGGTAGCTCAGCGTAATGCCGCACAGGCTCCCCGCATACGCAACCGCGAGAGTCACGCCCAGGTTGAGCTGCCCGCGATGCACTGCCAGCCCGGAGAGCACCAGAATCGTATCGTCAGGAATCAGCGGCCCCACGATGCCCAGCATCAGCAGAGCGAAGATCGCGAAGTACCCGTAGTGCGCGATAAAGAAGTCGACGTGCTGCACGCGGCTGATTGTTTAAATTGCTTACTTTAAGAAGCAACAGGCTGAACGGCTGCGAGTTCCTCTCGGATGGCCGCCAGCGCCGCCACCGGATCCGCCGCCCGCGTCACCTGCCGCCCGATCACAAGGTGGCTCGCGCCATCCAGAATCGCCTGCGCCGGCGTCGCCACGCGCTTTTGATCGCCCTTCGCCGCGCCGGCCGACCGCACCCCGGGAGTCACCAGCAGCGCCCCCGGACCCGCCATCGCCCGGATCGTGCGAGCCTCCAGCGGCGAACCCACAATGCCGTCAATCCCGCAATCCATCGCCTGCCGCACCCGCTTCGCCACCAGTTCGCTCACCGAACAGTCATAGCCCATCTCGCGGACGTCCTGCTCATCGAAACTCGTCAGCACCGTCACCGCCAGCAGCTTCATCGGCGAATCGCCGCGGCCCTCCCTGGCGGCGCGCATCACCTGCCCCACCGCGTGCACCGTGAGAAACGTCGCGCCCGTTTTCGCCGCCACCGCCACCGCGCGCTTCACCGTCTCCCCGATGTCGTAATACTTCATATCGAGGAACACCTGCTTGCCGCGCCCCACCAGACTGCGCACATAGTCCGGTCCGGCGGCGGCAAAAAGTTCCATTCCGACTTTATAAAAACCCGCGGAATCGCCAAGCGCATTCACCAGCTGATCGGCTTCCGAAGCGTTGTCGAGGTCGAGGGCAATGATTACGGGATCGTGTGTCATGTCTTTGGTCTAAACCACGCGTATCGCCTTTTTATTGTCGCGCGGAACCACCCGCCCGATCCGGCACGCCCCCGGCAGCAGATCCAGCAGCCCGGTCGCCGCGATATCCGGCAGCGTGATCAGCAGGCCGCCAGACGTCTGCGGGTCGTAAAACAGCTGCAGCAGCGCCGGATCCACATCGCCTTCAATCTCTACCGAGCACGACGCAAACTCCCGGTTATTATTCAGGCCCCCTGGAACCGCGCCGGCAAACACCGCCTCCAGCGCCCCCGGCAGCAGCGGCACCCGTTCCGCCTCGATCTCGATCGTCACCCCGCTCGCCTCCGCCATCTCCCGCGCATGCCCCATCAGCCCGAAACCGGTGATGTCCGTGCACCCGTGGACGTCAAAGAGCAGCATCGCCTCGCACGCCGCGCGGTTCAGCGTCAGCATAGACTCGGTGGCGGCCGCCACGCTTTCCGGGCTCGCGATGCCGCGCTTCAGCGCCGTTCCGATGACGCCGGTTCCCAGGGCCTTCGTGAAAACCACCACGTCCCCCGCCTTCGCCCCCGCGTTCGCCTTGATGCGTTTCGGGTGAACCGTGCCGGTCACCGCGTAGCCGAACTTGATCTCCGCGTCGCTCACCGAATGCCCGCCCAGCAGCGCGCACCCGGCCTCCTGCATTTTCGAAAGACCACCCCGGAGAATGGCGCCCAGCACCTCCGGATCGCCGTTGCCCGGGAACGCCACAATCGAGAGCGCGGAGAGTGGTGTGCCGCCCATCGCATAGACGTCGCTCAGCGAGTTGGCCGCCGCAATGGCGCCGAACGTGAACGGGTCATCCACAATCGGCGTGAAGAAGTCCACTGTTTGCACCAAAGCCAGCTCATTGGTGAGACGATACACTCCGGCGTCGTCGGCTGTATCAAAGCCGACAAGGACGTTCGGATTGTTGCTGCGCGGTAACCCGCTGAGCACCTGGTCCAAAAACTTTGGACTCAATTTAGACGCTCAACCGGCGGCTTTTACGTGCGCTGTTAGCTGGAACACTCGTCTACAATCATAGGACGATGCGGAAAGCGCTCCTCTTTGTCCCCCTTCTGGCTCTCGTATTTGCGGCTCTCGCGGCGAAACTCCCGCACCCGGACCCGCGCCTCAAAGCGGCTTCCAAAAAGGCGCCGCGGGATGGCTGGACCTACGTTCACCTCGAAGGCACGCCCGCCGAAATCGGCTTCCAGCATGGTTTCCTGCTGGCCCGTGAGATTCAGGATGGCTTCGCCGTGCAGAAACTCGAACTCATGCACGACTCCAAAAAGCCCTGGGACTTCTTCCGCGACGCCGCGCGCGATATCCTCTGGCCCCGCATCCCGGACGAATATCGCGAAGAACTCCAGGGCATTTCCGACGGCATGAAAGCCGCCGGCGGTCCGGCGCTTGATCTGTGGGACGTCGTCGCGCTGAACGCTTCCATGGAATGGTCCTACTACGTGGAGAAATACGACAAAGACCACGGCCTGCAGACGCCCAAAGCCGTCACCGCGCCCGACCACTGCTCCGCCTTCGTCGCCACCGGAAGCTACACCAAAGACGGCAAATTCGTCATCGCCCACAACAACTGGACCAGTTATCTCGACGGAAAACGCTGGATTATCGCCTTCGATGTAACACCAGCGCGTGGCAGACACTTTGTAATGGATGGGTATCCGGGGCTGATTCACAGCGCGGATGATTTCGGCATGAACGACGCGGGCATGGTTATTACGGAAACCACGATCACCAGCTTCCACGGCTGGGACTCCGCCGGCATCGCCGAATTCGTTCGCGCCCGCAAGGCCATGCAGTACTCCGAATCGATCGACGATTTCGCCCGCATCATGAAAGACGGCAACAACGGCGGCTACGCCAATGACTGGCTGGTTGCCGATACGAAAACCAATGAAATCGCCAGCCTGGAACTCGGCCTGAAGAACGTGGAACTCCGCCGCACGAAGGACGGCTACTTCACCGGCGCCAATTTCCCCATCAACCAAAAGCTGCTCACCGAAGAGACCACCTTTGACCCGAAGAACCCCGGCCTCAGCGCCAATGCCCGCCGCGTGCGCTGGGAACAGCTCATGCAGCGGAACAAGGGGAAGATCGATTCCACCCTCGCCCGCCAGTTCCTGGCCGATCACTACGACACCGTCGATAAAAAGACTTCCCCCGGCGAGCGCACCCTCTGCGGCCATGTCGACCTGTCCCCGCGCGGCATGGGCGATTGGAAACAACCCTATGAAGCGGCCGGCGCGGTGCAGAACAAGGTCGCCGATGCCGCCATGGCTCGCAAAATGACCTTCCTTGCCGCCGCCGGCCACGCCTGCGGGCTGCATTTCAAGGCCGCCGGGTACCTGAAGGCGCACCCCGAATTTGCCTGGCAGGCCCCGCTGCTCGGCGATATGAACGCCCACAAGTGGACCACCATTCAGGGCACGCCCAGGCCATGAAGGTTCTCGAATCCACCATCGAAGGTGTCCGCCTCTACGGCATGGATTCCCCCGAATTCGAGCCCGCCCTGCTCGAACTGGTCGGACGCGCGCCGCTGCCCCTGCTGCGCCCCGCCGTCCCCTATTCCGTCATCATCGAGAACAATTCGGACCGGCCCGTGGCCCTGCTCGGCATCCGCTTCGACATGACCGCGCAAAAGGGCAAACAAGTCTCCGTCGTCCATTACGCGGACTCCCTGCGCAATCCGGAAAAGGCCGATTTCCGGCCCGGCACGAAACGCTTCATCTGCGCCGAACCCGCCTACACGTCCCTGGTCATTCGGGGCGAGGTGGTACCCAACACCCGCGGCCGCATGAATCTCGACAACCTGAAGCGCATGCTGCACATCAAGGCCTCTCTCGATTGCGCCGCTTTCGATGACGGCCGCTTCCTCGGCCCGGACTCGCAGAACGCCCTGGCACGTTTCGCGCGCGAACGGGAGTCCGAACTCGCGCTTCTCGAACAGGTCCGCCAAATCGCCGCAGAGCCCATCGCCACCATCGAAGCCTTGCTCTTCGAAGCCGTCCAGGATTCCGCCGACCGCGGCCGCCGCACCGCCTCCCGCAAACTGATCGAGGGCCTCGAAGCCGGTGGCCGCGATGAACTCATGGCGCGGATCAACGCCTATCGCTGCCGGATCGCTCTCTCCCGCTGATTCCCCACGCTGAAACCCCACGCCCACCCGGGCATATAGTGGTTTCATGTTCCGTTCTTTGGTGTTGCTTGCCGCCCTGCTGGGCGCCTCCTTTCTGGCCGCCGCTCAGTCGCAGGTTCAGAACCAGTCGCAGGTTCAAAAATGGTTCCCCCCCGACCAATTGATGACTATCGGGGTCTACTACTATCCCGAGGCCTGGCCCGAAGCGCAGTGGGAACGTGACATCGCCAACATCAGGAAACTCGGCTTTGAGTACATCCATCTGGCCGAATTTGCCTGGGCCTTCATGGAACCCACCGAAGGAGACTTCCACTTCGAATGGCTCGACAAAGTGGTCGCCATCGCCGCTAAAAACGGACTGAAAGTCGTCCTCTGTACCCCCAGCGCCACCCCGCCCGCCTGGCTGGCGCGCAAACATCCCGAAATCCTCATGGTGAACGCCGAGGGCCGCGCCATGCAGCACGGCGCGCGCGAACAGGCCGACTGGAGTTCTCCCGTCTACCGCTCTTACGTCGAAAAAATCGACGAAAAGATGGCCCAACATTTCGGCTCGAATCCGGTCGTCTGGGGCTGGCAGCTCGATAACGAACTCTCCCACTACGGCCAGGGCATTTCCTACGCGCCCCCCTCGCAAATCAAGTTCCGCAACTGGCTCAAAGAAAAGTACGGCGCCATCGCCCGCCTGAATGCGGACTGGGGCAATTCTTTCTGGTCCCAGACTTACAACGATTTCGACCAGGTACAAATGCCCAATCCGAAGGAACTCGTCGCCGGCGCCAATCCCCACGCCATGCTCGACGAACACCGCTGGTTCGCCGCGGAAGCCGCCGATTACCTGCGCTTCCAGGCCGGCGTCCTGCGCCGCCACGTGAAAAACCAGTGGGTCACCACCAACTTCATGATGAGCTACGAACGCGTCAACCCCGCGCTCTCCCAGAACGATCTCGACATCATGAGCTTCACCATGTATCCGGTCACCGGCGACGCCTACCGCGGCGAACTCGGCTTCCGCATGGGCGACCCCGCCGTCGTCTCCTTCGCCAACGATTTTCTCCGCAATCTGGGCAGCGGCGTCGAAGGTCCCATGGAACTCCAGCCCGGTCAGGTCAACTGGGCGGGCGTCAATCCCTGGCCCCAGCCGGGCGTGATTCACTCCTGGATCATGCGCTCCTTCGGGCAGGGCGCGCGACTCGTCTGCGTCTACCGTTACCGGCAGCCCCTGTTCGGGGATGAGCTCTATCACAAAACCATCGTCGAGCCCGACGGCGTCACCCTCGCGCCCGGCGGCAAGGAGTTCGTCCAGGCCCTTCAGGAAGTGCAGGCCATGCGCAAGGCCCGTGTGGCCGGCGCGCGGGAACCCGCCGACTACGCCGCCCGCCGCACCGCTTTCATCAACAACTTCGACAACCGCTGGGATATGGACAACCACCCCCAGACCTACCGCTGGAACACTGTGGATCACTGGATGAAGTACTACCGCGCTCTGAAGTCCGTCATGGCTCCGGTGGACGTCATCACCGAAGACAAGGATTTCTCGAAGTACAAATACCTCGTCGCGCCTTCCTATCAACTGCTCGACCAGCAACTCGTCGCGCGCTTCACCGACTACGTGCGCAACGGCGGCACACTCATCCTCTCCAGCCGCACCGGCCAGAAAGACCGCCGCGGACACATCTGGGAACAGCTCTGGGCCCAGCCGATCTACGACCTGATCGGCGCGGCGATCCCGAAGTACGACGTGCTGCCCAACGGCCACGAGGGCAAAATCACCGCCTCCGGCAAGACTTTTGGCTGGGGCTCCTGGGCGGACATTCTGGAGCCCCGCCCCGGCACCGAAGTCCTCGCCACCTATGCGGACCAGTTCTACAAGGGCAGCGCCGCCGCCGTCAGCCACAAACTCGGCGCTGGCCGCGTGATTTACATCGGGGCCGATTCGCTCAACGGCGAACTCGAAGCGGAGATCCTCGGCCAGATCTACAACAAGCCCTCGCGCCTCCCCCTGAACTTCATGGTCGACTGGCGCGACGGCTTCTGGGTGGCCAATAACTTCACCGATGCGAATCAGACGATCCCCGCACCGGCGGGAGCGAAGATTCTCTCGGGCGCGCGCATCGTGCCTCCCGGAGGTACCGCCATATGGCAGTAACCCGGCGCGCCTTTTTGGGAGCCTCGGCCGCTCTGGGAACCGGCGCGGCGGTCCGCGGCCACGCCAAAGACCGCAAGCCCAATCTGCTCTTCATTCTGGCCGACGATCACGCCGGCTATGTCCTCGGCGCGGACGGCAACCGGCAGGCCATCACGCCGAATCTCGACCACCTCGCTTCCGAAGGCACGCGCTTTGCCGCCAACTACTGCAATTCGCCCGTCTGCACGCCCTCCCGGCAATGCATCCTCACCGGGCTTCTGCCGCATGCCGCGGGCGTTACCGTGCTTTCCACGCCGCTCAGCGAACAGCGCGACACACTCGCGAAGGCGCTCAGACGGGAGGGCGCTTCCACCGGCGTCATCGGCAAAATGCACTTCAACCAGCCCGGCCACCCCGGCCTGCACGGCTTCGATCTCGCCCTCACGGAGGACGTGGTGCAGCAGCGCTGGATGAAGACCGTCGGGCCCGCGCCCGCCTTCCCGGACATCCGCGCCAAGCCCGCCTGGAAGCCGTTTCAGGACCCGGCCCGCATCTGGCTGAACGCCGAAAAGCTGCCTTTCCCCCGCCGCTATGAAGACATGAAAAGTACCTGGATGGCGGCAGAAGCGGGACGCTTTCTCGAAGAGCACAAGGACGACCGGTTCGCACTGTGGGTCAGCTTCCAGGAGCCCCATTCGCCCTACGATTTCCCCCTTGAATGGCGCGACCGCTTCCTCCCCGCCAGCTTCCCCGTGCCCCGCGTGGGCCCCGAAGACGCCGGCCAGATCCCCCTCATCTTCCGCGACCTCTCCCCGCGGGAAAAACAGGGCATCATCGCCTCCTACTACACCTCCGTCAACTATCTCGACCGCAACGTCGGCGTGGTCCTGGACAAACTGCGCTCACTCAATCTCGAAAACGATACCTTAGTCGTTTACATGGCCGACCACGGCTATAGCCTCGGCCAGCACGGGCGTTTTGAAAAGCACTGCGGCTACGACCCCGCCCTGCGCGTGCCCCTGATGTTTCGCTGGCCCGGCCGCGTGAAGCAGGGCGCGGTGGTGACCAACTTTACCGAGTCCGTCGATGTGCCGCCCACGCTGCTCGACCTGCTGAACGCACCGCCGTTACAGACACAGCACGGGCAAACCCTGCGGCCTTACCTCGAAGGACGTCGTCCGGCCCGGCCCCGAGCAGCCGTCTTCAGCGAGTACCTCGAAAACGAGGAAGCCTATCTGCGAACCACGCGCTGGAAGCTGATTCACTCCAGCGGCAAACGCGAGCGCACCGATGGTTACAAGACCGATCACCCAACGCCCGGCCGTACCGTGCGGCTCTACGACCTGCATCAGGATCCAGGCGAGTTCCGCAACGTGGCCTCCCAACATCCCGACGTCGTGGCGAAGCTCTCCGCCGACCTGCTCGCGCGCTTTCGCTCCACCCATCCGGAGGCGGAAAAGGAACCGGCCGGAATGGGTTTGGGGTTGCACCAGGATGACGCCCTCGAATGGTATCTCCGCCCCCGCGACGCCCGGGCCTAACCAGCCACCCGGCGGGCCACCACCGCGCCCCAGTGCAAACCCGCCCCGAAACCGGCGAAGCACACCACCTCGCCCTCCGCGGGCGGCGCTTGCTCAAACCACTCCGATGCCGCAATCAGCATCGACGCCGACGATGTATTTCCATACCGCCGGATATTCGAATAGAACCGCTCCGCCGGCACACCCGCCGCCTTTGCCACGCGGTTAATCAGATTCTGGTTCGCCTGGTGCATCAGGAATGCCCCCACCTCACCGGCGCCGATCCCGTTGCGCGTGAGCACCTCCGAAATCACTGCCGGCAGCTTCCGCGAGGCCTGCATGATCACGGAAAGGCCATTCATCCGCAGCGTCCCCGTAAGCGGCAATTGAATATCTCCGGCCCACGTGCCCTCCGAATGCAGCGCGGAATCGAGAATTTCCAGCCCCGCGCCATCTCTCGAAATCACACACGCCGCCGCGCCGTCGCCAAACAGAATGCTCGTGTTCCGGTCCGCCGGGTCTGTAACGGAAGACATCTTCTCCGTCGCGATCACCAGCACGTCCCCGAACTGCGCCGCAAGACTTGACCCCAGCGCCACGCCGAACACAGCGCCCGCGCTCGCCAGCGGCAGATCGATGGCCGGGACGCCGGGCCACCCCAACCCCAGCGCAATTTCCGCCGCCGGCCCCGGAAAACGGTTCTCTCCCGTGCCGGAACTCACAAGGATCAGCCCCGGCTTCCCCGCGCCGCTTTCCCAGCCCGCGGCCCGGCCCGCCGCCACGCCCATCTCCACCACCGATTCCCCGGCGCCGGCAATACGTCGCTCCGCAATCCCCGACGACTCCAGGATCCACGACGCTTCGCAGCCCAGGCGCTCCGCCAGTTCCTCGTTGCCCAGCCGCCGCTCCGGCAAATAGCGCCCAAAGGCGGTAATTCTCGGCCTCACTCTATTTCCCGAGCGATTCCAGATACGCCTCTATCTTCGCCACCGTCTCGAAACGGCGCGGCGACAGATCGGAATCCGGAATGCTCACGCCGAACTCCTTCTCCAGTTCCGTCACCATATCGGTGAGCGCGAACGAATCCAGATAGCCGGAATCGAACAGCGATTCCTCCGGGTCTGGCGCAACCTCCTGCCTGGAAACGTTTTGAATAACTTTAGCGATTCTGTCCGGATTGCTCATTCTGCCTCTTTTCGAGTAACGATGTGGCGATCATCTCGCCCACCATGCGATATCCTTCACCGGTCATGTGGATGTAATCCGCCTGGGCATAGCCGGCGGTGACCCAGGTCTTCATCGCGCCCGCCCCACCCATGTGCTGACGCCAGTCCCAGAACGCGACCTTCTGTTCCCGCGCGAACTCCCGTTCCGCTTCCACCACTTCCGCCAAATGCGGCAGCGGCTTCAGCCGCCCGCAATCCGGCGGACCGATCAGCAGGATCGCCGCCTGCGGCGCAGCCCGTCGAAGCCGCCCCACAATAGCGGCAAGGTCAGCCCGGAACGTCTCCCGATCCCAGCGGGCGCTGTTGGCTTCGTTGGTTCCATAAGCCAGCACCACCAGCGCGGGCCTGCGCGCCGCAACTTCCGCGCTCCACAGCGCCTCGTCCCAGCGCAGCAACACATTGGCCTGCGCGCCGTTGATGCCCAGCGTTTCCCAGGTCAGCCCCTGCGGATTATCGAGAGTCCAACCATAGAGACGTACCGGCGCGCGGTCCAGCGTGCGCAGCACAACGTCATGCGGGCCACCCGTCACAGGAAAGTCCGCGGAACCCGGCCCCGTTTCGCCCTCAGTCGAAAACCTCCCCAGACTGCGACCGTCCGCCTCCACCTCCACCGACCCGCCCCCGGGTTGGCGCAGGTAAAACACGCTCAAAAATTCACCCGCCGCGCTCAGCGTCACCGACTGGCCCGGCAGCGAGGTCGAAATGCTGATGCCGCTCAACCCCTGCCAGGCGTCGCCGCCCAGCGCCATCGTCCCCTGGGTCTTCCACCCGATCGAGTTCTGCCCCCGGGCGTCATAGCGCCGGTAGCCCCGATACGGGCGGCCCGCCTGTACAAAGCCCGGTCCTCCGTCACCATATTTGGCCTGCAACAGCGCCCGCATCGACTGCACCCAGTCGTCCGACGCCGTGTGGGAATCCCCGAACTGCAGAATGTGAATTTGCGGAGCGGGCAGCACCTGGTCCGCCACCGCATAAAACGGCGCCAGCGTTTCCGCGTTCTCGATGCGAAGCTCGTCGGAGCGCAACCGGGCCGCAATCTCGTCCCGCGCGGCGGCCCGCTGCGCGGCGGTAATGCGCGGCGCGGCCTTCTTCGCCGGAGCGCGCTTCTTCTTCGTGGCAGCCGGAAAGGCCACGGCAACAAGAACCAGCAGCGCCGCCACCGCCCGCGTCAGCCTCACGGGCGCGACCCTTCGTACGCCTTCACCAGCGCCTCTTCGAACAGGGTCCCCACCTTCGCCGCGCCCTGCGGCAGCGGATGCATGAAGTCCGCACTCACCAGGCGCGGCTGTTCGTGATACCACCGGCCCATCGTGCCCGCCCCGCCCATCGCCGTCCACGTGTCGAAGAACGCGCACCCGGTCTCGGCCGCGATCCGGCGCTGGATTCCGACAATCTGCGGCAGTACCGCAGGAGTCACAATCGCGCCCCCTTCCATCACGCCCCTGTCCATCGGCGCCATCACCAGAATCGAAGCGTGGGGCAGGGCTTTCTGAATTCGCTGGATCACTTTCCGCAAGTCCTCAGGGTACTGTTTTCCGATGTACTCCGGGTAAACGCTCTCATTGGTGCCGTAGTTGAGGATGAACAGATCGGGATTCTCATGCCGCAGCGCCGCCGTCCACTGCGCCTCCGAAAAATACCGCAGCATCATCTGGATCTGCCCGCCGTTCACGCCGAGACTGGAGTATTGCACGCCCGCGCGCGCCTTGTCGAAACGGTAGCCAAACAGGCGCGCCCTGCCTGCTGTGACGCGCAGCCGCAGCTCTTTCGTTCCCTCCGGAAGCTCATACTCGGCAAAGGCCGGCTCCTTCTCCGGCGCTTCGGTATGCACCTCACCCAGCAGCGTCTCACCGGCCTGCACGGCAAAGCTCCCGCCTTCGGGTTGCGCCACGTAGTAGACCGTCACGCGCTGATGCGCCGTCGAAAGCGTGACCGTCGAAGTTGCGCCCACGCCGCCACGAAAGCTCACCCCACCCAGGCCGTGAAAGCCGTCCGCCGCCCGGTCCTGGCTGGCCGGTTCAATTTTCCAGCCCGAACCCTCCAGCGTCACCCCGGCATGGCCGTACCACGCCCAGGGCTTGGCGATCAGCACAAAGCCATGCCCGGCATCGCCAAAACGCGCCTGGAACAGGCGCCGGACGTCGGCGGTGATCGAATCGGCGGTGGTGGGCGAGTCCCCGTAGTGCAGTACGCGCGTCACCGCGCCAGGCGAATTGGCTTCGCTTTTTCGAATCGCGGCAAAAAACGCGTCGAGGCTGCCCGGTGGAATCACCAGATTCGGCGGAGGCGTAACCGGCCTCGGAACAACCGCCTCGACGGGCTTTGCCGGGACCGGACGCAGCGTCTTCGACAGCAAATCGTTCACCGCCGGCAGCGCCAGCATCAGTACGCCGAACGTGACGATGGTGACCGAGGCCTTTCGCGGGAGTGTGGAGAAGGGGTTCATGCCGCGCTCAGAACTTCGAATAGATAAACGGAGCCGCGCCGGATGTGGAAACAAACCGGATCGCCATCACCAGCAGCGCCAGCGCTGCGGCCTGCAGCACCGCGGGCGTTCGGCCAAACCAGACAACGCCGGTCTCAAACCATTTCGCCGGAACAAAGTGCGCCACCGCCGCCAGCAGCAGAACACCCGCAAAAACCGGCGTCACGTTGTCAAACGAGTAATGTCCGGAGACAAGTTGTCGCAGAATGCTCACTGCCGTCTCCACCGTCGCAGCCCGAAAGAAGACCCACGCAAGCAGAACCACATGGAATGTCAGCAGACGCCCCGCTACCCGGCCCGCCAGACTGTCCGATTTCGGCATGTCTTTCTTCCAGACCTGCCACAGCCGGAACACCGCCAGCGCCGAACCATGCAGCAATCCCCAGACAACGAAATTCCAGCTGATGCCATGCCAGAGCCCCCCGATCACCATCGTGATCACCAGATTCAGATAAGGCATCACCCGGGTGCGCGGACCCGGCAGGGCGAAGTAGAGGTAATCGCGCAGCCAGTTCGAGAAGCTGATGTGCCAGCGCCGCCAGAAATCCGCGATGTTGGTGGCGAGATACGGCAGCTGGAAGTTGGGCGGCAGCCTGATCCCCAGCAACAACGCGCTCCCGATCGCGACATCGCTGTAACCGGAAAAATCGTAGTAGAGCTGAAAGGCGTAGCCATAGACAGCCGACGCCACCTCACCTCCCGAATACAGCGTCGGCAGATCGAAGACACGATTCACCAGGTTAGTGGCAAGGTAATCCGCAACCAGGAACTTCTTCGCCAGACCCAGCCCGATCAGGAAGAGCGCGCGGCTCCCCTCTTCCGCCGACAGCACTTTCCCCTTCCAGTTCCACTGGGGCACAAGCGACGTCACCCGCGTAATCGGGCCCGCCACGATGGTGGGGAAGAAGGTGACCGAAGTCAGGTAGCCCAAATAGCTCGCGACCGGCTTCGAGTCTTTTCGGTAAACGTCGAGCGTGTAGGTGAGCGCCTGGAAGGCATAGAACGAAAGACTCAGCGGCAACACCAGTCCCTGACTCGGCATCACGCGGCAGAAGGCGATCAGGCCGATGTTGATAGTCAGGCTGAGCAACACCAGAACCCGCCGCACACCCCCGCTTCGATTTGCCATCTGCCGCACCAGAAAGAAATCGCACGTCGCCGCCGCCGGCGCCAGCAACAGGTAAATCAGACCCCATTTCGCGTAGCAGAAGAGATTGACGGCAAGCACCACCACCAGCGCCGGCGTCTGTTTCGAACGCACCAGCCAGAAGGCAAAAAAGGCGGCGGCAAGCAGGAGATAGTAATCGGGGGAGGTCGGTAACATCAGGGCCCGGGGAAGGGAAACGCTTTGAGTATAGGTCCAGGTGACCGGACCGATACAAGCCCCCGGGCATATTATTTTTTATTCATGCCCGCAGAGGCTCAGATCCGTTAAATGCTGCGGAATTACGGTTTCAACCGACCACTCGGTGTCATCGGCAAACCGCACGCCGACAAAGTAGCCATAGTCTCGATAGACACTGTACGAAACCACTCCGGAGAACCGGTTCTCTCCGATGGTCAGCTCAATGGGCATTCCCAATCGAATCGATTCCTCCACCTGCACACAGGCGCCCATCGGGGAGATATCTTCCAGCACCGCGTCGACCGCAAACCCGTCCCACTCCACCCTGACCAGGTCCGCACAAATGAACCGCTTCTCGAACCGCCGCTCCGAACTTCTCATGCCCAGATATCGGCATTTCAGAGCCGGGAGTTTAGTTCTCAAACAGCGTCGAACAAATGACCCATCTTTTCGCGCTTGGTTTCAAGGTACCCGCGACGTGACTCCACCACCGTCGCAATGCACGGAACCCGCTCCGCCACCGTCACGCCCGCCTCTTCCAAAGCCTTCACTTTGTCCGGATTATTCGACAGCAGCCGCACCGCGCGAATGCCCAGGTGGCGCACAATCGCCCCGGGCAAAACATAGCTCCGCAGATCGCTTTCAAAGCCCAGCTGTTCGTTGGCCTCAATCGTGTCCGCGCCCTGATCCTGCAGTTCATACGCCCGCAGCTTGTTCATCAGGCCAATGCCGCGGCCTTCCTGCAATTCATAGACAATCACCCCGCGCCCCGCCGCCGAGACTTCCCGCATCGCGATCTCCAGCTGCGCGCGGCAATCGCACCGCAGACTGTGGAACACGTCGCCGGTCAGGCATTGGGAATGAATCCGCATCAGCGGCGGTTCGCCGTGCACGTCGCCCATCACCAGCGCCACCGCTTCTTCCAGCACCACACCCTTGTCCGTGGTGAAGCGGCCTTCAAAGCCGTAAATGCGGAAGGGACCGTACTCCGTCGGAAAATCGGCCTCGGCGGCCTGATGCAGCGTGAAGTTATCGGGCAGTGGATTCGAAGGGGAGACCAATCTTCATTATAATGAGGCGTCAGGCCCCGGCTGCCCGTCACGCCCCCCAACATGCAGGAATACCTGATCACGCTGCTGGTAAAAATCGGTGTCGCCGCGGCGATCGCCAGCGTGGGCGTACGCAGCAACGCCGTCAAGCGCATGCTCCAGCGCGAGGAACGCACCCTCGCCCAGCGCTTCCGCCTCTCCCTCTGGTTCATCTCCCTGTTCCTGCCCGGCGTGGCCATTCGGGTCTTTACCCGCACCAACTATTCCGCGCTCGATCTCGGCCTTGAAGGCAGCCTCCTCTCCGGCATCACCGGCGGCTACTTCTGCGGACTCATGACCGGCATCGTCGTTGCCCTCCCCGCCATGATGAGCGGCGAAGTCGCCTCCCTGCCCTTCTTCGCCATCGTCGGCGTAGGCGGCGGTCTGCTGCGCGATATGGCTTCCGACCGCGAAGACATCTGGCGCTTTTCGCCCTTCCCGGACGTCAACTTCTTCCGCATCTTTCAGCCCGGCCGCGAACTCCGCAGCGCCCTCCTGCACGCCGCCTTCACCCTGGGCGTCTTCGCCGCCGAGTTCCTCCGCCAGGTGCTTGGACGCTGGACGCCGCCCCGGCTCTTCACCCTGGCCCACCACGGCGACCCCTGGCCGCTGTTGCTGGGACTCTACATCTCCACCTATTTCTGCATCACCCTGCCGCTCAAGGTCTGGAACAGTACCCGGAATGACGCCAGACTGGAAGAGCAGCGACGCCTCCTGATGGAAGCCCGCCTCGAAGCCCTCGCCTCCCAGATCAACCCGCACTTCCTGTTCAATACCCTCAACTCCATCTCCACCCTCATCCGCATCAACCCCGAACAGGCCCGCACCATGGTCACCCGCCTCGCCCGCATCATGCGACAGCGCCTTCGCAGTCAGGAGCACTTCACTCCCCTCCGCGAGGAAATGGCCTTCATCGACGACTACCTTTCCATCGAACTTGTACGTTTTGGCGACAAACTCCGGGTTTTGAAATACATCGATCCCCTGGCTTTCGATATGCTGGTTCCCAGCATGCTGTTGCAGCCTCTGGTGGAGAACTCCATCCGGCATGGGATTTCCGGTAAAGTGGATGGCGGTACCATCACTCTGCGGGCGAAGAGAAACAATGACAGGGTCATCATCGAGGTCGAGGACGACGGCGTGGGTATCCCCGAAGCGCGTCTCGCGGGCATCCTCGCCGGTGGCACAGACGACAGAGGCATCGGCGTGACCAACGTGAAAGAACGTCTGAAGGTACTCTATAACCAGGACTACCGCATGCTAATTGACAGCCAACCGGGTCGCGGCACCCGGATCGAAATCGAACTCCCGGAGATGCAACCCCGCCTGCGAGCGGTGTCCTGAAGATGGCGACCCTGAACGTTCCGCCGTCCCTGACGGCGATCTCGCCGAAGAATGGCTTCCACTTCCTGCCGAAGAACACCCGGCGGGTCTATGACATTCTCGCCGAGGTTTACCCCGTCTCCACCATGCTGTTTCACTCCGAGGCGCACAAACTCGCGCTCTCGCTGGCCGGCATCAAAGACGGCATGCGCGTGCTCGAAGTCGCCACCGGTTCCGGCGAGATGTTCCGCCGCCTGCTGCGCAGCAACCCCAACGGGCTTACCTGCGGCATCGACATTTCCCCGAACATGGCCGCCCGCACCCAGCGCGTCGCCCGCCGCCGGATTCCGAAGGCCGCCTCGCACTGTCAGGCTGTCGACGCCCGCAATATGCCGTTCAAAGACGGCGCGTTCGACGCGGTCGTCTGCTGCTATCTGCTCGAACTGCTGGGCGAAGAGGACATCATGCAGGCCATGGCCGAAATGCGCCGCGTCCTGCGCCCCAACGGCAAGCTCGCGCTGATCCTGATTGGCCAGCAGGTGCCCGCCTTCAACGCCTGGTACAAAGTAATCAGCAGTATCGCCCCGGCCTTCCTCGGCCGCCAGGTCGAATCCAGCATTCCGGACGTCATGTACAGCTATGATTTCCGTCTGGAACATGACCGCCAGGTCCGCCAGACACTGTACCCGTCACGCGTGGTCATCGCGCGAAAGTAGCCCATTGCCATGACGACCCGGCGCGGGATGCTGTCTCTGATTCCGGCCGCGGTCGTTCTTCCACTTTCCGCCGACCTTCCATCCTCCAGCAGCGAGTCCCCCATGTACCTGTCGATACACCAGACCACCTCCGCCGCCGCCGGCTTCCGCAAATCTCTCGAAGGCTATTCCCGCGCCGGCATTCGCTACGTCGAGCCCATTCCCCCGCACATTGACGCTTTCGTTCAGTCGGACGGACTGCCCGCCGCCCGCCGTCTTCTCAAAGATCTCGGCCTCACCGCCGTGAGCGATGGCGGCAGACCCGGACTCTGGGAACCCTCGCCCGATCACGCCCGCGCGCTCGACGAATTCAAACACAACGTGGAGGTGGCCGCCAGCCTGGGAATCGACCGAATCATGGCGCCCTGTATCGCCACCGGCAAATTCCGGTCCGACGATTACAAACTGGTGATCGACCACATGCGCGAGGCCGGCGAGATCGCCAAACAGTTCAACGTGGTGGTGATGCCCGAATTCACCCGTTCTTCCACGCTCATCGGAACTCTCCCCACCGTGCTCATGCTCACGCGCGAAGCCGCCCACCCGAACGTCCGGCCCATGCTGGACTTCTACCACTTCTGGACCGGCCTGAGTA
>CAIUOG010000153.1 GCA_903900705.1 uncultured Acidobacteriia bacterium
CCACGATGGGGAGCCAACATCCCATTCTCGCGCTCGTCACTAAGCTCAATTTATGCCATAACGGTGGCGAGGCGGCCTTCGCAAAAATCAACAGTGCCACCATGACCGGCGCCGTCGAAATAGTGGGCCACAACATCACACCGTCCGGTGAACCGCAGCCCGAATCCTCCCCATTGACCAGTACCGGGACCGTCGCGGATGTCGGCCAGCGGATTCCACTTTTTAAAGAACACCCGGAATATCGGTCTTTGCGAAATCGCCACCGACGTAAAGGAGCCGGCAGCCGTGCGTCTTCGCTACCTCATAAGCGAAGCAGTCTCCAAAAGTGAGCCCTGCCGGGTGGACTCCCTTTCCCCATTGCCGGTACACGTGGGAGACGCGCCGCGCCGATGCGGGCGTAACAGAAACAACCTCAAAACCCAGCGCCTCGATCAGGCTTGATATTTCTTCGGCGATGTTTCGCCGGGCCGCGACGATCAGAACTTCGGCCAGCGTGCCGGCTGAAATCAAGACACTTTCTTCCGCTTCAAGAGCGGAAATGCAGACGTCTGCCTCCGGCTCGTTGAGGACGATGGCCATCAAAGCAGAGGTGTCAACGGCGATCATTCGGGAAGTCCGTCGTCGCCGTACAGGAAATCCTGGCTACGTGCCGCACTCGGTCCTGGCGTTGCCCGCAGCACGCCCGAGGCTCGAACCGCTTCGAGATGTGCCCGGCGAGACATCCTGTCCGGCACGGTTTTGATGGGAACCAGACGCACCGAGGGGTGACCATGACGGGTCAGGATCACTTCGTCGCCGGCTTCGGCCCGGCGTACCAGCTCAGTCAGCTGTCCTTTGGCTTCGGTAACGGATACTCGCATCGGGTGCTCCAAAGTGGACTATCGTCTGGTCCATATTCTACCAAAAGGCGCGGATTCCGGCCCCGGCCTTCCCGCGTTACCATAAATTGTTCCCATGAAACTCCTCGCAGCCCTCTTCCTGGTGGTGACTTCGCTCTGCTTCGCGGCCGATCTGCCCAGCGGGGAAAGCATCCTCGCCCTGTCCCTCAAAAAGAGCGGCGGCGAAGCGGCCTTCGCAAAAATCAAAAGCGCCACCATGACCGGCACCGTCGAAATGGTGGGCCACAATATCACCGGCCCCGTCTCCGTCTTCATGCAGGGCGAGAAAATGTACACCACCATTGAACTGCCGGGGCTCGGCAAGGTGGAGGAAGGCTATGACGGCAGCGTCGCCTGGGAAGCCAATGCGCTCACCGGTCCGCGCATCAAAGAGGGGGAGGAGAAGACCGCCACCGTCCGTGCCTCCCGCATGGGCATGGACCTGCTGAACACCTGGCGCGAGTATTACCGCGAAGCCCGCACGCTGGGTGAGGAAAACGTCAACGGCAAGCCTGCCTGGAAAGTGCAACTCACGCCGAAGGAAGGCAAGCCGGAAGCATTCTTCTTCGATAAGCAGTCCGGTCTGCTGGTCCGCATGAGCCAGGTTATGTCGACCGCCATGGGCGAAATCCCGGTGGAAGGCGACCTCTCCGACTACCGCATGGTGGGCGGCGTCATGACGCCCTTCTCTATGACGCAGAAGGCGATGAGCCAGGTAATGGCCATGCACTTCGACAAAGTCGTCTGGAACCCCGCCATCCCGCCGGACCGTTTCGACCTGCCGCCCGCCGTGAAGGCACTGGCGGAACGCAAATAACGGCGCAAACAGCGGTTAGCCCTCGTCGAGGAATGCCTTCAGCCGGTAGCTTCGGCTGGGATGCCGCAGTTTCCGCAGCGCCTTGGCCTCAATCTGCCGGATGCGTTCCCGCGTCACGCTGAAGTTCTGCCCCACTTCTTCGAGCGTGTGTTCGCTGCCGTCTTCCAGCCCGAAACGCAGCCGGATAATCTTCTCCTCGCGCGGCGAGAGGCTCTTCAGCACCTCCGCCGTCTGTTCATGCAGATTCACATTGTTCATCTGCGCGGAAGCCGAAACGTGGGTCTGATCCACAATAAAATCGCCCAGGTGCGATTCGTCCTCCTCGCCCACCGGCGTTTCGAGCGACACCGGCTCCTGCGCAATCTGCCGCACTTTCCGGATCTTCTGCACCGGCAGTTCCATGCGCACCGAGAGCTCTTCGTTGGTCGGCTCCCGCCCCAGTTCCTGCACCATGCTGCGCGAGGTCCGGATCAGCTTGTTGATGGTCTCGATCATGTGGACCGGAATCCGGATCGTGCGCGCCTGGTCCGCGATGGCGCGCGTGATGGCCTGCCGCACCCACCACGTGGCGTACGTCGAAAACTTGTAGCCGCGCCGGTATTCGAACTTCTCCACCGCCTTCATCAGGCCGATGTTGCCTTCCTGGATGAGGTCAAGAAAGTGCAGGCCGCGGTTGTTGTAACGCTTGGCGATGCTCACCACCAGCCGCAGATTGGCTTCAATCAGTTCCTGTCGGGCCGCTTCCGCCTGCCGGTCGGAGCGAAGCAGCTGGTCGGCGGCGCACCGCAGTTCCGTGGCCGAACAGCCGAACCGGTCTTCGAGCTCCTGCATCGCCTGCAGCAGGGTTCGCTGCTCGCGCCGCAGTTCCCGCAGCTGTTCGGCGTGGGTGCCGCCGGAAACCTCAATGCCCCTTTGGTTGCGGGCGATGTGCTGTTCCAGAGGCCGAATCTCATCGGCCGCCCGCCGCATTTTGCAGATCAGGTCCTTCACCACGCAGTGCTGCAGCGGTATCCCGCAGGCAAGGCGCGAGACCTGCACCGCCAGCCGGCCCAGTTCCCAGCGCAGCCGGCGGTTCTGCCGGGGCTTCGTCTGGCGCGGTACCGCGAACAGCTTCTGTTTCTGCTGCAGAAACTTCTTCCGCATCCGGCACAGCTCGTCGCAGGAAGCGAGGAACTGCCGGGTGGCTTCTTCCACCGCTTCGTCGGTGGGCATCGGATCGCTGAACGAGATCACATCCCGAAGGGAAACCGTGCCGTAGCGCACTTGGTCCCCCAGCGTCACAATTTCCTGAATGATCAGCGGACTGCGGGAGAGAATTCGCCGGACTTTGTTCTGCCCACACTCAATGCGCTGTGCGATTTCCACTTCGCCCTCGCGCTTGAGCAGCGGCACGGAACCCATCTCGCGGAGATACATCCGGACGGGGTCATGCGTGCGGTCGGAGCCTTCGGCCTCAAACAGTTCATCGCCGTCTTCGAAGCGCGAATCCTGGAAACGTGAATCCTGTTTGTCGTCCGGGGCTGTGTCGGAGGGAATCTCTTCAAGGTCCGTCGCGATCAG
This sequence comes from uncultured Acidobacteriia bacterium, assembly GCA_903900705.1. GTDB lineage: Bacteria > Acidobacteriota > Terriglobia > Bryobacterales > Bryobacteraceae > BOG-234. The sequence goes on from CAIUOG010000153.1 coordinate 3,256, forward strand.
ATCCATGCTGTCGTCGAACAGCACAAACCCGCTCTCTTTACTGACTCTCGCCAGCGGATCGACGGCTTCAAACTGGTCTTCCGGCACTGAAAACCCCCGTAATAGCGCCCTGACTTGGCTTCATTGTACACCCCGAATCCGGAGTGTGAACACACCAAGCCTCTCTATTCAGTGAAGCGGGAATCGCTGCCGTTACAGGACAAAACAAACGAGGTCAGTTATGGTTGCTGAGTTCCGCCATCAGACGCAGCGCATCCTGCATGCGTCCTTCGCGTTCGGCCTGCTTAATGCCGGCCTTCAGTTCCCGCAGAAAGGCCTCCCGTTCGTCTTTCCGCAGCGCTTCCACGCAGGCCATCCCGTCTTCCGGTGAGGGCACGGCCGCGCCGGAATCCAGCACAATGGCCGCCAGTTTCTCCTGGTCGGCCTCCCGCAGGCGTTGATGCACGCTGCTGAAACGGACCGCTTCCCCGTTGTCATGCATCGCCATAATCGTCGCGTAGATGTTGGCGGTGGGGCCTTTCTTCAGCGCCTCAATGCCGCGCAGCCCTTCGATCAGTTCCTCGCGGTTGGCGCACTCGCCCACCAGCAGCGGCAGCAGAATCCGGTCGGTGGCACGCGCCGGGTCTACGCGCGGCGCGATGGTGCGCTCCACGCGGTCCGCCGCCATCTTGCGGAACTGTTCCAGCACGTCGCCCGAATCCACCCCGAGATAGGACGCCAGATCGCTCGCCACCGCCGCGCGCTTCAGTTTGTCATTCAGCCCCTGAATCGCCGGCAGCAGGAACTGGAAGACTTCAATCCGCCCCTGCGGCTCACGCATGTTGAAGCGCGCGCGGGCGCGGTCGGCCAGCCAGTAGAAGTAGTCTTTCGCGCCCTGCACACGGGCCCGGTAAACGTCCGCCCCATGCTCCTTGCAGAACTCGTCGGGGTCCAGCCCGCCTTCCAGTTCCACCATGCGGACGTGAATATTCTCATCGAGCAGCAGCACAATCGAACGTTCAGACGCCTTCGCGCCCGCCGTATCGGGATCGAAATTCAGGTGGACGTTCAGTGAATGCCGCTTCATGGCGCGGATCTGTTCCACCGTCAGCGCCGTCCCGCAGGACGCCACGACTTCCGTCACGCCCGCCTGCGACGCCCCGATCACGTCCATATACCCTTCCACCAGGACGATGCGGTCCAGTTGGCTCGCCCCCTGCTTCGCCCGGTTCAGGTTGTAGAGAACATTCGACTTCTTATAAATCTCCGTCTCCGGCGAATTCAGGTACTTCGCCTTCTCCTCCGCATCGAGCGCTCGCCCCCCGAACGCAATAATCTTGCCCGATTCGCTGTGGATGGGGAACATCACGCGGTTGCGGAAACGGTCGTAAAGCGAGCCGTCCTCGCTCCGCCCAATCAGCCCGGACTGCACGATCACTTCCGGCTTGAAGCCGCGCTGCTCGAAGATCCGCAGCAGCGTGCGCCCCGTTCGGTCGGAAAGCCCCAGCTGAAACTGGCTGACGGACGCCGGTTCCACGCCCCGTTTCTGCAGATAGGCCCGCACCGCGGCCCCGTTCTGCCCCGCCAGATTGGCGCGGAAATGATCGGCCGCGATCTCGTGCATTTCATAAAGCGCGGCGCGCAGCCGGGTCTTATCGTCGCTGGCCTGTGATTGTTTGGGCAGCGGGATGCCGTGCTGATCGGCCAGTTTCTTAATGGCTTCCCAGAACGTGAGCCCCTCAATGCTCATCACGAAATTGAAGACATCGCCCTTGGCGTCGCACCCGAAACACTTGTAGAACTGGTGCTCGGCGTAGATGGAAAACGAGGGCGTCTTCTCGTTGTGGAACGGGCAGAGACCGGAATAACGGTTGCCAAAACGGCGCAGCCGGGGCACGTAGTCGGAGATGACCCGCACAATGTCGATCTGCGATTTGAGGTCCTGTGCGAAGTCCATGCTGCCTGTTTCCATTATCGCCGGACCGGAAGGTCCCGGCGCGAAGGTTAAGATGGGCGCAGTGGCTATTGACGATCAGGAAATTTACCGGATGATCGGCGAAGACGGTTTCGACCGTCTGGTGCGGGCGTTCTACCGGCGCATTCCCGCCGACGACCTTCTGGGTCCCATGTACCCCGCCGACGATCTGCCGGGCGCGGAAAAGCGCCTGAAAGACTTTCTCATCTTCCGCTTCGGCGGTCCGCAACACTATCTGGCGGAACGCGGCCATCCCCGGCTGCGCATGCGGCATGCCCCGTTTCCGGTCACCGAAGCCGCGCGCGACCGCTGGATGCAGCTCATGGAAGCCGCGCTCGACGAGACGCGGCTGCCGGCGGAAGTGGATGATCTGTTGCGCGTCTTCTTCGGCTCCGTGGCCACCTTCATGATCAACCGCGTGCCTGCGGAATAGAATGGTTTTCGTCATGAAAGCCTGCCTGCTCGCCCTCGCCCTCTGCGTCACCGCCGCGGCCCAGTCTTCGAACTGGACCCTCGAATTCGCCAACCGCTACGCCGTTCAGCCCAACATCACGTACCTGGTGGCCAATAACTATGACGACAAGCTGGACCTCTACGAGCGCCGCGACGTGGCCGACGCGCAGCCCACGCTGATCTGGATCCACGGCGGCGGCTGGACCGGCGGAACCAAAGAGAGCGGCTTCAACAAGATTCTGCCTTATCTCGAAATGGGCTGGAACGTGGTGAACGTGGAGTACCGCCTGGCCCGTGTTTCGCAGGCCCCGGCCGCTGTGGAGGATTGCCTCTGCGCCCTGCGCTGGGTCGCCGCCAACGCCAAAGCCCACCATATCGACGTCAACCGCCTGGTAGTCTCCGGCGATTCCGCCGGCGGACACCTCGCGCTCACCACCGGTATGATCCCGGAAAGCGAAGGGCTGGATCGGGAATGCCCCGGCGTTGCTCTGCCGAAGGTGGCGGCGATTGTCGATTGGTACGGCATTACCGACGTCAACGATCTGCTCGACGGCGCGAACCGGCGGAACTATGCCGTGCAGTGGCTGGGTTCGGCGCCCAACCGCGCCGAGATTGCAAAACGCCTCTCTCCCCTCGAATACGTGCGCCCCGGGCTGCCCCCGGTGCTGATGATTCATGGCGATGCCGACCCCACCGTGCCCTACCAGCACAGCATCCGCCTCAAGGCCGCGCTCGATAAAGCCGGCGTGCCCAACACCTTTTTCACCGTGCCCGGCGGGAAGCACGGCGGCTTCTCCGCGTCAGAGAACGTACAGGTTTACGGAGCCATCAAGGCCTTTCTGAAAAAAAACGGCCTGCCGGTGAATTAGGCTTTCGGCCCGCTTATCTCAGCCCGGCCACCAGCGTGACCGCCGCCGAACCGGCCAGCAGAATCAGCGGGTCCACCTTGCGCACGATCATCACCACCGTGGTCACCGCGCACAGCCCGATGGTGAGCGGATCGGTCAGCGAATCCCGGGCCATCGGGATTGCCGAGGCGAACAGCATCGCCGCGCTGGCCGCCACCACCGATTCCAGGATCTGTTTCACCCGGGGCCTTTCCCTTCGTGGCCCGATGAACCGGAGCAGCAGGATCATGGTCAGCGCGGGCGTCGCCATCGCGAGCCAGCCCGCCGCCGCGCCTGGTATGCCCGCCACCATGTACCCTACGCTGACGACGTAAAGCCCCACCGGACCCGGCGTCGTGCGCCCCACCACAATCGCGGTATTCAGCTGCTCATCAGTGAGAACATGCCGGTGCAGCACCAGTTCATCGCGCACCTGCGGCAGGGACGCGAGGCCGCTGAACGTTGTGATGGTGGCCTTGAGCAGTAAAAAGTAGAGCAGGAAAGCGTTCATTTTGCTTGCTTTCTCTCTTGTTGTCTCTCGAGCGGCCACACCGTGCCAACCGCCGCCGCCAGCAACACCACCCAGACCGGAGAAATCGAGACCACCGTCTGCAGCAGCACCGCTCCCACCGCCACCAGGCTCATTCGGACCACATTGGATCGCCGGATGGCCGGCCCCAGCAATTGCCAGCAGGTGTAGAAGATGATTCCGACAGCGGCGGCCAGCGCCCCCCGCATCGCCGACTTCATCAGCGAATTCTTCGTCCACGCCTCAAACAACATCGTCACCACAACCGTGATCACCGAACAGGGCAGGGACGCCGCCGTCAGCGCCGCCACCGCGCCGCGCCAGCCGCGCGCCACCCAGCCGATTCCGGTGCAGAAAGCGAGCAGATTCGTGCCGGGCGCCAGTGCGGAAATCCCGTAGCAGAGGTTGAACTGGTTGCCGGTGATCCAGCGGCGCTTCTCCTGCACTTCCTTCTGCAGCACGCCGATGGTCGCGCCCGCGCCACCCACCGTGAAGTTGCCGTAGCGCACGAACGCCAGCGCCAGGGAGCGCAGCCGCGGCCGGACTGTCTGTTCCGTTGCAGGGTTCATAAGGCGCGCAAAACGCAAAACGCCGGGCGAACCACAGAATTCAGAGAATCCGCGGTCCGCCCGGCGTTCTTGCTTCGCAGGGGAATAACTACCCCACCATTTCGATTTCGATCTTCTTCTTTTCCGCGTCCAGTTTCGTCAGTTTGAAACTGCGCACCTGACCGGTTTTCGGAACTTCCCGCCGGGGGGCCGAATCGCCACCCTGCGCCGGGCCGCCACCGCCACTGCCCTTCCACTTGCTTGCCAGCATGGAAGAGAGCGCCGAGACATCCACCGAAGAAGAACGTTGTTCCTGTTTCGCTTCGGCCTGCACCATGTTGAAGTGCGCCGAAACGCCTTCACCCAGTTCGACCGTCACGCGATTGCCCTTTACATCCGAAATCCGCCCCGTGACCACTTCGCCTTCCTTGTGTTCGGCGATGTACTCATCAAGCGACGTCGGCTGCAGTTGCTTCAGGCCCAGACGCAGACGGCGTTTTTCACGATCATTCTCCAGAACAATCGCCTTCACCACCTGGCCAACCTTCAGCTCATCCTGCGGATGATTGATCCGTTTCTCATGGACGATGTCGCCGACATGAATCATGCCTTCGACCTCTTCGGTCACCTGCACAAACGCGCCGAACTGCTTCAGCTGCGTCACAGGGCCTTCCACAATGGCGCCGATCGGGTATTTCTTCTCAACTTCTTCCCACGGATCGCCCAAAGCCTGCTTCAAGCCGAGGGAAATGCGCTTGTCCGACGGATTGACCGCCAGAACCACCACATCCACCGTATCGCCCGGCTTCAGCATATCCGCCGGTTTGCGAACCTTCTTCGACCAGGACATCTCGGAGAGATGAATCAGGCCGTCGAGGCCGGGTTCCAGTTCCACAAACGCGCCGAAATCGGTCACGCGCGCCACTGTACCCTTCACGCGGTCGCCGGTGTTGTACTTGCCGGCCGCGGTGGACCACGGGTCCGGGGAAAGTTGTTTCAGACCCAGCGAGACGCGCTTTTTGGCCACGTCCACTTTCAGGATCTTCACGTCCAGTTCCTGGCCAACGGTCAGCACATCCGCCGGTTTGTTCACGCGACCGTGCGAAATATCCGCCACGTGCAACATGCCGTCAACGCCGCCGATGTCGATGAAAGCGCCGTAGTCCAGCAGGCTGCGAACGGTGCCGTGAACCACGGTGCCCGTCTGCAGTTCCGTGAACCGGGACTCTTTCGCTTTCGCCCGTTCCTCTTCCAGCACCACACGGCGGTCGACAACGATGTCTTCCTTTTCCGTATCGAGCTTGATGATCTTGCAGGCAATCTCCTGACCCACGAGCGTCTGCATTTCAGGCACATCGCGGGCGCCGCTGCGGGACGCCGGCATGAAAGCTCTCATGCCAATGTCGACCGACAGGCCGCCTTTGATCACCTGCGTAACAACGCCGGAAATGGTCAGCTTCTCGTCGAACGCCTTTTGCAGTCCCGACCAGTCTTTCGGTCGTTCCACCTTAATCAGCGAAAGCTCGATATAGCCTTCCTCGTTGCGCCCGCCAACCATCACCTGAACGACGTTGCCGGGCTTGACTTCAATCAGGCCCTTCTCGTCGCGCAGCAGTGATGCCAGCAGGACGCCCTCAGTCTTCTGGCCAATGTCGAAAAATACTTTTTCGGCATTGACGCTGACGACCGTGGCTTCGACACCCTTTTCGCCGGGTGCCTCATGCGTGTGACTCTGTTCGAACTGGTTGAGGATGTCGCCGAAAGAACTCTCCGCTTCAGGCGGATTCTGCCCTTCCTGTTCGCGTACGTCTTCCTCGCGAAGCGACGTAATGGAATTGGACATGGGGATTACGTTTCACCATTGTGGCACATCGCACGCGGTGAATGTCCGGGCATTGCTCCGGGGGAAGGGCGATACACTGGATTTAGTGCTTGTTTCCATCAGTCCTCAGGCGCCCGCAAGGCCGAACTGGCTGCGCGCGCCCGCTCCGGTCGGACAAAATTACCGGGATCTCAAAGATCTCATCACCGGCCTGAAGCTCCACACGGTCTGCGAAAGCGCCGCCTGCCCCAACGTGGGCGAGTGCTGGAATCGCCGCACCGCTACATTTATGATTCTGGGGAATGTCTGCACCCGCCGCTGCGGTTTCTGCGCGGTGCAGAAGGGCGGCCCCCTGCCGGTGGATTACGATGAGCCCCGCCGCGTCGCCGAAGCCGTGGCCGCCATGGGTCTGGACTACGCCGTGGTTACCAGCGTCAACCGCGATGATCGCAAAGACGGCGGCGCGCAACTGTTTGCCGATACCATCCACGCCATCCGGGAACGCGTGCCGGGCTGCAAAACCGAGGTTCTGGTGCCCGATTTCCAGGGCAGCCATGCCGCCATGAAGATCGTGATGGACGCCCGACCCGACGTTCTGAACCACAATACGGAAACCGTGCCGCGTCTCTATCGCCAGGTTCGCCTGGGCGCGCGCTACGAGCGTTCGCTCGATATGCTGCGGCATGCGAAGGAACTCAGCCCGGCCACACCGGTGAAGTCCGGCCTGATGCTCGGCCTGGGGGAACTGAATGAGGAGGTGCTCCAGGTCATGCTGGACCTTCGCGCCCATCAGGTGGATATTCTGACGCTGGGGCAGTACCTGCGGCCCTCCCCGAAGCATCTGCCGATTGTCCGGTACGTGCCGCCCGCCGAGTTTGATGAACTGAAGCGCGCCGGCATGGAAATGGGCTTCGCCCACGTGGAAGCCGGACCGCTGGTGCGCAGTTCCTATCACGCCGACGATTCGCACGCCGCCGCGCGTTGCTGACTGGCCGCGCGTTGTTGACTGTAAGCCGCTGAGCCGCCGGGCGGAATCGGCGTGAGAGTTTTTCCGCCCGCCGGTGTTTAGCCATCCAGAGGGTATTCCGTGTTGAAATTCAGACTGATTCTCTTTCCCGTCCTTGCGGGTCTTCTTCTCGCCCAGCAGCCGGAAGTCATCATTCGCTCCACCACGCGACTGATCCAGCTCAACGTGGTGGTTCACGACCGCCAGGGCAAGCCCGTCCGCGATCTGAAGAAGTCTGACTTTACCCTGCTCGATAACGGCAAACCCCAGCAGGTCTCCGTGTTCGCCATGGAATCGAACGCTGTCCTGCCCCAGGCGGCCAAACTCGCGCCCAACGTTTTCACCAACCGGCTGCAGCAGAAAAGCGCCGTGCCTTCCAGCGTAACCGTCATCCTGCTGGACGAACTGAACACCAGCATCAAAGACAAAATCTGGGCCAAACAGCAGGTGGTCAAATACCTCGGCACCATCCATCCGGACGATCGCGTCGCCATCTATGTTCTGGGCCGCGGCCTGCGCGTTCTGCACGATTTCACCACGGATTCCTCAGACCTGCTCCGCAATCTGACGAAATACAACGGCGGCGTGCTGCCGGATGGCGTCGCGCCCGAAGACAACTCCTTCGGCACGGCCCCCATGACCCAGCTCGACCGCTGGATGAACGGCCAGGGCGGCGCGAGCGGGCAGGAAGCCGATTTCTACACCATCAACCGCGTCACCGGCACCTGCAAGGCCATTGAGTTCATCGCCAACCACCTCGCCAGCCTGCCGGGGCGGAAGAACCTGATCTGGGTTTCGGGCGGCTTCCCCCTGCAGATCGGTTTCGAGAGCATCGAGGCGATGCACGACCCCTCCCGCACCCAGCGCACCTTCAACCCCGAGGTGGAAGCCGCCATCAACGCCCTGAACGACGGCAATGTGGCGATTTATCCCGTGGACGCGCGTGGCCTGGTGGCGCCGGCGGCCTTCAGCGCCCAAAACCAGAAGATCGATCTCGCGCCGAAGCTTTCCATGGGGCCCATCGTCGAACATCAGGAGACCATGTCGATGCTGGCTGACCGCACCGGCGGCCATGCCTACTTCAACACCAACGACCTCGCCAAAGCCATTCGCGAAGCGGTCGACGATTCCACCGTCACCTATACGCTGGGCTTCTATCCCGCTTCCGGCGAACATGACGGCAAGTTCCACAAACTGCAGGTGAAAGCCGACGTCGCCGGGCTCAATCTCCGCTACCGCAAGGGCTACTTCGATACGGACGAGAAGCCAAAGGACGCAAACGCGCGCCACAAAGAACTCAACGACGCCGTCTGGAGCCCCATCGACGCCTCCTCACTCGGGCTGCTGGTGCAACTCGCCCCGTCTCCCGCCGATCATGCGGGCGATCTGAATGTTTTCATGAAGATCGACCCCACGGCGGTGGGCATGACGAGAAACGGCGACCTGCATGACGCGGTGGTCGATGTACTCTTCGTTCAGAAAGACGATCACGGCCGGGAGCTGAAGGGCCGGAACGACACGCTGACCATGACGCTCAAGGAAGAGTCATACCAGAAGATTATGAAAGAGGGCCTGGTCTACCACCAGTACGTGCCGAAAGAATCGATGGCGACGCAGTTGCGGATCGTCGTCCGGGACGCCTCGTCCGGCGCCATCGGTTCGGTCACCGTGCCGTTTAAGCAGTTGAAGCTGTAGGCCGGATAAACCTCAGGCCACCGCCGCGGCCGCCGCTTCCTGGGCATCCATTTCCGCTCCGGAAACCGCCAGGTCCACGCCTTCCCAGCGGGCGACCACGGCAGTCGCGAGGCAGTTGCCCAGCAGATTCACAGACGTGCGGGCCATGTCCATCAGCGTATCCACGCCCAGAATCACCGCCACGCCTTCCACCGGCAGGTTGAACGACGCCAGCGTACCGGCCAGAATCACCAGCGAAGCCCGCGGCACGCCCGCCACGCCCTTGCTGGTCAGCATCAGCGTCAGCAGCATCACCAGCTGCGTTCCGAACGGCACCGTCACCCCCGCCGCCTGCGCCACGAACATGGCGGCCAGCGAAAGGTACAACGTGGACCCGTCCAGGTTGAAGCTGTAACCGGTCGGCAGCACGAACGAGACAATGTGCTTCGGAACGCCGAAGCGTTCCATGTTCTTCAGTGCAATCGGCAGCGCCGATTCGCTCGACGCAGTGGAGAAGGCCAGCAGGAACGGCTCCCGCACATATTGGATGAACCGTTTGACCGGGATCTTGCAGATCAACGCCACCGTGCCCAGTACGAAGATCACGAAGAACGCCTGCGCCGCGTACAGCGTGGCGACCAGTTTGCCCAGATAGAACATCACGCCCAGGCCCTTATCGCCGATGGTCGCCGCCATCGCGCCAAAAACGCCGAACGGAGCGAAGAGCATCACGTAACCGGTGTATTTGAACATCACTTCGGACAACGCTTCACAGAACTCCACCATCGGCCGGGCCTTCAGGCCCACGGTAGCGCAGGCCGCGCCGAACATGAAGGCAAAGACCACAATCTGCAGCACTTCGCCCTTCGCCATGGAATCGATAATGCTGGTCGGAAAGGTGTGTTCCAGAATCTGCGTGAAGCTCGCGCTCTGCGCCGCCACTCCGGAGCCGGTGCCCTTCGTCAGATGGACGCCCACGCCCGGTTTCACCAGGTTGACAGCGCCCAATCCCACAAACAGGGCCACCGTCGTCACGATCTCAAAATAAAGAATCGCCTTGCCGCCGATGCGGCCCATTGTCTTCACGTTGCCCGTGCCAGCGATGCCGCAAACCAGGGTGCCGAAAAGCAGGGGCGCAATGATCGATTTGATCAGGCGAAGGAAGATGGTCCCCAGAATCGCCATTTGCTTGGCGGGACCCGGCGCAACGGCGCCAAAGGCTATTCCGGCGGCCAGCGCGATCAGAATCCAGGTTGTCAGGGACGGCTTTTTCATAATCTGTTCTCCGTTGTGCCGTCAAGGCACAGGCAGCAGACTACAAGGTCGCCGTATCCCTATGAGTGTGCCTGTTTTAACACGATCCCGTCAACTGTCGGAGCTCAATAATCAGGGGCGATTTGCGGTGCGCGCTGTGCGCCGCTCCGCCGCCAGCCGGTCCACATCCATCGCGCTCAGCGGCAGGGACTGCGCAATCAGCTGCTTGCCGGAAAGCGACGCTCTCTGCACGCCCTCATGCGCATGAATTCCCGATTTCGTCAGCATATGCACCAGTTCATGGGCCACCACGCGGCCCAATGCCCGGCCAATCAGCATCTCGCCATGGGCAAAGTCGCCGCCAAACATGGCGCCGCGGACGGAACTGACCACCCGGTCACAGTCCACTTCTCCGAACGGCTGTACTTCTCCGTTCGCGGTGCGGGTCACGGCGTAGGGTCCCAGTTCGTCGTAGAGCGGCGGAGCCGGGTCAAATGTGCAGGAGCCTTTGAAGGACATCACCACCAGGTCATTAAAGACCGCGTGGCTCACGTCTTCCTTGCGGGTCCAGTCGAGACGAACGCCGGAAGTCTGAATAATCTGGGTGGCTTCCCGCTGCATCTCTTTGAGAGCGGTCTGGGAGTAGGGACCTTTGATATCCAGGATCACCGTCACGTCGGACGCGGAGGGAGCGGGTTGGGCCGCGGGCATCGACAACGCGATACTCGCGAGCAGGCAGGCGCAGAAGCAGACAGGGCGCATTTCTCATCCAGAGAGAAAAAATCTCGGGCACACAGAGCCCGACAGCCTGATTGTATTAAAAGGAAAACCCAAAAAACAGAGGAGTATGCTGTTTTTCTTATTGGGCCTATAAGATTTTTGCGAGGGTGGCTGTCCGTGAGCGCCGATACGAAGCTCAAACCTCTCCCGTCCGTCTCTAAAACAAAAAAAGGGGGGAAGGCCGAAGCCTTCCCCCCTTTCACTTCCGTGCTTCTACGCGATCGCCGCGTCGATCTTTTCCGGATCGATTTCCAGTTCCACAATCGCCTTCGCAGCCTTCTTCGCATCGAACTTGCCGTCCCGCGCCAGTTTCGACAAAGCCGCGACCACAATGGAAGCCGCATCATTTTCAAAGTGCTTCCGGAGGTAAACGCGGTTTTCGCTGCGTCCGAAGCCATCCGTTCCCAGCGAAACGAAGCGGCCCGGCAGCCACGGCGCAATCTGTTCCTGCACGATCTTCATGTAGTCCGAAGCGGCGATGATCGGCCCCTCCGTACCTTCCAGAACCTGCTGAACATACGGTACCCTGGCCGGTTCGGCCGGGTGCAGACGGTTCCAGCGTTCAATCTTCAGCGCTTCGCGCCGCAGTTCGTTATAGCTGGTCACGCTCCAGACATCGGCGGCGATGGAATACTTCTCCGCCAGAATCTGCGCCGCCTTCAGGGCTTCGTTCAGAATCGGGCCGCTGCCGAGCAACTGCACTCTCGCCTTTGCCTTGGCCAGACCAGACTTCTGGAACAGGTAGATTCCCTTGAGAATCCCCTCGTCCGTCCCTTCGGGCTGTGCCGGCTGAGCGTAGTTTTCGTTGTAGACGGTGAGGTAGTAGAACAGGTCTTCCCGGTTCTCATACATGCGCCGGATGCCATCCCGCACAATCACCGCGGTTTCGTAAGCGTAGGCCGGATCATAGGATGCCAGCGTCGGAATCGTGCTCGCCAGCAGCAGCGAGTGCCCGTCCTGGTGCTGCAGACCCTCGCCGGAGAGCGTCGTGCGCCCGGCGGTGCCGCCCATCAGGAAGCCCTTGCCGCGCGAGTCGGCGAAGGCCCAGACCAGGTCGCCCACACGCTGGAAGCCGAACATCGAGTAGTAGATGTAGAACGGAATCATGTCGATCCCGTAGTTGGCATACGCGGTCCCGGCGGCGGTGAATTCCGCCATCGAACCGCCTTCGGTGATGCCTTCTTCCAGAATCTGTCCGTCTTTGGCTTCTTTGTAGTACAGCAGAATGTCGGAATCGTGCGGTTTATAAAGCTGGCCACCCGAGGCATAGATGCCGTAGGTCCGGAACATCGCTTCCATACCGAAGGTGCGGGCTTCGTCCGGAACAATCGGGACGATGCGCTTGCCCACTTCCGGCACCTTCATGAGTTTCGTCAGCAGCTTCACGAAAGCCATGGTGGTGGAGGGATGCGGTTCCTTCGAAGCCTGGCGGAACTCCTCAATCACATCGAGTCCGGGCGCCGTCGTCTGCGACGGGGCGGGGTTGCGGGCCGGCAGATAGCCGCCCAGAACCCGGCGGCGCTCCTGCATGTAGGCGATTTCCGGGCTGGAATCCGGCGGACGGTACAGTGCGCCGTCGCGCGCCGCGCTGTCCGGAATCGGAATCTCGAAGCGGGCGCGGAAGTGTTCCACGGCCTTTTCGTTCAGCTTCTTGTTCTGGTGAGTGGGGTTGCGCGCTTCGCCGGCGTCGCCCAGGCCGTAGCCCTTCACGGTGTGCGCCAGGATGACGGTTGGGCCGCCGGTGTGCTCTGTGGCAGCCTTGTAGGCGTTGTAAACCTTGATGGGATCATGGCCGCCGCGGTGCAGATGAGCCAGTTCCTCATCGGTCATGTCTTCCACCAGTTTCGCGGTTTCCGGATACCGGCCGAAGAATTCCTTGCGCACGTACGCGCCGCCCTTGGCCTTGAACGACTGGTATTCGCCGTCCACACACTCATTCATCAGCTGGACCAGCCGGCCCGAAGTGTCCTTCTCAAAGAGCGGATCCCAGTCGCTGCCCCACAGGCACTTGATCACATTCCAGCCCGATCCGCGGAACAGACCTTCCAGTTCCTGCATGATCTTGCCGTTGCCGCGCACCGGACCATCCAGCCGCTGCAGGTTGCAGTTCACCACGAAAATCAGGTTGTCCAGCTTTTCGCGAACCGCCACGCCGATCGCGCCGGTCGATTCCGGTTCGTCCATTTCGCCATCGCCCAGGAACGCCCAGACCTTGCGCGGAGTCGGTTCAATCAGGCCGCGGTTTTCAAGGTATTTCATGAAGCGCGCCTGGTAGATCGAATTGATCGGGCCCAGACCCATCGAAACCGTGGGGAACTGCCAGAAGTCCTTCATCAGCCACGGGTGCGGATACGAGGACAGACCCGGCGTCGAACGAAGTTCGTGGCGGAAGTTGTTCAGAATCTCCGCCGAAAGACGGCCTTCCAGAAACGCGCGGGCATAAACGCCCGGCGACGCATGGCCCTGGAAATAAATCAGGTCGCCCGGCTGATCGCCGTAGCTGCCGTGGAAGAAGTGGTTGAACCCAACCTCCAGCAGCGTCGCGAGCGAGGCGTAGGTGGCGATGTGCCCGCCGATGCCCTCGTCGTACTTGTTCTGGTGCGACACCATCGCCATCGCGTTCCAGCGCGTCAGACTCTTGATGCGGCGCTCCAGAGCGCGGTCGCCCGGGTATGGCACGTCCTGCCAGGCCGGGATCGTGTTCACATAAGGTGTGGTCGTCCGCGCCGGAACGTTCACGCCGTTTTCGCGCGCACGATCCGTCAGCTGATCGATCAGGAAGGTGGCCCGGTCCGGCCCCGCTCCCTCTACGATCTGGTCAAGTGCTTCGATCCACTCCGCTGTTTCGCGCGGGTCGAGATCGACCGTGCGTTCGGTGAGTTGTTGGTGCATGGGGGGTAAGCCAATATTATAAGCGATAGGCCAAATCGGACGAAGGCCCGATGTGGACAACTTTCCGGAGCGCCCCTCCAGGCCCCGTAGTATGTAGATTTCCAGTTTTCGCCGGCCCCCATATCTGTAATAATGTGGGAAACATAAAGGTCCCCGAATTCATGTGTCCCGATTGCAGAAGCTATGAAGTTCGCCGCCGGAAACGGGAAGGCCTCCGTCTCTATCTGGCGAGCTTTTTTGGCGCCTGGCCCTATCGCTGTGACAGCTGCGGCAGCGAGTTTTATCTGAAAAAGCGCTACCCTCACCGGAAGCGGCCGGAAGTGATTTCCGCCCAGGACGTGGAAGTGGCGCGCGACGAGTTCCAGGACTAGTCCCCATACCTCTTTCGCGTACCAGAACAGTATTCCTTTCGGTCTCAACCCCATTCGTTCTGTAATGGCTTCGTGACCTTCCTGATTCCTCTGCTGCTTCTCGCCACCTCCGCCGGTTCCCCCGTTTCACCGTCCGTTCGGGTTCACCATGAGGTTTCGAGGCATCTCTGTGAAATCGTCGCCGGTCCCGAACTGGAACTCCTGCTTGGCCGTTTACTCACCTCGCGGGAAGCTGGTTCCGCCTGCCAGTACGTGGCCCGCGACGGCAGTGAAGCCCAGGTCATCGTCTCCCGCCAGCAGCTTCCCTCGAAGCTGAATCTCCGGGAAGAGGCAAAGAACCTGAGCGAGGCCATGCCGGGAAGCTCCCTGCACCCGGTCAACGGTCTCGGTTCCGCCGCCTGGCTGCTCAATCTGGGTCCGGCCGGTGTCCAGTTGCATATTCTGCGCGGTGATTCCGAATATCTGCTCGTCTCCGTGCTTGGCTTCGGCGACGCCGCGCTCGTGACCAACCCGGCGCAAAGCATCGCCAGCCGTCTTCTCACGCGTACCAGCCCGACTTCTTCCGCCCAAACCTTTTAATCGGAATCCAGTTCCCAGGTCCGGAAAACGTACTGGTGCCTCTCCAGGTCCACCCGCCTGCCCCGGAAGGTAACCCCTTCCATTTCGAGGCGCAGCCGCTGTTCCGCCGCCGCTTCAAACCGCAGCTTGATCTCGCCGCCCGCGCCAACCACCCGCTGCCACGGCAGCACACCCGGCGGCATCACCCTTAACAACCGCGCCACCGCCCGGTGATACCGGGGGTATCCCGCCGCCGCCGCCACCTGCCCGTACGTGGCTACTTTTCCCTTCGGGATGGAATCCACCACGCGCCGGAAAGCCGCATCGCGCCGTTCATCCGGGCGCGCCGCATCCCGCACCAGCCTTCGTTCCAGCTTCCGCGCGTCGTGCCCCGGATCCGCCACGTTCTATTCGTACCGCAACGCGTCCATCGGGTCCACCCTCGCCGCCCGCCGCGCCGGAGGATACGCCGCCGCCAGAGCAACTGCCGGCAACAGCGCCGCCGCCATCACCACCGGAACCGCGATCTCGCCCGTCAGGCCCGGCACCACGGCCGCCGCCATCTTCGCCCCCGCCAGCGCCGCCGGGATGCCGATCACCCAGCCACCCAGCACCATCCCCAGCGCTTCCCGCAAAATCATGCCGGTCACCTCGCCCCGCGTCGCCCCCAGCGCCATCCGCACGCCAATCTCGCGGATCCTGCCCTGCACCGTGTACGCCAGCAGTCCGTAAAGGCCGATGGCCGCCAGCACCGCCGCCAGTGCGCCAAACGCTCCCGAAAGCAGCGCGACCAGCCGTTCGGGCACAATCGACGCGTCAATCTGCTCGTCCAGCGTGGTCACTTTCCCCACCGCCAGCCCCGGCACGGTCTCCCGCACCGTCCGCCGCGCCTGTGCCGCAAACCCCGCCGGAGCGCCCGCCGTCCGCAGCGAAAACGTGTGTGCCGCCACCCTGCCGTCCTGAAAAGCGCTTAGATAAATCGTGCGCCACCCCGGCTCCCGCAGGTCTTCGTACTTCGCGTCCCCCACCACCCCGATGATTTCGAACGGGCGCGGATCCCCGTCAAACAGAACGTGTTTCCCGATCGGGCTCGCGTCCCGAAAGAAATACCGCGCCATCATCCGGTTCACAATCGCCACCCGGTTCGCCCCCGCATCCTGCGGCCCGAAGTCGCGCCCCGCCAGCAGCGGCGTGCCGTAAGTCTCGAAGTACTTCGGCGCAACCCAGTTCTGCGGAACCAGCCGGACCTCGCCCGGTTTTTCCGGATAACCCTCCACCCGCACGTTCCGCGCGGCCCCAACGCCGGACAGCGGGCTCACCGCGCTCAGCGTCGCCGACCGCACTCCCGGAATCGCCTCCAGCCGCCGCAGAAGCTCCTGATAGCCGGTCGCCAGTCGCTCCGGCGTGTAGCCCGACCGCGCCGGGTTCAGCGTCACCAGCAGCACGTGGTCTTTGCGAAAGCCGGGGTCCATCTGTTCCAGCTTCGCCAGATTCCCGATGAACAGACTCGCCGCGCTCAGCAACACCACCGAAAGCGCCACCTGCGCCACCACCAGACCCTTTCCCAGCCAGCGACCCAGGCGGGTTTCGCCCACGCGGTCGTGAATCCGGAGCCCGCCGACAATTGCGGGCGACCAGGCCCGCAGCGCCGGTACCGTTCCGGTGAGGCCGCCGGTCAGCAGCGTAATCCCCAGGGCGAACAGCAGCATCTGTCCGTCCGGTGAGACGTCGAGCGAGATCCGGTCATGCCCTGTGCTCAGGATTCTTACCAGCGCGTTCGTCACCAGGTACGCGATCAGCAGACCCGCCACGCTGCCCGCCACACACAGTCGCATCGCCTCGCCCAGCACCTGCCGGAACACGCGCCACCGGCCGGCCCCCAGCGCAATCCGGATCGCCATCTCGTGTCGCCGCGCCGCCGCCCGGGCCAGCAGCAGACTCGCCAGATTCGTGCACATCAGCAGCAGCAGCAACCCGGCAATCGCCATCAGAAACAACAGCGGTTTGCGGAACTGTTCGCTCATCCGCGTCGCCAGTCCCGCTCCGGCCGGTTCCACCTCCAGCCTCAGATCCAGCGCCAGCGGATTTTCCCTCGCCACCCTCGCCTGTTCTTCCGGCGTTCTCTGGTCGAGTACCTTCATCTCGGCCAGCGCCATTTCTTTGGAAACGCCCGGTTTCAGCCTGGCCAGAATCGCCACCTGCATGCGGCCCGCCGCGATCTGTCCCGGGTGGTGAATCATCCCTTCCACCGCCACCGGCAGCCACAAATCCGGCAGGATTCCGACCTGCACGCCCGTGAACTCGCGCGGAGCCACGCCCGCGATCGTGACCGGCACATCTTCCACGTAGATTTGCCGCCCCACGATTTCCGGGTCGCCGTGGAAGCGCGTGTTCCAATAGCGCCAGCTCACCACCGCTCCCGCCGTTCCGCCGAGCGCGGGCTTCACTCCCAGCAGCGGGAAGAAGTTGTCAGCCACGTAGTCGCCGTCCAGCGTTTCCGGCTCCACGCCTGGCGCGCGCACCGGAAACCGCGCCATCGCCAGGGCCGTTACGCCGGCGAACGAGCGGTTCGCATCCCGGACCTGCTCGTACTTCCGCCACACAAACCCGTTCCCGCGATGCTGCGGTTCAGCCTTCAGACTGTGCAGGAATTCGACCAGTTGTTCCGGCTGCCGCACCGGCAGCGGACGCAGCAATACCGTATGCACCAGGCTGAAGATCGCCGTATTCACGCCGATCCCCAGCGCCAGCGAAACCACCGCAATGGCGCTCCCGCCCCGCGGTAATGAAAGGCCTCGTCTCAAAACTTATAACTCGCCGCGAACTGCATCACGCGCGGCGAATTGAACGTGCTGGTAATCACACCAAAGGTCTGGGAGTTGATGCTCTGGTCGCCCGCGTAGAACGAAGGGTGATTCAGCACGTTCACCCCCTCCATGCGCAGTTCCAGCGATTGCCGTTCCGTGATTTTGAAATTCCGCTGCAGGCTCATATCGAGATCAAAAGAACTGGGCCCGGAAAACACCCGGCGCTGCAGCGTCCCCAGCGTCCCCGCCCCCGGATTGGTGAAAACCTGCCCGGTGTATGCCGCCGTTCCCACCGCATTCGTTCCCGAGCCATCCGCCGGATTAATGGCCGATTGCGACACGATGTACGGTCCGTTGCCCGTCATCTGGAACTTCACAATATTGTTCAGCTGCGGCATCGTCAGGCTGGTATCGGCCGTGTTGTAGAAGGACCGGTACCCGTCCGACCGGTTCAGCGTGCCATAGCCCGAAAGAATCGAGAACGGCGCGCCCGATTGCCACGTCCAGATGCCGCCCAGTGACCACCCCTCCATCACTTTATTCAGTGGCCGGTAGCTCACCAGCTTGCCCTTGCCGAATGGCAGTTCGTACGTCACGGTCCCCTTGAAAGCCTGCCGCAGATCGAAGTTCGCGCGCGCCCGTTCCAGCTTCGGATTATTCACGTCCAGAAACTGTTCGATGCGGCTCTGCGAATCGCCCGCCGTATCGCTCAGCACCTTCGAATACGTGTAATTCACGGTGAACTGAACGCCTTTCGTGGAGCGATGCCGCGCTTCCAGTTGCAGCGAGTTGTAGCTGGAATTGGAGTAGTTGTTCAGCATGTCCGCGCCCAGCACGTACGGGTTCTTAAAGAACGAAACCGTGCCCTGCGTGGCATTTTCCTGGTACGTCGCAGCCAGTTGCCCCGCCTGGCCTGTCTGGATCAGATTCTGGATGGTCGCGTTATTCAGCTGCCCGCCCTGCTTCAGCTGCGCGAAAACCTGCAGCGGCTGGCTGCCGGGAATCGCGGCGTTGTAAGCCGGCAGGAACTTCCCGTTCTTCGCCAGCGCCAGATTCCCGTTGTTCTGCGCGATCAGAAAATCGGCCAGAAAGCCGTTGTTCTGAATCTGCACCTGGTTGTAGTCGAACGCGCGGTAAGCGCCCACCGCGTGGTTCCCCACGTAGCGCGCTTCCAGCACCGTGTGGAGAATCTCATGCTGCAGGCCGATGGAATACTGCTGCACATACGGCGTCCGCAGCCCCGGATTCACCAGCCCCACCGTGTTGAACGGATTCCCCTGGAAGTTGTCCGCCACCGTCAGAGGCACCAGGTAAGTCGGCGCGACAATGGCCGGCAGACCCGAACTGACGCGACCGGAAAGCCCCGTCGCCTCCGCCAGTCCCTGCAGCCCCGGATTCGTCTCCGTCATCGTCTGCGCCGCCACAATCGCCGCGTCATTCACATAGCTGATGGAATAACCGGCCCGCACCGCGGTCTTGCCATTGCCGAAGACATCCCACGAAATGCCGATGTTTGGCGCGAAGTCGTGGTAGTCGCGGTTATACCAGGGCCGACCCGCGGACGAGCCCGCGAAGTTCAGCGTGGCGTTCGACAGCAAAGTCTTCACCGGGTCGTTATTCTGCAGCACCGGCAGCAGTTCCAGCGAATCGCGTTCATCCACCACTCCCGGCAGATTCCACCGCAGCCCGGCATTGATCATCACGTGCGGCAGCACCTTCCAGTTGTCCTGGATATAAACGTCGTACTCATTGAACCGCAGGTTTTTCACCGAACCCGCGCCGGACACATAGCCGCTCGTCCGGCTGTTCACGTTGAAAGTCTGGCTGTAGCCGTCAATGTACCCGCCCAGCGTGGCCAGCAGCGAATTCGCCGTGGCAAGGTCCGTTGAGGAAATCCCAGGAAAATCGCTTCGGGAGAAAGCCTGCTGGCCCGTGCCCAGCGCCAGGGAATAAGACGGAACCACACCGGAATCATCATAGGCGCGCACGCTCACCCGCTGCATGTGGAAGCCGAATTGAATAAAGTGCCGCCCCTTCTGCCAGGCCGCATTGTCCGATAGCGCGTAGGTATTCGTGGCGCGTCCCTGCGGCAGCATCTCGGTCACCGGGTCCGTAAAAAGCATGCCCGTCACAATGTATTTGCCGAACTGCTGGGACGTCAGAAAATCGCCCGGCGCGAGGTTGAAGCCCCCGCGGAATTCGTTCGTCAGCGCGCCGGTCGGAGTCCAGCGCCACCCCGCCGAAACGAAATGGCTATGGTTGGGGTTCGTGATCCGGGGCGTGGCGGCGAAGTCCGCTTCCAGATCCGGCCGGTCCGTGTTGTCGCGGTTCCAGATATACGTCCCCGTGAAGACATGCTTCGACGAAAGGTTGTAGTCGCCCCGCGCTGTGATGTTGTCCCGCACCTCGTTATTCCGCTGATTAAACCGATATCCCGCGGCATTCTTCAGCAGCCCCGCACTGCTGTCGCCCACATCGAAGTTGTTAATGGCGGACCCCGCCGGCACATCTTTCAGCAGGTTCTGGATATACGGATCAATCGTGATGTTCCGCTTCGTCAGCAGATTCACCTTCTGTACCGCGCCCTTCGTGACGTAGGTGAAAATGCCGTTGCGCGCGTCGTCCGTCAGCACCGTCGCCGTGGCGGGCAGTTGCTGGTTGGTTCGCACCGCCTCGTAGTTAAAATAGAAGAACAGCTTGTCCTTCTTCACCGGCCCGCCTATCGACGCTCCCAGCTGGTTCTGATTCAGCCGGGGCTGGCTCACTCCCGCCTGGTTGTTGAACCAGTCGTTCGCGGCAAACTTATTGTTGCGGTTGTACCAATACGCCCCGCCGTGAAATTCGTTCGTGCCGGAGGGAGTCTCAAACACCAACTGCGTCGCGCCGCCCGGGGCCGCCGCGTTCTGATTGGACGTCACCAGCGTCATCTGCCGCACCTGCCCCACCAGCAGCCGGTTCGGGTTGTAATCGAGCGCGTTATCCCGGATGTAATTGTCCTGGATATTGATGCCATCGAGCGTCATGTTCGAATACGAGGTCCGCAACCCGTTGATCGTCGTCGCCGTGTTGCCATTACTCGCCACGCCCGCCTGGGTCTGGATCAGCGCCAGCGGGTCGCGGTCCAGAATCGGCAGTCGGGCCATCTCACTGGCTGTGATGGTGGAAGACACCTCCGCGTTCGAAGTCTGCACCGAATCGGAATCGCCGGAAACATCCACAGACTGGCTCACCGTCGCCAACTGCAGCGTCACGGTCTGCACGGTGGTCTCGCGCGCCGGGTCCACCGGAATCGAGCGCAGCGTGGATTTTGAAAAGCCCTGCGCCTCGAAGGCAAGGTCGTAATCGGCGGGCTTCACGCCAATCAGCCGCCACTCGCCATCCGTTCCCGTCTTCGCCGAAAGGAACGGCTTCCCCCCGCCGGGCATATAAAGCGATACCGTGGCGCCCGCCAGCGCCGCGCCGGACGCATCCTGCACTTTGCCCGTCATGCGGCCCGAAAACTGCCCGTGCAGCGTGCCGCAAATCAACAGCGGCAGTAAGAGCCGATTACCCGCGAAGCGTAGGAAAGCCATGTATTCCACCTTACCAGGACTTCGCCTGGCTTACACTCATTTCATGCGCGCCGCCGTTCTCTTCTTCGCACTTTCCGCCACCCTCGCCGCCGCCTCAGACCCCTCGCTCGCACGGCTCGAAAAGCAGCTCGAACTGGTCGCGAAGGCTTCCGATGGCGTGGTTGGCGTCAGCGCCACGCATATCGAAACCGGACGCACCGTCTCTCTCCGCGGTTCCGAGCGATTTCCCATGGCCAGCGCCGTCAAAATCCCCTTTGCCGTCCAACTGCTCACTCTCGTCGATGAAGGCAAAGCCTCGCTCGACAAAATGGTGGCGCTCGAACCCAAAGACCTGCACCCCGGCAGCGGCACCCTTTCCGAACTCTTCTTCCACCCCGGCGTTTCGCTCTCGCTCGCCAACTACATGGAACTGATGCTCGTCATCAGCGACAATTCCGCGGCCGACGTCATTCTTCGGGAGGATGGCGGCCCCGCCCCCGTCTCCGCGCGCATGAAAGCCCTCGGCCTGCCGGGAATCCGCGTTGACCGCAACATCGCCATCCTGATTTCAGACTGGAGCGGCGCAAAGAACATTCCGCCCGAAAACCAGTGGAATCGCGAAATGTGGGACCAGCTTTATAACGCCGTCCCCAACGACGAACACATGCGCGCCCGCCGTGAACAATGGTCTGACCCCCGTGACACCGCCACGCCGGACGACATGACGAAACTCCTGGTCCGCATCTGGAAAAAGGACCTCCTCCGCCCCGAAAGCGCCGACTTCCTGCTCAGCGTGATGGAACGCTGCCAGACCGGCAAGGCGCGCCTTAAAGGTATGCTGCCCGCCGGCACCGTGGTCGCCCACAAGACCGGTTCGCTCGGCGGCGTGGCGGATGACGTCGGCGTCATCACCCTGCCCGATGGCGCGGGACACGTCGCTATCTCCGTCTTCACCAAAGGCTTCTCAAAACCCGCCGAAGGTTCCGAAAAGGCCGTCGCCGAGATTGCGCGCACCGTCTACGACTACTTCCTGCTGGTGCCCGGGACAAAAAATTAAATGGCTGATCAATGGGATAGTTCCCTCTACGAAGACCGTCACTCCTTTGTCTGGAAGGCCGGCGCCGACCTGCTCGCCCTGCTGGAACCTCAAAAAGGCGAACGCATTCTCGATATCGGCTGCGGCCCCGGCCAGCTCACCGCGCAACTCGCCGAAAGCGGCGCGGAAGCGGTCGGCATGGATTCGTCGGTCTCCATGGTGGCCCAGGCCCGACAGAACTTTCCCCGTCTCCGCTTCCTCCTGGCCGACGTGCGGAACTTCCACGTCGATCAACCCTTCGACGCTCTTTTCTCGAACGCGGCCCTCCACTGGGTGCGCGATGCCGATGCCGCCATCGCCTGCATGGCCAAAGCCCTGAAGCCCGGCGGGCGTCTCGTGCTCGAGATGGGCGGCCAGGGCAACATCGCGCGCATCTGCGCCGGTACGGAAGCCGTCCTGCGCGAGGCCGGTTACAAAGCCGAACACACCTGGTACTTCCCCTCCATCGGCGAATACGCGAGCCTGCTCGAAAAGCATGGTTTCCTCGTGCATTTCGCACAGAACTTCGCCCGCTGGACGAAGCTCGAACACCCCGAACGCGGCCTGCGCGAGTGGCTCGAAATGTTCGGCGGCGCTTATTTCGAAGACGTCCCCAACGCCAAACGCGAGCCGCTCGTCCGGGAAATCGAATCCCGGCTGCGGCCCGCGCTCTGGTGCGATGGAAACTGGTTTGCCGACTACCGCCGCCTGCGGGTAATCGCTACTTCACGGTCGGGTACTTAATTCCCAGCTGTTCCAGGTAGTTGTCGTACTTCGCCGGATCGTAATAGAACTGCTTCATGCGCGGACGGTACTCGTCCATCGTCTTCTTATTCAGGAAGATCGCCGGCTTATCGTCCGGACGCAGCAGGCTCTTGTACTTCACCGTCTTCGTCTGCACGTTGTTGTAGTAATCCCAGGCCTTCTGCACCAGTTCCGGATGCGTCAGGATGTCAAGCATCGTCATCGCCTGCACCTTCGCGCCCGCCACCACGCCCTTGTGCGCAATCGGCGTCGCCATCGAGATCGCATTGGCCCAGTTGTGTCCCGGCCCGCCTGGAATATTCGACGGATAGTTCAGCGTCACCGTCGGCACCACCCAGGAAACGTCGCCGATGTCATCGGACCCGCCGCCGGTCGGCTCATTCATCCGTCCGCCTTCCGCTTCCGCATCCGCCGCCACCGGCTTCTGCTGACGGAGTTCCGGGATCTTCGACGCAAGGCCTCTCTCCGGCTGATTCAGCTCTTTCTGCAGCGCCTTCGCCAGCTTCTGATCATCCTCCGACCATTGCGGCAGCCCGACTTTCTTAATGTTGTCGTACATCGCCTCCGCAATCGGCACGTTGAAATGGCCCGGCCAGGCGCTGCCCAGCACGCGTGACGTGTACGTCGTGTCCGTCATCAGCGTGGCCGCCTTCGCCATGTTGTCGCCAATGCGCCAGAGGTTCATGATGTGGTCGTAATCGGCCTCGCGGAAGTAATACCAGACGGAAGCGTTGGGAGGCACCACGTTTGGCTGGTCGCCGCCGTTCGTGATCACATAATGCAGGCGCGTCGCCAATCGCAGATGCTCGCGCCTGAAGTTCCAGCCCACATCCATCAGTTCCACCGCGTCCAGCGCGCTCTTGCCGCGCCACGGCGCACCCGCGGCGTGGGCGCTTTCACCTTTGAACTGATACTCCACGCTGACAAGGCCGTTCTGCGTGGTGGGTCCGCTGCTCACGTTCAGGTTGTTGCCCACGTGGGTAAACAGCACCACATCCACGTCTTTGAACATCCCGTCGCGAACGTAGTACGCCTTGGTGCCCACCAGTTCCTCGGCCACGCCCGGCCACAGCCGGATGGTGCCCTTCAGATGTTCGCGCTCCATCACTTTCTTCACCGCGATGGCCGCGATCACATTCAGCGGCATGCCGGAATTGTGGCCCTCGCCATGCCCCGGCGCGCCCTCGATCATCGGCTCGTGATACGCCACGCCCGGCTTCTGCGAAGCCTGCGGAATATCGTCAATATCGGAGCCGAGCGAAATGACCGGCTTCCCCTCACCCCACGAGGCCACAAAGGCGGTCGGAATTCCGGACACGCCGCGTTCAATCTTGAAGCCCTCTTTTTCGAGGATGCCGGTCAGGTACTTCGACGTCTCCGTCTCCTGAAAGCCCAGTTCGCCGAAGCTGAAAACGCTGTCCACCATCACCTGCGCCTGCTTCTTCATGGCATCGATCTGACCAATCAGATCGGCCTTGATGGAAGCTTCTTTTTCTTTGGAAAGCGTCTGTGCGGAGGCGGAAACAGCCAGCAAAAGGACAAGGGGCAGAAACTGCGGAATGCGTTTGGCCATGCGATATGTTAACGCGTCAGACACATCCGGAGAAAGTGCGGGGCAGGGAATACCTGGCAACGCTTGAGGGAACCCGCTGTTTCTATTGGTCGGCGCGCACGGGAATTCCCAGCGTACCCATAACCGCAAAGCCTTTCCTGCGGGCGTTGGCTGCTCCCTTGTGAAGAGACTCGAATACCGGATCTTCCCCGGGCGTTCGGCAGCAACCCAATCTGTTCGATCAGGATCAGGTAGCGAATCGGACCGGAGTCCGCGAAGCCCTCATGCCCCCTGGCAGATCCGTTCCGCCAGAACCTTCGAATTCCGCACGCAGTCCGGAATCCCAATGCCGTTATACGCGTTCCCCGCCAGATGCAGACCCGGAATGTGCTCCACCCGCGCCTCAATCTCAGACACCCGGAACGAATGTCCGATCGTGTACTGTGGCATCGATTCCGGCCACCGGTGGTTCACCGCGAAAATGGGTTCGGCGCTGATCCCCATCAGACGCTCCAGTTCGCCCTGCACTGCCTCGCGCGTCACATCCGGATTGGTCGAAAAGCAGCGGAATACCGCCTTGTCGGCCGGCACGCGTCCCAGCCATTTCGTCCCCAGCCAGGTGCACGCCATCATCGCCCCGCGTTCCGGCTTCGGCACCAGAAAACCGAACGCATCCAGCGGATGCTTCACGTCCTCGCGGCGATAACCGAACGTCCAGATTGAACTCCCGGTGTACGGAATGCTCCCCACCAGGTCGGCCAGTTCCGGCATCAGCGGCGCAAGCAGCGGCGCCGCCCGGTTCGCTCCGCAGGCCAGCACAATCTCGTCAAAATGGTGCCAGAGCCCGCCGCTCAGCACACTCCAGCCCGCTTCGGAGGGTTCAATCGCCTCCACCCGCTCACGCACCACGTTCACCCGGGCCTTCAACGCCTCAATCAGCGTCCCCACCCCGTGCTTCAGCGACTTGAAAATCGATTGGCCGCTCGCCTTCCGCTTATCCCGGAACGTCCCCACTACCACGCTGCCGTACTTCTGCTCATATTCCACGAACTTCGGCAGCACGCTGGCCGCGCTCAGGTCATGCGGGGACCCGCCATAGACGCCCGCCAGCAGTGGTTCCGCCAGGTAATCCACCGCCTCCGGGCCGAAATGATCTTCCACAAACGCAGCCACCGAACGGTCCGGCATGGCCCTGGGATTCCGGAAAACCTCCAGACCCATGCGCAGCTTCGTGCCCCAGCCGAACAGGTCGGATTTCAGTACCGGCAGCACCTTGGTCGGCACCACCATCTGCAGTCCCTCCGGCAGCGTGACAAAACGTCCGTGCCGCAGTACATACGTCTTGCGCTGCGCGTCATTGGAGCCGGTCATTTCCTCGCCCAGCCCCACTTCGCGGATGAGTTGTTCGGCCCAGGGCTTGGCGGCAAGCCAGCTTTCCGGGCCGGTTTCGAGAATGCAGCCTTCCACCGTTACGGTCCCGATAGGACCGCCGGGCGCGGGATCAAAAACCGTGGCCTCCGCCCCACCCCTGCCTAAGTAATAAGCACAGGACAGGCCGGAAATGCCGCCGCCAATCACCCCGACGCGCATCTTACGGTCGGAACTCGCGGACCATCTGCACCACGGCCTTCACGTTCTCCACCGGCGTCTCCGGCAGAATGCCGTGACCCAGATTGAAGATGTGGCCGGGGCGCGTGCCCGTGCGCCGCAGCAGGTCGTGAACTTTGGTCTTCAGTTCCGGCAGCGGCGCGAAAAGAGCCACCGGATCCAGATTGCCCATAATCGCCGAGCGGTAGGAAATGTCCATCCAGGCCTGATCGATGTTGATGCGCCAGTCACAGCCCATCACGTCGCCACCCGCCGCATGCAGTTCGCGGAAATACCCCGAAGCACCCGTCCCGAAGTGAATCACCGGCACCCCGGTCGACTTGATCCGCTCAATCAGCGCCCGCGAGTACGGCTGCGCAAACCGCACGTAATCGTCCGCGGAAAGTGCGCCCACCCAGCTGTCGAACACCTGAATCGACCGCGCCCCGCTGGCCACCTGCATAATCGCAAACGGCGCCAGCACGTCCACAATCTTGCCCATCAGACGACGCCACAGCGTTTCGTCGCCATACATCATGCGCTTGGTGCGGATGAAGTTCCTCGATCCGCCGCCTTCAATCATGTAGCTCGCCAGCGTGAACGGCGCGGAACAGAAACCAATCACCGGCACGCGGCCCGCCAGAGCCCGAACCGTCTGCTGAATCGCTTCGCCCACGTAACCCAGATCGTCCGTGTTGGAGGTCGAAAGCGCATCCACATCCTCACTGCTCATGATGGGATTTTCAATCTGCGGACCTTCCTTCTGCGGGTAGCTCAGCTTCAGACCCATCGGTTCCACCGGCAGCAGCAGGTCGGCGAAAATGATGGCGGCGTCCACGTCCAGCGTTTCCACAGGCTGCAGTGTCACGGCCGCGGCCAGGTCCGGCCGCTTGCACATTTCCAGCATCGAGTGCTTCGCGCGAATCTCCCGGTACGACTTCATGTATCGTCCGGCCTGCCGCATAAACCACACCGGACGAACATCGGTCGGCCGGCGTCGGCAGGCATCGAGGAAACGGCTTGTCATTGGAGCCACGCGCATGGTTGTTCCACCTTATCTTTTCTTTTACGCGCACCTTCCGGTGCACTTTCTTCTCCACCATCGGCGGTGCAATAGAAGACCCGGAACTCCCGGGGTTTATGAGCGGCCGTCCACTGGGGGCCGAGTATGAAGTACGGTTTCGCCCACACCTCGCTGTCCAGCGTGCGAGGCGCAATCACCGAAACCGAAAGAGTCCCCTGCGCGGGATAGCCCGTGCGTGGGTCCATGATATGGCTGAAAATCCTGCCTTCCGCCATAAAGAACTTTTCGTAGCTGCCCGAGGTCGAAAGCGACTCGTCCTTCAGTACCACTTCAGCCACGGATTTCAACTCATCATGCGGATCTTTAATCTCAATCCGCCACCCCGCCGGTTCATCCGGCGGATTTCCCAGACAATAAATGCTGCTTCCGCCACTGGAAACCAGCGCCGCCCGAATCCCATCCTTCTTCAGGATGTCCACCATGCGGTCCACGGCGTAACCTTTTCCCACCCCGCCAGGATCCAGATTCAAACCCTTTTTCGTGAAGAACACCGTTTGCTTCTCTGCGTCGAGCACGATGTTCCCGTAACCGGTTTGTTCCATGGCCTGCGTCACTTCACCGGGCTTCGGCAGGTGCCCCGAGCCCTTATAAAATCCCCACACCTTCATCAGCGGCCCAACCGTGATGTCAAAGGTTCCTTCGCTCCCCCGGCTGTAGTTGACGCAGGCCGCCAGCAGATCAAAGAGTTCCTTCGAAACCGGCACCGGATGGCTGTCCGCTTCCCGGTTGACCTTGCTCCACTCGCTCTCCGGCTTATAATTCGAAAGCAGCAGGTCAATCCGCCGCGCTTCGTCAAACGCCGCCTCGGATGCCGCTTCCAGCTTGTTCCGGTCTTCCCCGTACAAAATCACGGAGTACGTGGAGCCCATTGCATCGGCATTGGCCTCCAGACGCAGCATTTCCGCCGCGCGCACCGGGAGCGCAACACCCCACAACAAAAACAAAACTAACACAAAGTGTTTATAAATCGCTCGTTTTTTTGAGAGAGTGGCTTCCACAGTTCAAAACGAGCGAACTGACGCGGGACCCCGAAGGGTGCCTGCACGCTCACCCTTCAGTGTAGTGGATTTCAATGATTTTTCATATTACTACCGGCGTGGTTTTTCTGCTCAAGCCACCTTCCGGAACCGTACCGCCTGAAACGGCAGCCCCGGGAGCGCCAGTTTCACCTTCCCGGAATGCGTCCCCGCCACCGGAGTGATCGTCATCTTCCATGGGTCAATCACGTCTGCCTGGAACTTCACCTTCTCCGGCAGCGTGAATTCCTGCTCCACCGGCTGATGGTAGTCAAGGAAGTACAGATAGTACTCTCCCGTCCTGGCCGCCCCCGGATAGTAGGCGTTCGGAATCGGCGTCAGACCCGCCTCCGCCCCGCGCAGCACTTCATGCCGCAGGAACGCGATTCTCGGCGCGCTTTCCCCGTGCAGCGTCCCGCCCTTCGACCACCACAGCACTTCTTCCGGGTTCAGATACGTCTCGCCGTGCCCGCCGTACGCGCCTTCCACCATCGCCAGCCAGAACCGCCGCGTCATTTCCCGCGCTGAAATATTCCCCCAGCGCTGCGTGATGTTGCCCTCGTACTTGCACTCGTCGTAAATCACCGGCTTGTGGAATGCCTCGCGCCAGCCCTGTGTCTTCGTGAAGTCGTCGTCCTGAATGCTCACGTGGGTCACCGCGGGCTTGCCGTGGTCGTACATCACTTTGCTGTGGTGAATCGACCGCATCCGCTGATACGGATCGCTCGTCTGGACCACCCGGAAATACCGGTCAAAATCCGCTAAGTTCTTATTCCTGAACAGATCCCACTCGTTCGCCATCGACCACCAGACGTTCCGGTACGCACCCAGCCGCGCCACCACATAGCGCAGATAACGCTCGTCCGCCTCCGCCGGCATCTTCGCAAAGCCCCAGTTGTCGTACGGGTGGAACAGAATCAGATCCGCCTCGATCCCCAGATCCCGCAGCTGCCCCACGCGCGTTTCCAGATGCTGAAAGAATTTCGGATTCAGCCGCGTATAGTCGTTCTCCGTCCCGTTCCTCTCGAACGGATACAACGGAGGTTCCGCGCGGTTGTACGTGTACCACTTCGGAAAGACGCACATCCGCATCTTATTAAAGGCGCGCGACGTCCGCAGCGTCCCGAGCGTCTGCGTTTCCAGCGTCTCGCCCTGATGCGTCCACGCATAACAGGTGGTTCCGAACGGCAGATAGGGCGTCCCGTCCGCATAGGCAAAGTGCCAGGTGTTGTTCACCACCACCGGACCATGGTTATTTCCCGCCGCCGGAATGGCGACAAAACGCCCCGTCTTCCCGTTCAGTTCGGCGCGGTTGCTCCGCGTCGTGAACGTCCATTCGCCTTCCGCATCCGGGGAAAATCGCAGCCGCCAGGTATTGTCGCCATCGTGGAAACCGCCCACTTCCAACACCCGGTTCTGCTGGCGGAACTCCGCGCTGAAACTGGTCTCCGTGAAGGGATTTCCCGGTACCGGGGCCGTGAAAGCCGCCTCATACAGCCCCCACTTCTCCACCTGACGGGGCAGGGTGACAGCCTGGCTGATTTGTGTCTGGCTGGTCTGTGCCTGGCCCGCGAGCGGCGCCAGCGGCGCCGCTCCGGCCAGAATTGCCTCCCGGCGTGTCATTACTTTTTGGGAGCGGAAGTCGGCGGCACAACAGCCTTCAGCCGCAGATAAACCGCCGCATAGCCGTACTCTTCCATATCGTGACCCGTGTTGTATTCCAGCAGCCCGATCCGCGTGCTCTTCATGCGCTGCCCCATCGCCGCCGCATCGTTCGCGTTCGCTTCCGTGGTGCCTTCAAACGCTGCCGTGCAGGCCTCGCTCGACGCTTTCAGCGCGCCCACAATGTCCGCCTTCGCCGTCATCTTCCCCGCATTCACCGGCTTCATCTGCCCCGCCGCGCCGCCGCAGATTCCCGCCTGCGCATCGGCAATGTGCGCCATCAGTTCGCCGAATGAACGGATATCCGGCGTCGGTTTGTAGCCGTAAGCTTCCTCCGGCATCGCTTCGGCAGCCTTCTGCAGATTGTCGCGAACCGTGAAATAGCGGGATTTGGCTTCGGCCACATGGGCGGCCGGGAACTGAGCCTGCAGTGCAGTTGCCGCGAGTGCGGCGGTCATAAGAAGGGATGAGATCTTCATGGCTTTCTATTTTGACAGGCCAAACGCGTAAACGCGAGCATCATACGTGCTCAGATAGATCCGGCCATCCGACAGCGCGATCCCGCCATAGTGATTCCAGCTGTCCACCAGATCTTTGCTTGAGTACAATTCCTTGCCCGTCTCCAGATCCAGCGCATGAATCACCGCGTGCGTCACGTCGTCGCCGCCCGAATACCGCCGCCCGGCCACCTGGCCGCCCGGTGCGTTCTGAACGCTTCTCCACGCCGCGTCCCGTTCCGCGCCTGGCTCGCCGACCTGTACTTCATTCGTCGGTCCGCCGAAACCACCGCGTCCCGGACCCCTGCCTCCCGGCGTCGGCCCACCCGCCGTAGCGGGCCCCCTGCCGCCCGCCGGCGCACCCGGCGCCATACCCGGCGCCATACCCGGTAATGGCCCGCGCATTTTATCCCGCGCCCGGTCGCCCGTCGCAATCACATAAACCACGCCATTCGCAATCACCGGCATCCCCGGCAAATCCAGATCCTGTGACATCCACGCCGGTTCCAGCACCGGATGCCCCTTCTCCGTCTTCACCTTGAACGCCATCACGCTGCCGTTCACCACCTTGCCGTAGCTCGTCCGGAACTCGCCCACCGTCGCCTTCGCCGGCGGACCCTCCATCGGCACAAACAGCCACCGCTGCCCCTTCGCGTCCACCGCCGTCGAGATCGATCCCCACACGCCCGTGAACCCGAACACCTCATCGTCATTGCCATAGCGATGCGAAACATACAGCGGCGTCCGGTGATCCGCCCCGCCCAGGTCCGACGCATCCAGCAGATAAACCACGCCTTCCTTCGCCGCTCCCGCCACCAGCGTCCACTTTTCGTACTGGAACACCGTCGGGCTCGCCACGCCCAGATCGAAGTCCTTCTTGTTCAGATAGGCCTCGTTCGCCGGCGTATACGAATCATTCAGCCGCAGATCGTGCGAAAAACCGAGGAAAGTATTGCCCCACCGCCCGCTCGCCGGGTCATAAGCTCCATCCGCCGTCTGCGTAATCATGCCGAACGGCGTCTTCACAATCCCGCCGCGCCCCCACGGGCCAGACGCCTTGCCGGTCGACGGGTAAAACGTCGCCACCGGGTGGTTCGGCTTCGTCACATCCATCGCCACAATATTCGAAATCGCCCCGGCGCACCCACGTGAACTCGCCGTATAGATCAGGTTGTCCACCATGTTCAGGCTCCAGTTGCGCGAATACGCCTGCACAAACTCCGCCGGAGCCATCCGGTCATCCCCGTCCGCAATCCCCAGCCCGCGCAGCTTCCCGTCATTCGTCAGCACATACAAAATGCCCGACTTTTTATCGATCACCGGCGTCGCATTCAGATTGTTCGGGCAGTTCCCCGTCGCGGCCTGCGGCGGCTTCACCGCATTCGGAAACTTGCGCTCCCAGAGCAACCCGCCGCTTTCCGCGTCGATCGCATAAACATTGTTCTCGCCGCTGGCGACATAAACCACCTTCTTCGGACCCTGCTTCGTCGGCACGCCCTCCACCACCAGCGGATCCGTCAGCGTCGCGTAAAGGTTGACCTTATTGCTCTCGGCGTCGAGTTGCGACTTCCACAGCAGCTGCAGTTTCCCCACGTTGTCTTTGCCGAGCGTATTCTCCGCCCGTGCCCAGCCAGTCCGTTCCGGGTCCGCCTGCCAGGTCAGCCATTCCTTAGTGGGTGGCGCCGCCTTCGGCAGCGGCGTCTGTTTCGCCTTCTCCACATCGCGGTCCAGCACCGCCATCACATTCTTCGCCACTTCCGGATCCGGTTTCGCCGTCCCCGCCGGAG
This sequence comes from uncultured Acidobacteriia bacterium, assembly GCA_903900705.1. Taxonomy (GTDB): domain Bacteria; phylum Acidobacteriota; class Terriglobia; order Bryobacterales; family Bryobacteraceae; genus BOG-234. The sequence goes on from CAIUOG010000153.1 coordinate 35,367, forward strand.
GCATCTGCCCCATCTTCAGCACGTAGGACGTCTTCTCCCACGTGTCCACCTGCTGCGCCGTCACCCCCGTCGCATACTTCAGAACC
>CAIUOG010000154.1 GCA_903900705.1 uncultured Acidobacteriia bacterium
CCTCCAAAGACCCCCGCGTGGTGGCGAGCAACTATTTCAGCCGCATTTTCACAGACCCCACCCAGGCGGACACCGTCTATGTCGCCCAGACCTCGATGTACCGTTCCACAGATGGCGGCCATACCTTCGAACCCTTCGCCGCGCCGGCGCACCCAGCGGTGACGATTTCCACGTTCTCTGGATTGATCCCCATGACGGCAGGCGCATGCTGCTCGGCGTGGACCAGGGCGCGATTGTCTCCGTGGATGGCGGCAAAACCTGGAGCTCCTGGTACAACCAGCCAACCGGCGAGTTCTACCATGTCGCCACCGACCAGGCCTTCCCCTACCGCGTCTACGCCGCCCAGCAGGACAGCGGCACCGCCGGCGTTCTGAGCCGCAGCGACTTCGGCGAGATCACCGCCGAAGACTGGGCTCCGGTGGGCGGCTTCGAATACACCTACATCGCGCCGGACCCCCTGCATCCCAACCTGGTCTACAGCCAGGGCTGGTACGGCAGCGTGGTCCGCTATGACCGCACCACCGCCATGGTCGCCACCATCTTCGAAAAGGGCGAGGACTACCGTACCGCCAACATGGCGCCCCTGTTCTTCTCCCCGCAGGATCCGAAGAGCCTCTATCTGGGCACGCAATACCTGCTCAGAACCACCGATGGCGGCCTGCACTGGAACCGGGTGAGTCCGGACCTCACCGGTTACGTGGCGCCTCCGGGTGACGAAAAGGACCCCGATGCGCCGCCCAAACCCGCCATCTCAACTCTTTCCGCGTCCCCCGTTCAGGCGGGCGTGATCTGGGCCGGGACCACCAACCACATCCTGCAACTGACGCGCGACGGCGGCGCGAACTGGGAAAACGTCTCGCCCCCCGGCCTCGAAGCAAACGCCCGGATCGGCATCGTGGAGGCCGGGCATCAGGATGCCGCCACCGCTTACGTATCGGTCAGCGCGCACCGGGATCATGCCGCGCCCCTCATCGCCCGCACGCATGATTTCGGCAAAACCTGGACCGTCATCGTGAATGGAATCCCCGCGCGCGATGCCGTGGAAGTGGTTCGGGAGGATCCGCTCCGGAAGGGGCTTCTCTACGCGGGAACCACGGCGGGCGTCTACATCTCCCACGATGACGGCGACCACTGGGAAACCCTGCAACTAAATCTGCCGCGCACCGTGGTGAGCGATCTGGATATCCACGGCGACGACCTCGTGGCCTCCACCTACGGTCGGGCGCTCTGGATTCTGGACGGCATCGGCTCCCTGCGCGAACCCGCCACCGAGACGCGCCTCTATCCCCCTCCGGCCGCCGTCCGCGCCCGCTGGGACAACAATCAGGACACGCCGAAGCCGCTCGAAACGCCGGCAGGGGAGAATCCGCCCGATGGCGCGATTCTCGATTACTTCCTGAAAACAGCCGCCACGGATGCCGAACTGGTGATCTCCGACGAATCCGGCACAGAGGTGCGGCGTTTCTCCACGCGCGACAAGCCGCCCGTGCTGCCGCTGCCCAACGTTCCGTCCTACTGGTTTGCGCCCGACAACCCTCTGCCCGCCGCCGCCGGCCGGAACCGCTTCATCTGGGATCTGCGCACCGCACCGCCCCAAACGCTGCCGTATTCGTTTGGCGGCGAAGTTCTCGAATACACGGAATACACTCTGGCCGAACATGCGATCCCCGGCAATACGCCGCGGCGACAGCCTCTCGGTCCGCTGGTACTGCCCGGGAAATACACCCTCGCGCTCACCGTGGGCGGCCAGACGTACCGGCAAACGCTGACCATCCGGCAGGACCCGCGCGTTCCCGTGGCGGACGCCGATCTCCGCGAGCAATGGGCCTGGGAGCAGAAGGCCCTGGCCGCCATGGCGACCACGTACCAGGCGTATCTCGACGCCGTTGCCGCGCAGAAGGCCACCACCAGCGAGGCCGCGAAGAAGCCGTTCGACGCCTTGATCCGCGGCACCGCCAAAGCGCCGGGCTTCGGACCCCTGAACCGGGATTTCGGGCGGATTCTCGCAGGTCTGCAGAGCGGCGACATCCGCCCATCCAACACCACCGTGGAAGCGCTGGAGGCGAAGCTGAAGGTCCTCGCCGAACGCCTTCAGGAGAGCCGCACGGTCCCGAGCCGGTAGCGCAACGCCTCTTCCGGCGCATCGCAGGCCACGCGGATGGCCGGAGTGCCGCCCGGGCTTTGCAGGGCGGCGGTGAGCGCGTATGTTCCCGCCGAGGCCGTGAGCCGTGCGTCCACGCTGTGATCCCCCGGAAGCCAGCTGCGCGCGTCCGCCGCCCGAACACTCGTCGCCACGCTTCCATCGGTGCGAACCAGACTGAGTTCCAGCCCGTAATCACGGTACAGCGGCGCCACGCCCACGTTCGACCAGGCCATTCGCACCTCGACCTCACGTCCCCGCACCGTCTGCGTCACCTCCCGCAAAACAAGCCGGTACCCGGCGCGGCGTTCCAGCTCCGTCAAGATCCCCCGGTCCTCCTCCGGCACCGTGCCAATGTTGTCGTTGATCCAGGTGACGTGGTTCTCCAGCATGAACTTTGCGGAATCCCCGAAGGGCCAGTTGCGGCTCTTCAGGTAATTCCAGTCGCCATACCATTCAAAGACCACGGGCGCATGCTGCCAGGCGGTGGCGAAGCCTCGCACGTCCTGGTATTTTTTCGAGCCCATCCAATTGGCCGCATGCCACAGGGAGCCCACGCCGTCCCGCCGGAAGCCCGCCCCGCGGCTCAGCGCATAATCCAGGCCCTCGGCATCATCCGACAGGAAGGCCAGCGGCAATTTGCGGAAGTTCTCGGTGTAGAGATCGATGATGCCGCGGCGGACTTCGAACGAGACAGGGTGGGTAGTGTGCCACTCGCCCCAGATTCCGTAAGAGCCGATGTCGGCAAACTCCATCCGCGGGTGCCCGTCGTAACGTTTCGCCAGAGCGCGCAGGAAATTGCCATGCTTTTCGAGGTAAACGGGGTCGGAGTAATCCGGTTCAATGCGCCGGATCGCCGCGCCGCCGGAGGTCGGGTCTTTGCCGCCGACTTCATAGTCAAACGACCTGCAGCCGGCGTCGAACAGCCACTTCGGGGAGCAGTAGTAGCCGCGGCTGTGGGCATTCGTCGTCATGATGCGGAAGGCCAGGCGCACGCCAAGAGGCTTCCACGCGGCCATACAGTCGTCGAACACTGCCCAGTTGTAGTTGCCTTCCTCCGGTTCGAGGTCCATCCAGTTGACCCGCAGGTAGGTGATGGAGGTGGGCAGGCGTGGCGGCTTCGGACCCGGCAACCGCTGCTGCGTCATCAGGCCGCGGTGGGGGTTGGCGAAGTTGTCGAAAGTTTCCCGGTAGCGGGTGGTGACGGCGTCGGGAACCGCCGCCGGGACAGCACTGCCGGCCAGGACGGCCACAGCGGAACGGCGCGAGAGGTGGTTGGTCACAGAGGACTCCCACTCAGATGTTATACCCGACGGCTTTTGGGGGTCGTTTCGAAGGGATGGTATTGCTTCCACCTGACAGTTGCGGGAACCAGGGGCGACCATTTCAGCGAAATGCCGACAAACCGTCAAAGTGAACGGTAAACGCTGCGCCGTTACACGAGTGCCGGTCGCACTTTCCGGTAACGGCGTTTCTTGCATTCCCGATGTGCGGATGGCGAACAATCCACACGGGAACAGAATGAAGTAGTGCGCCGCACGAGCTTATCCTGTTTCGTATCCGAACGAGATGGCCCGACGATCGCTTCCAATGAACAAAGGAAAAAGATTGAAGCCGACCTTGACGGCCACTATCTCCCGTTCGGTAAATCGAAGCGCGCTAAAGCTCAATAGCGGCTCTGAGTTATGCCCAAAACGCGCTGGTGCCGATTTGGGCAGTTCTTGGGCGGCGAACCGAGGCAAGGAAGAGGGCTGACATGTCCTTCTACAGTAAACGCCACGGACGGACGATGGTGGCGACTCTGACGATACGCAGCGGGAGGATCAGATTGAGCTGGTGCTTAGCTGTCGGTCTTCGAGGAGTCCTATGAGACCGCTATCCCACTTCTCGAAGAGCTCGAACACTATTCTCATGCCTGCTTCGAGAATTTCTACGTTGATGATGGCGATGTCTTCAAGATGCTGTTCCCCTCGGTTGCCCTCTGGGTACCGGAACACCTGCCCCGTCGCATCGACAGAAACAATATCCTCAAGGATATCCTGCACGATCCCGATCTCCGTGCTGTCGAAATAGGAATTATTGATCTGGGCGAAGAGGGCCTTGAGCACGTCCCAGTTGCGCAGGATATCGTGGCCCTGCTGCATGGTTGCTCCCGACTGCTGCAACCGGTTCGCCAGGATCGTGAAATGCTTGAGGTAGAGTTCGATGCCGTGGCGGAAATCGAACACCGCGGGATACACCAAGAGATCGAGCGTCCATTCCCCCCGCTTGATC
>CAIUOG010000155.1 GCA_903900705.1 uncultured Acidobacteriia bacterium
GCCAGCATCCCGAAAAGCCCTTTTTCGAGGCGGAGCCAGAGCCCGGTGTGCATATTCTGACCGGCGTCGGCGGGTCCGGCATGACGCTTTCCTTTGGCTTGGCGGAGCGAACGGCGGAGAACATCTTATGAAGCTGCAGGGATTGGTATTCGACTGGGCAGGAACACTCGCGGATCACGGAAGCCGCGCCCCCGTCGCGACGCTGGAAGCCATCTTCGCCGCCGCGCGCGTGCCCGTTACCGTGGCGGAAGCCCGACTCGCCATGGGCATCGCCAAAAAGGAGCATATTCGCTCGATTCTGGCTCTGCCGCGCGTCCGGGGCGAGTGGGCACAGGTCTACGGCACGGAGCCCGGGGAACCTGAGCTCGAAGCGCTCTACGCAGCCTTCATCCCCAAACAACTCGACTGCCTGGTGCAACACTCCGATGTCATTGCCGGCGTTCCGGAGGCATTCGAACGTTTTCGCGGCCGCGGTCTGCAACTCGGCTCCAGCACCGGCTATACGCGCCCCATGCTCGATTGCCTGCTCCAATTGGCGGCCCGACAGAACCTCAAACCGGACGCCGCCTTCTGCCCCGACGAAGTTCCCTTTGGCAGGCCTGCCCCCTGGATGTGCTTCCGTAATGCAATGCAACTGGGCATCTACCCGATGTGGACCATGGTGAAGATCGGCGACACGCCCAGCGATATCGCGGAAGGCCTGAACGCCGGCATGTGGACCATCGGCGTCACCCGTACCGGCAATGAAACCGGGCTGACGGCGGCGGAATGGAATGCCACTTTGCCAGCCGCGCAACAGGCCCTCGAGGGCGCGGCGGGCCAACGTCTCCTCGCCGCCGGCGCGCACTATCTTGCGCCGTCGGTGGCGGAGTGCGACCCGTTCCTCGATGCGATTGAAGACCGCCTGCGCGCGGGCCACCGCCCGTGAGCTTCCGCTCCCGCCAGGCCCTCACCGTCGCGCTGATGGTGGTCGGGTATGCGGGCTATTACCTCTGCCGTTCAGACTTCTCCGTTGCAATGCCGATGCTGATCCACGAACTGGGTCTCCAGGGTATCGCCGCCGACGCCGCGAAGGTCCGCCTGGGCGGCATTGCCTCCCTGGGTGTGCTGGCCTATGCGGTCGGCAAACCGCCCGCGGGATGGATCGCCGACTTCCTCGGGGGACGCCGCAACTTTCTCTTCGGCATGGCCGGAGCCATCCTGTTCACACTGCTGTTCGGCCTCTCCGGCGGTATCCCGTTCTTCACCTTTGCCTGGGTGGGAAATCGCTTCGTTCAGTCTCTGGGCTGGGCCGGGATGGTGAAGATCACCTCGAAATGGTTCTCGTGGTCCGCCTACGGCGGCGTGATGGGAGTCATCAGTCTGAGCTATCTTTTTGGCGATGCCATCGCCCGCGAGTTTCTGGCTCTCCTGATCGGCATGGGCGTGGGTTGGCGCGGACTGTTCTATGCCGCGGCCGGCACGCTGGGCGCTCTGTTCATCGTGAATCTGCTGCTGCTGCGCGAATCGCCCACGCAACTCGGCTTTGAAGACCCCCCCGCCAACCCCGCCAATCTCTTTGGCCACGAAGGCGGGAAGCCCGCTCCGGCCAGCCTCCGCGAACTCCTGCGGACCTTCGCCAACAGCCGCATGTTCTGGCTCGTCTGCCTGCTTTCGTTCGGCATCACACTCCTTCGCGAAACATTCAATACCTGGACGCCCACCTACTTCGTCCAGGGCGTGGGCCTCAGCAATGCGGACGCGGCCCACGCCAGCGCGCTGTTCCCGTTCTTCGGCGGCATCTCGGTCCTGCTGGCCGGCTTTCTGGGAGACCGCCTTGGCAGCAATGGCCGGGCACTGATTATCCTCTGGGGCATGTTGATAACGGGCGCACTTCTGCTCGCTCTCGGCCTCGCACCTCGCATGGAATCCCGCGCCATCCCCGTAGTTCTGGTGACCCTGGTGGCCTTCACGATGCTGGGCCCCTACTCTTATCTGGCCGGTGCGTTGTCGCTCGACTTTGGCGGCAGGCAGGGCAGCGCCACCGCCTCCGGGCTGATCGATTGCGTGGGATATCTTGGAGGCGTGCTGGCTGGAAATACTGTCGCGGGAATCTCCGTGGCGTGGGGCTGGAAGGGCGCGTTTACGGTGCTGGCCGGCGTGGCGTGGGCCTCCAGCCTCGCCGCCGCCGTTTACCTGCGCGAGCAAAGACAGAGGGAAACACCATCATGACGAATACCACCGTGACCAATACCACCGATGAAATCCTGCAACTTTTCTCCCGGCGCGGCGAAGACGCTTACTACGGAGAGGAAGTTTCGCAGCTGGAGCACGCCCTGCAGGCCGCCGCGCTGGCGGAACAGGCCGGGGCCGCGCCTCATGTGGTGGTCGCCGCCCTGCTGCATGACATCGGGCATATGCTGCACGGACTACCCGAGAACATTGCGAATGAAGGCATCGACGGCTGCCATGAAGACGCGGGCTCGCTCTGGCTCGCCACCCGCTTCGGACCGGAGGTGACAGAGCCGGTCCGTCTGCACGTGGCCGCGAAACGCTATCTCTGCCGCCGCAATCCCGGGTATGCGGCAGGGCTCTCGCCCGCCTCCACCCTCAGCCTCGAACTGCAGGGGGGGCCGTTCTCCGAAGAAGACGCGCGGGAGTTCGAGCAGAACCCCTGGTTCCGCGAAGCCGTGATGGTGCGGGGCTGGGACGATGCGGCGAAAACGCCCGGTCTCGAAGTCCCGGCTCTCGGGCACTACCGCGACCGGATTTCCGCCTGCCTGCGTTAAGAGCCTGGTATCGTGAAAGGCAGCTTGCCCAAATCCGCCTTCACGTTTATCGATCTGTTTGCCGGCATTGGCGGCTTTCGCATCGGCCTTGAAAAACTGGGCGGACACTGCGCCTTTTCCTGTGAATGGGATCGCTACTCCCGCCGCACCTACGAAGCCTGGTTTGGCGAAGTTCCCTTTGGCGATATCCGCGATCTGAATCCGGCCAACGTGCCCGATCACGACATCCTCGCGGGTGGTTTCCCCTGCCAGCCGTTCTCGCTGGCGGGCGTTTCCAAGAAGAACAGCCTCGGGCGGCAGCATGGCTTTCTCTGCGATACGCAGGGCACCCTGTTCTTTGAGGTCGCAAGGATGATTGCGGCAAAACGCCCCGCAGCGGTCTTTCTCGAAAACGTCAAGAACCTGCGCTCGCATGATCGCGGCCAGACCTGGCAGGTGATTCAGGGCACGCTCGAAGAACTGGGCTACTGGGTCTTCTTCAGCGTGGTCGACGCCGCCGGTTGGGTGCCTCAGCATCGCGAACGCGTCTATATCGTTTGCTTCGACCGCTCCCGTTATCCCGTCCGTCCCGACTTCCACTTCCCCGCCCCCCGGGAACGCGACGCGAACTTCGGCGACATTCTCCAGCCGAATCCCGATCCAAAATACACTCTCTCCCCGAAACTCTGGCAATACCTGCGCGACTACGCCGCAAAACACAAGGCGAAGGGCAACGGCTTCGGCTTTGGCATTGCCGATCCCGCCGGCGTCGCGCGAACGCTGAGCGCCCGGTATTTCAAGGACGGTTCCGAGATTCTGGTGGATCAGGGCAAGCGCAAACGCCCGCGCCGCCTGACGCCCCGCGAGTGCGCCCGCCTGATGGGCTTCCCCGCCTGGTGTGAGGAGAAGATCGTCGTGTCTGACACCCAGGCTTACCGGCAGTTTGGCAATGCCGTGGTACCCAGGGTGATCGAATCCGTGGGGCGGGAAATTGTGCGGGTTTTATGACGGACGTGCATTCTCCCGAGCAGCGCAGCTTCAACATGTCGCGAATCAAAGGGCGCGATACCGGTCCGGAAATGGTGGTCCGCCGGGCGCTGCATGCGGCCGGGCTTCGCTACCGGCTCCATGCGAAGACTCTGCCTGGAAAGCCCGATCTGGTGTTCGCCGGCGCGCGCGCAGTGGTATTCGTTCATGGCTGTTTCTGGCACATGCACCGATGCAAATACGGCAAGCCCGCGCCCGCGACCAATAAAACGTTCTGGGCGGAGAAACGCCGGGGCAATGTCGAACGGGACAAGAGAAACCGGGCGGCGCTGCGCAAGGAAGGCTGGAAGGTTTTCGAGATCTGGGAATGCCGGCTCCGCGACGAGGCCAGGCTCAAAGCCCAACTCGACGAAATCGTCGCTTATGTCAGGACGTCCTCGTAATACCGCACGTACTGCGGAATAATCTTTTCCGTACAGAACCGCGTCAAAGCCGTGTGGCGCGCCGCTGTGGCCATCCGGCCATGCAGCCCCTCGTCCGTCAGCAGTTCCACCGCCCGCGCGGCCTGGCCTTCC
>CAIUOG010000156.1 GCA_903900705.1 uncultured Acidobacteriia bacterium
ATGCGCGGCCGTACCCCTCGATTTACGGGACGTTGCTGGTATTCCGGCCTGGTATAACGGGCTGGTGGCGCAGGCGGGCGTCCCCGAAATTCTGGTGAACGCGGCCGGAACCACGCGCCGCGCGCCCGCCGAAGCGCTGCCACTGGAAGCGTGGAATGAAGTGATGTCGCTCAACGTCACGGCGGTGTTCGCCTTGTCCCAGGCTTTCGCGCAGCATCTGATCAAGGCGGGAAAACCGGGTCGGATCATCAACATCGCTTCGCTCATGACCTTCGCCGCCCGGCGCACCACGGCTGCCTATACCGCCTCCAAGGGCGCCATCGGCCAGCTCACCAAAGCGCTCGCAGTGGACTGGGCCGACAAAGGCATTCTGGTGAACGCCATCGCGCCCGGGTTCATTGATACGCGCATGACCGCGCCGCTGAAGAATACCCCCGAATTTGACGCCTGGGTGAAGGGCCGAACGCCGCTCGCCCGGTGGGGTGTGCCGGAGGATATCGCGCGCCCCGCGGTTTTTCTCGCCTCACCCGCGGCCGGTTTTGTTACCGGCCAGGTTCTTTATGTGGATGGCGGCCTGACCTCCACTCTGTAATTACTTTGAAACATACCGCCGCCGGATGTTGAGTTTTCTCACGAAGTGGTTGAATTTGTATGTTTCCGTCCGTAAGTGACGCGGAAAAATCTGCGGCGGAAGTCTATCATTCGGGCGGCGGATTTGCCATCATGGTGCGTTAAAAGTCGAAACCACCGTGGCGAAGCTGGCGGGCAGATGTGTAAATTTCGGGGCGTGCAGCGTCGCCGACGATAAAATGACGCGGTTCGCCGCGGAGCGGGAATTCCTGTGCCCGGTGTGCGGCAGTCCGCTGATCCAGGTAACGCCTCATTCCCGCGGCCCTTTATACCGGCTGCTGCGACTGGTCATGGCGCTGGTGGTCGTGATGCTGATCGTGGCGGCGGTGCGGTGGCTGGTCCACGCCTGGTGGCCTGCGCCGGCGCCGCCTCCCCCGCCTCACGTCGTGGTGCGCCTCGAAGGGTCGCGCAACCTCGGCGAAAGTCTGACGCCTCAGCTGGTGCAGGCTTTCCTCGAATCCCGCAAGGCGACGGGAATCGCCACCCGTGAGCGCGTGGGACAGCCAAAGGTGATTTCCGGATGGCTGCCATCCGAACGCGTCTGGCTGGATTTCCGGATTCAGAGTGGCGAGTCCGATAGCGCGTTCGATGCGCTCACGCGGCACAGTGCGGAGATCGGCATGTCCTCCCGCGCCTCCGGCCCCGCGGACGCTCCGAAATTGAATGCGCTCGGCTGCGCCAATCTGCGCGACTGCGAACACGTTGTGGCGCTCGATGGCATCGCGGTGATCGTCAACACGGCCAACCGGCCCGTGAAGTCGTACCCGTTGTCGGAACTGAAAGATATCTTTTCCGGCCAGATTCGCGACTGGCGCGCCGCCGGCGGCGGGCCCGGAAAGATCAATATTTATTGTCATGCGCCGGGTTCCGGAACCACGGAAACCTTCAGTCAGTTAGTGCTGGACGGTGCTCCCGTGGGCCCCTGCTTCCAGACTCTGCCGGGCAGCGCCGCCGTGCGCGAGGCCGTCCGCGGCGATCCGAACGGCATCGGCCTGGTCGCGATTCCCTACCTTGCGGGTGTGAAGGAACTCGCGGTCGGCGACACCGGCGCCAGCCTCCTCAGGCCGACGCCGTTCACGGTCAGCACCGAAGACTACGCACTCACCCGGCGGCTGTATTTCTACACCGCCGCGAAGAAAAGCCGCTGGACGCAGGCTTTCCTCGATTTTGTGGTGAGCGACCAGGGCCAGGAAACGGTGGAAAAGAAGAGTGACTTTGTGTCACTCCGCATTCACGACGCCGCTCCGCAGCCGGAGTACCGCACGCCGGACTACATTCGCACCACAAAGGGTGCCCGCCGCCTCAACACGACATTTCACTTCCGTTCCGCCGACGATGTGCTCGACACGCGCGCCTGGGACGATGTGGAGCGCGTGTCGTACTTCCTGAAATCCCAGGGGTACGAGGGGAAGAATATTTTGCTTCTCGGTTTCACGGACAGCGACGGAGGTGACACCAGGGCGGGAAAAGAGAGAAATCTTACATTTTCCTTCCGGCGGGCGCAGTCCGTTTCCCTTGCATTGGAGCAAATTAAGATGGCGGGGGCCACCCTGAAAGGCTTCGGACAGGACATGCCTGTGTCGGCCAACAGTACGGCAATTGGCAAAGCGAGAAACCGTCGGGTGGAAATATGGATTCAGTAATACAATTCATACCTTATTACATCTGTAGGGACGAAAAATCGCTCCCGAATCGCGCGGTTAATCTCAGATTTGTGTTTTGACATCGCCGGGGGCTTCTGTTACGATCACGAGGTTTAATTTTTAAGTCCGGCCGATTTTCGAGACAGGAGCTACCATGCCGCTCACACCAACGTATCCCGGAGTCTATGTCGAGGAACTCCCGAGCAGTGTTCACACCATCACGGGCGCCAGCACTTCGAACACCGCATTTATAGACTTTTTTGAGCGGGGCCCGGTAAAGAAGGCCGTCCGCATCACGAGCTACACGGACTTTGTCCGCTACTTTGGTGGTCTCGATGCCCGTAGCGAAGCCAGCTACGGAATCATGCAGTATTACCTCAATGGCGGCTCCACTGGTTACGTGATCCGCGTGGTTCCGAAGACTGCCGCTGTGGCGGCCGTGGAACTGCAGAAGGCGAATCTGGTGATTCCCTCCTCCGTGGACCTCAGCGCCGGGGGCCAGGCCCGATTCAGCGCCACCACGGAAGACTGCGTCACCTTTTCGCTGCTGAAAAGCGATGGCAGCGCGGCAATTCCGGACTCGGATGGTGTCATCGACAGCAAGACCGGCCAGTACACAGCGCCCAGGAGCATTGCCGCCGACAAGACTGTGTCCGTCAAAGCGACCTGCGCCGGCAACTGTGGCAAGCCGGTGGCAAACGCGACTATCTCACTCAAAGCGGCGAAGATCCGTTCTGTCACGCCGGCCCAATCCACCGCCGGCCCCGGGCAGACCATCCAGGTTTCCGTCACGACGGTGGGCCTGGCCGACACCAGAATTTCGTGGAGTTGCGTCGGCGGCGGGACGATTGACCGGAATGGTCTCTATACCGCGCCGAACCCGATTGCCGCCGCGGGGGACGTGACCATCACCGCAACCAGCATGGTGGTGCCGACTGTCACGGCCACCGCCAAGGTATCACTGGATCCGAAGGGAGCCGTGGTGCCGGACAGCGCCTCCGTGGATGAGGGCAAGAGCGTCTGGCTGAGCGCCTTCATGGAGGCTGCGGCGGACAAGGGTACGATTGTCAGCTACGAATGGTTCCTGGGCACGGTTTCCCTCGGTAAGACTCCGGTCAACAGATTCTGCCTCTACACCCTGCGCGATGAAGTCAAAACCGTTACGGCCAATGGGGCCAACGGGAAGGCTATGCTCAGCCTGACCTGCAAAGCAACTACCGACGGTGTGGCGGTGCCCGCCGCGACGCCTGCCGCAGCCCCCGCGCCATTCACGACCGACGCGACGCCCGCCGCGACCGTGACGGTGAACCTGACTGGCGCGGTCTCTGTTTCGCCCCGGCCCTCCAGCCTCAAACTGCTGGCAAAGCAACAATTCTCCGCCACTACCGTTGGTGTGTCCGACAACACCATCGTCTGGACGATCAGCGGCGACAAGGGCAGCGCCTCGTCCTGGGGAACCCTGGACTCCGCGTCCGGCCTGTACCAGGCGCCGGACATCATGCCCCCGGTTGGCACAAACATCACCATTACGGCCACCAACCAGGATGGGTCAGGCGTCCCCGGCACTGTCACCTTTACCATCACCGCGCCCAGTTCCCGCCTGCGCGTCAGCGCGTCCAGCGAAGGGGCGTGGGGCAACCAGCTCCGCGTGGTCGTCCTCAAAGGACCAAAGAATTCAAAAGACTACATCTTCGGTCTTCAGGTGGACGAATTGGCGGCGGACGGCATTACGGTCGTCAACTCCGAGTCCTACGGCACGCTTTCCACGCGCCCCGCGGATACCAATTACTGTGTCTCCGTGCTGGCGGAATCATCTTCCCTCATCCGGATGGAAGACTTCGGCGAACCGTACGACCTGCCGTTCTTCGCCCCGG
>CAIUOG010000157.1 GCA_903900705.1 uncultured Acidobacteriia bacterium
CGCATCCACAAGTTCTGGGTGACCATAGCGAGAGGGTCCCACCCGTTCCCATCCCGAACACGGAAGTTAAGCCTCTCAGCCCCGATTGTACTGCACGCGCAGGTGTGTGGGAGACTAGGACGTCGCCCGGTTAAATTCAAAGCCCGACCCCCAAAAAGGTCGGGCTTTTTCATTTTATTCACCATCCCTCAGCTCCGGGTAAGCCCTCCACACCCGGTCAATCTCTTCCATCTGTCCCGGTGACAACCCCTCCTCCGGATCCAGACACCAGATCCCCTCCAGCAAGCCCTCCCTCCTTAAGACTTCATGCACGCCAGCGATACAGCCGGCGAAGCCATTTGCCACATCAAAGATCGCCCCGTTCGCATCCGTCAGTTTCGGCGCCAGCTCCAGCCATTCCGGGTCCTGCGGATTCCGCTGAATCCCTTCCAGCATCTTCACCGCGCGCCTCGTCCATACGGCCCACTGCCCCAGCAACCCGCCCACCATCCGCAGTCCCTGAAACCGCGTCAGCAGGTCCAGCACGATATGGTCGTCGTTTCCCGTATACAGAGCAATCTCCCCGCCGCGCCCTGATTCCGCCACGCCGCGCAACACATCCAGCGTCCGGTATTGATGAAAAGGCGCAATCTTGATCGCCACCACGGCTTCAATCTCCGCAAGCCGGCGCCAGAAGGTCGCGTCGAGTACCCGCCCGCCCACCGCCGGCTGCAGATAAAACCCCACCAGCGGCAGCACTTCTCCCACCGCGCGCGCATGTTCGATCAACTCATGGGTCGTCGCACTGCCCAGAGCCCCCAGACTCAGCAGGCCCGCGTCATATCCCAGCCGCGCCGCCAACTCCGCTTCCCGCACCGCCTGCGCGCGCTCTCCGCAAACACCCGCAATTCGGATCACATCACGCCCGCGCGCCGCATCCGCCGCCAGGCGCAAAACCGGCTCGTACAGTCCCCGCTCCCGAATCCCGAACTGGGTCGTGTGGACTCCTACCGCGACCCCGCCCGCTCCGGCATCGAGGTAATACCGCGTCAGTCCGGCCTGCCTGCGCTCATTGAGCTTTCTCTCCGCCGTCAGGGCCAGCGGATGTGCGGGAATCACCACTCCCTCACGCAGCCGCGCCCGCCAGTTAAAACGCTCCATCGCGCACCTCGAAATGTGTCGGTTTCCGCAGCGTCGGCAGTCCGGCACGAATCCACCCGGCCTGTCTGCCGATCAATTCTTCCGCACTCATCGAAGGCGCTCCCAGCAGCCGGCACGCCAGTGACGAATCATTCAGCAGGGCGGACTCCGCCTCCCGCGCTTCAAATACCGGCGCGACGCCGAAGTGCTCCCCAAAACGTTCCGCAATCCAACGCACCGTCAGTGTCTCGGGCCCCGTTACATTTAGAACGCGCGGCGGCGTCTCCGCCAGCGCGAGCGAGCGCAGAATCATCGAGTTCGCGTCTCCCTGCCAGATTACGTTCACCGAACCCATTGCCAGCGGAACCGCCAGGCCTTCATACACGCGTTGGCCGATATCGAGCAGCACTCCGTAACGCAGGTCCACTGCATAGTTCAGCCGGATGATCGCAACCGGCGACCGGTCCCGCACCGAGAAGTATTCAAAAATCCGTTCGCGGCCCAGCACAGATTGCGCATACTCTCCAACCGGCCCGGGCGTCGTCGTCTCTGTGGCGCCCCGCGCCGAGAGCGCATAAACATTCCCGCTTGAGAGCGCCACGAACCGTGCCCCCCGGAAGCGCTCCGCCACCAAAGCGGGCAACAACGTGTTCGTCGCCCAGGTCAGTGCCATGTTATCGGCCGAACCGAACTTTCGTCCAGCCAGAAAAATGATATTCGGACAATCCGGCAATGCCGCCAACTGCGCGCGATCCAGGAAGTCGCAGCCCAGCGATTCCACGCCCTCCACCGCAAGCTTTTGCCGAGAGACCGCGAGAATCCGCCGGTGTCGACCGGACGCATCCGCCGCGCGCCGGGCGAGTCGCGCCAGGGACGGTCCCATCTTTCCCGCCCCGCCCAGAATCATCAGATTCCCGTCCAGTTCACGAAAGAAATCAATGTCCGCCGAGGCAGGCCGCGTCAACGCGTCTTCAAGTTCCGCAACCGTCTGCATGGAATGCTTTCATTGTCTAACGATTCGGTGTCTAAGCCACCTCGGCCCTCCGCTTGCTACCATCAGTGCAGAAGTGCTGCAAAGAATTACATATTGCGTCATCTCGCTCATCCTCACGGCTACTCTGCTGTGGGGTGGGTGCGTCAACTGCGTCGATTCCTACCGGAATCCCTCACAGTCATGCTGCAATCATTCGGGCAAATGCAAACAGCCCACCGCGCCGCAGCCGTCAGTCACTTGTGCTCCGCAGCTTGTCATTCTGACGCCATCACACGACTCCTCCGTCCAGCCTGTGCCGGCGGCGGTTCCCCATCAGCCCCGCAAAATCCAGTTCGTTCCCTCTGCCCGTGCGGCTTTTGATACGCAAATACGAAAACATAGTTCGCCGCCACCGCTCTACCTGCTCCACTCCGTCCTCCGCGTCTGATCCCTGCCTCCCGCCCCGCAATACCAGCCCTGTCACCCGAACCTTTTTTGGAGGCATTGGAGTGCGTTTACTCCGGATTTACCTTTGCTGCGTCGGTTGCTGCTATGCCGCCGACCCCGTGCAGCTGGATCAACTAATCACCGAAGCCCTCGCGAACAACCGCGAGATCCTCGCCGCGCAAAAGCGTGTCGAGGCCGCGCGCCAACGCCCCGCGCCCGCCCGCGGTCTGCCGGACCCCACCCTCTCGGTCGGCTACTCCAGCAATGGCGGACCCCTGCCTGGCCAGGGACTCGGCAGCAATCCAACCAGCAACATCGGCGTCACCATTTCTCAGGAAGTCACCTCCCGCGACAAACGCAGACTGCGCGGTGACATCGCTCTCAAAGAGGCAGACGCCACTTTTGAGGACTATCAGGCCGTGCAACTCAGCGTGCGCTCCCGCGTCAGCCAGGCCTACCACCGGCTCCACCACACCTGGGAAGCGCTGGAAATCCTCGAAGAGGGTCGCAAAGTCCTCGCCGACGTGATCCACCTTTCTGAGGCCCGCTACACCGCCGGCAAGGCCCCGCAGCAGGACATTTTCAAGGCCCAGACGCAGCTCTCCCTCATGGAGACCCGCATCATCAAAATGCGGCAGGACCAGCAAACCGCCGAAGCCGAAATCAACAGTCTGCTCAACCGAAAGCCTGGTACTCCCGTCGGGCAGCCGACGGAAGGCGACCTCTTCCCGCTCCTCCTCACCGTGGACGAACTCCTCTCCAAAGCCGCCGCCACCGCGCCCGAACTCAGGCGCGACGTCGCCTTCATCCGGCGTGACGAACTCGGCGTCAGCCTTGCCCGCCGCGAACTCCGGCCCGATTACACCATCGCCGCCGGCTACTTCAACCAGGGCGGCATGGCGCCCATGTATCAGCTCCGTGTGGACATCCCGCTGCGCCTGCACACCGAAAGCCGCCAGCGCCCCATGATCGACGAAAAGGTCGACCTGCTCAGCGAATCCCGCCGCAATTTCGAAGCCGCCGAACAGACCCTCCAGTTCCGCGTCCGCGAGGCCTACCTCGCCGCGCAGACCGCCTGGAAGCTCTGGCAGCTCTATTCCGACACCATCCTGCCGCAAACGCAGCTGACAGTGGAAGCCTCACTGAACGCCTACCAGAACGGCGCCTCCGATCTCGCCGCCGTTCTCACCAACATCGCCGCCAAAACCGACGTGCAGGAACAACTGCATGAGCAGAGCCTGAACTTCGCCCTGGCCGTAGCCCGCCTCGAAGAAATGACGGGTATTGAACTGAGAGGTTCCCGATGAAATTCGTCCGGTTTTTATTCGCCCTGATCGCCATCGCCCTGATCTTCGTCTTTGGCTTCGGCTATGGCCGCTGGTACAGCACGCGCGTCGCCGCCGTATCCGGCCGCAAAATCCTTTACTACGTCGATGCCATGCACCCCTGGTACCGGTCCGACAAGCCCGGCATCGCCCCGGATTGCGGCATGAAACTCACGCCCGTCTATGCCGATGGCGCACCCGCGCCCGCCGATACCCGCAAAATTATTGGCTATCGTGACTCCCAGGACCCCACCTACCACTCCGACAAGCCCGGCCTGAACCCCGCCACCGGCAATGATCTTGAACCCGTCTTCGCAGGCGCAGCCACGCCAGACTTCCTTCAGGTCACGCCCGATAAACAGCAGCTCATCGGCATCCGTTATGGGCAGGTCGAATGGACTTCCTCCTCCCAGGAGATCCACCTCAATGGCCGTGTGGTGCCAGACGAAACGCTGCTGACCCGCATCCAGGCCCGCACCGATGGCTGGATTACCTCCGTGGCCGCCGATTTCACCGGCAAGCTCGTCACCCCCGGACAGCCCCTGCTCAGCCTCTACAGCCCGGAGGTCCGCGCCGCTCAGCAGGAATACCTGCTCGCGCTGAAGGCCCGCGGCATCATGCAACACAGTTCCATGCGCGAAGCCTCGGAGAACAATGAATCCCTCGCCGAAGCCGCCCGTCGCCGCCTGCTGCTGCTCAACATCACGCCAGCCCAGATCGCCGAAGTCGAGACGTCGCAGAAGCCTCTCGAAGCAATCACGCTCTTCTCGCCCGCCCGCGGCTACATCATGACCCGCAACGCCTTCCCCGGCCAGCGCGTCACCCCGGAAACCGAACTCTACACGCTCGCCGACCTCAGCGGCGTCTGGGTCATGGCCGATGTCTTCGAGTCTGACGCACCCCGGCTGCGCATCGGCCAGCCGGCGAAGATCTCCCTCCAGGCCGGCCCCCCCGCATACTTCGCCCGCGTCACCTACATCCAGCCCCAGGTGGATCCCGTCACCCGCACTATGAAGGTTCGCCTCGAACTCGCCAACCCGAAAATGCTGCTCAAGCCCGATATGTTTGTCGACGTTGCAATGAATCTCGACGGCGGGAAAATCCTCAGCGTCCCCTCCGAAGCCGTCCTCGATTCCGGCAACTCCAAATCGGTCTTCCTCAGCACCGCCAATGGTACGTTCGAATCCCGCGTCGTGCTGACCGGGCGGAAGGCCGGCGGCCGAACCGAAATCCTCCAGGGCCTCCAGCCCGGCGACCGCATCGTCACCTCCGGCGCGTTTCTCCTCAACTCGGAAACACAAATGAAGCGGGGTCCGCAATGATCCACCGGATCATAGAGTTTTCCGGACGCAATAAGTTCCTCGTCTTCGCGCTCGTGGGCGCGGCCTCCGCCGCCGGGCTCTGGTCCATGCGCACCATCCCGCTCGACGCCATTCCGGACCTCAGCGACACCCAGGTCATCGTGTATTCCCGCTGGGATCGCAGCCCCGACATCATGGAGGATCAGGTCACCTATCCCATCACCTCCGCCATGCTCTCCGTGCCCGGTGTGCGCACCGTGCGCGGCTTCTCAGACTTCGGCTACTCCTACGTCTACATCATCTTTGAGGAAGGGACCGATATCTACTGGGCCCGCTCCCGCACGCTCGAATATCTCTCCGGCGTGCTGCCCCGCCTCCCCCAGGGCGTGCGAACCGAACTCGGGCCGGATGCCACCGGCGTCGGCTGGGTCTTCCAGTATGTGCTCACCGATTCCAGTGGCAAACACGACCTCGCGCAGCTCCGAAGCCTGCAGGACTGGTTCCTCCGCTATCAGCTGCAGTCTGTCCAGGGCGTCGCCGAGGTCGCGCCGCTCGGTGGATTTGTTCGCCAGTATCAGGTCAAGGTCGACCCCGTCAAACTCCAGGCCTACCGCATTCCCATCAGCCGCGTGGTCGAGGCCGTGCGCGGCGGTAACAACGACGTGGGCGGCCGTCTGGTGGAAATGAGCGGCGCCGAATACATGGTTCGCGGCCGCGGTTACGCGCAGTCCACTGCGGACATCGGCAACATCGTGCTGAATTCCTCCGAACAGGGCACTGCGGTGCGTGTGCGGGATGTGGGCGATGTGGTGCTCGGCCCGGACATCCGGCGCGGTATCGCCGATCTCGATGGCAAAGGTGAAGCGGTGTCCGGCATCGTGGTCATGCGCGAAGGCGAAAACGCGCTCGCCGTGATTGACCGCATCAAAGCGAAGCTGCGGGAAATCGCGCCGGGCCTCCCGGAGGGCGTGAAAGTCATCCCCGTATATGACCGCTCCGAGCTGATTCTTCGCTCCATCGACAATCTGAAACACACCCTCATCGAAGAGCTCGTCATCGTCTCGCTCGTGATTCTGGTCTTCCTCTGGCACATCCCCAGCGCGCTGATTCCGGTGCTCACCATTCCCATCGCCATCGCGATTTCCTTCATCCCCATGCGGCTCATGGGCGTCAACGCCAACATCATGTCGCTGGGCGGT
This sequence comes from uncultured Acidobacteriia bacterium, assembly GCA_903900705.1. Lineage (GTDB taxonomy): Bacteria > Acidobacteriota > Terriglobia > Bryobacterales > Bryobacteraceae > BOG-234. Next base: position 6,365 of record CAIUOG010000157.1, read on the forward strand.
ATCGCCATCGCCGTCGGCGCCATGGTGGATGCCTCCATCGTGGTCGTGGAACAAACGCACAAGAAGCTCGAGGAATGGCAGCGGACGGGGCGTAAAGAGGATTATCACCGCGTCGTCATCGACGCCGTGAAAGAGGTCGGCGGACCCAGCTTTTTCGCCCTCCTCGTTATTGCCGTTTCCTTCCTGCCGGTCGTCACGCTGGAAGCCCAGGAAGGCCGCTTATTCCGGCCGCTCGCGTATACCAAGAATTTTTCCATGATCGTCGCCGCCGTGCTCGCCATCACGCTTGACCCCGCGCTGCGCCTGCTCTTCACACACATGGATTCCTTTAAGTTCCGCCCACGCCTGCTTGCCCGCGCGCTCAGCGCCGTGCTGGTGGGTACCATTCATTCGGAAGAAAATCATCCCATCAGCAGGGCGCTCATTCGCCTCTATCATCCGGTGGCAGCGTGGTCACTGCGGTGGAAGTGGCTGGTGATTGCCGCCGCCATCGCGCTGGTCGGCTTCACCGTGCCGGTGTATCGGCAACTCGGCTCCGAATTCATGCCGCCACTCGATGAAGGCGTGCTGCTCTACATGCCCACCACCGTTCCCGGCATCTCCGCCACAGAAGCGCAGAAGCTGCTGCAGGTGCAGGGGCGAATCCTCATGCGTTTCCCCGAAGTCGCGCAGGTCTTCGGCAAAGCGGGCCGCGCGGAAACCTCTACCGACCCCGCGCCGCTCTCCATGGCCGAAACCATCATCACGCTCCGGCCCGTCAGTGAATGGCGCAAGGCCGACACCTGGTATTCCGCCTGGGCGCCCGACTGGATCCTCCCTTACTTCCGCCACATCACGCCCGACCACATTTCGCAGGACGAACTGGTCGACCAGATGAACGAAGCGCTCCACATGCCCGGCGTTTCCAACGCCTGGACCATGCCAGTGAAGAACCGCATCGACATGCTGACCACCGGAATCCGGACCCCCGTCGGCGTCAAGATCTTCGGCTCCGATATTGCCGTCGTCGAGCAGACCGGACGCCAAATCGAAAAGCTTCTGGCGCCCCTCCCCGGCACGCGCAGCGTCTTCGCCGAACGCACCACAGGCGGCTATTTTCTGGATATCTCCTGGGATCGCGACAAGCTCGCCCGCTACGGCCTGAGCATCGAAGACGCACAGTCCGTCGTGATGAGCGCCATTGGCGGTGAGACCGTTACCACCACCATCGAAGGCCGCGCGCGCTATCCCGTCAACGTGCGCTATGCGGCCGATTTCCGCAGCGATCCCGAGGCCATTCGCCGCATCCTCGTGCCCGTCAGGGGTGACAGTCCGATGGGTGGTCGTCAGATCCCGATCGCCGAACTGGGCGAAGTGAAACTGGCCTCCGGACCCTCGATGTTTCGCGACGAAAACGGACTCCTCAGCGGCTATGTCTACGTCGATATTTCCGGTCGCGATATCGGCGGCTATGTCGAAGAGGCCAAGCGCGCGGTCAGCCGCGGACTGAAGCTTGCTCCCGGCTATTCCATCGCCTGGAGCGGCCAGTATGAGGCACTGGCTCGCGTGCGCGAACGGCTGCGTCTCGTGCTGCCGCTCACTCTCTTCCTCGTCCTGATGCTGCTGTACATGAATACGCGCTCCGTCGTGAAGACGCTGCTGATTATCCTCGCGGTCCCGTTCTCAGCCGTGGGCGCAATCTGGCTGCTGCACTTTCTCGGCTACAACCTGAGCATCGGCGTCTGGGTGGGCCTGATTGCCCTGATGGGTGTGGATGCGGAGACCGGAGTGTTCATGCTGCTCTATCTCGATATCGCCTATGACCGCGCCGCCAGCGAAGGCCGCCTCACCAGCTTCGCCGCTCTGCAGGAAGCGATTCTCGAAGGCGCGGTGAAACGCATCCGCCCCAAGTTCATGACCGTTGCCGCCATGTTCCTCGGCCTTGTGCCCATCATGTGGTCCGTGGGGACCGGCGCCGATGTGATGAAGCGCATCGCCGCCCCCATGATCGGTGGCATCTTTACTTCTTTCATTCTGGAACTTGTGATTTATCCCGCAATCTATGAGGTGTGGAAATGGCATTTCGAACTGAAACCACAACTGGCGCGCGCTTAGTATTATGGCTGGCCCTGGCTGCCACCGCGTTCGCCGAAACTTACCCGGTCCAGCACCGGCACCTGCGCCACGCGGGCGCGGGGACTCTGCGTATCGACGCGTCCGGCATCGCTTTCATGGAACCCGGCAAGCAGGCCAGTCACTCCCGTGATTGGAAATATGAGGACATTCAGCTGCTCACGCTGTGTAATGGACCCCAAAACCTGGACAAAAAACTGGCCCTGTCTTAGATAGAAAGGCGGCATTGAAAATGAAGGAGAGTCAATGCCAAAAACGAGGAAGAGTCACCCGCCCAGCCTGAAGGCCAAAGTCGCCGTGGAGGCCA
>CAIUOG010000158.1 GCA_903900705.1 uncultured Acidobacteriia bacterium
GCGAATTACACGAAGTATGTGGATCCGAATATCGGCACCGCGATGGTGAGTCGTACGGCGAATCAGACCATCACACTCATCACCAAACGCGATGGCACGCAGATACAGGCACTGCACGAAATCAAGGCGTATTTCACCGTGAACGTGAAGCCGGCACCTCCCGCGGAAAGCAGCGCCAAATGTGCGGTGCCGGATGGAGCGTTGCTTGGTGCTGAATCGCTGCTTGGCATTGAGACGTTCAAATACAGTCGGGGATCTGCAGGCATGCTCAGCTGGCTGGCGCCGTCACTGAACTGCTTTCCGCTGCGCAGCGAATTCCATTTCAGTCCGTCCCCCACATTTCAGGTCGCGAGCAACGTGACGCTGGGCACTCCACCGGCGTCGGTCTTTGAGCCTCCCGCCGGATTCGCGGAGGTTTCGCCCATGGAGGCGCAGCACATGATCACGACGCTGATGATGCGACGGGCCAACCCGGCGATGACGGCGGAAGAAGCGGAAAAGGCATGGGCCAGAACCGCGGAAACCAATGTCGGCCTGCAGCGTCAGGAAGCCACCTGGCGGAAGCAGCACGGTCTCCAGCCGTAACGGAACTCTCTGTACTGTAATCCCCCGCAAGCGATCATGGAAAGATGGATTCGCCAGGGACGGGCGCGGGACGTCCGAAACATCTGCCGGCACTGACGGGGCTGCGGTTTTTCCTTGCGCTCTGGGTCATGTTTACCCATCTCATCGGCGCCGGTCATGTCTATGAGCCGATTGTGCTGATGCTGCCGGGGCCGCTCCAGGAGATCCTGCGCCACGGCTACCAGGCGGTGCCGACGTTCTTCGTGCTTTCGGGCTTCGTGCTGACGCGCAACTATGCGGCCACGCGGTGGACGCGGCCGAACGTCTGGAAATACCTGGTGGGGCGGCTGGCGCGCGTCTATCCGGTCTATCTGCTTAGCCTGCTGATCGTGTCGCCGTTCATCGTGAAGGCGGCGGATCAGCCCAAAGGCTGGCTGGTGGCGATGCATCTGACGCTGCTGCAGGGGTGGTTCAGCGGGCACTATACGGCGGGCTGGAACACGCCGGCCTGGTCGCTCTCCTGCGAGATGTTCTTCTACCTGATCTTTCCGTTGCTGGTTGTTCCGATGAAGAACCGGGGCTGGGCGGGGACGCTCGCGGCGGCGGTGGTGGCCACGGGGCTCACGCAGGCGATGTGGCTGGCGGGTGTATCGGACCAGATCAAGCCGCTGATCCATGTCTCGGATTTCCTGATGGGCATCGCGGCGGCGCGGGCGTATGAGCTCTTAATTGCACGGCGGCACGCGATGGAGGGGACGTGGCTGTACTGGACGGGCTTTGGCGGTCTTGCCGCGATTCTGGGGTACGCGCGTTTTCTGCCGGACGGTCTCTCGATGAACACCCTGCTGCGCCCGATGAATGCCCTGCTGCTGGTGGGGCTGGGGCTGGGTGGCGGCTGGCTGGCTCGGGCGCTTTCCGCGCGGCCCGTGGTGTATCTGGGGAAGGCCAGCTACGGGATGTATATCCTGCACATTCCGATTTTGTGGTGGGCGGTCAGCTGGCCGGATTTCGCGGTGCGATATCTCTACATGGCTTTGGTGGTGGGGCTGAGCTGCGTTGTGTTCGCGGTGTTCGAAGAGCCGGCGAATCAGTGGATCCGTTCCCGCGTGGGGAGAGGCGGCCGGTCGGACTACGTTGTGCCGGAGGCTGTGCCGGCGATTTGCGAGACCAGGTAGTCGACCACGCGCTCGAAGGGATCGAAGCCGAAAGCCTCACCGATGGGCGCGCGGAGGTTGGAGTTCGCATTGACGTCGTAGAAGATGAGGCGGTCTTCGCCATTTTCGCTGGCGGCTTCCAGGTATTCGATGCCCCCCACGTCCAGACCTCCGGCGGCCATAATCTTTTCGCCCATGGCGACGGCCGCGGCGGGTACTTCCGGGTACGGGTGGAACTCGACAGGTTTGGCGGGGGCCTTTTCCGGAATGGCGCAGGCGGAATCGCCACCACCTTCGGGATTGCATTCCACGGATGGGCAGAGATTGAAGGCGCCGTGTGAGATGACGCGCATGGCGTAGAGCAGTTTGCCGCCGAGGAATTCCATGCGGACGATGCCGCGTGCGGGGTCCACCGGGAAGTATTCCTGCAGCAGGAGAAGGTTGTCGGGCAGCCAGAGGGATGGCTGGTCGCGCAGCAGGCGGAGCAGTTCCTCGCCGGAATTCAGCAGAAACATGCGCGCGCCGCTGCCGCCCTGTTCGGGCTTGAGCAGGGCGGGCCAGCCGCCGGTCCAGTGGGCGAGGGCGGCTTCGGGGTCGTTGAAGGCGAGGGAGCGCGGGTGGGGAATATCGAGCGTGTTGAGCAGGGCGCACTGGGCGGATTTGCTGAGTTCGAGCAGGAAGGCGCGGGAGCCGTTCAGCACCTTCGCGCCGCTCAGTTCGAGCGACCGCATGAGCGAGAGGGCCAGGGGCACGGCGCGCGTGTTGCCGCGAACGTAGGCGCTGGGGCTGGCCTGGTTGAAGTAGAGCGGGGCGGCGGGAACGGCGTCGGGATCAAACGCGGCGCGCTTCAGGTCACACGGCTCATAAGCGACGCCGCGACGCCGCAGAGCGGCCCAGAGCGGCTTCTGCCATTCGGGGTGTTCGAAGAGGACGACCAGCTGGTTTGCCATGCGTATCCCCAATATACGAGAGGGGCTACAATGTTCGTCAGAGGCCTGTGGTGGCGGCCTCAGAGGCGAAAAATGCTACGTACGCTGACGATCTTCACGGCTTTGATTGCAGGGCTGGCGGTAACCCCCGCGTGGGCGCAGAAGGAACTTCCGGAAGGCCCCGGCAAGCAGGCCACGGTTCGTGTCTGTACCCCGTGCCATGGCGCGGAAATGTTTACCGCCACGCGTCTGGGCAAGGCGGAATGGGACGCGAAGATAGCGAATATGACCACGGAACGCGGCACCGCGATCAGCGATGCCGATTTCGCGACGGTCCTGAAGTATCTCTCGACCTATCTGGCTCCGGAAACGAAGCAGGAAGGCAAGTAACGCCGGGGCTTAAATAGCCCCGGACTTCATCTGATCGGCCAGGTACTCTGATGCCCGCATGGCGAGAGCCATGATGGTCAGAGTGCTGTTCTGCCAGCCGCAGGTGACAAAGCAGCCGCCATCCACCACGAAGAGGTTCTTCATGTCGTGGCTCTGGTTCCACTTGTTCAGCACGCTGGTTTTGGGGTTGTCGCCCATGCGGCAGGAACCCACTTCGTGAATGCTGTAGCCTGGCGGATGGAATTTGTCGGTCTTCGAGAGGATGTCCCAGCCGGCGCTCTTCAGCATGTCCTCGGCGGTATCGGCCGCATCCTTCGCCATGTTGTATTCGTTCTGCGTGTCCTTCACATCCACATGGAGGACGGGAATGCCCCAGGCGTCGGTCACGGCCTTGTTGATGGTGACGCGGTTCTCATAGCGGGGCACGCGTTCGCCGTAGATGGAGGCCGTCATGCAGGCGCCGGCGTGCAGATCGAGCTTCTTCTGCAGTTCCTCGCCGTACTCTTTGAAGTAGCCTGGGGTGGGGCCGCCGCCGCTCGCGATCAGCATGCCATAACCCTTGATGAAGCTGTTTTTCTCGCCCTTTTTCAGGTTCTTAAAGCGGGGCAGGAGCGCCGTGCCGCCCATCATGCCTTCGGGAGCGTTGCCGCCGCGGGCTTCGGGTACGGAGGCCACCACCTGTACGCCGTAAAGCTGGTCCATCACATAGCGGCCCAGCATGCCGCTTGAGTTTGCAAGGCCGGAATTGAGCAGCAGGCGCGTGCTTTCCAGTGACCCGGCGGCGAGCACCACCACCTTCGCCTTCACGTGCAGTTCTTCGCGGGAATGCCGGTCGACGAAGTTCGCGCCATTGGCCCGCCCGGTGTTCTTATCCACGGTAATTTCGCGGACGATGGCATTGGGGACAATCTGCAGTTTCCCGGTGGCGACGGCGTCGGGCAGCAGAAGATTCGTGGAACTGGCGAGTCCGTTGCGGCCATTGGCGGCGCGGATCTTTGAGACCAGGTAGCCGCGCGCGTTGGCGATATCGGTGATCTTTTTCACCGTGGTGGAGTCCGGGCCGTAATCGGCGTCGAGGAAGTTGCCGTCGGGGAAGTGCGGCTTGCCTTCCTTGCGGCCGGAGACGCGGAGGATGGCTTCGGTGCGGGCGTAGAACGGGTCGAGGTCGGCGTGGCTGATGGGCCAGTTGTCGCCACCGCCGTCGATGTCCGCGGCCTTGAATTCCCAGTCGCTCATGCGGAAAGACTGGCGGCCCCAGAAGAGGGAGCGGCCGCCGAGGAAGCGGACTCGGACCCAGTTGTAGGGCTTGGCGGGGTCGTGCGTGTAGGGCACTTCCTTTTCGTCCACCCACTGGTTGGCATTGAATTCGTTGGCCTGGACGACATGCGGCAGGCGGCCGGGCTTGTTCATGCCGCGGAAGGGCAGGTCCCAGGGCTGTTTGGTGACGCGGTTCTTCGCGAGGTCGACTTCCGGACCCGCGTCGAGCATCAGGCAGGAGAGTCCCTTCTGCGTCAGAATGTTTGCCGCCATGCCTCCGGAGTGGCCGGAGCCGATGATGAGAACGTCGAACTGTGGTTTTGGCAAGGCTTATCCCTTGTAGATCGGATCGACAGGAAAGAAGTACTGCTGCGCGCCGACCGGGCGGCGGCCCGCCGCTACCGTGGCGGCATACCATTCCTGTGAATTGCGGGTTGCGGTACGAATTTCGTTATTGGCGGCGGCGATGAAGCGCGCGGCCGGGTCTTTGGGGAGTTCGAACTCCCAGGGTACGAGCTCCATCATGGGTTTGATGATGGCGTCGGCCTGCTTCGCGTCGAGGGAGGCGAAGGGCTTGCCGAACTGTTTTGTCGCGCGCGTGTTGAGCAGATCGAGGCCGGAGCGGTAGAGATGCTGGTGCTCGGCGGGGGACTGGCCGACGTAGAAATCGAGGAACTCGGGCACGTGGGCTTCGAGCGCGCCGGGATTGCCGTTCATGGGCGGCATGAAGAGTTCACTGAGTCGACGCAGTGCGCTGAGTTGCGACTGCGTGAAAAAGCGCGCCACCGGCTCGCCCACGGCGTCCCGTTTGCCGTTGGCCACGGGCGCTCCGGCGGGGCGTGCGGCGGGCGTCTGGGCTTGCGCGGCCTGTTCGCTGATGACTGCTGCCGGAACCAACGCGGTGGGAACCAATGCTGCGGGAACTGCCGGCGCCGCGGCAAGCGTCCGCATAAAAGAGCGACGTTTCACGTTGACCACGTTAGCAATTGGGCTGCCATGCGTCAACGGTTACCGGTGATGGCTCCGGGGCCGGGAAGAATGCCTTATATTGGTTGTGAGGTCGTACTTCGACCCAAAGGAATGAACCTGTGAAACGTCTGCTTCTGCTGCTTGCCCTGTCCGCCATCGCCACTGTTTCGGCCCTTGCCGATGCCACCGGTGAATGGAAATGCGTGAACGTCAACCAGACCCTGAACATGAAACAGGAAGCCGGGAAGGTGACCGGCACGCTTAAGAATAATCTGGGTACGCTGCGCATTGCCGAAGGTAAGATCGACGGTGACAAGGTCACGCTGACGTTCATGGTGGTGCTGAGCAACGGTGTGGATCCGCTGCACATCGCGGGTTATGATTCGCTGGCCGAAGAGGGCCAGGTGACCGAAATCACATACACCGGCACGGTTTCCGGCAATGAGGTTAAGTTCAAGGTGAAGCAGGAACGCCTCGACGCGGAACGTGAGTTTACTTTCAAGAAGTCGAACTGAGTCGCTGGCTCCGGCGCTGGTCTTCGTGATCGCGCTGCCGATTCTGTGGGTGCGGTTCGGCCATTGGTTTTACCTTTCGCTCGATGAGGGGATTGTTCTGGACGGCGCGAGGCGCGTTGCCACGGGCGAGGTTCCCTATCGCGATTTCTTTAACATCACCGGACCCGGCAGCTTCTGGTTGTATGGGCTGGTTTTCCGGATCTTCGGCACCTCTTTCCCGGTGGCGCGCGCCCTTTTGTGCGTGGAACTGGCCGCGATGTGCGCGCTGGTCTGCGCGCTGGTGGCGCGGTTTGGCCGGAAATCGCTGGCCATCGCCTCCGGGCTTTTGTTCCTCACGATTCCCCTTACGACTCTGTTCCCGGTTTACGTGACCCATCGCTGGGACAGCAATCTCTTCGCGCTGGCGGCGCTGGTCTGTGCGCTGGGGGGATGGGTGGGGACGGCCGGAGTGCTCGCGGCCCTGGCGGCCTGGACAACCCCGCCGCTGCTCTGGATGCTGCCGGTTCTGTTTGCGATTGCGCGGAGCGAACGGCGCCGCTACCTTGGGGGCGTGGCGGCGGTTTCTATTCCCTGCTGCGCCGTTCTGGTCAGCCGGGGCGCTTTGAACGGCATGGTGAGTTCGCTGCTGTGGGATGCGGCAAACTACGGCGTGGCGAATCGGTTACCCTATGGCGCGCTGGCCGGCACGGTGTGGCGCAACTGGATTCCCGTGCTGCTGCCGCTTGCCGGTGGAGCGCTGTTTTCCGTAGCGTTGGTCCTGCGGCGTGACCGATTGTTGGCCGGGGTGGCGGCGGCCTCCGTGGCGGCTCTCGTTGCCTGTTTTCCGCGCGCAGGGGCGGCGCAGTTGCTGTTTGCGTCGGCCTTCTTTTTCGCACTGTTCAGCTGTTCGCTTGCGGTTATCCTGCCGCGCCGGTCGCAGGGTTGGTGCGCGGGCGTGGTGTTGCTGGCGGCGGTAGCTCTGGGTGTAACGGGCCGGCCCGCGACTGCGTTGAAGCGCATCGAAACACCGGCGGGCGGCCTTGCAGTTTCGCGCCTGCATTTCGTCACCCTCAACGAGCTGCTGGTAACGATCCGGCCGCATGACCGGATCTTTGTCTATCCCTATCTGCCCGCGCTGTATTTCGTGCTGGGGGCGGACAATCCGACGCGGTATTCCTGGTTGCAGCCCGGCATGATGGGGCAGGCCGAGGAGCGGGGCGCGATCGCGGATCTGATTCTTAAGCCGCCCCGCTGGGTGGTTTGGCATGAGCTGACCCCGGCCTATATTCTGAAGAACTGGCCGTCGGGTGATCGGTCCAGGTTGCGGTTTCCGGAGATGGAAGCTTTCCTGCTGGCGAATTATCATGAGGTGAATCCGGACGGAGTGGTTCCGGTCGGGTACCGGCTGCTGGAGAAAAATCTGTGAAGCGATTCCTGCTTGTGATGGCCCTGGTCATTCCGGCTTTAGCCCGGCAGGACGAGCGCGGGCTGGATGAGCGAGGCGCAGAGATTTTTGCCGCGAAATGCGCGGGGTGCCATGGCGGCGGCGCGCGGGGGCTGACGGTGGAGACCGATCTGATGCGTTCCACCGCGGTCCGCACGGACCAGACGGGGCCGGTGTTGCGCGCCGGCCATCCGAAAGCCAATCCCGTGCCTCTGAGCGAGCCGGAACAGGCGGACATCGCGGCCTGGCTGCATGCTCGGGTGCAGGCGGTGGCGGACCGGGGGAAGTACCCGTTTCTGAACATCCTGACGGGCGATCCGAAAAAGGGCCAGGCGTTCTTCGCGGCGACATGCGCGCGGTGCCACTCGGTGACGGGGGATCTGGCGGGGATTGGGGCGAAATATGATCCATCGGTACTGCAGTCGCTGTGGCTGAGTCCAAGGCGTCGGCGCGGCGCGGAGGCTGTGAAGACGGCGCGGACGGTGACCGTGACATCCCGCGATGGGCGCGTTGTGGCGGGAACGCTGGAGCGCATCGATGAATTCAATCTGGTGCTGCGCGACCAGGACGGGAAGTACCGCTCGTTTGCGCTGCATGACGAGGAGCCGAAGGTGGAAATTCACGATCCTCTGCAGCCGCATTACGATCTGTACCGGGTTTTGCGGGATACGCAGATTCACGATGTGACGGCTTATCTGGCGACGTTGCAATGAAACGGCTGCTCTGCATCTTCGTCCTTGCCGCCCTGCGCCTCCGGGCGCAGCCAGCGGATTCCTGGCCCACCTACAACGGTGACTATTCCGGGCGGCGCTTCAGTCCGCTCGCGAACCTCAACACGGACAACGTGCGGCACCTGTCTCTTGCGTGGGCGAGTCGCGTAACCAACGGCGCGCCAGGGCATGGCGTGCGGATCTCCGCGACTCCGCTGATGGTGAATGGGATTCTCTACTTCACTGACCTCGATAACGTGTGGGCCCTGGACGCCCGCTCCGGCCATGAACTCTGGCGCTTTTACCGCGAATCGAAGGGCGAGATGCCGCGCACCGGGAACCGGGGAGTAGCGATCCTGGGGGACCGGCTCTATTTCGTAACCCTGGACAATTTCCTTGTCTGCCTCGATGCCAACACCGGCAAACAGCGCTGGGCCGTGCCGTTCGCTGATCCGAAACTGTATTTCTTTTCCACTGTTGCGCCCGTCATGATCCGGAATCACGTCATCATCGCCACCGGCGGGGACTCCATCGATATTCCCGGCTATGTGGAAGCCCACGATCCCGAAACCGGCGCGCTGCAATGGCGCTGGCGGACCACTCCCGCGAAAGGGGAGCCTGGCTTCGAAACCTGGCCCGACGAGTACGCCGCCAATGCGGGTGGCGGACACCCCTGGATCTCCGGCACGTACGATCCGGAACTGAACCTCTACTATGTCGGGACGGGCAATCCGGACCCGGTGGGCGCGGGCACCAGCCGCAAGGGCGACAATCTCTGGACCTGTTCGATCGTGGCCCTGAATCCCGATACCGGCAAACTCGCCTGGTATTTCCAGGTTTCGCCGCATGACACGCACGACTGGGATGCGGTAGAGACGCCGGTCCTGATCGATGGCATGATCGACGGCCGGCCCCGCAAACTGCTGGCGCAGGCCAGTCGCAACGGGTATTACTTCCTGCTGGACCGGACCAATGGAAAGAGCGTGGCGACGGCGGCCTACCTGGCGACGATGAACTGGTCGGCGCAGTTGGACCCTCTGGGTCGCCCGGTGCCCGATCCGGCGAAGGAACCAAAGGCCGATGGCACGCTGGTATCACCACCCACCAGCGGCGCGACGAACTGGCCGTCGCCCAGTTTCAGTCCGAAAACAGGCCTGTTTTATGTGGGGACGAATGAGGCGTACAGCCTGTTTTATCTCACCGATGAGGATGCGCATCCACAGGGTTTCGCGTTCCGGGAGGCAGGACTGGGCGGCGGGAAAGCCGCGCTGCTGGCGCTCGATTACAAGACAGGGAAGACCGTCTGGCGGCATGAGTGGCGCACGCCGAATGGCGTGTACGGGATTCTCACCACAGCCGGCAATCTGCTGTTTACGGGTAACGGTAACTACTTCATCGCGCTCGATGCCGCAACCGGGAAAACGCTCTGGCATGCGGGGCTGATCAGCCCGCTGACGAATGGCCCCATTTCGTATCAGCTGGATGGACGCCAGTATGTGGTGGCCGGGGCTGGTGATGCGCTGTACGCTTTTGTGCTGAACTGACAAAACAGGGAGGTCGGAATGGCGATTCAGGCCTACAGTCTCTGCTTCCGGTGGCCGGCCGCGTGAAGGCTCGCCGGACTATCGCTCTTCCGGAGAAATGTAACCAAACAGTTTCCGGCGGCGAATGACTTCTGCCACCTCGGGCGGCACCATTTCTTCCCAGCCGTCTTCCTGGTTGCGGATGCGGCCCAGCACGTCCTTTGAAAAGATGTGCAGCAGGGACTCGTCGTAATTTTCCATCTGCACCATCTTGCCCCGCTCGATCAGGTGCATGAAGAGATTACGCAGTTTTTCCGGGATATCCAGGTTCCCGATCTTGCGCAATTCGCCGGGCGTGGAAGGGTCCTGCCAGGGATAGGCGTAAATCCGGAGATCCTTGGTGAACAGTTTTCCGAACGCCTCCAGAATGCCGCCTTCCAGATTGGCGTAGTAGTCTTCGGTGAAGAGTTCCAGAACACTGGCCACGCCCATGGTGAGCGCGATGGGCTCTTTGGTGTAACGCGTGACGTAGGCCGCCAGGCGGTAGTATTCGAAGTAATCGGAAATCAGCACGGTTTTGCCGGCGGCGGCGAGCATGTCGGCGCGGGCAAGAAAGTCGCTCAGGTCGATCTTGCCGCTGCTGAGCAGGCTCCGCATGGTGAGTTCCATGAGTTCCACCACGCGGTCGCTTTCCACGTCCGGCTCCGCGGCGAAACGCTCCCGCGCGCAGTCCATCATGTCGATATTGACCTTGGTAACGGGACGGAAGCTGCCGCGTTCCACCAGCACAGGCCGTTTGCGCAGCACTTCGGAAGGCTGCAGCAATTCGCCCTTCGGGCCGAACATCGCCGCGCCGGTGAGACCGAGCTGCACCAGTTTCAACGCCATCACGCGGTTATCGATATGGCGGAACTCGATGCCGGAGAACTCCACCATGTCGATCTCGATACGGCGCGTACTCAGGTTATCGAGCAGGGATTCCAGCATCAGTTCCGGCTTGTAGCGGAGGTAGAACGCGGCGTACAGCAGGTTGACGCCGACGACGCCGAGCGCTTCCTGCTGCAGCCCGTTTTCGTCGTCCAGCATGCGGACGTGGATGGTGATCTGGCTGTCTTCGTCGCGCGTGCGTGCCTGGTACTTCACGCCCATCCAGCCGTGGCATTCGTTGGTGCCCTGGAAGTTGCGGGCGGAAACGGTGTCGGCAAAAGTGAAAAAGGCTGTGCTTTCGCCGCGCGCGCCGGCCAGACGTTCCACGTTGAGCCGCTGTTCGTGGTCGAGCATGCTTTGCAGCCGCTCGCGCGAAACATAACGCTGGCAGCGGCCATAAATGGCGTCACTCACGGCCATATCGTAGGCGGACATAGACTTGGCAATGGTCCCGGCGGCGGCACCCACATGGAAAAACCAGCGCGCGACTTCCTGGCCCGCCCCGATTTCCGCAAAGGCTCCATAGCGCTCGGGATCGAGATTAATCTGCAGCGCTTTCTGGTGCGTTGTGAGTTTCGGGCGTTCGTCCATGAAGTTCATATATCAGATTTGGGCTAGTAGGGTAGGGTAACATCCGTCCATGACGGGGCTATGAATACTCTGAAAGGAATCACGCATGCCTGACTCAGCCCGTTCCTTCAGCGGCGCCTACCCACTCGAAAACCGGGACTGCGAGATCGCGCGCCTCCGCATTCAAAGCGATGCCATGGCTCCGGAGGCGGCTGCTTTATTTGCCGTCATTGGCGTTCAGTAAGGCTGGCACTGCGTGGACGTGGGTTGCGGGCCGGTGGGGGTGGCCGATATCCTGAGTGGTCTGGTGGGCGCGGGAGGGAGCGTGCTGGGGCTGGATATGAACGCGGCGTTTCTGGACGAGGCGAGCGCCAGGCTGGTTCCGGGCAACGTGACGTTCCGGCAGGGGGACGCCTATCGGACAGGGCTGCCGGATAACAGCTTTGATCTGGTCCACATGCGCTTTCTGGCCAGCACGGCGGGCGCGCCGGAACAACTGCTCGAAGAGGCGCTCCGCATCGTGAAGCCAGGCGGCGTGATTGCGCTGCAGGAGCCGGATGGCAGCACTCTCCAGTGCTACCCGCCGCATCCGGCGTGGGACCAGCTCAAAGCCGCGCTGCTGGGGGCTTTCGCCGGCGTGGGGGCCGATCTCACCCTGGCGAATCGCCTGTATTCAGTGGTTCTTGAAGCCGGGCCGCGGGACGTGCGGTATCGGACCTCCCTGCTCGCGGTCCGGTCCTGCGATGCGATGGTCGATTACCTGCCGGCGACAGTGGAATCGCTGCGTTCCACGGTGGTCCGGCTGGGGTTGCTGGGGGAAGACGAGCTGGACCGGGCACTGTCGGAGTGCCGGGCGCACCTCAGCCGGCCAGGCACTTCTTTCACCATGTACACGCTGGCCCAGGTCTGGGGCCGCAAGGGGGTGGCGGTCTGATGCGGCATGGGACCGGATGCGGGCTGATGATTCTGCTGTTCTGCGGGCTCGGCCCGGCGCAGACGGTTAAAATCGCCATTGCTCCTGACACGCTGTTGCGGACGCGGCTCGAAAGCGGGCTGGTGCGGAAGGAGTCGCGTCAGGCTCAGATCGCCGCGCTATTTACCGAAGTGGGCTGTGTGCCGGAGGAGCAGCAGTTAGACCGGCACTCCGGCAATGTCATCTGTACCCTGCCGGGAGCATCGCTGGAAACGATTGTGGTGGGCGGCCATTTCGATTATGCCGAACGTGGCACGGGTGTCCTCGACGACTGGAGCGGGTCCGCCCTGTTGGCGTCCCTTTTTCAGAGCCTGAAGAACATACCTCGCCATCACACGTATGTTTTCATCGCCTTTGCCGCAGAGGAGGCGGGATTGAAGGGATCCCGCAAATATGTCGGGAGCCTCAGCCCGGAACAGAAGAAGGCCATTGTCGCGTTTGTGAATCTGGAATGCCTCGGCGCGGCGGGGCCGAAGGTCTGGAGCAGCCATGCAACGCCTGTGTTGCTGACCAAACTGGAGCAGGTGGCGCGCTCGATTGCCATCCCGCTGGAGGGGGTGAACGTGGAGAATATCGGTGTCGATGACAGTTCATCGTTTCGGGCGGCTAAAATCCCCGTTCTGACGCTGCACTCGGTAACGCAGCAAACGCTGCACCTGCTGCACTCCACATCGGACAACCTGAGCGCGATCCGGATGGAGGATTACAGCGCGGCTTACAAACTGGCGGCCTATTACCTCGCCTTCCTCGATGAAACACCGATCCCCTAACATCAAGACAGTGACTCTGCGCGAACTGCCATCCGTCCACGAACTTCTGGAACAACTGAGCCCCGCGGCGGGGGCGATTCCGCACGGGCAGGTTGTGGGGATGGTTCGCCGGGTGCTGGATGACGCGCGGCGGACGCTGCTGCGCGGCGAGGTATTGGCCCGGCCGGTGGCGGAGACAGCGCTCGACCGGCTCCGTTCGTGGCGCACGCCCTCGCTGGTCCCGGTGATCAACGCCACGGGAGTGGTGCTGCATACCAACCTGGGGCGCGCGCCGCTGGCTCCGTTTGCGCCCATCGGCGGGTACAGCAATCTGGAGTATGATCTGGCGGCCGGGAAGCGTGGCAAGCGGGATGTCCATGCGGGAGCGCTGCTCGAAGCCCTGCTGGGGCGGCCGGCGATTGTGGTGAACAACAACGCCGCGGCGCTGTTCCTGATTCTGAACGAACTGGCGGCGGGCGGGGAAGTGATTATTTCGCGCGGCGAGCTGATTGAGATCGGGGATGGGTTCCGGATTCCCGAAATCATGGAGCGTTCGGGCGCGCGGCTGTGCGAGGTCGGCACCACGAACCGGACGCATATCGATGACTATCGGAATGCGATCAATGAGCACACCCGGCTGCTGCTGCGGGTGCATCCGAGCAACTTCCGGATGACGGGCTTTACCGCGCGCCCGGAACTGGATCAACTGATTGCGCTGGGCAAAGAGCGCGGGATTCCGGTGTATGAAGACCTGGGGAGCGGCTGCCTGATGGATCTGGCTGCGTATGGGGTGCGGGAGCCGTTGGCGCAGGCGAGCCTCGGGGCGGGCGTGAATCTGATCTCGTTCAGCGGGGATAAGCTGCTGGGCGGTCCGCAGTCGGGTGTGATCGCCGGGGATGAGGAACTGGTGAAACGGGTGCGGCGCAATCCCCTGTTCCGCGCGTTCCGGCAGGACAAGCTTTTTTATCAGGCCATGGAGACCACGCTGCGGCATCTGGCGCTGGGGGAATATGACCGCGTTCCGGCGCTGCGGATGATCCGCATGACGGCGTCGGAGATTTGCGCGCGGGCGGAGGCAATGGCGTCGCGGATCGGGCCGGATGCCTCGGTGGAGCCAGGCGAATCGGCGATCGGCGGCGGCTCCACGCCGGACATCGCGCTGCCCACGTTCGTGATTGCGCTCAACAACAGAAAAGCCGCCGTTCTGGAACGGCGGCTTCGGTTCAATGCTCCGCCCGTAATCGTTCGCATTGAGCGCGACCGGGTGGTGCTGGACCTGCGGACGGTTCTGCCGGAGCAGGAAGACCTGATCGTGCAGGCCCTGCGGTAATCAGGCGCGTTCGGAGTAGGTGCCTTCGGCGGTGTTGACGCGGATTTTTTCGCCTTCGTTGATGAACGCCGGAACCTGCACCACCAGACCGGTCTCCATTTTGGCCGGTTTGCCCACGTTCGAAACGGTTGCGCCCTTGAGGCCGGGTTCGGTTTCGACCACGGTCATGACGACCACGGACGGCGGTTCCACGCTGATCGGCTTGCCTTCGTAGAATTCCACGGTGACTTTGAGATTGGGAATCAGGTAGTCCGTGGTATCGCCCAGCAGGTCTTTGGTGAGGTGGATCTGCTCATAGGTCTCGGTGTTCATGAAGTAGTAATAGTCACCGTCCTGATACAGGAATTCCATTTCCTGCTCATCCATGATGGCTTTTTCCACTCTGTCGTCGGTGGAGAACCGATGTTCGTTCATGGAGCCGTTGCGAAGGCTGCGCATACGGACCTGGACAAAGCCGCGCAGGTTGCCCGGTGTCCGGTGCGTCATGGCGAAGACGGAATAAAGTTCGTTGTTGAACTTGATCACCATCCCGGGGCGGATCTGTGTTGCGGTTAACATGCTTTAGAAAAACTCCAGACTTGTGAGAGATTGCGCTGCGGAGAGCGAATTCTCCATTGTAGCAAGCCGCCGGGAGGGCGTTCTGAAGGGGTTGCCGCCGTGGAACGGCGGCTGGCCCGGCCAAATTGACATATAATCCTCTCGTGCCGCGCATGGTTTTCCGATTCCTGATGATGTTCTCCGTTTTCGCGGCGACCGTGTCCGCGGCGGAGCGGACCATCTCTTTTGCGAAGGATATTCAGCCGGTTTTTGCGAAGAGCTGCTGGAATTGCCACAGCGGAGCGGTGCAGCTTTCGAAGCTGAACCTCGCTTCGCGCGAAGCGGCGCTGCGGGGCGGTGCGCATGGCGTGGTGCTGGTCCCCGGCGAGCCGAACAAGAGCCGCTTGTACCGGATGGTCGCGGGCCTCGATCAGCCATCGATGCCGATCGGCGGGAAGCTTTCGGCGGAAGAGATCGAAAACTTCCGGCTCTGGATTCTGGAGGGGGCGGTCTGGGACGGCGCGGCTCCGGTGATCATTTCGAAGGCCGATCCGCTGGCCGATGCTCCGATCCGTCCCGAAGAACGAAACTACTGGGCCTTTCAGCTTCCGGTGAAGCCCGCGGTTCCGGCAGGCGCGCGGAATCCAATTGATGCCTTCCTCAGCGCCGCGCTGGCCCGGCAGGGTTTGAAGCGCGCTCCGGAGGCGGACCGCGTGACGCTGCTGCGACGGGCATATCTGGACCTTCTCGGGCTGCCTCCCACACCTGCGGAAGCGGCGGAGTTTCTGGGGGACCGGTCACCCGATGCCTGGGAGAAGCTGATCGACCGGCTGCTCGCCTCCCCGCACTATGGCGAACGCTGGGGGCGGCACTGGCTGGATGTGGCGCGCTATGCGGATTCGAATGGCTACGAGCATGATTTCGACCGGCCCAACGCCTGGCGGTACCGCGATTACGTGATCCGCGCGTTCAACCAGGACAAGCCTTACGACACGTTTCTGCGGGAGCAGATTGCCGGGGATGAACTGCCGCGCGTGACCGCGGACAGTCAGATTGCGACAGGTTTCCTGCGCAGCTACGCAAAGGTGGGGTTCCGCGAACAGGACAATCCGGAGTTCCGGTATGAGTATCTGGACGACATGATCGCCACCATCGGACGCGGCGTGCTGGGGCTGACGGTGCAGTGCGCGCGGTGCCACGATCATAAGTTCGATCCCATCCGGCAGGCGGATTATTACCGGCTGCAGTCGTCACTGTGGGGTTATGTGGAAGTGGATCAGCCGCTGACTTCGAAAGAGGTCGCGGCGGCGTACCGGGCGGAGAATGCGGAGATCGACGACAGGATTGCGGAACTGAAGCTGGAGATCCGGAAGATCGATCAGCCGTATAAAGACCGTTTGCTGCCGGCAAAGTATCAGAAGTTTCCGCAAAACGTGCGGGATGCCATTGCGACGCCGGAAGCGAAGCGCACGCCGGGACAGGTGCTGCTGGCCAACCAGGTCATCCGGACGGTGTCGGTTTCGGATGGCGAAATCGCGCGGATTATCTCGCCACCGGATCAGGCGGAAAAGCAGCGATTGCAGGGCGGGATCGGCAGGCTGGAGAAGCAGCGGCCCGCGCCCATTCCGATGGCGATGGCGGTGACGGACGGTGACTACCGGTTCACGCCCGATGGTCCCGGCGATGAGCCCGCGCCGGGCAAGGGCCGCAAGAAGGACTCGGGCGAAGGGCGCTACCTGCATACCGGCGACGGGCGTTATCAGCCGCCGCCCTCGTACTTCCTGATTCGCGGCGATGTGAACAGCCACGGGCCGGAGACGAAACCGGGGTTTGTGAAGGTGGTGACCTACGGGAATCCGCCGGTGGAACTGACGCCGCCCACGCCGCACACTTCCGGCAGGCGGCTCGCGCTGGCGGAATGGCTGGTGTCGCGCGAGAATCCGTTGACGGCGCGGGTGGCGGTAAACCGGATCTGGAGCCATCATTTCGGCACGGGGATTGTGGCGTCACTGGATAACTTCGGGAAGATGGGCGACGCGCCGGTGAACCCGGAACTGCTCGACTGGCTTGCCGTGGAGTTTCAGGAAAAGGGCTGGAGCATGAAGCAACTGCACCGGATCATCATGACCTCCGAAAGTTACCGGATGGCGTCGCAGTTTAGCGATGAATCAGCTGCGGCGAAAGATCCCCTCGATAAGCTGCTGTGGCACTATCCATTGCAGCGGCTGGACGCGGAGGGTATCCGCGATTCGATCCTGGTAGCGAGCGGCGGGCTGAACCGGCAGACGGGCGGGCCGCCGATTTTCCCGGTTCTGCCGCAGGAGATCCTGCGGTCGATGACGAACGGCATCTGGAAGCAGAAGGGCGACGGGCCGGAGGTCTGGCGGCGCAGCGTTTATATTTATCGCAAGCGCGGGCTGCCGATGCCCATGCTGGATGTATTCGATCTGCCAAACCAGAATATTTCCTGTGGTGCGCGGAACGTGACCACGGTCCCGACTCAGGCGCTGACGCTGATGAACAACGATTTCGTGCTGAAGCAGGCGGAACTGTTTGCGCGGCGGGTGGAAGAAAGCGCGCCCGGCGATCGGGCGAAGCAGATTGAAGCTGCTTATCAGATCGCGCTTTCCCGCGCTCCGCGGGCCGATGAAAAGCGGCTTGCCGACGAGTTTCTGCGGGATCACAGTCTGGTGGATTTCACTGACGTCATCCTGAATCTGAACGAGTTCCTGTACGTGAGGTAATCCACATTGAAACCCAATATGAAACGATTCCGATCACGCAGGGATTTTCTGTTTGAAAGCTGTGGCGGCATCAGCGGGCTGGGGCTGGCTTATCTGCTGCAGCGGGACGGTTTGCTGGGTGCGGAAAACTCGTGCGTGGCGGGCGCGCCGGTCGAAAGCCCGCTGGCTGCACGGAAGCCGCATTTTGAGCCGCGGGCGAAGGCCGTGATCTCGCTGTTTATGAGCGGCGGCGTGAGCCATATGGATACCTTCGATCCGAAGCCCGCGCTGGCGAAATACGCCGGGCAGCCGCTGGAGGGCAAGGGCGACATTGTGGTGCGGCAGGGGCATCCGGGGCCGCTGATGCCGAGCCCGTTTACCTTTAAGAAACACGGGCAAAGCGGGATGGACGTGTCTGAGATCTTCCCGCGCCTTGCTACCAAAGTGGATGAACTGGCGCTGCTGCGTTCCGTGCATGGCCAGTCGAACGATCACGTGCAGGCGCATTATGAACTGGGCACCGGGATGATCCGGATGGGGTATCCGAGCGTGGGTTCGTGGGTGTCCTACGGGCTGGGTACGGAAAATCAGAATCTGCCTGGGTTTGTGGTGATTTACGACGCGCACGGCGGACCCTTCGGCGGTCCGGCGAACTGGAGTTCCGGCTTCATGCCCGCGGCGTACCAGGGGACGGTCTTCAAGGCCTCAAACGTGCCGATTATCGATCTGAAGCCGCCGGACAGCGTGACGCCGGAGCAGCAGAAGGCCCGGCTGGGGTTGCTGGGAAAGCTGAATGAAATGGACGCGCGGAAGTACCCGGGCAATTCCGAACTCACCGCGCGCATTGCTTCCTATGAACTGGCTTACCGGATGCAGGGGTGCGCGCCCGAAGCGGTGGATGTGAATGGCGAAACGGAAGCGGTGAAGAAGCTGTACGGACTGGACGAGCCGCGCACGGCGCTGTTCGGGAAGCAGTGCCTGATGGCCCGCCGGCTGGTGGAGCGCGGCGTGCGGTTCGTGCAGTTGTATCACGGCGGGCTGGGAATTCAGAACGTGGACACCTGGGACGCGCATGAGAACGTGGAGGACAATCACCGCCGGCATGCGTTCGAGGTGGACCAGCCGATTACGGGGCTGCTGACGGACTTGCGCGCATTGGGCCTGCTCGATTCCACACTGGTGGTCTGGCACGGGGAGTTCGGGCGGATGCCGATTTCACAGCGGGGCATGGGGCGGGATCACAATCCCGGCGCCATGAGCATGTGGATGGCGGGCGCGAAGATTCGCGGCGGGCAGACCATCGGGTCGAGCGATGAGTTCGGGTATAAGGCGGAAGAGCAGCCGATTGCCGTGCATGATTTGCATGCCACCATGCTGCATCTGCTGGGGATGGACCACACGAAACTGACCTACCGGTTTAACGGGCGGGATATGCGGCTGACGGATGTGTACGGGAATCTGATTCCGCAGATCGTAAAAACTTAGCGATTGTCTTAAGTTTTTGGTACACCGCCTTTGGTTCAAAACGTGCTGGTTGTCTGGTATGACAACGGCAAGGAAATGGATTCTGGCCGGCGTCCTTTCAGCGCTGGCGGGAACAGGTGTTTACTTCTGGTTCAGCAGTCCGGCGAAACCTGCTTACATTACAGCCCGGCTGGACCGCGGCGACATCGATTCCACGGTTACAACCAGCGGCACTCTCAATGCCGTCATCACCGTTCAGGTGGGCAGCCAGGTATCGGGCAATATACAGGCGCTTTATGCGGACTTCAATACCAAGGTGAAAAAGGGACAATTGGTGGCGCAGATTGACCCCGCGCCCTTTCAGGCCTCGGTGGATCAGGCGTCCGCCAGCGTGAGCGCCGCGCGGTCGGCTGTGGTGACGGCGCAGGCAACGGTTGCGAAAGCGCGGGCGGATTTCGCCGAGGCGGAGGCCAATGTCGCCAGCCAGAAAGCGAACGTGGTGAAGGCGCAGAGCGCGGTGGATCTGGCGAAGGTGGCGAATGCCCGGCGTCAGGTGATGGTCAGCAACGGCTCCACATCGCAGGAAGACGCGGATAACGCGAAGGCCGCGTGGGATCAGGCCCGCGCCGGCATGGATGCCTCTCTGCAGGCTGTGACGGCCGCTGAGGCGGCGCGGGAATCCGCCCGTCAGCAGATTGAAGTGGCGCAGCATCAGTTGGAGCAGTCCCGGGCGATGGTGAAGCAGGCCGAGGCGACGCTGTCGCAGGCGCAGCTCAACCTGAGCCACACGCGGATCATTGCGCCGGTGGATGGCACGGTGGAGTCCCGCAACATGGACGTGGGGCAGACGGTTGCGGCGTCGTTTCAGGCCCCGACGATCTTCGTGATCGCGCAGGATCTGACGAAGATGCAGGTGGATACGAATGTGGATGAGTCCGACGTGGGGCGGGTGAAGCTGGATCAGCCTGCGACGTTCACGGTGGATGCCTGGCCGGGGCGCGTCTTCCGCGGCAAGGTGGCGCAGATCCGGGAATCCCCCATCAACGTGCAGAATGTGATCACGTATGACGTGGTGGTGCAGGCCGGGAATGAGGATCTGAAGCTGTTTCCCGGGATGACGGCCAACGTGACGATTTCGGTGGGACGGGCGACGAACGTGCTGCGGATCCCCAAGCCGGCGCTCCGCTTTCGCGCCGCGGGCGGTGGCCGCGCAAGCGCCACGCGGCAGGCGCAGAACATCACTGTTCTCGATCCCGGCGGCGAACTGAAGCAGATTCCCGTGAAGACCGGGCTTTCTGACAACAACTACGTCGAGCTTGTTTCCGGCGATCTGCGGGAAGGTCAACTGGTGGTGGTGGGCAGTGGCGCCCCCGCGCCCGCCACGGGCAAAGCACCGGGCAGGACGGGCTTCTGAAAGGCGGCCAGACAATGAGGCTCCGGAAAACCGCAGCGAGCGTAAGGATCGCTTTTCGGGCACTCCGGATCAACCGGATGCGGTCTGCCCTGACGATGCTCGGGATCATTATCGGTGTGGCCGCCGTGATTGCGATGGTGGCCGTGGGTGCGGGCGCCGAGTCGCGGATTCGGGAGCAGATAGCTTCCATTGGCAGCAATCTGATCATGGTGCTTTCCGGCAGCATCACCAGTTCGGGCATCCGGATGGGAACGGGGAACGCGCAGACACTGACGGAGGAAGACGCGCGAGCGATCCTCGCCGAGTGCGAGGCGGCCTCGCTGACGGCTCCGGCGGTGCGCGGCGGCGTCCAGGTGGTGTACGGGAACAACAACTGGGCGACCCAGATTCTGGGGACTACGCCGGAATACCTGCCCATCCGCGATCTCAGCATGCAGGATGGCCAGGCGTTCACCCTCGCGGACGTGGAAGGCGCCACGAAGGTCGCGCTACTGGGGAAGACGGTGGTGGACAACCTGTTCTACGGGGAAGCGCCGGTGGGCAAGATCATCCGGATAAAAAAGGTGCCCTTCACGGTGCTGGGCGTTCTGGCGCCCAAGGGCCAGTCGCCCACCGGGCAGGATCAGGATGACGTGATTCTGATGCCGATCAGTACGGCGAAGAAGAAGGTCATAGGGACCAGCCAGGCGAACGCGGCGGCGGTTGGGCAGATTCTGGTGCAGGCGCGGGACGGGCGCACGGCGGAGGTGCAGACCCAGATGAGCGGACTGCTTCGACAGCGGCACCACTTGCAGGCGAATGAGGATGACGATTTCACGGTCCGGAATATGGAAGAGGTCTTCAAGGCCCAGGAGACTTCGGCCCGTGTGATGTCCCTGCTGCTGGCGGCAATTGCGTCGGTGTCGCTGGTGGTGGGCGGAATCGGAATCATGAACATCATGCTGGTGTCGGTGACGGAACGGACGAAGGAGATCGGGCTGCGGCAGGCGGTGGGCGCGAAGACGAACGATATTCTGAGCCAGTTTCTGGTGGAAGCGGTCACACTCTCCGTGGCCGGCGGCCTGGTGGGGATTGTACTGGGAATCGGGGCCAGCGCGCTGATTTCGTATTTCGCGAAATGGTCCACAGAGGTGAGTTCGGGGTCAGTTCTGATGGCGTTTCTGTTCTCGGCGCTGGTCGGAGTTTTCTTCGGCTTCTATCCGGCCCGGAAGGCTGCCTACATGGACCCCATTGAGGCTCTGCACTATGAGTAGTGCTTCGCCGTGCCCCGACATCATTGAGGTGGAACACCTTTCGCGGATCTTCCGGATCGGCGACATGCAGGTCGTCGGACTGGCTGACGTTTCGCTGCGGATTGCGCGCGGGGATTTCGTGGCGATTATGGGCCCGTCGGGTTCAGGGAAGTCGACCCTGATGAATATTCTGGGGTGTCTGGACCGGCCGAGTTCCGGGGTCTACCGGCTGGACGGGGTGAGCGTGCAGGGTCTGAGCCGGGATGAGCTGGCGGAGATCCGGAATCAGAAGATCGGATTTGTGTTCCAGCAGTTCAATCTGCTGGCGAGAACCAGTGCGCTCGAAAACGTGGGACTGCCTCTGCTGTATGCCGCGAGTCCCGTGGCGGACGTGGATTCCCGGGCGATGGAGGCGCTCAAAGCGGTGGGTCTTGCCGAGCGCGCGGATCATCATCCGAATCAGTTGTCCGGCGGACAGCAGCAGCGGGTTGCCATTGCGCGGGCGCTGGTGAATGATCCGCGGATTGTGCTGGCGGATGAGCCCACTGGCGCGCTCGACTCACGCACCAGCGTGGAAATCATGGCGATTCTGCAGAAGCTCAACCGGGAGAAGGGAATCACCACGGTGATGGTGACGCATGAGCCGGACATCGCGGCCTATGCGAACCGGAACGTTTATTTTCTCGATGGAAAGATTACCCGGGACGAGCGGCTTCCATCGCCGCTCGACGCGGCACAGGAACTGGCGAACTTCACGAAGCCCGCGATCTGATGTCGGCGTCAGGCGCCCGCGCGCCCGAGTTCCGCGATTTCGCTCAGCCAGGCTTTGCGTTTTGACGCATCGCCATCCACGTCACCGATGGGCGTTTCCTCAATCGGGCCAATACCGGTAAAGCCCAGCAGATTCCGTTCCGGCGGGTGGTAAAACTTCGCCGGCATCCCCATGGTGACGATCACTCGGGCGCTGCGGCCGGCGAGCAGTTTTTGGCCGTCTCTGGTGCCGAAGCCGGGTCGGAAGACGTGCTCCCAGAACGCATTGAGCAGGGCAGGCATGGTGCTGAGCCAGAGCGGATAGAGCAGGACCAGGTGGTCGGCCCAAACGATGGCCTCCTGCGCCGCCCGAATGTCCGGTGGCGGCGCGGCCTGCCATTCCACGCGGGTGCGCAGGACTGCGAAATCGAGCTCGGAAACACGGATGCGGCGGACTTCGTGGCCGGCTTCCTGCGCGCCGTCGATGTAGGCGTCAGCCAGAGCATAGCCGAAATGCCCGGGGTCGGGATCCGGGTGACCTTCGAGGACGGTGATCTTGCGGGGCATTGCGTCAGAGCCCCAGATTTTGCCTCGCATACCGGATGCAGGCCAGGTTCAGGTCTTCTTCCAGCTTTTTGCGGGCGGGGGCATCGAGTCCGGCGGTGGTGGGCAGCGGCTTCTTCGGCGGATTTTTCTGGATGATCTCCATCATATGCGCCACCTGGCGGCCGGGCACATCCGCGAAAGTAGCCCAGTACTTATCGGTGTAGATGGGCACCTTGAGGGGCTCGCGGGTGATCATTTCGAGATCCAGCGGCATGTTGGGGTCTTTTTGCCGCAGGATATCGACCATCTTCTTCAGGTCAAGAAAGCCGTCGCCGAACGGGACTTCGGAGAGCAGAAAACCTTGTTCATAAGGCTGCACCGCCATGTCCTTGATGTGACCGGAGAAGATCCAGGGCTTCAGCGTTTCCAGCGTGAAGAGCGGGTCTTCGAGGAACGAAACATTGTTGCCGAAATCGAAGTGCACGCCGACGTATTCGCTGCCGAGTCGCTTCATCCATGCGGCCTGTTCCACGGCGCGCCAGCCCTTGTGATTTTCGATGGCGAGGCGGACCTTGTGTTTCCGCAGGACCGGTTCGGCGAGCGCGACGGCATGCTGGTTGGCGGCGAAGCTCTTCTCGTATTCGGCCAGCGTGTTGAAGTCCTCATAGCGCCTGCCGGTGAGCGCGGCGTGCAGGCCCCAGGCGCCGATGTCATGCGCGGCTTTTACGGACGCGTCGAATTTCGGAAGATCCTCCTCCGTCTTCGGCAGCGGAATGTTGAAGATGACGTGCATGTCCCAGGACTGGAGCTTGTCCCGCAGCGATGCGATCTCCGCCGGGTTGGTGGGCGGGGCTGCCACTTCCGCGCCCCCGAGGCCGAGCGAGTGGCAATAGTCAATGGCGTCCGCCGGCGCTACGGGGACGCGGGCTGCGCCTCGGCCACCTCCGTTCCGGTTGGAAAATGACGTAGGGGACCCTCCCATGCCCAGGTGGCCTTTGGGATTCGGGACAGCCTGCGCCGCGGCCCGGTTCGGCAGAGAGGAGAGCAATGCGGCGGAACCGGCGGCGGTCAGGAGGTCTCGTCTGGTCATAGCGAGTTCATTTTATACCCCGGAACCTGTACCCCGGTCTGGAGGGAGCGTATTTTCCCTTACAATGAAGCGTGGTCCGAACCCTCCTTCCCCTTTTCCTGATTCCTGCTCTTCAGGTAACTCCGGCAATCGCGCAGAGCGTGACGTATTCGGCGGATATCGCGCCGATTATCTACGGCAACTGCACCCGGTGCCATCGGACGGGCCAGGTTGCGCCCTTCACGCTCGCCAGTTACGCGGATGTGAAGACGCACGCTCCCACCATTGCGGCGGTGACGCAATCGCACTATATGCCGCCGTGGAAAGCGAATCCGGGTTGGGCGCCGTTTCGCGATGAGCGGCGGCTCACCGATACGCAGATCGGGCTGATCCGGCAATGGGTGGCGGCGGGGATGCCGCAGGGAGATCCGGCCATAGAGCCGCCGGTACCCGTCTTTCCGGATACGTGGCAACTGGGGACGCCGGATCTGATTCTGACGATGCCCGCCGCCTACAAGGTCGCCGCGGACGGGCCGGATATCTATCGGAATTTCGTGTTGCGGACCGGGCTGACGGATGACCATTACGTCCGCGCCATTGAACTGAAGCCTTCGGCCCGCGCCGCCGTGCACCACGTATTGTTCTTCAGCGACACCACCGGGCAGGCGCGCCTGCTGGATGGCCAGGACGGGCAGCCGGGCTTTCCTGGAATCGGGTCGGTTTTTACGCTCGGCGCGAGCAATCCCACGGCTGCCATCGCCAACGCTCTGGCCGGTGGTCTGGGCGGCTGGGTGCCGGGCACCACGCCCGAGTTCCTGCCCACCGGGATTGCCTACGCGCTGCCGGGAGGCGCCGACCTGATTCTGCAGACGCACTTCCATCCCGACGGGAAGACCGAAATGGAGCAGACGCAGATCGGGCTCTACTTCACCACGAAGCCGGATAAGCAGATTACGCAGGTGCAGGCGCCCGCCTTTTTCGGGATTCAGGCGAACATCGATATCCCGGCCGGCAGCAGCAACTACCTCGTGCGCGGGTCCTTCACCTTCCCGGTGGACGTGGACGCCTTCAGCATTTCGGCGCATACCCACTACCTGGGCCGCGGCACGCGTCTCACCGCGACTCTGCCCTCCGGCGAAGTCCGGGTTCTGCTCAGCATTACCGACTGGGATTTCAACTGGCAGGATACGTACATTTTCAAAGACATCCTGACGCTCCCGAAAGGGACGCGGATCGATGGCGAACTGATTTACGACAATTCGGCGAGTAATCCGAAGAATCCGAATACGCCGGCGCAGCGGGTGAAGTGGGGCGAGAACTCCACTGATGAAATGGGAAGTCTGATCCTGAACGTGGTGCCGCATCAGCAGAGCGACAGTCTGGCGCTGCAGGCGGCGGTGGTGGCGTACGCACTCAACAAAGCGCCACTGGTGGGGAATAAGCCCCAGTTCGTCAGCGCGGGTGTGGTGGATGGCGCCAGTGCGCAGGCCGGTGCGGTGACGCCTGGCAAGGTGGTGGTTCTCTACGGGAATCGGGTGGGCCCGGCGACACTGGCGACGGGGCAGATCTCGAACTCGAAGTTATCGACCAATGTCGGCAATACGCAGGTCTTGTTCGACGGCACGCCTGCGCCGCTGCTTTACACTTCTTCCGGTCAGGTGGGTGCGATTGTGCCCTATAAGCTCGACGGGCAACTCGGAACGCAGGTGCAGGTGAAGAGCGGAACGCTCACCTCGGATGCGGTCGCGCTGCCGGTTGCCCCGGTTGCGCCTTCGCTTTTCACCGCGGATCTGAGCGGTTCGGGGCAGGGCGTGATTCTGAATCAGGACGGCGTGACCGTGAATTCGTCGGCGCATCCCGCACCCGCCGGTTCCATTGTGGTAATTTATGCCACTGGTGCGGGTCAGACCAGCCCGGCGGGGGTGGACGGCCAACTGGCGAACGGCCCCGTTTATCCAAAGCCCGCGCAGAATGTCGCGGTCACAATCGGCGGCTTGCCGGCGGAGGTGCTCTATGCCGGCGCCGCGCCCACGCTGGTGGCCGGCGTGATGCAGATTAATGCGCGGATTCCCGCCGGCGTGTCCCCTGGTGACGCCACCGTGGATGTGGCCGTCGGCGGGATACATAGCCAGGCGGGCGTTACGGTTGCAGTGAAATAGTCGCTGTCAGGGTGTGGGATTCGCCGGGGGCGAGCGTAATTGCGTTGTCGGCGGCATTGCCGGTCTCGACGCAGATCATCGCTTCCCACTCGCCAACACCCATATCCGCCATGCCGGCGGCTTTATCGGCCCACGGGTTCCAGACGATGGTGCTCTGCGAACCGGACTTTTCCACGCTGATGCGCCGGTCCCAGACATCGTCATGGATGATACAGGTTGCCGTCGTGTTCAGGTGTACCTGGTCCGTCTCTTTGGCGCAGAAGACGGGCTCATCCGGTTGCACTTTGCGCTGGAAGCCGTCCGTTTTGTCGATAAACGTCGTGTCTTCCAGGCCCGTAACGCACGCCTGGCTGATTTCGGAAATTGCAAAGTAAGAGTGCAGCGCCTCTTCGTAGGTGAAGGGCGCGGGGGAATCGTTGCGGACCTCCAGATCCATGCCCAGAGTTGCCCCGAAGGTGGCGCGGAAGCGCGCATGGAAGGCGTCGAAGCCGAGGGCGCGTGTGGCATCGTTCGGGGTCAGCGTGAGCGAGATTTCGACCTCGCCACCGGGCAGCAGGCGCGTGGATTCAACGTCCCAGACCATCGACCGCGCGAAGCCGTGGGCGGGTCCCGGCTTGCCGTCTGACCGGCCGCCGAACCACGGGAAGATCACGGGCACGCCGCCGCGGATGGCTTTGCCGGGGGCGAACGCGCTGGCGGAACTCATGAAGAGGACGGGATCATCCCCCTCCGGCGTCCAGCGGGAAATATGCGCGCCCTGCAGCCAGATTTCAGCCTCGCAAAGTGGCGTGGAAATGGCGGCGCGAATCAGGCCGCCGGGATCCTCTTCAAATTGCAGCGCGCGGGCAATGCCGAACTGAGTTTCGAGTTCCGATACGTGAGCCATACTTCGGACAGTGTAACCCTCCTTCATGCAAAAAGGTGTGAACATAGGGGGTAGAGCGGGAATATTCAGTTCAGTGGGAAGTTCACTCCAGGCCGTGGTGGGATTGCTGGTCGGTACGGGCCGGCCGGGCCGGTCCGCGCTGGAAGAGGAAGTCACCGCGTTTTACGACGCTTTCCGGGGGCCGCTGCTGCGCTATCTGGCGTCCATGCGAATCGCCCCGGCGGACGGGGAAGAGATTGTGCAGGAAGTCTTCCTCGCTCTTTTCCGGCATCTTCGGGACGGCAAGTCCCGGGCCAATCTGCGCGGCTGGCTCTTCCGTGTGGCGCATAATCTGGCGCTGAAGAACCGCCACGCGAAGGTTCGGCATGCCGTGGTGGAAGCCTCCGGCGAGTCTGTGGACCCGGGGATGAATCCCGAGCAGTTGGCCGTGGGGAACCAGCGGCAGGCGCGGCTGCTCGCCGTGCTGCGGGCACTGCCGGAACAGGATCAGTACTGTCTTTCGCTGCGCGCCGAGGGTTTCCGTTACCGCGAGATTGCGGAGATTCTGGGAATTTCCCTCGGTTCGGTGGCGAACGCTCTGGAACGGTCGCTGTCGCGGCTGTCGCGCGCGGGAGGTGAAGCATGAGAACGCGTTTGTCTGGCGCAGATTCCCATTTGTCTGATGCGGACCTGATCCGTCTGGCGGATGGCGAACTGGGTTCCGGGTCCGCGAGATCGGTCCTGGGGCACCTCGAAGCCTGCTGGCAGTGCCGCGCACGGTTGCGGGAATTGGAAGGCGCCATCAGCGAATTCGTGCGGTTGCGGGAGGAAGCGTTCGCTCCGGCCATTCCCGCCGCCGGCGCGCGTGCGATGCTGCGGGCGCGGCTTTCCGAGGAAGCGCGAACCACCACCCCGGGCCGCTTCCATATCTCCATTCCGGCGCTGGCCACGGGATTACTGGTTCTGGTCGCGATGCTGGTCACATTTGGCGGCACGGTCAACGCGGACGGACCGAAACCCCGTCTTTCAATCACGCCTGGCGAGACGCGCCCGGTCAGCCTGGCTGAAGTCTGCGCCTCTTCCGCCGACAGCGCAGCCGACCCCATACCGGAATCCGTCCGGCTGCAGGTATTCGCTGCCTACGGAATGGATCCCGCGCAGGCGGACGCCTACGAAGTGGATTATCTGATTACACCCGAACTGGGCGGCGCCTATACCGTCCGCAATCTCTGGCCGCAGCCCTATTCGGCCCGCTGGAATGCGCGCGTGAAAGACCGCCTGGAACATCGCCTGCACCAGCTCGTCTGTTCGGGGCAACTGGATCTTCATGCGGCGCAGCGTGATATTTCCACAGACTGGATCGGGGCGTATCGGAAATATGTCGGCCCCGGAATTTGACGATGCGCGGCTACGGAATTTCCCTGTTAACTAATGTTTATCGCTGCAACAGTACCCGCGATGTTGTAATTGCAATGGGACCGTAATAGATTCAGAGGTACAAGAATTGGTCCGGGGCCCAGTTGTCACCCGGGAGATCCGGGGCTGCAATGTTTGACAGCGATCCGGAAGAAAGAAGACTCCTATGAACGAGAGCTCCTGCTTTAAGCCGGCTCAGCCGGAATGGCGGAATTCAAATTCGATCTGTGCGCTCGCCGACGGGGAGCGTCACTTTGGGCACATTCTGAAGATCGGCGGACGCTGGCATGCGTTCGACGCCACACGCTTCAACGACGACCTGAATGGATTTCGGGTCCTCGGTTCTTTCGCGAGCATGAACGCTGCGAAAGAGGCAGTAGAACAATGCGGGAATTCGGAAACCCGGGCCTTTGCCGGGGCGGCTTAAGAAACTCGATTCACCACGGTTACGACAAAAGAAAAAGGCCATCCTTCCGGATGGCCTTTTTGTTTTCGCGCGCTGCCTTATTCGGCGGCCGGGGCTTCGACGGCCGCGGGCGCTTCTTCGGCAACGGGTTCCGGCACGGGCTCCGTCTTCACCGCGTTATCAAACAGGAAGTTCAGGGTTTTCTCGGTCTGGATGTGCGAGGCAATCCGTTCCAGTGTTCCGTTCTCCTGCAGCTTCTTGCGGGTTACGGCCACCACTTCGCGTTCCTGGCGTGCGATGCGCTCCACTTCCGCGTCCACTTCAGCGTTGGTGGCAACAATGGCTTCCCGTTCCGCCACGCGGCCCAGAATCAGGGACGCACGGACTTCGCGGGTTGCCTGGTCGCGCTGCGCTTCTTTGATTTTGGCCCAGTCCAGATTGAAGGAGCGTGGGTCCACGCCCTCCTGCGCCAGTGCGCGCAGCCGCTGTTCCACGCGATTCTCAATCTGACGATCCACAAACACAGTCGGTACGGCAAAGACGTTGGCGTCGACGAGTTTATCGACAACCTTGTCTTTGGCGACGCGCTGGAGTTCCATCTGGCGCTGGCCGAGGATCGATTTGCGGACCGCTTCCCGCAGTTCGTCGACGGTCCGGAAATCGCCCAGATCCTGCGCGAACTCGTCGTTGACCTCCGGCAGTTCTTTGCGGCGCAGACCGTTCACGCCCACCTTGAAGCGAACCGTCTTGCCCGCGAGCTGTTCGCGCCCGTAGTCGGACGGGTAGGTGACGTCGAATTCCTTCTCGTCACCCGGAGAGGCGCCAGTCAGGTTTTCCGTGAAGCCGGCCATGGTCTCGGGGCCGCCAATCAGCACCTGGACTTCGTCCGCGTGGATGGGCTCATCCACCCCGGAGAGGCTTTCGAGAGAAACCACGGCGTAGTCGCCATCGGCGATTGGACGCGGATCTTCATTCGCGTACGTCGCCTTCGATTCACGGATCTCTTCGATGCGCTTATCGACGTCTTCCGCGGTCACTTCGGGTTCCGCATAGGGAACCTCCACGCCGCGGTAGTTGTCGAGTTCGAACTCGGGGAAGACCTCGAAATTCGCCTTGAAGTGCACCGATTCGCCTTCGTGGAAGTGAACGTCGGTCACATTAGGGGTACCCACGACGCGCAGATGCTCTTCGGCAATCTTTGCGTCGAGGAACTTCGGAATCAGGTTCTCGAGAACTTTCTGACGGATATCGCCACTGAAGCTCTTGCGGATGAGTGATACCGGCGCCTTGCCGGCGCGGAAGCCCTTGAGCTGGGCTTTCTGCCGGAACTGCTCTGTCACCCTGGTGGATTCCTGCTCGACTGCCTCACCAGGAATCGAGACTTCGAGCTCGTGCTTGCAGCCTTCAACTAATGCCAATTCGGATTTACCTCGGGAATGTTAGGTCGAAACCTTCAGGATAACATTTTCCGCGGGAAACCCCTACAGGGAGCGGAGATGGAAGCCGCCGTCGGCATTGATGACCTGTCCCGCGCAGTAATCGAGGTGGCCGTTCGCGATGGCGCGGACCACGCGGGCGATATCGCGGGGCTCGCCCATGCGGCGCTGGGGCAGAAGTCCGGCGGCGATTTTCTCCTCGTAGACTTTTTCCACTTTTGAGATCATGTCGGTCCGGATCACGCCCGGCTGAATCTCAAAAACCTGAATATTCTCCCCTGCGAGGCGCTGGGCGAAAACCATGCGCGACATGCTCTCCCCGGCTTTCGAGATGCAGTACTCCGCTCGATTGATGGAAGCGGTGAAGGCCGAAATGGAGGAGACGAAGACAATCCGACCGTTGGAAGCATCGCCCGGCGTGGGGGATTTCGACTTTTCCAGCATCCAGTTGGCGGCAAGCTGCGTCAGAAAGTGCGGTCCCTTGAGGTTGGTCGCCATCAGTTCGTCGAAGCTCTGCTCGGTGGCTTCCAGAATGTCCCGGCGCTCGCGCGGCGCGATGCCGGCGTTGTTGACCAGCAGATCCAGGCCCTCCGGGAAGATCTCCCTCGCGTGGGCGATCAGGGCCTCGCGGTCTTCCGGGCGCGAGATGTCGCAGCGGAAAATGTCGCACCCGGTTTCGGCCCGAAGGGATTCCGCATGGTCTCTGCTGCCCAGATAGGTGGCGAGAACGTGGTGCGTGGTGGAGAGTTCGAGAGCGATACCGCGTCCGATTCCGCGGCTTGCGCCGGTTACGATGGCGTTCATTTTCTTTATTTTAACTGAACAGCGCCCAGTACCAGTTCTGGCCCGCCATGGCGACCGCTATCGCCGCCGCGCCGAGGAAAGATCCGAATGGCAGGGGGAATTCTCCCGCGTCCTGCCGGGTGGCCTTAATGTAGACCAGGCCGATGACGGAGCCGGCAATTGAGCCGAGAATCACGGTCAGCAGCGCGCCACGCAGCCCCAGAAATGCCCCGATCATAGCGATCATTTTCACGTCGCCGAAGCCCAGGCCCTCCTTATGCCGGAAGCGTTCAAACAGCCAGCCGATGAGCCAGAGCGTCCCTGCGGGCAGAATGCCCCCCAGCAGGGCTTCGCCCACGGAATCCACGCGGGTACCGAACCGGAAGCCCAGAATTTCGGAAGCAAACCGGAAGGTCGCGTCTGGCACCGGAACAAAGGGCGAGATGGCGAGGCCGATGACGAAACCACCCTTGGTGAACTCGTCTGGCAGCAGCAAAGTTTCCAGATCGCTGAAGATCAGACCGATCAGCATGGCGGAAAACACGCAGTATTTCAGGGTATTCAGGGAAATTCCCGCATGCGCGGCAAACCAGAAGAAGCAGAGCCCGGTGAGCAGTTCCACCAGCGGATAACGCCAATGGATGGTGCAATGGCAATGCCGGCAGCGGGCGTGCAGAATCAGCCAGCTGACCAGCGGAATGTTGTCGTGCCAGGCGATGAGATGGTCGCAGCCCGGGCAGTGCGAGCGCGGCGTTACCACGGAGAGTTCCTGCGGCCACCGGTGGATGCAGACGTTGAGGAAGCTGCCGATCAGCAGGCCGAACAGGCCGGCCAGTAGCCCGATCAGGAGTTCTTCGGTCAAGGGAGCACCCGGCTATAGGCGGCAAGCGTGGCCGCGATCATATGTTGTTCGGTAAAACGCTGCAATACAGTCTGACGCGCGGCGGGGCCGAAACGACGGTGGAGACGGGTAAAAGATTCCGCAATCGCGACGGCGTCATTGGGTACCAGCAGCCCGTTCACGCCGTCGGTAATCAGTTCCGGGATGCCGCCGACGTTGCTTGCGATCACGGGAACGCCATGCGCCATCGCGAGCAGAATGCCGGAACCCAGGCCCTCGGACTCCGAGAGGTAAAGCATGGCGCGGGCGCGGGGCAGGTCGGCTTCGAGATCTTTCGACGGTTCCAGTCGGATTCCGGCCCGGGCGGCGGCCGCTTCCGCCAGCGCCATTCCCTTGCCCGGGTCTGTCGAATACGGCGTCAGAATCACCTCGCCTGCGGCTTCCTTCGCAGGGACGGGGATGCCGTCGTAGACCACGGTGATCCGGTCATCCGGAATTCCCGCTTCGCGCAGCTTCCCGGCGACGAACTGCGAGACGGCGAGGAAAAGCGCAGGCCGCCGGTATTTCCAGCGCGAAACGAGGGAGCTCTTCACCGGAAACGCGACCCTTCTCGAAACCACGAATTGCCGGTTCGACCAAATCGCGGCCAGCGTGTGGGTGCGGGCATCATGCGCATGGACCAGGTCGAAACCGCCCAGGAGCGCCCGGAAACGGAGGATCCCCAGCGGCTTGCACGGCAGCCCCCACTGTTCGCAAAGTCGCTGCAGCGGGGCCCCTTTTCGCGCCAGCAGCAGTGACTCATGGCCCGCCGCGACCAGGCCGCGATGCAGTCGCAGTACCTGCCACTGCCCGCCACGCATTTCGCGTCCACTGTCCAGATGCAGAATCCGCATCAGCCGTTGAGTTCCCCGCGGGCTTTGGCGTACTTGAGGAAGGTGTAAAGCGCGGCGAACCAGGCGATGGCGAACCCCTGGGAACCGTCGAGAAAGCCGCGCCGGATGACCAGGGTCCGGACGAACGTCCAGGCGGGGTCGATCAGGAGCCTTCGCAGCGGGACTTCCGCTTTGCGTGCTCTGAGTTCCTCCGCGGCGAGTGTGGTGTAGCGGTCGAGCGTGCGCAGATGCGCGGAGAGCGAATCACACGTGAAGTGCTGCAGATTGCCGTGAAACCCGCCCACCGTACCGTTGACCCGCACGCTTTCATGCACGTAGGCGCCCACCCACTCGGCGCGGTCCCGGTGGAAGAGGCGGACTTTCCGATCCGGATACCAGCCACCGTGCAAAATCCAGCGGCCCAGATACTGCGTCAGGCGGGGCATGGAATAGCCGTCGAACCGCGGGCCGTTCTGTTTCAGCGTCAGGAGCTCGGCCTCCAGTTCTTCGGAAAGGGCTTCGTCGGCATCAAGCGAGAGGATCCAGGGATGGGTCGCCTGCGCCGAAGCGAAGTTCTTCTGGGCGGCAAAGCCCCGCCAGGGCTCTGTGATGACGCGCGCGCCGAGGCGGGTGGCAATGGCGCAGGTATGATCTGTGGAGCCGCTGTCGACCACCACGATCTCATCCACGCAGCGGAGGCTTTCGATGGCGCGCGCGATGTTGCGTTCCTCGTTCAGCGTGACGATGGTGGCGCTGATCTTCAAGTTCGCCTTTCCAATCAGTCGTTAATCGGGGCCAGCGAGAAGCAGAGCAGCAGCACGCAGAGCGCTGCAAAAGCCAGCTTGAGTCGCGGGGAGCCGATTTCACTTTCATCGTAAAGCGCCGGATGCTTGCGGGCGAAGAAGAACAGTATCACCGCCCAGAACCACCAGCCGTTCCAGATCCAGCCCATCGGAATGAGGGCCGCGAGGAAGATGTTGGTGATCCACTTGTGCCGTTTGCCCAGCAGGGCGTAGATGACGTGGCCGCCATCCAGTTGGCCCACCGGGAGAAGGTTCAGCGCCGTGGCGAACATGCCGACCCAGGCCGCGCGCGCCACCGGGTGCAGATAAATGTCGTCGGCCGACGCGCCGGAGAAAATCAGCCTCTGTGCCAGCCATTCGAGCGCCGGAACGCCCAGGTGGATGCTCCCCTGGTGGTTGATGCCGGGCAGAATTTTGGAAAAAGCGAGTCCCACACCCAGCGCGGGCACCAGAAAGATGAAGCCGGCGAGCGGGCCGGCAATACCGATGTCGAAAAGGATGCGCTTGCTGTGGATGGGGGAATGAATCCGGATAAACGCGCCGAACGTGCCGGTCACGGGCACGGGCGAAGGCAGGAAATAGGGCAGACTGGCGTCAATTCCGTAATAGACGCAGGCGAGGTAGTGGCCCATTTCGTGAGCCATCAGGATGGTCAGCAGGGTCAGGGAAAAAGGCAGGCCGGTGGCGAACCAGGCGAAGCTGCGCAGTCCGACCGCGAACACGTCCAGACCCTGTTCCACGTCGAAAAAGGGAAGGTTGTGGGCGAAGGTGTACTGCATGTGCGCTCCCACCAGGGTCGTGGTGAAAAGTGTGACCGCCAGCAGCAGGATGTGGATCCAGAGGCGCTGCGGACGGGCAGGCTCTTCGTACTCGCTCTCAAAGCGGAGCGGGGGAGAGGCTGTGAAATCTTCCGGAGACACGGCTTACTGCAGTGTCTGCAGTTCTTTACCCGGCTTGAAGCGCACGGCTTTGCCGGGAGGAATGGAGACTTCGGCGCCCGTCCGGGGGTTGCGGCCGATGCCGGTCTTGCGGGGCTTTACCGTGAAGACGCCGAAGCCGCGGAGTTCGATGCGGTCGCCGTGCTCGAGCGCGCGCTTCATCTTCTCGAAAACGGTTTCGACAGCCATCTCGGCCTTCGTCTTCGTGATTCCGGTCTTGTTGACCACTTCATTGATGATGTCGAGTTTGATCAAGAACGCCTCCCCGCTGGTCTGGCCTGCTCGTCTGGCCCGCTGGTATGGAATGACACCAGCGCAGACAAACCGATGATAGAATTAGAGTTATCTTAATGTCAAGCAAGCGGGAGCCTGGGCGCGCGGGGAGTGTCGACGCCCTTCTGTATCGGCAGACCTGCGCCCGCTTTGCAACCGGCATTACTGTTGTAACGGTCGTGGAT
This sequence comes from uncultured Acidobacteriia bacterium, assembly GCA_903900705.1. Classification (GTDB taxonomy): domain Bacteria; phylum Acidobacteriota; class Terriglobia; order Bryobacterales; family Bryobacteraceae; genus BOG-234. The sequence continues at coordinate 34,696 of CAIUOG010000158.1, forward strand.
GAAAATGGTCATCCGCACGGCATGACGGTGAACTCTTTCTCCTCCGTTTCGCTCCATCCGCCGCTGGTCCTGGTGAGTATCGATCTGCGGAACGCGATTCTGGGGCATTTCCTTTCCCGTCAGTACTTTGCCATCAATATTCTGGCCGAGGATCAGCAGCATCTCTCGCGGCGGTTTTCGAGCGCTTCCGAGAATCGCTTCGCCGGAGTGGCGTGGACGCCGGGCACCGGCGGCGTACCACTACTGAGCGGTGTGCTGGCGCATTTCGAGTGCGCGGTCGAAAAGACCTTTGAAGCCGGGGATCATAGCGTGCTGGTGGGAGAAGTGCGGGTCGCCTGGTATCGCGAGGGCCAGCCGCTGGTGTATTACGGCAGCGCTTACCGCAAACTCGACGAATAAAAAAGGCCGGCCCGTGAAGGCCGGCCCTTTTTTTATTCCTGCTGTTTTGAGTTGCTAGAACGTGTAGAGCGGAACGCCGGGGCCCTGCGTGGTTTCCACCACGCCATCTTCCGGTCCGATCTCGCCGGCCGCGACGGGCACATCCACCGGCACGTTGGCCTGACGGTAGTAGATGCCGGTATCGCCCAGGTAGATATCGAGTTCCGAAGGCCGCGGCAGGTTGCCCTGGATCAGCGCTTCGGAAAGCGGGTCTTCGATGTACTTCTGCAGAGCCCTGCGGAGCGGCCGCGCGCCGTAGCTGCGGTCGGCACAGGTCTTTTCGAGAATATACTTCGCCGCGTCTTCGTGCAGGCGGATCTTGATCTGCTTGGCTTCGAGGTTCTTGTTGATTCCCTCGACCAGCAGGACCATAATCCGGATCAGATCGGGATCGGTGAGCGACTGGAACAGAATCACATCGTCCAGACGGTTCAGGAACTCCGGATTAAAGGCTCGTTTGACCTCCGCCTTCACCTGATCTTCCACCTTGGAGGCCTGGCCTTCGAGCTGCGGGGCCTGGAAGCCGAGGTGACCCTTCTTCTCAAGGAACCGGGCGCCCAGGTTCGAGGTCATGATGATGATGGTGTTCTTGAAGTCGACCTGGTTGCCCAACCCGTCCGTCAGCTGACCATCTTCGAAAACCTGCAGCAGAATGTTGAAGATATCGGGATGCGCCTTCTCGATTTCGTCGAGCAGCACAATCGAGTAGGGGTTCCGCTTCACGCGTTCAGTGAGCTGGCCGCCTTCTTCGTAACCGACGTAGCCCGGAGGCGAGCCGATCAGCTTCGAGACCGAGTGCTTCTCCATGAATTCCGACATGTCGAAGCGGATCAGACTCTTCTCGCTGCCAAACAGGAAGCTCGCCAGCGCGCGGGCGACTTCCGTCTTCCCGACGCCGGTGGGCCCGAGGAAGAGGAACGAGCCGGCGGGACGACCGGACGCCTTCAGACCGGCGCGGGACCGGCGAATGGCGCGGGCCAGCGCGGAGATTGCCTTCTCCTGGCTGATGATGCGGCGGTGCAGTTCGTCTTCAATGCGCAGCAGCTTGGCGATTTCTTCTTCCTTGATGGAAGTCATCGGGACGCCGGTCCAGCGGGCCACCACGTCCTCGATATCTTCCTTGGTCACAATGCCGGTGGAAGAATCGTCCAGATTGTACTTTTCACGCAGCTGGCGCTGGTTCTCGCGCTCCTTGCGTTCCTCATCGGAGTAGAAGCGCGCCTTTTCGAATTCGTGGTTCGCGATGGCGTTCTCCATCCGGTGAACAATGAACTTGATGCGCTTTTGAATATCCGCCAGATCGGCGGGCAGCGTGGTCTGGCGCAGTTTGACGCGCGCGCCCGCTTCGTCGATCAGATCGATGGCCTTGTCCGGCAGGAAGCGATCCGGAATGTACCGGTTCGAGGTGTACACCGAGGCTTCGATGGCGTCATCGGTGTAGCTGACCGCATGGAACTTCTCGTAGCGGTCCTTGATGCCGTACATGATCTTGACGGCGTCGGACTCATTCGGTGGCGGAACCTTGACGGCCTGGAAACGGCGTTCGAGCGAGCGGTCCTTCTCGATCGATTTGCGGAATTCCGCCGGCGTCGTCGCGCCGATGCACTGAATTTCGCCACGCGAGAGCGCGGGCTTCAGGATATTGGCCGCATCGAGCGAACCTTCGGCCGAACCGGCGCCCACCAGGGTGTGCAATTCATCAATGAAGATGATGGCGTTCTGGTTCTCCATCAACTCTTTCATGATGGTTTTCAGGCGCTCTTCAAACTGTCCGCGATACTTGGTGCCAGCCACAATCAGTGAAAGATCGAGGGCCAGAATTCGCTTGTCCGCGAGGAAAGACGGCACGTCGCCATCGGCGATGCGCTGGGCAAGGCCTTCCACGATAGCTGTCTTGCCCACGCCCGGTTCGCCGATCAGTACCGGATTATTCTTCGTGCGGCGGCAGAGGATCTGAATGACGCGTTCGAGTTCATGGTCGCGGCCGATCAGCGGATCGAGCGCGTTGTCCATGGCGGACTGGGTGAGATCCCGCGAAAACTCGGTCAGAAGCGAGCTTTCCTTGGGGCGATTCGCAGCCACTTTTTCCGACTGCGAGCGCTGCAGTTCTTCCCGGATGGTCGACAGCCGGAGCCCGCGTTCGTGCAGAATTTCCGCGGCGAAGCATTTTTCTTCGCGCAGCAGACCCAGCAGCAGGTGTTCAGTGCCGATGTGCTTGTGGTTCAGCCGTTCCGCCTCTTCCGCGCCATAGGCCAGAACGCGCTTGCATTCGTGGCTGAGAGGAAGGTCTACAGACGTAGAAACCTTCTCCCGGACGGTAGTATGGCCTTCAATTTGTTTGCGGATGGAATCCACCGCCGCGTGGGACCGAAGAAAACGGTTGGCCAGCTGCTTGTCTTCCCGCAGAAGACCCAGCAGCAGATGTTCCGTTTCAATAAAAGGACTGCCGAACTGGCTGGCTTCGTAACGTGCAAAGAAGATGACACGCCGGGCCTTTTCCGTATACCGCTCGAACATCTTTAATGTGCCCCCTTTTCGCGCTGTAACCGATGCATCTCTACTATCAAGATACTCTCCGGGGGCGGTTCGTTGCAAAATCGTTATGGACGGCAAAGTATGACGCAACCTATGACGCAACCAGCGATCGGCGGCATCGCACCGTTCTTCATCGTTCGGGACGTGTCGGCGGCCCTCACTTTCTATAGCGAGCGGCTGGGCTTTTCCGTGGTGTTCCGGGAACCGGAGGTCGAACCCTTCCTTGCCATCGTGCGGCGCGATGGCGCGATGATCTTCCTGAAAAGCGTGGACGCCGAGCCTCTCCCCAACTGCCGTCGGCACCCGGACGCCCGCTGGGATGCGTACCTGAACGTTCCGGACCCGGATGCGCTGGAAGCGGAATTTCGTTCCCAGGGCGCAGGTTTTTCTGTGCCGCCGCGGGACACCGAAGACGGTCTGCGCGGCTTTGAACTGCGGGATGCCGACGGTTACACGCTCTTCTTCGGACGCCCGCGCTAGTCCGGAATCAGCAGTCCCGCTTCCAGTCTCAGCAGGCGGGGGCATTCGCGGGCGAAATGAAGATTGTGCGTCACCAGAATGGTGGTGAGGTTTCGATTGCGGCGCAGGTCGCTCAGCAGACCGAAGATTCGTTCGCCGGTGGCGGTGTCCAGATTCCCGGTCGGTTCGTCGGCCAGCAGGAGGGACGGGTCTCCCACCAGGGCCCGGGCGATGGCGATGCGCTGCTGTTCGCCGCCCGAAAGTTCGCCTGCCCGGTGGTGTCCCCGGGCGCTGAGGCCAACCTCGTCAAGACAGCCGCGCGCCTCCGTCTGCGCTTTCGCCCGAGCCACGCCCCTTATCAGCAGCGGCATCATCACATTTTCTTCAGCGGTGAACTCCGGCAGCAGATGGTGCTGCTGCCAGACATAGCCAATTTCCCGGTTGCGGAAGTCGGAAAGCCGCGCCTCCGGCAGCTTCGTCAGGTTCCGGTCGCGGTAGAAAATATCGCCGCTCGTGGGGCGGTCGAGCCCGGCCAGCAGGTGGAGCAGCGTGCTCTTGCCTGCGCCGCTCGCGCCAATGATCGCAATCTGGTCGCCCAACGCCACCTCAAGGCAGAGTTCTTTGAAAATGACCAGATCGGAATCGCCGGAGCGATAGATCTTTGTCAGTTTTTCAATCCGTATGAGCGGCGCGGAGTCCAAGGGCCAGTTTAGCCCGTGAGGTGGCTAAGAGTGCCGTGTGTGGAAAAACGCACGCTGATGCAAAGATTTTGCTGAAACTGTGTGATTGTGATACTCTTTTCGAAAATATGCGCCGAAAATTTCCCCGCGTGTGCAGTGGCCCTCTTCTCTTACTTGGCGCGTCCCTCTTTTGCGCCTCCGGACTCATCGCCCAGACCGGTGCCTGGTTCATCGATACGGTCGCTGGTACGGACCGCCCGGTCAATGATGGTCCGCGTGCGACGCAGGCGCTTCTGGACCTGCCAGGCAGCGTGGTGGTGGATAGCAACGGAAATGTAATCTTCGCGGATACCGGCAACCACCGCGTTCGTCAAATTTCACCAAATGGGAGTATCACCACTATTTTCGGGACCGGCGTTCCCGGTTACAGCGGTGATGGCGGACCGGCAGCGGCTGCTCAAATCGTCAGTCCGCAGGGACTCGCTCTGGATGGCAAGGGCAATTTATATGTCACAGACTATTCGGCTCACGTCATCCGGAAAATTGATTCAACGGGCATGGTCACCACCATCGCGGGCACGGGCGTCGCGGGGAGTTCCGGTTCCGGCGGAAAAGCCACGGCGGCCCGTCTGAACGGCCCTTATGCGCTGGCATTTGATCTTGTGGGCAACCTGTATGTGGCGGAAGATCTGAACAACGCCGTGCGCCGCATTACGCCGGACGGAAACATTGTCACCTTCGCCTCCGGTATCAACAATCCCGAAGGGCTTGCTGTGGATTCCGCCAACTTCGTCTATATTTCCGCCTGGGGTGACCAGCGTGTGGTGAAGGTCAGTCCCTCCGGCTCTATGACGGTTGTCGCGGGGAGTGGCAACTATGGATTCGCCGGGGACAATGCCAGTGCGACCGCCGCATCCCTCGCCGGACCGCAGGGCCTTGCCATCGATTCCAGCGGTGTTTTGTGGATCTGCGACTCCGGCAACAACCGCATCCGAAAAGTCACCACCGCCGGAACTATCCAGACCGCCATTGGTTCCGGCTACAGCGGGCTCACGAACTTCACGGTCGACCCGACCTCCGGCGCTGTCTATCTGCCGAACGGCGTATTCGTCGATGCCAAAGGGACGGTTTACTGGTCTGAAGCCGGGAATAACCGGATTCGGAGTTATTCAGCGTCGAATAAACAACTTCTCGACCTGGCCGGTTCGGTTTCGCCCCTCAAGGCCACTGGCGGACCCACGTCGCTGTTGCTCTATAACCCCTTCTCCGCCGCGACGGATGCCGCCGGAAACATCTACATCGCGGACACTACCAATCACGTCATCCGCAAGATAACGCCCGCCGGGGTATCGAGCATTGTTGCCGGAACCGGCGCGCCGGCTCTTGACGGAGAGGTCGGCCAGGCGACTGCGCTCAGCCTTGCCAGCCCGCAGGGCGTCTCGGTGGATGCGCAGGGAAATCTCTACATCGCGGATACCGGCAATGGCCGCGTCAGGAAGGTCGATACCACCGGGCGCATGACCACGCTCATGGGTGCGGGACAGGGTCTTCCATTCCCGGGAACGTTTGACGCCAACGATTTTCTGTTCGCGCCGACGGCAGTTGTGCCGGATGGCAATGGCGGGTTTGTTGTGGTGGATGAGATCTTCGGCATTGTTGCGACGGTGAATGCCGTCGGCACAGTGGATCTGATCCGGACTGCTTCCGTGAATTTCCTGACATTGCCGATTGGGATCGCCGTTTCCGGCAGGAATATCTTTATTGCGGATACATTTGCCAACCGGGTGCTGCTGTTTGACGGTACGAACATCTCGGTGGCGGCGGGCAATGGAATTCCGGGTTACGGCGGCGACGGGAAGGCTGCGATTTATGCCAATCTGCTGCTGCCGACCGGTGTGGCGGTGGATTCGAAGGGGAATCTGTATATTGCCGACACCGGCAACAATGTGATCCGCATGGTGGATACCACTGGAAAGATCAGCACGATTGCCGGAACCGGTCAGGCGGGCTTCAGCGGCGACAAGGGGCCGGCGGCGAGCGCGCAGTTCGCCAATCCGACCTCTGTCTCGGTGGACGCATCCGGCAATCTCCTGGTGACGGACCGGCTGAATCAACGAATCCGGCAACTGAAGTTCCTTCAGGTTGCTCCGGATCTGACGCTCACCACGGACGCGGTAACCAAATCCGCCAACCACGGCGCCACCGTGACGGTCAATCTCACGCTCGCCTCCGTTGGCGGGTTTGCCGGGACCGCCACGCTGAGTTCCACGGGACCGGCGGGCGTGACGGTTCAGTTTGCTCCCGCGAGTCCGATTACCGTGGCCGCGGGACAGTCGGTTTCCGTAGTCGCCACGGCGCAAATTCCTGCATCGCTGACGCCCGGTTCCTATACCTTGGGCATCAACGTGGTCTCCGGCAGCGTGCAGCATTCCGTCAGCGTCGCGCTGACCGTGACGAACCTGCCGCAGTTCCCCTCCGCCGGCGTGGTGAGCGCGGCCTCCGGCAGCGGCAACGGGGTTTCGCCCGGCGAAATTGTGGCGGTTTACGGGCAGGACCTGGGCCCGGCCTCACTGGCTCTCGGCACGTTTGACGCGAATAACATCCTCTCGAACACGGTGGGAGGCACGCAGGTCCTGTTTGATGGCAAACCGGCTCCGCTCATCTATTCGGTGGCCGGCCAGCTTTCGGCGATTGTCCCGTACGCCGTGGCGGGGAAGACCAGTACGCAGGTCCAGGTTCTCTACAACGGGAAGAGTTCGCCGATGATTACGGTTCCGGTGGTGGACGCGGCGCCGGGCATTTTCAACGTTCCCGGCGGTTCTCAGGCGGCGGCTCTCAATGCGGATCTTTCCGTGAATAACACCGCAAACCCGGCTGCCAAAGGGTCTGTGATCGTTCTGTTCGCCACAGGCGAGGGGCAGACGAGTCCCGCCGGTGTGGACGGCAAAATCGCGACCGATACCTTTCCTAAACCGGTACTGCCCGTCACGGTCACGATTGGCGGCGCGCCTGCACAGGTGCTCTACTACGGGGCCGCTCCGTTTGAAGTGGCCGGAGTGCTGCAGATCAACGCCATGATTCCGGCCACGGTCGCCAGTGGTCCGGCGCCCGTGGTGGTGCAGGTGGGGACGCGTACCAGCGCGATGTCCACCATCGCCGTTCAGTAATGGTCAGGCGCAATCGCAACGCAGTCGCGCCTGACCCAGATAAATCTCGTCACCGGGCAGCAGACGGACTCCGCGTGCCGCGTGCGGCGGCACGTCGATGCGCTTGCCGTCGCGGAAGATTACGGTGCCCACGGAACTGCCATCGTCGTAAATGCGCCAGTCACCGCTTGCGCCGTCGAAGCGAAGATGCGCGTGGGCGCGGGAGACGGTCGCTGTGATCTCGTCGGCGCCTTCGGCGAACGTCAGGTCATTTCGCCGCACCGTGCGGCCCATGGCGTCCTGCACTTCGTGGACGCGGCCCAGGTTGATATGGGGCCGGTCTGCCAGGAAATCCACCGCGGACGACGCCCCTGCCAGGGTGATCAGGCGCATGGGAACCAGCGGGATTTCGGGCGGCGGCGGGGGCGCCTGTGCCTCGGGAGCCTTTTCGCAGATCACTCGCATTTCCACTGCCGGATTCTCGGGGTATTCCACCGTAACGGCAATCTCTTCCGGTGCTTCCACGCCCGCTTCCACCAGGCTCGAACGGACATCCGCCAGCATCTGCTCCGGGGCGAAGAGAGCTTCCAGCAACGCGCGGCGCTCCGGGCTGGAGGCCTCCAGTTCCACGCGGACGCGGTCAAACGGGAAGACGCGGTTGCCCCGCTTGCCAACCGACGCGCGGGCGGCCACCTGATCGAGCGCCGCCCGGTACAGTTCAATCGCTTCGCTCGAAGCCGGCTCGTCCGTCGAGCCGCCAAAAATCCCGCGCAGGCGTTCGTCGAGGGTCTTTTCAATTCGCTTCAGGAGGCTCATACGGGTCTGCTTTTCTGCTCACTCAGGGGATCAGCTTCAGTTGTTGCGCGGCGGTCACGATGTCGCCCGCCATGGGCGCCGCCGCCGTTCCGCCATAATGTCCATTCTCCGCCAGAATCGAGAATGCGATCCGTTTGGCCTGGGGCGCGGGCGTTTCGGAATACGGCGCGAAGCCGATAAACCAGGCATGGGACGGCGCGTTCGCCAGTTCCGCCGTGCCTGTCTTACCCGCAATCGGCGGATTGATGGCGAGCAGCCGTTTCCCGGTCCCGCTGGTCACCACCGCCCGCATATCCTTACCCAGCAGGTCCGCCATCTTCTGCGGCAGCAGACGCTGCGGCGCGGCCGTGCGGGTGTTGCTGTCATCCATCACCCAGCGGCCAAACGGCAGGCTGCCGCCGGATGCGATGGAAGCCGCCACGCGCGCCATCTGGAACGGCGAAACCACCACCTGGCCCTGGCCGTAGGAGATCTGCGGCATCTGCGGTTTCAGATTCGCCACCGTCGCCGGATTCGCGACGGCAATGCCGATCATCTTCGCCGTGTCAAGCAACTGTTCCGGCCCCACTTTGTACGTGCCCAGCTGCGCGAAGTAGGCATTGCAGGAGACCGCAATGGCGCGGTTCATATCCAGCGTGCCATGCGCGCCGGTGTCTTCCACGTCGTCCCGGATCGGTCGCTTCGAATTGCCGATGAAGTTGCCGTTGCGGCCATCGGGCAGGCGGATGCACTGGTAGGTCTGCGTGGCGAGCGCGGGGTCCAGCCGCAGCGCCGCAATGGCGGTCACGATTTTGAAGGTGGAACCAGGCGGATAGAGACCGTAACGGGCCCGGTCGAGCAATGCACCCGAGGTCTCGCCCACCGCGAGGCGCTCCTGCGCCAGGTCGGGCGAAGGCCAGTTGACGGAGGCGAGCAGGTCTCCGGTGTCCGGGTCCATCACCACCAGCGAACCCTTCTGCAAATGCTGTTCTTCGAGGCGCGCCTGGAGAATCTGCCCTGCTTTCAGCTGCAGCCCGGCGTGAATCGAAAGATGCACGTTCCGCTCGCGCTGACGAATCTTCTTCACCGCCGGATTATCGGGCTCCCAGCGGTGCCGCAGCAGCGGCAGCAACTCGCGGTAGTCATAACGAACCGTGTTGAACGGCTTGCCGTCCACGCCCTGGACTTCCACGATCCGGGCACGGTCGTCATAGCCCTGCAGCCGGATGGCCTCATCCCGCTCAACGAGGGAACTATTGGGCGCGCCCCAGCTGGCGCGCGTCCGCAGGTCGCCCAGCAGATGGAACGCCAGAGCCCCCAGCGGATAATGGCGGAAATCGGCGCGATTGCAGGCTTTGTCGATATCGATTCCCATGTCGGCGTACTGCACGCGATGCTGTTCGAGTTCGGCCCAGTTACTGGTGGCGAGCGGCAGCCCGGTACGGTCGTAAATGCTGCCGCGCCGCAGATCGTGGGCAGCGGCAATGAGGCGCGGGTTGTAGATGAAACGCCGGCCGCCATCGGCCTGCAGGACGAGCGTACCCTCACCGGCGATGGCATCCGCACGGAAAAGCTGCACATAGCCCGCTTTGCTGACCACGCAGAGCATCAGCGCCCCCACCACCATCCCGATCCAGCGCAGGCCCGCATGGAACGGCGCGGTGCGCGCCGCGGGAGCTTGCTCGCGGCCCAGCGCTACCAGGATTCCGAAGATCAGGAAGTTTGCCAGCATCGAGGTGCGGCCATAGCTGAGAAACGGGGTGGCGACGCCGGAGAGCGGGAACAGGTCCAGAATCCCGCCGGAGATCAGCAGCAGTTCGGCGCTCACCAGCAGCGCGAGGCCCAGCGCCAGGAAAAATGCGTAATCCGTGCGGGCGCGCCGGGCGATGCGCAGGGCCTGCCAGACCAGCAGCGCGAAGATTCCATACACGACGGCGATTCCGAGGAAGCCCCATTCCTCACCGAGCACGGCCACAATCAGATCCGTGTAGCCGGCGGGGATGACGTCCGCCTCACCCAGCCCAGGACCGGCGCCGAGCGGACCGCCCGAGGCCATCGCCCAGAGCGAGTGCACCACCTGGTCGCCGCCGCGCACCGTGTTGCTCCAGGGGGAGAGCCACATGGAAACGCGGTCGTGAACGGTCTTCGGCGTTCCGAGGTAGTAGCCGGTGAAAAAGCCGCCGAGCAGCGTGAGCATGCCGCAAATCGCAAGCGGCACACGGTTGCGGGCAATCGCATAAAGCGTGAGGAAGACGGCGGCGAAGACCAGCGCCGGCCCCAGGTCCCGCTGCAGATAAAAGAAGAGAACCGCCACGCCGACGCCCAGAATCACCGGCGCGGCATACTGCAGCGGCGGCAACTCCACGCCCGGCACCAGGAAGCGCTTCTCGCGCAGCTGCCGCAGCATGGGCCAGCGTTTCGAGAAATATCCCGCCAGGAAGAAGACCAGCAGGATCTTGATCGCCTCCACAGGTTGGAACGGGCCCAGGTTCACCCGCGCGTCACTGCCGGTGGGTCCGGAGCCCAGAAAGATCAGGGCCAGCGAGAGCACAATCGCGCCCAGCAGGGGGATGAAGCTGTAGCCGGACGTCGCCGCTTCCCAGTTCACGAAGCTCGCCGCCAGCATGAGCAGACAGCCGGCCGCGACACCCTGCGCGAACGGGACGAAGATCAGCGTGTCCCGCAGCGGATCTCGCAGGGCCACCATCAGCGCGAAGCCGATGCCCGTCAGAATCAGCAGCAGCGGCAGAAATGCCCACGGGCCCGAAAAGCCTCGCGCCATCCACACCAGGCTGGCGAACAGGAAGGCGGCCAGGATCGCTCCGCCCCAGCGGTAGAACTCGCGCGTAAACCCTGCAAGGTCGCGCACCGCGATCTGGGGTTTGATCTGCGCGAATTCAGCGGAAGTCAGCAGTGGAATCGTATTGGTTTTGGCGGCCTCCGCGCGTGCGCGGAACTCCACCAGGCCGCGGTTCTCCACTACCTCGCCCCTGGAGACGCGGAGGCGCGCCAGTGCGCCCGTATTGGTGAGGACTCCTCCTTCCGCGGCGAGCTGGTCGAAGATCCGGTGCGCGGCGAATTCCCGATCCGCGGCGTTCTGAAAGACCGCCAGCACCGGGTAGAGTTTTTGGGCGCTGTCCACCTTCGAAAGATTGAGTTGCGCCACCGGGCCGGCCGAGCGCCGCAGTTTCGCCGTGTAGACCAGCCACCATGCGCCGGAGACGATCACCGCGGCCATCAGCAGCCAGAGAAATTCCGGGGCACGCCCGGCGCGGCGAACGCGCGTGGCCGAACCGGCGGAACGCGCGGCGGCGCGGGATTCAGGGGTGCTGCGCGTAACGGCCATTTCAGGGGTTCGCTTTCGGGTCGGATTTCAGATCGTTCTTTGTGGACGCGGGCAGGGCGGTCGCCTGTTGCGCCGCCGCCAGCGACTTCAGGGCCTGCTCCCGCTCCTGCGAAACCTTCTCAGCCAGCTGAATGCCGTTGAGGAACGGCGCGACGGAACTGTAGAGCCCCTGGGCATGCTCCAGATCCGTATCGGCATGCTTCAGCGCGTCCTGCATCTTGTCGATGTCGTGCGCCCGTTTCGCCTCCGCGATCCAGCGCTCGCCCCGCTTGCGGTACGCGTCGGCCAGAGCCTTTTGTTCCCGCCGCCCCGGCCGGAACCCGTTGCGCTGGGCCTGCTGCAATTCGTCTTCGGCCTGGTCGAGGTCGCTTTCGCTCATGTGAATGAGCGCCAGCCCCAGGTGCGGGTCGGCGGAATTCGGCAGCAGAGAACGAGCTTCTTCAAAGGCGGACCGGGACGCTTTCAGGTCCCCGGCGCGCAGGCGCAGATGACCGTCCACCAGCTTGGCTTTGCCGCGAATCGCCTTATCGTCCGGGGCGATGGAAATGGCCTGCGCGAGTGCCGCCTGGGCGCGCTTCCAGTCGCGGGAATAGACAGGCGTGCTTTCGCTGGCTTCGCGGTAATCGGCGATCACTCGGTCGGCTTCCGCCACGTAGCGTTCCTTCAGGCTGTTGCGCGCGGGGTAGAGCAGCCACGAGCCGAAGCTCTTTTTCGCGAGTTCCCGGTAGAGTTTCGCGCCCTCATCCGCCGCCAGCTGGCCGGAATCAATCTGCTTCCGCAGCGCCTCGGCGTTGTTCCACATGCGGATCTCATACACGATCAGGAAGACCGCGGCAAGAAACGCCACCACGCTCGCGATAATGCTGATGCGCCTCAGTTCCCCGGTGAAACCGGCGGAGGTGGTGATGCCCTTCGGCCCCCACCGGGCGGGCCTCGCGCCGGGCTGTGCGACGGGCAAAGGCGGGGGCGGCGCGGTCCGCCGCGTCTGCTCATCAGCCGGTGCATACGCGGTCCGCCTTGTGGCGTCCGGATCCTGCGCGGCATCACCTCCGGCCGCGACGTTCCGCGGCTGCGCCAGTTGCTGCCATTCATGCAGCGCCGCCTGGAACTGGGCCGCGCTGGGGAAACGCC
>CAIUOG010000159.1 GCA_903900705.1 uncultured Acidobacteriia bacterium
AGTGCCGGACGGCGGCGACACTGCTTCCAGTTGATCCGGAATGGACTCCCCAACGGCCCCGCGAACCTGTACCTTTGTCGGAATGCCCGACAACTCTAAACGGTTCGCAACCGCCTTACCAACCGCGCGGGGCGTGGCGATATCAGCGAGAGTCTCGTCCGTACGCACGGACATTTGAATCAGACCAGCATCCGGAACCCGTACATTCGTCTGAGTGGCGGACGGCGGCGACCCTGCTTCGAGTTGATCCGGAATGGACTCCCCAGCCGAACCCGGTGCCTGAATCGTACCCGACTCCCCCACCTGTTGATTTACCGGAATGCCGGCAGGCCGCAAGCCCAATTCCAATTCCAGGCGACTCGGAATCGCTGCACCAGCCTCGCCACGTCGCAACTGTTTCTCAACGCCGGACGGTGATAATCCCGAAGCCACCCGGTCCACAGCCGCCTCCAGGGGCGTATCGACACGATCCCCGGGCGCAAAAGCCGCCGCACCAGCCAACACCGAACTCGCTGCCTGCGATGCCTGAACCTGCACGGGCGACGCCACACTCCGGCCCAAAGTTGCCGGCCCGGATTCACCGACCCGGTCCCGGGCAGAAGCCAGACTGTCGCGTTTTCCGGATTCAGACGGATGACGAGCGCCCAAATCCTTCCCGCCGGGAACGGGCGTCACCCCCGGCGGGCGTGGAGGGGTGGGTGGTGGGTCCGGGGGTGGCTCGGGACGGGGCTCCGAAGAAGCGGCCGGCTCGCTTTCCACCGTCTCCTCATCCCACGTGAACTGCGCCTCGGCGTCTTCGGGAACAAACCGTGAGCGGCCCATCGGCCAGACCACGCGGAGTGCGCCAATCGACCGACCTGCAACGCGGCTGAAGTAATCGTCCATCACGAGATCGCATCCAGATAAAAGCGCCGGCGCGCCGTGCTCATGGCCAGAATCTCGCTCTCACTCCACGTATAAGCGCGCGCAAGTTGCTGTACCTCGGAAAGAAACCGCTGGGCCCGCACGGTGATTTCTTTCCAGAAGAACGAAACCACATCGAACAGGCTCGCCCACGAATGGCCGCACTCCGGACAGGTCAGGCGGAACCGCACTTCGGACTGCAGATCCTGCTCACCCAGAATGTCACCCAGTTTCCCGATCAAAGCCGGGGGAATTTCGGAAATATCGACGGGCTGGCCATCATGGGAGGCAGTCGTGATGGTCCGGCGTAGCAGGGTTTCGCGCGCTCCGCCCACCTCGGGGAAGCCCCGGATGGCCAGCAGATCGCGCATGATGACGGGGCGGAACTCAAGGTGGAACCCGTCCTGATTGAGTTGGTGGCTCATCACGACGGGCGTCTTCAGATCGGAAAATGTGATGTCACTGCAGCGGGCTTCCACTTCAACGTGCGCCCGGCAGCCCGGACACTCGGTGAGGCAATTCAGTTCGGGTCCGATGGTCAGCTCCCGCAGCCGGAGCAGGCAGGCGTCGCGCTGCCCCAGAGTGAGTGAGAGCAGATCCTTCACCGGGATCCGGGGAAAAGCCGCGCTCAGCAGCAGAAGACCGAGATCAGGATTCGACGCGGCCTGACCTCTTTCCCAGACGGCAACGATCTGTTGGGTACTCAGCGGCAGCACGGCTCAGATTTCAGGCGACGCGCGCTAGAACGATTCTTCGGTCGGTTCCGTGACCGACACATCCCGGTCCCAGCCCTCATTTTCCAGCTTGATGGACTGGATGGCGACGGCATTGCCATTGGAGTCGAGGTCCGGCATAGCCTTGAACTCGGAAATCCAGCAGCGGTAGACGTTGTAAGCCACGACCTTCTGGCCGGCTTCGTTGTACATCTCGATGACGATATCCTTGCGGAAATCCTTCAGCGAGACGAGCTTGTTGGCCGAATCCATAGCGGCGGTGGAGTTCTTGTAGTTCCAGACCTTATTCGCCCACAGTTCGAATTCGGGATCGTGCGTGACGCCCCGTTCGAGTGTGATGGCCGCATAGGAACTCTGGCCGGGACTGCGACGTTTTACGCTCGGGTCACCACCCTCGCGATGCTCCACTACCTGCGTTGTGCGGGTCAGCGCGCCCACTTTGCTGATACCCGCCACATATTTGTTATCCCACTTCACGCGAAAGCGGAAGTTCTTGTAGGGATCCCAGCGCGACGCGTTGGCTTTAAATTCCGGTGCTGGCATTTATATGTCCTCTCTATGCGGCGATGTGGTCTAGGAAGCGGTCTGGCCAGCAATCTGCTGAATCTGGACGATCACGAATTCAGCGGGCTTGAGCGGTGCGAAGCCAACCACCACATTGACCCGGCCGCGGTCAATGTCGAATTGCGTCGTGGTGGTCTTGTCGCACCGGACGAAGTAGGCTTCGGTGGGCGACGAACCCTGGAAGGCTCCCTGCCGGAACAGGTCGTTCATGAACGCCGTGACGTTGGCCACAATCGCGCCCCAGAGCGGCGTGTCATTGGGCTCAAAGACGGCCCACGTAAGGCCCGTAAACAGGCTGTTTTCGATGTACTGGGCGACGCGGCGAACCGGAATGTACTTCCACTGGTCGGCCAGGGCGTCCGCGCCGCGGAGGGTTCTCGCGCCCCAGCTGAGCACACCGTAAACCGGGAAGCTGCGGATGGCGTTGATGCCGCGCGGGTTGAGGAGCCCGTTATCGGCGTCCTTCATGACGTAGGCCGGGGTGGCTCCGGAGACGACCGCCTGGGTGCCGGCGGGCGCTTTCCAGATGCCGCGCGCGGCATCCGTAGCCGCGTAAACACCGGCCAGGGTTCCGCTGGAACCAACTTCGCGGAGCCGGTAGTTGTTCAGAGGGTCTGCCAGCTGCAGTCTGGGATAGTAAACGGCCGAGCAGTCTTTGTTATAGAACTGCAGGTTGTTGTCCAGCCAGTCCGCCATCAGCTGCGGCGTCCGCACCTTTTCCGAAGAGGGAATGTCCACAATCAGGAAGGCTCGCTTGACGGCGCAATAGACGCCGGCCGCGGCGTAGACCGCGCCCATCGCGCCGGGGTCCATCTCGGCGGCGGCGGGGATGCAGAGAATATTGAAGAAATCCGGCGCGAGGTAAGACAGCGGAGAGGATTCATCCGTCACCATTTCCACCAGAGCGTTGGTGAATTCCGAACCATCCCAGGCGCCGTCGGTGCCGCCGGAGAGCGGCATAAAGCTGGTGGCGGTTGCCCCCGGGGCGAAGAACGGCAGGTCGTACGGTTCGCCGAAGTCTTCCATCCGGATGAGGGAAGATGATTCCGCCAGCACGGAGACACAGTAATTGGTATCCGCGGGGCGCGTGGAAAGCGTGCCGTAGGACTCGGAGTTGACGA
>CAIUOG010000160.1 GCA_903900705.1 uncultured Acidobacteriia bacterium
CAATTCGGAAAAGCGACGTGGCTCTTTCAGGATCCATTCGTGGCCGCCCGTTCCCGCAATCCATTCCCCGCCGGATATGGCTACGATCTCCCGGTGGTCTATGCCATCTGGCTCGGTGTGGTGCTGGCGCTGTACCCGCTTTGCAAATGGTATGGCGAGTTCAAAAGACGGAACCAGTACTGGTTTCTCAGTTACCTGTAGTGGAGCGGAGGAGTTGACCGGAGTCGTTGAGCGCTGGCGTCCGCCTCCCGTTCACAAAAATCTTTCAATAAAATCCACCCCCTAAACCAATAAAAACAAAGAACCGCCCCCCCGCGCCGGCCTCCGTCGCAATCTCCCCCCGTGCGACCCTCAAACCGCATATATGACCACAAAAAATACCACCGGCAGCCCCGAAAAGCACAGCCCCGAAAAGCACAGCCCCGAAAAGCACAGCGAAGAAAAGCACAGCGAAGAAAACCGCAGCGAACAGAAGCGCAGCGCGGCCCCCGCCCGCAACGCCGTTCACCACGGCCTGCTCGCCGGTACTGTCGCCCTCGATTGCGAATCCCCGGTCCGGTTCTCCCGACTCGCTGAAGCCATGCGGAACCAGTTCCTGCCCATCACCCAGGTCGAACGCGACCTCGTTGAAAATATGACCGTCTGCCGCTGGCGTCTGTGGCGTCTTTGGAACATCGAACGCACCAACCTCACCCATGAGGAAAACCGCCTCGGCGTCAGTCCCGACCGCCTGGCCCTCGCGCCCGCCGCCATCACCGGCCTCGCCTTCCGTCACCTCGCCGACAACTCCCGGTGCCTCCATCTCCTCAATAGCTTCGAAACCCGCTTCGTCCGTCAGTACAATCGCTCCCTCGCCAGTCTCCTTCTTTTGCGTCGAAATAGTAAAAATTTGCGGAACGAACCTGCCATGTGATTGAAAATAAGAGGGCGACCTCCGGAAGCCTGCTGCGAATGCATCTCGAAACACCCGGGAATCTACGCCTCCCAGGCGCCTTTTGGCCCGGTTTTTACACGTTTTTCGCAGCCCCGGAGGGCCGCCTCCGGCTCTCAAAACCGCTTTTGGTATACTTTTGGTGTATGGCAGTGACCTTCGCAGCCCGGCCGCACCACCATCACCATCGGGCAATCAGTGTGCGACGGGTCCTGTCCTAATCGATTTTGTAATTCCAACGAAAGGATGCCCGCCGCGCAACCGGCGGGCATTTTTATTTGCGCCCGTGTCGTTCGCAGAGGCAGGCAGCGCGAGGGTTGCTACGCGTATCACAACATGACGAAACTTGACTTCACGAAACTGGACGGCCTTCTCCCCGCCGTCGTTCAGGACGCCGCCACGAAGCGCGTCCTCATGGTGGGCTTCATGAATGAAGCAGCCTGGCACAAAACGCTCGAAAGCGGCAACGTGACCTTCTACAGCCGCTCCCGCAACAAGCTCTGGATGAAGGGCGAAAGCTCCGGCCACGTCCTCCGTGTGATCGAAATCTCCACCGATTGTGACGACGACACCCTCCTCATCCAGGTGGAGGCCCTCGGCCCCGGCGTCTGCCACGCCGGTTACCAGAGCTGCTTCTACCGCACCCTCAAAGACGGCCAGTGGATCGAAACCGAAGAACGCACCTACGACCCGAACGCAGTTTACGGAGGCACCAAATAAATGAAGCTCAAACTCGGCATCCCCAAAGGCAGTCTGGAGAACGCGACCGTCGACCTGTTCCGTCGCGCGGGCTTCAACATCACCACCAGCTCCCGCTCCTATTTCCCCGTGGTCGATGACCCCGAAATGGAATGCATGCTCATCCGCGCCCAGGAAATGGCCCGCTACGTGGAAGACGGCATCCTCGACGCCGGGCTCACCGGGCTGGACTGGGTCTCCGAAGTCGGCGCGGAAGTCGAAACCGTCGCCAACCTCATCTACGCCAAGCAGAGCTTCGGCAAGGTGCGCTGGGTGCTCGCGGTCCCCGAATCCAGCCCCGTGCAGACCGTGAAAGACCTCGAAGGCAAGGTCATCGCCACCGAACTGGTGGCCACCACCAAACGCTACCTCGAAGCCAACGGCGTCAAAGCGAAGGTCGAATTCAGCTGGGGCGCAACCGAAGTCAAGCCGCCCGAACTGGCTGACGCCATCGTGGAAGTTACAGAAACCGGCTCCTCCCTGCGCGCCAACAAGCTCCGCATCGTGGAAACCGTTCTCGAATCGAATACCCAGCTCATCGCCAACAAAACCTCCTGGGCCGATGACTGGAAGCGCAAAAAACTGGAAGACCTCAAACTCCTGCTCGATGGCGCCATTGCCGCGCTCGGCAAAGTCGGCCTCATGCTGAACGTCCACAAAGACAGCCTCGAATCCGTGCTGCAGGTTCTTCCCGCGCTCAAACGCCCCACCGTCTCGCATTTGAGCGATGGCGAATGGCTCGCGGTCAACACCATCCTGGACGAATCCACCGTGCGCCTCATCATCCCGCGGCTGAAGCAGGCCGGCGCGGAAGGCATTGTGGAGTATCCCCTCAACAAGATCGTAATGTAAGGCGGAGTTGCAGACGATGATCCGAATTCTTGAATCGAAGGCGATGGGCAAGGTTCTGGCCCGTCGCGCTGCCCGCATGACGGAGGCGGAGACCGCCGTCCTCCCCATCCTCGAAGCCGTCCGCACCCGGGGCGACAAAGGGCTGCTCGGGTATGCCCGCCAGTTTGACCAGCTGGAGCGCAAGTCCGTCCGCGTTCCGGAAAAGGAACTGGCCGAAGCCGCCGCGCGCCTCACGCCTGAATTCCGGTCGGCGGTGGAAATCGCCGCCGCCAACGTCCGCGCCTATGCGGAGCGCCAGATCCCGAAGGAATACAGCGCAGCCTTCGGTCCCGGTCGCCGCCTCGGTCAGATCGTCCGCCCGCTCGATACCGTCGCCGCCTACATCCCGGCCGGCCGTTACCCGCTGCCTTCCACCGTCATCATGACCGCCGTCCCGGCTCTCGTGGCGGGCGTAAAGAACGTCTGCATCGCCTGCCCCAAAGCGGTCGATGAGGTGTTTGGCACCGCCCATATTCTGGGCGTCCGGCAGGTCTTCCAGATGGGCGGCGCGCAGGCCATCGCCGCCTTCGCCTACGGCACCAAAACCGTCCCCCGCGCGGATCGCATCGTCGGCCCCGGCAACATCTACGTCGCCGCCGCCAAGAAGCTGCTCGCGGGTGAGGTCGGCATCGACTTCGTGGCCGGCCCCACGGAGATTCTCATCATCGCCGCCGAGGGCGACCCGAAGTTTTTCGCCGCCGACATGCTGGCACAGGCCGAGCACGATACCGACGCCAGCGCGATTCTGCTCACTACTTCAAAGAAGCTCGCCAAACAGGTCGCCACGGAAATCGAGCGCCAGCTGAAGACTCTCTCGACAGCCGCCGTGGCTCGTCAGGCCATCGATAAGAACAGCGCCATTATCGTCGTCAAATCGCTCGATGAGGCCGTGGGACTCTCGAATGATTTCGCGCCCGAACACCTCTCCATCCACCATGAAGAGCTGATTCCGCAGATCCGTCACGCCGGCAGTATCTTCGTCGGTCCGTTCAGCCCGGAAGCGGCGGGCGATTACGCCTCCGGCCCAAATCATGTGCTGCCCACCAGCGGCGTGGGTCGTTTGCGCGGCGGCTTGTCGGCCACCGATTATGTGAAGGTGATCTCGGTGCAGCACCTCGACGCGAAGGCGCTGGCCAAACTCGCTCCGGCCATCACCACCCTCGCGCGCGCCGAAGGGCTGGAAGCCCACGCCCGCTCGGTCGAGGTCCGCCTTGCCAATTAAGCCCCGCCCCGCTGTGGTGGCCATGGCGCCGTATCACCCGCCCACCGGCAACCGGCACGACAAAGTCCGGCTGGACTTCAATGAGAACACCGTGGGCTGCTCGCCCGCCGTCATTGAAGCGCTGAAGAACGGTCTCACCGCGGAAGGCCTCACGGTCTACCCCGACTACACCAGCGTGCGCGCCACGCTTTCGGCCTTCTTCGGCGTCCGCTCCGAAGAGATGCTGCTCACCAACGGCACCGATGAGGCCATCCAGGTGCTCGTCAACACTTATGTGGATGATGGCGACGAAGTCATCATCCTCCGCCCTTCCTACGCCATGTACCGCTTCTATTCCGAGGTGGCCGGCGCGAAGGTCGTGGAAGTGGCCTACGTTCCGCCCGCCGTGGAATTCCCGCTGGCGGACGTGCTCGCGGCCATCACTCCCGCCACGAAGGCGCTGCTCATCTCGAATCCCAACAATCCCACGGGCACCGCCATCGGGCTCCCGGCCATCGAACAGATTCTCCAGGCCGCACCCCACGCGGCGGTGTTAATGGATGAGGCCTATTTCGAGTTCTGCGGCGTCACCGCGCTGGGCCTTGTCGGGCAGTACCCCAATCTCTTTGTCAGCCGAACCTTTTCCAAGGTCTACGGCATGGCGGCCATGCGGATGGGCTGCATGTTCTCACAGGCGGAGAACGTGGCCTTTCTGCACAAGGCGCAGTCGCCCTACAGCGTGAACGTGCTGGCGGCGCTGGCGGCGGAAGCGGCCGTCAAAGACACGGCTTACATTGATCGCTACGTGGCCGAAGCCCTCGAAGCGCGGGAACTGCTGCGCGCGGGTTTTGATCGCCTCGGCATTACCTGCGCGAACAGCGCAGCGAACTTCATCCTCGGCTATTTCGGCGGCCGCGCCCTCGAAGTGCGGGATGCCCTGCGCGCCCACTCGATCCTGGTGCGCGACCGCAGCTATGAGATCCCCGGCGGCGTGCGCATTACCGTTGGCACGGTGGCGCAGGCGAAGCGGGTGCTGGAAGAACTGGAGCGCATATGGCCAAAGACTTAATCGTGTTCGATATGGATGGCGTTCTGGTGGAAGTCGGTGAATCTTACAGAGCCACCATTCAGGCCACGGTGAAGCATTTCACCGGCTGGGAACCCTCCCGCGCCGACATTCAGGACTGGAAAAACCGTGGCGGCTACAACGATGATTGGAAGCTCTCCAGCCATATGATCGCCGACCGTGGCGTGGAAGTTCCCTTCGACGCCGTTGTCGAAAAATTCCAGACCATCTTTCATGGGGACGATACCACGGACGGACTCATCCGCTTCGAGGAATGGATCGCGAAAGACGGCCTGCTCCCCCGCCTTGCCGCCCACCACACCCTCGCGGTCTTCACCGGGCGTCTGCGGTGGGAAGCGCACGTCACGCTCAATCGCTTCTGCCCGGAGGTCTTCGACCCCGTGATCGGGTCGGATGACGTGATCAATACCAAGCCCGATCCCGAAGGGCTGATTAAGATCCGCCAGACCGTGCCCCACGAAAAATGCTGGTATGTGGGCGATACGGTGGACGATGCCCGCGCGGGCGCTAACGCCGGCGTGCCTTTCATCGGCATCGCCGCCCGCGCCAATCCGCGCTACGACGAACTGGTGGCATTGCTGCGCGCGCAGGGCGCCGTGGCCGTGCTCGACGACATCAATCAACTGGAGGCCGCAATTGCCCAGAACCGCTAAAATTCAGCGCGATACCAAAGAAACGCAGATCACCGGGGAACTGAAGATCGAAGGCAAGGGGAAGTACGAAATCTCCACCGGCATCCGCTTCTTCGATCACATGCTGGAACTGTTCACGAAGCATGGTGGCTTTGATCTGAAGCTCAAAGCCGCCGGGGATCTGGACGTGGACCAGCACCATACCGTGGAAGATGTCGGCATTGTCATCGGCCAGCTCTTCGCCAAGGCTCTGGGCGACCGCAAAGGCATCAACCGGGCCGGTTACTTCGTGCTCCCCATGGACGAAACGCTCTGTGTGGTGGCCGTGGATCTGGGCGGGCGGCCCGCGCTGGTCTACAAAGACCGCGTCAAGGTGCGTCTGGTGGGCGATCTCCAGTCCGAACTGGTGCCCGATTTCTTCGATGGCTTCGTGCACCACGCGGGCGCGAACTTCCACGCCAAAATCCTCTATGGCCGCTCGAATCACCACAAGCTGGAAGCCATCTTCAAATGCTGGGCGCGAGCCATGCGCTATGCCTGCTCCATGGATGAGCAATTGAAAGATCAGCTGCCCTCCACCAAGGGGCTGCTGTGATTACGATTTTCGACTACGGGGCAGGCAACATCCGCTCCGTGCAGAACACGCTCGATGAAATCGGCGCGCAGTATGAACTGGTTCACGACGCGGCCGGTCTGCAACGCGCGACAAAGATCATTCTGCCTGGTGTCGGCCATTTCGGGCAGATGTTGCGGGCGCTCGATGAACTCGATGTTCGTTCGGCCCTGATTGGCCGCATCAAAGCGGGCGTGCCTTTCATGGGCATCTGCCTCGGGCTGCAGGGCCTGTTCGAAAGCAGCGAAGAAGCGCCGGGTCAGGATGGCCTCGCCATCTTCCCCGGTACCGTCAAACGGTTCGACATCTCGGCGCGCGTGCCCCATATGGGCTGGAACCAGCTGGATCTGGTGAAACCCTCCAGGCTCCTGGCCGGGCTGCCGGAGCGTCCGCACGTCTACTTCGCGCACAGCTACTATGTGCCGGTGGTGGAGCAGGCGGCGGCCACCTGCACTTACACGATTCCATACACCGCTGTCCTCGAATCCGGCAACGTGTTCGGCGTGCAGTGCCATCCGGAAAAGTCCGGCCCGCTCGGGCTCGCCATCGTCAGAAACTTCGTGGAGCTCTAATGCTTGCAAAACGAATCATTCCCTGTCTCGACGTGACGGCCGGCCGTGTCGTCAAAGGCGTGAATTTTGTGAACCTGCGGGATGCGGGCGATCCGGTGGAACTGGCTGATCGTTACAACCAGCAGGGCGCCGATGAGCTGGTATTTCTCGATATCACCGCTTCAAGCGACGCCCGCGACATCATGGCCGATGTGGTGGCGCGCACCTCGAAGAAGGTCTTTATTCCGCTCACCGTGGGCGGCGGCATCCGCTCCATTGCCGATGCCCGCACCATCCTCATGTCCGGCGCCGACAAGGTTTCGGTCAATACCGCGGCCATCCGCCGCCCGGAACTCATCACCGAACTCAGCGAAGAGTTCGGCGCGCAGGCTGTGGTGCTTGCCATCGACGCCCGCCGTCACGGCGTGGGCCAGTGGCACGTCTACACCCGGGGCGGCCGTGACGATGAAGGGATCGACGCCATCCAATGGGCCGCGCGCGGCGAGGAACTCGGGGCGGGGGAGATCCTGCTCACTTCCATGGACACCGATGGCGTGCAGACCGGCTTCGATTGCGACCTCACCCGCGGCGTGTCGAGAGCGACCCACATCCCCGTGATAGCATCCGGGGGAGCCGGCGAACCCGATCACTTCGTGAAGGTCCTCACGGAGGGTGAAGCCGATGCCGCACTTGCCGCATCCATATTTCATTACGGGACTTATACCGTCGACGATCTGAAAGAGCACCTCGAACGCGCCGGCATCCCGGTCCGATACAACCCGGTTCGTTAAAACAGGAAAACCATTTGATTATTCCGTGTATTGATTTGATGGACGGCAAGGTCGTCCAGCTCGTGCAGGGGCGCGAGAAGGCGCTGGAGGGCGATACCCCGTCGGCGATGCGCGAGAAGTTCGCGGCATTCCCCCAGATTCAGGTGATCGATCTCGATGCCGCCATGGGTAAAGGCGCCAATGATGGCCTGGTGGAGATGCTGGCCGGAACCGCCGTGGTTCGAGTCGGCGGCGGCGTTCGCACCGTGGAACGGGCGGAGGCTCTGGTGAAGCAGGGCGCGTTTAAGGTGATTGTCGGGACCGCCGCGTTTCGGGCGACGGGTCCGAACTTCGGCTTCCTGAAAGAGCTGGTCGATGAGATCGGTCGGGACCGCGTGGTACTGGCGCTCGATTCCAAAGACGGTCGCATTGTGGTCAAAGGCTGGCGGCAGGCGATGGACTTCACGGCGGAAGAAGTGATCCGTCAGCTGGAGCAGTACTGCTCCGGCTTCCTTTGCACCTATGTCGATAAGGAAGGCATGATGCAGGGCACCGACCTCGACTGGTTCCGACGCCTGCGCGCCGCCACCAACCTGGAGATCACCGCCGCGGGCGGCATCACCACGCTCGAAGATATTCAGGCGCTGGATGCGATGAAGATTCACTCCGCCGTCGGCATGGCGATTTACACCGGCCGCCTGGACCTGGCCGAACTCGCCTTAATGAACGCGTAAGCGCCCTTTCGGGCGCTTAGTTCAGAGCGATTTCGAAGCTCTCGCGGGCCGCTTCCACGGTGCGGGCGATGTCCGCTTCCGTGTGCGCTGTGGACACGAACAGTGCTTCGTACTGCGAGGGCGGCAGGTAGATTCCACGTTCGAGCATTGCGTGAAAGAACTTGCCGAACTGCGTGGTATTGCTGGTCTTAGCCGAATCGTAGTCGGTCACGGCCTGGTCGGTGAAGAACCAGGTCATCATCGATCCCACGCGGTTCACCGTGAGGCTTTCCGGCGCGCACGCCGCCAGTTGCGCGGTAGCCTGGTTCAGTTGCTCGTAGACTTCCGAATGCGCCTGCAGATGCCGCAGCATGGCAAGCCCGGCTGACACCGCGAGCGGGTTACCGGACAGTGTCCCGGCCTGGTAGATGGGGCCGCTGGGCGCGACGAACGTCATGATGTCCTTACGGCCACCATACGCGGCGATGGGCAGTCCGCCGCCGATCACCTTCCCGATCGTCGTCAGATCGGGCTTGATGTTGTAGAGCGATTGCGCGCCGCCGGGAGCAACCCGGAAGCCGGTCATCACTTCGTCGAAGATCAGCAGCGCTTCATGGCGTTCCGTGATGCGGCGCATGGCTTCGAGGTAGCCGGCATTTGGCGGGATGCAGCCCATGTTGCCGCAGACCGGTTCCACAATGACGGCCGCGATCTTGTCGCCGTGCGCATGGAACGCCTGCTCCAGGGCCTCCACGTTGTTGTAGGGCAGCGTGATCGTGGTGTCGCTGAAGCCTTTGGGCACGCCGGGGGAATCGGGCAATCCGAGCGTAGCCACGCCGGAGCCCGCCTTCACGAGGAGCGAATCCACGTGCCCGTGGTAGCAGCCCTCGAACTTGATGGTGATGTCGCGATTGGTGAAGCCGCGCGCCACGCGCAGCGCGCTCATGGTGGCTTCGGTGCCGGAATTCACCATGCGGACCATTTCCATGGAGGGCACGAATTCGCGGATCAGTTCGGCGAGTTCGATTTCGAGTTCCGTGGGCGCGCCAAAGCTGGTGCCGCGCGCCAGAGCGCCCTGGATGGCGTCGAGAATCTCGGGATGCCGGTGGCCCAGCAACAGCGGACCCCAGGAGCCAATGTAGTCGATGTACTCATTGCCATCAACGTCGAACAGGTGGGAGCCTTCTCCCTTCTGGATGAAGCGGGGCGTGCCGCCCACGCCGCGCCAGGCGCGAACCGGGGAATTGACTCCGCCCGGGATGGAGAGCTGTGCGCGGTCAAACAGTGCCTGAGAGATTTCGGGTTTCATGGTGTTTAGGCCTGCCTGCAGGCGTTGTAAATCCGTTCCACGATTTCGAGGGCGTCGCAGCCTTCCTCGCCGGCCACCAGCGGTTTGCGCTTGTTTTTGATGGCGTCGGCGAAGTCGAGGAACTGGCGTTCGAAGGGTTCGAGCGAGATCGCCATGGGGTCGCTCGCGCCGCTGGCTACGGAACTGGCTACGGGCGCGGGGTCCGCCGCGTTAGCCTCTTCGTCGTCCTTCACGTCCCAGTGCGTGAGCTTGTCGCCTGTCAGAATGGCGGTGCCTTTGGCGCCGTGGATCTCGACGCGTTCGGAGTAGCCGGGCCACATGGCTGTGGAGGCCTGAATGATGCCGGTCGCGCCGTTGCGGAAGCGGAGCAGGGCGTTCACCACGTCTTCGGACTCGATCTTGTGCAGCGCGCCCAGCTGCCACATGGCATAGAGGTTTTCGACGGGCCCGGCCAGCCAGCGCAGCACGTCGATCTGGTGGATCGCCTGGTTGATGAGCGCGCCGCCGCCTTCCACGGCCCAGCTGCCTTTGATGGGGCGGCTGTAGTACTCGGCGGAGCGGAACCACTTGACGTAGGCGTCGCACTGGATCAGCTTGCCCAGGCGGCCCGCTTCAATGGCGCGCTTCATGAACAGGGTGGAATCGTCAAACCGGTGCTGGCTCACCACGCCGAGCGTGATGCCGGCGGCGCGGGCGGTTTCGACCATTTCGCGGGCGGTGGCGAGGTTGGTCGAGATCGGTTTCTGGACCTGAATCGCTTTGCCGGTCTCGGCGCAGATCTTCAGCGGCTGCAGGCGGAAGTCCGGGAAAGTGCAGACGTCCACGTAGTCGACGTTGTGCAGCCGGCAGAGCTCTTCGTAGGTGGGGACGAACACGCCGCCGTGCTTCTCCGCAAAGGCCTGGCCGTACTTTTCGCTGATGTCCGTGCAGGCAACAATCTCGAATCCGATGTTGCGGTAAGCCCGGGCGTGCATGTGGGAAATTGCTCCCGTGCCGATTATTCCTACTCTCATGGGTTAAGGGTCATTATAATGAGGGTTCATCGATGAAGACCATCCGAACTGCGGCGACCGCCGTAATTTTGAGCAGTTGCGCTTTTCTGGCGGCTTGTTTGACAGGCTGTAAGGGTTCGATTCCTCCGGACGTGGCGGCTACCGTCAACGGGCGACCGGTCCTTTACGCCGACGTCGACCGAACCTACAAGTCTCAGTTTCCTGGCAAGCCGGAGGGCGAGAGCGAGGACCAGGTGCAGTTGCGCCGCCTCGAAATCCTCCGGTCTCTGATCGATAACGAGATCATGCTCCAGCGGGCCGAGAAGGCCGGCCTGGTGGCGACCGACGCCGATGTGGAGGCGCGGCTGAATGAACTGAAGACGCCTTACACGAAGGAAGAATTCGATAAACAGCTGCAGCAGTGGGGCCTCACCATCGACGAGCTGAAGGCGCGCATCCGCAAGGACGAGAGCATCAAGAAGCTGTTCAACAAGGACATCACTTCGAAGATCAACATCTCGGACACCGATGTCGCCGCCTTCTACAACGCCAACCGCGGCAGCTTCAACCTGCCGGAGCCGCAAGTCCACATGGCGCAGATTGTGGTGACGCCGCGTGCCGATCCCAACGTGCGGAATCTGAAGAACGACAAGGCGAAGTCCGACGACGAAGCCGCGCGCAAGATCAAGGCGATTGAAGCCCGGCTGCGGCAGGGCGAGGATTTCGCCATGGTGGCGCAGAACTATTCGGAAGATCCGCAGACCACGCCGAATGGCGGCGATCTGGGCTTCCTGCCGGAAAGCTCGCTCGACAAGACCAGTCCGGAACTCCGGAAGCTTGTGCTCTCTCTGCAGCCGGGCCAGTTGTCGCCGGTGATCCACACGCCCGATGGTTATCGCATCCTGAAGATGATCTCGAAGGAACCGGCCGGCCAGCGCGACCTGAGCGACCCGCGCGCGCAGCAGTCGATCCGCGAGACCCTGATTGAGCGCAAGGACCAGCTGCTGAAGACCGCCTACTATGAGATGGCTCGCAACGAAGCCAAGGTGGTGGACGCGATGGCGCAGAAGGTTTTTGAAACCGCCAGCGGCGGTAAGAAGTAGGTTTTTCTCTACGTAGTCTGAAGATCCGCGAAAACGAAGCCGTCGCGTTCCACGATTGCTCCGGATTGGACGTGGATCGGCGCGCTGAAGCCCGGCGCGTGCCAGACGAAGGTGTGGAATTCTCCGTTTTCGGCGCAGGGGTCGATGCCGTGGGGCAGGTCCCGCAGCAGACTCCGGTCGAAGTCCCGTCCTGCGAATGATCGGTCAAGTTTCGCGGGGTCGATGCAGGTGATCTTCGCCTGCACTCCACCGTCGATCATCTCCCTCGCCAGCGCAGCTGTCGGCAGATCCCATAGCGGGAACAGCGGCTCCAACCCGGTATCCTTCATCTGCCGCTCACGATAATCCCGGATGTCGCGCAGGAACAGGTCACCGAACGCCACTGCCTCAATCCCCGCAGCGGCCGCGCGTTGCATCATGGCCCCCATGCGTTCCTCGTAGACGCCGTTGGGGCAGGGCCAGGGCAGTTCCACCGGCCACAGCGGTAAGCCCACTCGTTCGGCCTGCAGTTCGACTAACTCGCGGCGCACGGCGTGCATGGCGACGCGATCCGCGACCTGATTGAAGCTGGTGATCAGGGCGACCACCTCCACCGCGTGGTTCTGCCGCAGCAGTCGCAGAGTCCAGGCACTGTCTTTGCCGCTGCTCCAGGAGAGCGCAATTCGTTTTCGTTCAGGCATGGATGGACACCTTTGTATAACGGTCACTGAGCCTGCGTCCGATTGCAATGAGAGGCTTCTCCAGCCAGTGGTAGCTGGCCGACGCACAGGCAAGACAGGCGAGCAGCGAGAAGGGGAACAGTTGCAGCGGACCCAGCCGGTTTGGAATCCACGCGGGCAGCAGAAACATTTGCTGCCAGATGTAGACGCTGTAGGAAATGCGGCCCAGGAGGCACATGGGTTCGCGCTCCAGGAGTCGGCTCACGGGCCAGTCCGGATTGAGGATGGTGCCGGCCAGAAGCAGCGGTATGGTGGTGGCTTTCAGGAAGTCTCCGAACGGCACTGTGAAAACGCAAAGGGCGACTGTTGCGGCGGCAAGGCATAGCCACACCGCCGGGTGCAGCGCCCGCCGCAGCCACAGACGGCTTTCCGTGCGATGCAGGATGCAGGCGGTCAGGGCGCCCATTAACATGCTGTCGAGCGTGAAGTCTGTGCGGCTGCCTGGCGGCACAGACTTTGTGTCGATGAGATGCAGCGCCACCGCTGCCCAGCGCCACGCGGCAGTGCCGAGGCTGAGGGTGAGCGCCGTCGGCCAGACAAAACGGTTCCCGGTGAGCCGCATGAGCCCCGGCCAGAAGGCGTAAAACTGCTCTTCCACCGCAAGAGACCAGAAGTGGAATGTGTAAATTCCCGCCAGATTAAAGGGCAGGTAATTCCGATAGAAGAACAGGCTGGCGGCAAGTTCGCCGGGCGTGCGCGTGAGGCCCGAGATCGTGAGGAAAGCCAGGTAAAGCAGGACTACCGGCAGAATGCGGAAACAGCGGCGTACATAGAATGCCCGCAGTGCGATTCTCCCGTTTGCGTCCGCCTCTTCGAGCAGCAGTTTCGTGATCAGTAACCCGCTGATAGCGAAAAAGACCAACACGCCATTGGCGCCGAAAAGCCGCAGTGCCTCATAAACAGAAGTGTCGAAGCCGGAGGCGGAATGGCTCAGCAGGACAAAACTGATCGAGACAGCCCGCCAGCCATCCAGCGTCGGGATTCTTGCCCGCCGGGGACGTTCCGCGGTAGCGCCATCCATCATTCGCTACGAAGTATAGCCAACGGTTGTCGTTATACTGACATTTTCCATGCCAAGTCCCGCAAAGCCCATAATGGACGTCAACGAGATCCGTCAGATCCTGCCGCACCGCTTCCCGTTTCTGCTGGTCGACAGGATTGTTGAGCTCGAAGCCGAACGCATTGTCGGCATCAAGAATGTTACGGTCAACGAACCGTTTTTCACCGGCCATTTCCCGGATTTCCCGGTGATGCCGGGTGTCCTGATTGTGGAGGCGATGGCTCAAACGGCCGGGATTCTGGTGCTGAAGAGCATTCCGGATCGCGATTCCAAGCTGGTTCTGCTGGTCTCTGTGGATGGCGCGCGGTTCCGCCGTCCCGTGGTGCCAGGCGACACGCTGCGCCTTGAAATGCAGTTGATGAAGCGCAAGGGTTCGGTGGCGAAGATGTATGGCAAGGCTTATGTCGACGGCATGGTGGTTGCCGAGGCTGAAGTGATGTGCAAGCTGGAAGACAAGCTCGATCACCAGAACCAGCCCGCGGAAGCTGAAACACCGGCACAGTAATGCCCGTCCATCCGACAGCGATTGTGGACCCGGCCGCGAGGATTGATCCCTCGGCTGAGATCGGTCCTTTCTGCGTTATCGGGCCGGACGTTGAGATCGGCGCGCGGACGCGGTTGATGGCACATCTCTACGTCGACGGCCATACGATGATCGGCGAGGACAACGTCTTCTTTCCGTATTCGACGGTCGGCGTGGCGTCGCAGGATCTGAAGTACAAAGGCGAACTCGCCTATACGAAAATCGGCAGCCGCAACAAGATCCGCGAGTTCGTGACGATCCATCGCGGCACGGTGGGTGGCGGTCTCGAAACAGTGGTGGGTGACGACTGCCTGCTGATGACTTACTCGCATGTGGCGCATGACTGCCGCATCGGGAACCATGTGATTCTGGGCAACAGCGTCGGGCTGGCGGGACACGTCACGATTGAAGACTGGGCGGATGTAAGCCCGTTCAGCGGGGTGCACCAGTTTTGCCGGATCGGGCGGCATTCCTTTGTTGGTCCGTACAGCGTGATCAAGCAGGATGTGATGCCGTTTTCGCTCACCAGCCATCAGCCGGAAGTCCAGGTCTATGGTGCGAACGCGATTGGCCTCGCGCGGCGCGGTTTTGAAAAGCCGGTGATTGAGTCACTGCAGACAGCGCTGCGCTTACTCACGCGCTCCGGTCTCAACACCACGCAGGCGGTGGAGCGAATTCGCGCCGAAGTGCCCGCCTGCGCGGAACTGGAGGAACTGCTCGCGTTCATCGCGGCCTCGGAACGCGGCGTGATTAAGGGATGAAGTACGGCATTATCGCCGGTAACGGGCGCTTCCCGATCCTCGCTCTGGAAACGGCGCGGAAGCAGGGCGATGAGGCCATTGCATTCGCGATTCGCGAGGAGGCCGCGGCCGCGGTGGAGCAGGCTGCCGCGCGGTGCCACTGGATCTCGCTGGGCGAACTGAGCAAGCTGATTGATCTCTGTCACAAAGAAGGCGTGACGCGGATCATGATGGCGGGCCAGGTGAAGCACGCGAAGATCTTTTCTTCGATTCGCCCGGACTGGCGGCTGGCCAAAGTCCTGATGACGCTGGGCTCGAAGAATACCGACTCGCTGATTGGCGCGGTGCAGAAGGTTCTGCTGGATGAAGGTATTGAACTGGTGGATTCCACGCTGCTGCTGAAGCCGCTGCTGGCCCCGATGGGCGCGGTGACGAAGCGCAGGCCGGATTCCGATGAAATGCGCGACATCGAGTACGGGCGGAAAATTGCTCACGCTTTGGCGAGCCTGGATCTGGGCCAGAGCGTGGCTATCGCGGATAAAGCGTGCGTGGCGCTCGAAGCCATGGAAGGTACCGACGCCATGCTGCGGCGCGCGGCGAGTCTGGTGGAAGGCAGGCGGCTGACGCTGGTGAAGGCGTCTTCGAGACGCAGGCATTTGTTGTTCGACGTGCCGGTGGTTGGCCCGGGAACGGTGGAAACGATGGTGGAAACGGGCACGTCCGCATTGGCTGTGGATGCCGGTCGAACGCTGCTGCTGGACCGCGACGAACTGGTCGCTAAAGCCAACGCCGCGGGGTTGGCCATAGTGGGGATGGAGGCGTTGGGATGAAGAAGCGAATCGCGGTGGTGGGTGCGGGCGCCTTCGGGAAGAATCACGCGCGGGTGGTTTCGGAGAACGCTCGCGCGGAACTGAAGTTCGTGGTGGATATCAACGCGAAGCGCGCGCAGGAGTTTGCGCATGGCGCGGCGGTGCTGACCGATTACCGGGAACTCGTCGGCCAGGTGGACGCGGCGATTGTGGCGGTGCCCACCAGCTACCACGCCGAAGTGGGCTGTGCGCTGCTTGAAGCGGGAATCGATGTGATGATCGAGAAGCCCATCGCGTCCACGCTGGAAGAGGCGGACCGCCTGATCGAGACGGCGGACCGGAATGGGCGGATCATCCAGGTGGGGCATCTGGAACGATTCAATCCGGCTGTGGTGGCGCTCGAAAAGCTTGCCACGCTGCCGCTGTTTTTCGAAGTGCACCGGATGAGCGTGTTCACGCTGCGGAGTCTCGACGTGGACGTGGTGCTGGATCTGATGATCCACGACCTCGATATCGTGCTGGCGTTTGCCCGCGCGGAACTGAAGGAGATCCGGGCGGCCGGAATTTCCGTGCTTTCGCCGAAAACGGACATTGCGAATGTCCGGCTGGAGTTCGCCGATGGGTGCATTGCGAATCTGACGGCCAGCCGTGTCTCCACCGATAAGGTTCGGAAACTGCGCCTGTTTCAGCCGCAACAATACATTTCACTCGATTATGCGAATCAGTCGGCCGCTTCGTTCACGGTGGGCGGGGCGGAAGGCGTGGCGTTCGAGCAGCTGGAAATCGAAAAGGCGGAGCCATTGAAGCTCCAGTTCGATGCGTTTCTGGATGCGGTGGAGACCCGGAGGCAACCGAAACTGAATGGCCGCGTGGCGCGTCGAACCCTGGAGATCGCGCTTGCGGTGATTGATAAGATCGGGGAGCATGCGGGAGTGGTGGGCCAGACTCTTGCCGCGGGATGGAAACCTTAGACCTGCCTGAAATCGACATTACAGATACGGAACCGAAACTCAATCTCCTGCTGGAAAAAGATCCTGTTGGCGACTGGCGGCGGTGGCGTGTGTCCGGCGCGGGTTCGGCGGCGTTCCATGTGGTGGTTCTCATCGGCCTGCTGACGTTTCAGGGTGAACCATATAGACCACTTCCTCCGGAACAGGTCCTGGTTCCCCATGTCACGCCGCTTTATACGCCGCCGGATCTGACGCAGAAGGCGCCGAATAAGGCTCCGCTGGCGAAGGAACTCACGGTGGAGTCGATTGCGCCGCGCCCGATGCTGAAGTCGCCCGCGCCCGCGCCCGCCGCGCAGAAAGCTCCGCCGGCCAAAGCGGTGGTTGCGCCTCCGGCGCCGCAGATTGTCGCCCAGGCTCCGCCGCCACCACCCAAACCGGTTGTGATGGAAGCGCCGAAGATCGAAGCGCCGGCCTCGCAGCAGACCGCGCAATTGCCCAAAGCCGGCCAATTGCCCCCGCAACCGCAGGAGACTCAGAAACTGGCCCTGCAGGATGTGAACCCCGCGCCGCGCGCCGGGAACGGGAAGCCGACGGGCCTGATCCAGATGCCGACTCCGGGCATTCAGGAGGCGGTCCGGAACCTGAGCCGTTCGGGTTCCGCGCCGGGAACGATGTCGGTGGGTGAGCTGGATGATGCCGGTTCCGGGGCGGGGCTGAATCTGCCACCTTCGGCGGGCCGTCCGCGTTCGGCGCTGGAACTGAAGAGCGACCCCATGGGCGTGGATTTCCGGCCCTATATGCTGCAGGTGATTGCGGCGATCCGCCGGAACTGGTTCGCGGTGTATCCGGAAGCGGCCCGGCTGGGACAGCGCGGCCAGGTGGTGCTGCAGTTTGCGGTGGTGAAGCAGGGGCTGGTGACGAAGGTGGTGTTTAACGGGCAGTCCGGGGCCAAGGCGCTGGATCAGTCGGCGGTGGCGGCCATCAGCGCCTCCAATCCGCTGCCACCACTGCCTACGGAATTCAAAGGGGATCGCATTGTGCTGCAGATGACGTTCCTCTACAACATGCCCCGGTAGTCTATGTATCTGCCACCTCATTTCCGGGAAGACCGGCCGGAAGTTCTGCGGCAGTTGATGGCGGATTTTCCGCTGGCGGCTCTGGTGACGCTGGGCTCCGACGGACTGGCAGCGAACCATGTTCCGCTGCTGTACGACGCGGAACGGGGCACGCTGAACGGGCATCTCTCCCGGGCGAATTCGCAGTGGCAGGATTGCCGGCAGGATATGGACGCGCTGGCGATCTTTCAGGGGCCGCAGGCGTATATCAGCCCGAACTGGTACCCCACCAAAGCGGAACATGGCCGCGCGGTTCCCACCTGGAACTATGCCGTGGTGCATGCCCATGGGCGGCTTTCCGTCTATACCGAGCCGGAACGGCTGCGGGAGTTTCTGGACCGCCTGACCGCCCGGCACGAAGCGTCGCAGCCGAAGCCGTGGGCGCCGGCCGATGCTCCGCCGGGATATATCGCCGGGTTGCTGAAGGCTATTGTCGGCATCGAGATTGAGGTCACGCGTCTGGAGGGGAAATGGAAGGTCAGCCAGAATCAGCCGGCGGAAAACAGGGCGGGCGCGGCGGATGGTTTGGCTTCCATCGGCGAAAATGCCATGGCGGAACGGATTCGAACCGCTATGATGGATCAGAATTGACTCTGGTGGCGTCTCACAACTAATGCGGCTTCAAATCCTTTTCTTCCTGCCGGTTCTGGCGTATTCCGCGATTCTGCCCGATACGATCGGCCACTGGAACCGCGGCGAGCCCGGTCCCGCGACGATTCCCTCGGCCAAAGTCTGGGCGGAGTACGGTTTGCAGGATTCCGAGAAATCGCCGTACTCCGATGCCGGGGAGAAGTACACGATTGAGGCGTTCCGCTTCACGGATGCCACCGGCGCGCTGGCTGCCTGGGATGCCATTCGCCCGGTGGAGACGAAACCGGCCCCGCTGATGGGCCTTGCTGTCCAGACCGATGCCGACGAATACGTGGCGGTTGGCAACTACCTGTTCATCTTCCATGGCTATAAGATCAAGCCGGAAGAACTCAGCCACATTGTGGCGACGGTGCCCCGGTATGCGCATTCGCCGCTGCCCACGCTGCCGAAGTATCTGCCGGCCGGCGCGGTACCGAATTCGGAGCGCTACATTGTGGGGCCGGAGAGTCTGGCGTTGTATGCTCCTGTGGTTTCACCCGGGACCGCGTCCTTCAGCTTCAGCGCAGAGGCTCAGCTGGCGAAGTATGGTCCGAAGGGGAAGGAAACTACGCTTGTAATTTTCAGTTATCCCACCATGGAGATGGCGCGGAACCGGTATCCCGAGTTCCAGAAGATTCCAGGAACGGCAGTCAAACGGGCGGGACCCCTGGTGGCGCTGACGCTGAACGCTCCGAGCGCCGACGATGCCGAGCGGTTGCTGGCGCAGATCAAGTATCAGGCCGAGGTCACGGTACCGCAAAAGCCGCCGACGCCGAAAGATAACCCGATCAACCTGTTCTGGAATCTGTTCATTCTTTGCGGGGTGTTAATTGCGTTCTGTGTGGTGTCCGGCGTGGTGGTCGGGGGAATCCGAGTGCTGCTGCGGCGGAGCGGATCTTCGGGCGACGGCGACGAAATGATTTCCCTCCACCTGAGCGGACGGTGAAGTCGCGCCAACGCGAAGTGCTTTGAATGGTTGGGATTGGACGGGTTTTCCGATAGAAATCGACCGTTCCGGCCCTGCCGGGCGGGTTTTCCACCGGTTCTCCACAGCTTTTGCAACTAATTGGAATTTCAACTGTTTACGCTGTGGAAAATTTGCGGTGGCGTTTTCGCTTGACGAGAGCCCGCTGAAAACCGTAAGATCCAATCACTAAAGTTTTTAGCGGTTGTAAAGCCGTTGGAAATGATTCTCCCATCAAAATCGCCCGGAAACGGGCGGTGTAAAGCCCACCGAAAGGTGGGCTTTTTTGATTTACAGGGCCGGTTCGCCCCACGTGGGGGTGAAAACAAGTTCGGAAAGCGGTTTGCGGGTGCGCCCCTCCGGAGGGGCGGCGGAGCCGTTGACATAGCCGACGGCAAAGGCCGCGCCGATCTCGAAGTCATCGGGAACGCCAAACTCGGTACGAGCCTTCTGCGCGTCGAAACCGCCCATGCCGTGCGCCTGAAGGCCCAGCGCGCTCGCCTGGATTGCCAGAGTGGCCAAAGCTGCACCGGCATCGTGCAGGTTGAACCGGTTCGGATTGCCGTTCTTCGTGAAGGTCTTCTTTGCGACGGTGATCCCCACCACGTAGGCGTTCTTCGCCCAATCCTGATTGAACGGCACCAGGAGGTTCAGCACCTGGGCGAACTTCTCCGGATCCGCCTTTGTTGCGATCACGAAACGCCAGGGTTCTTCGCCAAAACAGGAGGCGGCCCACCGCGCGGCCTCGAACAAAGTTGCCAGCGTTTCCGGATCAATGGGTTTGTCCGCGTAGGTGCGGGGACTCCAGCGGTTTGCGATGGCGGGGAGTAACAAATTCGTTTCAGGCATCTGACCTTGTGATGCGTGACCAAGTCATGACGATACAGGACAGGCTAGAATTTAGTTTGCCCCTCCGCGTTTGTAACGCACAGACCGCCGCCCGTTTCGCCCGGCCCGATACCCTGCGTGAGTCCTGTCCGTTATCCCGCGTGGCACACGGAAGAAAACAGAATGTCAGATAAGAAACTGCAAGTCGTCCCGCTCGGTGGACTCGGAGAGTTTGGGATGCACATGATGGCGATTCGCTACGGCGACGACATCATCGTAATCGATGCCGGCATGATGTTCCCCGAGGACGATCTGCTCGGCGTCGACATCGTTACGCCCGACCTGACGTTTCTCAAAGAGAACCGCGAGCATGTCCGTGCTCTGCTGCTCACCCACGGCCATGAGGATCACATCGGCGCGGTTGCCTTCTTCCTGGATGAATTCGATGTTCCGGTGTATGGGACGCCGTTTACGCTCTCGCTGGTGGAACGGCGGCTGGAAGAGTATGACGTCGCCGAACCCACCCTGAAGCCGGTGAAGCCGAAGGACATTGTTTCGATAGGACCGTTCACCATCGAGTTCATCCATGTGACGCATTCCATTGTGAGTTGCGTCGCCATGGCTATTACGACTCCGCTTGGCGTGATCATCCATACGGGCGATTTCAAAGTGGACCCGACGCCCACCGACAACGAACTGTTCGACCTTCACACCCTGGCCGATTACGGCAAGCGGGGTGTGCTGCTGCTGCTCTCCGATTCGACCAACGCCGATCGCCCGGGATACTCCGATTCCGAACGCGCCGTACGCCCGCGCCTCGAAGACGTTTTCAACCGCTGCGAGAGCCGGCTCTTCGTTTCCTGCTTCAGTTCGTCGATCCACCGCCTGCAGTTGATTCTGGACCTTTCGCACGAGTTCGGTCGCAAGGTCGCGCTGGTGGGCCGCAGCATGATTTCGGTGACGGAGATTGCGCACCGGCATGGACTGCTCGACATTCCCGATGGCGTGCTGATACGCCCGCAGGACGTTGCGGAAGCGAAGCCATCGAAGACCACGGTGCTGATTTCCGGCACGCAGGGCGAGCCGATGTCCGCTCTTTCGCGCGTGGCCGTGGATAACCATAAGCACATCTCCATCAGCCCCGGCGATACGGTGGTGCTGAGTTCCCGCATCATTCCCGGGAATGAGAAGACGATCTTCCGCATGATTGATCACCTCTCGAAACGCGGCGCGGACGTGATGTACGGGAGCATGAATCCGCCGCTGCACGTTTCCGGGCATGGCTCGATGGAAGAGCTCCGGCTGGTGCTGAACCTGGTGCGGCCCCGGTACTTTGTGCCGGTGCACGGCGAATACCGGCAGCTTTCGAAGCACGTCCGGCTGGCGCAGCACCTGCACGGGATCGGGCTCGAAGAGAGCTTCATCATGGAAACCGGCGACGTGCTCGAGATCGACAAGCGGGGCGCGCGCAAGGCCGGGCGGGTGACGGTGGGCCGGATCTGCATCGATTCCGGAGCGGTGGGGGAAGTGGTCGGCGATATGGTGATCCGCGACCGGCGCGTGATTTCCGAAGATGGTATTGTGCTGCCGATTCTTGCCATCAACAAACACACGGGCAAGGTGGAAACGGCGCCCGAGATTGTGAGCCGCGGCTTTGCGCTGGAGGGCGACCCGGCGTTCATGAAGTCCGCGCGGGAGCAGGTGATGCGCACGCTGGAAGGGTCGAGTGACGAAGAAAAGTCGGATCCTGGAGTGATTAAAGACAAGATCCGCACGGATCTCAAGCGGTTTATCAACCGCGAGACGCAGCGGCGTCCCATGATCATGCCGGTGATTCTGGAAATCTGAGCCGCATTCAGCGATCCGGTTATCTGGTCCGATGGAACTGTCTGAAATCCAGCAAGCCATAGAAGCGCTGCCGCCCGAGCGGAGGCGCGCCCTTTTGGACTGGATGCGGACGTTGGAGCGGGAGCCGGTTGCAGCGACGCCGAAGCTCCCGAAACCCCCGAAACTGAAAGTGGCGCGCAGGCCCGCCACCCTTCAGAGCGCGGTGCTTTGGAGCGTTTTCTCGATTCTGGCGTTTCTTGTGGTGGACGCCGCGATTTTTCGCAGTGGCTGGTACTTCAACTATCTGCTGCCGGATTCCACCACGGGGCAGATGGAATTCCACGTTTTCTGGGTGCTGCATACGCTTCCCGATAAGCTGCCGGAGGCGGCGGTGGTGGGGGATTCCCGTATCGCCGAGGGCTTTACGGCACGCAAGGCGAGCGCCGCCGCGGGTGAAAAGATTCACTTCTGGAACATGGGCGTGCCGGGGTCTTCGCC
>CAIUOG010000161.1 GCA_903900705.1 uncultured Acidobacteriia bacterium
ACCGCCATCACATTCTTCGCCACTTCCGGATCCGGTTTCGCCGTCCCCGCCGGAGGCATCTGCCCCATCTTCAGCACGTAGGACGTCTTCTCCCACGTGTCCACCTGCTGCGCCGTCACCCCCGTCGCATACTTCAGAACCTCAAAGTTGATCCCCCCGGATTTCAGCTGATTGCTGTGGCACGGCTGGCACGTGCTTTCCAGAAACGGGCGCACCGTATTGCCAAACGTGGGAGCGGGCGGAGTGGGCGGGGGCGTTGGCTGTGCATAAACAGAGGTGGCAACAAATGCCATTGCGGGGAGCAGGATACGACGTTCCATAGACGATGATTTATCGGAGGGCTTTCGGCGGTCATCTTATCACGCACCGGGCCGCCCGGCCACATAACCCTCCGGCGGGCTTCCAGCGGAATTTGCCGCGTTTTACGACCCGGTTGACTTACCTCTTGCCTTAGGGGTGCCCGGCTTAAGTTGACGGCGGACCGCGACTGCCTGGACGCACATCTGTTCGAGAACGGCGAGATCGACATCGGCCAGCTTTTTGATGTAGACGCAGCCTTTGCCGGTAGTGTGCTTGCCGAGTTTTGCGAGCAGTTCCCCGGCGCCCGGAAAACCGGCCGTTCCGTACAGAACCGTGGCGGGTTTGCGGGGAGAGAAGCCGATCAGCGGCATGTCGCCTTCCCGCCCGCTGTCATAGACGTAATGGTGGGTTCCGAAGCCGACAATCGAAGGTCCCCAGAGTGTGGCTTTTTCCCCCGTCGCTTTCTCCATGAGTTCGGCCAGAGTCCGGGCGTCGGCGCGGCGCGCGGGTTCCGGGATGGCGTCGAGGTATTCCTGAGCGGAGACGGTCGTCGCTTTGGTTTTGTTTTCAGCTGCCATGGGGCTGTACCTTTGCTAAGCGTACTCTCAGGCTGCAGGAATTGCACCAGTTGCCCTCGTTCGCCGACGTCATGCTATCGTTCCTCCTATGAAAGCCCTCCCCTGGTTCCTGTGCGGCGTCCTCGCCACCGGCGCGGCTTTCATCCTCTCCGCCGCCGCCTTTATCCTCTTCAGCGCCAACGGCTTCGCCGCCAGCTCGCGGCCCGGTCCGCTCGAAACCTGGCTCGCCACCCATGCCCGCGCCGCCGCCATTCCCGCCTCCGCGCGCAACCTCGCCAACCCCATTCCCGACACCGCTGAAACCCTCTCCGAAGCCCGCGCCCACTGGGCCGACCACTGCGCCTCCTGCCATGCGGCCGATGGCAGCGGAGACACCCCCCTGGGCCGCCACACCTGGCCCCCCGCCCCCGACATGCGCCAGCCACCCACCCAGCGCCAGACCGACGGCGAACTCTTCTTCACCATCCAGAACGGCGTCCGCTTCACCGCCATGCCCGCCTGGGCCACCGGCGCCGCGCATGACGCGCACGATTCCTGGAAGCTCGTCCGCCTCATCCGTCACCTTCCCGCGCTCACCGCCGACGAAAAGGCCGATATTCTGCGCCAGACCCCGCGCACCCCGGCCGAACTTCAGGAAGAAATCGAAGAACAGAAATTCCTCAACGGAGATAAAGAATGACCCTCAACCGCACCGCGCTTCTCACTCTCGCCTGCGCCCTCTCTGCTCTGGCCCACGGCGGCTTTGACCATGTCATGGGCACCGTCGCGAAGCTTTCCGGCAACGTCCTCACCGTCAAAACCGCCAAAGGCAATGTCGACGTTACGCTCGACGCCAAAACCGAACTCACCAAAAACAACCAGAAGGCGCAGGCCACAGACCTCGTCACCGGCGCGCGCGTCGTTGTCGATATTCCGGAGGGCGCAAAGGAAAAGGTGGCGCATTCCGTGAAAATCGGCGTCGCCCCCGCCGCCCACAAGTAGGCCTCGCTTGCTCTTTGAGGTCCACCAGCTCTCGAAACGCTTTGGCCGTCTGCCCGCGCTCTCCGGCGTCAGCTTCCGCGTCCAGCCCGGCGAGATCCTCGGCCTCATCGGGCCCAACGGCGCAGGCAAATCCACCTTGTTCGAATGCCTCGCCGGCGTGCTGCCCTGTGACGAGGGCCAGTTGCTGCTGGAGGGCTTTCCGCTCGCGCCGCGCGACCGCCACTCGCTCCTCTTTTATGTCCCCGACGGCATCGCGCCCTGGCCCGCGCAACCCGTCGGCTGGGTGCTCGACTACACCATCGGCTTCCTCGGCGGCAACCCCGCCCTTCGCGACGAAGTCATCGCCCAGCTGGATCTCTCCACCCTCCTGCGCCAGCCTCTCGGCACCCTGTCGAAAGGCCAGCGCAAACGCGCCCTCCTCGCCGTCGGCCTGCTCACCCGCCAGCCCGCGCTCCTGATCGACGAACCCTTCGAAGGTCTCGATCTCCGCCAGTCCCGCGACATCGGCGCGGCCCTCCGCCTCCACGCCGCCCGCGGCCGGACCCTGTTCCTCTCCATCCACCAGATCGCCGACGCCGCCCGGCTCTGCGACCGCTTCGTCCTTCTCAACGGCGGCGAAGTGCGCGGCGAGGGCACCGTCGCCGAACTCGCCAGTCTCGCCGGCGTCGACACCACGAATCTCGAAGAGGTGTTCCTTGCCCTCACCTGACCGTTCCCTCCGGCGCTTCCTCTGGCTGCTGAACAAGGAATTCCGCGAACTCGTCGCCTCCAAAGCCTGGTGGGTCCTGCTGCTCGCCATGGGGCCGCTCACCGGCATGTCCTTTATCGGCGCCATGCGGACCTACGCGGAAGTCTCCGGCCTCAACGGCGGCTCCGCGGGCGTCGGGGAGGCGCTCTCCCCGCTCATCGGCGTCTGGGCCCCCGCCTTCAGTTCCTGTGAACTCGCCGCCGTCTTCCTGTTGCCCTTCGTCGCCATCGGACTGGTGGCGGGCGACCGCCAAAGCGGCGCCCTGCGCCTCGAAATGCAGCAGCCCTTCGGCCCCGGGCTCCGCATCACAGCCAAAGCGCTCGTGCTCCTCGCCGGCTGGCTGCTCGCCATGTTGCCCCCGCTCAGCGCCATCCCGCTCTGGGTCAGCCTCGGCGGCTCGGTCTGGCCACCGGAACTGCTCACACTCGTCCTCGGGCATCTGCTCAACGCGGGCCTCACCATCGCCCTGGCCGCCGCCATGGCATCCCTCGCCGAACACCACGCCACCGCCGCCATCCTGACCCTCGGCGTCACCGTCGGCACCTGGATCCTCAGCTTCCTCGGCGCAATCCAGGGCGGCCTCTGGGAGCGCGCCGCCGCCTACACTCCCGCCGTCATGGTCTCGCAGTTCCAGCACGGCCTCATCCGGCTGGATGTTCTCGGCGCCGCCTCCCTCCTCATCCTCGCGGGCCTCGCGATCGCCGCCCTCTGGCTGCGTACCGGCGTCTCCGTCCCCCGGCGGGGCAGGGAATCGGCCGTGCTGCTCACCGCCACCGCCGCTCTCCTCGCCGCCTGCACCCTGCTCACCCCCAGCTGGGATACCTCGGAAAGCCGCGGCAACTCCTTCCCGCGTGCCGATGAACAGGCCCTCGCCGCCATCCGCCAGCCTCTCTTCATCGAAGTCCATCTCGCGCCGGAAGACCCCCGCCGCGTCGAACTCGAAGCGCGCGCCCTTTCGAAACTCCGCCGCGTTCTGCCCGGCGTCCAGGTCCGCTACGTGTCTTCCTCTTCCATTGGTCTCTTTGAACAGGCCCAGCCCGGTTATGGGGAGATCTGGTATTCGCTCGCCGGCCGCCGCGCCATGAGCCGCGCCACCACGCCGGATGGCCTGCTTGAAGCCATCTACTCGCTCGCCGGCATCACCCCGCCCCTCGAATCCGGCGCGGATATCTTCCGCGGCCACCCGCTCGCCAAAGAGCCCAAAGGCGCGGCGGCGCTGTTCTACTTCGTCTGGCCGGCCGCGTTCCTGGCGGGTGCAATAATCGCACGAAGGAGACTTTCATGAAGGCAGCTCTACGCAGTGGAATAGTACTAGTTACGGTCGTTTTCCTCGCGAGTCCGGCGGACGTCAAAGTCGATCTGAAGGCCGAGCAGGTCGGTCGCGCTCCCGCGAAGTTCGAACCCATCGTCGGCGCCTGGGTGGTCGCGCAGGATGGCGCTGACAAAGTCGTCATGGTCGATGGCCGCCCCTGGGTCGCCAGTAAAGACAACCCCACCAAACTCCTCGTCCAGACCGCCCGCAAACTCTACGGCGCTTCCAACGAAGAGCTCATGGATAACGCGAAGCAGTTCGCCTTCTACCCCGTCGCCCTGCTGCGCGGCCTCGACAACTTCTCGAACGGTTCCATCACCGTGAAGTTCAAAACCGTCGCGGGCGACGCCGACCGCTGCTCCGGCATCCTCTTCAACGTGAAGCCCAACGGCGAATGGCTCGCCCTGCGTTTTAACGACACCGAAAACAACGTCGCCCTCTGGGAATTCCATGACGGCATTCGTCGCAACCTCCGCTTCAGTGACCGCGAGAAGCCGTTCAAACTCGACCGCGCCCAATGGCACGAACTGAAGCTCGTCGTCGATGGCGCCAGCATCAAAGGCTTCCTCGATGGCGCGCCCGCCATCGAATACACCCTCGGCGTCGACCCCGTCCCCGGCCGCAAAGGCGCGCCGAATCCCGATCTCTTCCCGGCCAATAACCCGGTTCTCCGCGTGCCCGTCGCCGGCCGCGTCGGTCTCTGGTCGAAGACGGACAGCACCAGTTACTTTAAGGATTACGTCGTCAGCCCGAAGCCGTAGCGCCCCTGTAACGGGCACGCTGTGTTAACTTGTTCGCAGTCATGCGTTTTTCGTCTTTTCCCGGAGTTTTCGTTTCTGCCTGCGGTCTGCTTGCCGCGGTCTCCTGCCTGAGCGCGCAGCCGCCCGCGCCGGAAGCGCCCGCACCGCGCGTCGTCCAGGGCATCCCGCCGCGCACCGCGCCCACGGAGTACATCTCGCAGGGCACCGTCGGCAAGATCACCATCGGTGCGGAGTTTATGGGGCATTCGGTGCCCACGCCGCAGGCGACCTTCACCACCGAAGAATACGTCTGCGTCGAAGTCGGCCTCTTCGCCGCGCCCGGTACGAAGCTCGTCATCAAGCCCGAGCAGTTTTCCCTGCGCGTAAACGGCAAAAAACAGGCCCTCCCCAGCCAGGCCTATGAGCTGATCTTTCACAACCTGAAAGATCCGGAGTGGGAAGCGGCCCAGGCGATCAAGGCCGTCGAGAAGTCAAAGACCAGCCTGAACGGCAGCGGCGGCGGTGGTGGCGGCCTGGGCGGTGGCGGCCAGGAAGACAAGCCCGCGCCCCCCAAAATGAAGATCGAAGAGCGCCGCGCCATGGAAGCCAAAGTCCTCAAGGCCTCCTTCCCCGAAGGCGACCGGCCTCTGCCCCAGGCGGGCCTGCTCTACTTCCAGTACGGCGGCAAAACCAAAGGCCTGAAGTCCCTCGAACTGCTCTACGAGGGGCCTGCCGGCAAAGCGGCGATCGCGCTCCAGCCGTAAAGGGTTCCCATGCGGCTCGCAGGCGTTCTGTTTCTCTCCGCTGTGGCTGCCCTCGCGCAGCACCATGCTATGCCGCCGGCCGTCGAAAAGCCGGTCGCGCTCTACAAGGGCCTCGGTCTCTGGTCTCACCCCATCGCGACCAAAAACGCCGAAGCGCGGAAGTACTTCGATCAGGGCCTTGCTCTGCTCTACGGCTTCAACCGCTATGAGTCTCTGCGCTCCTTCCGCAAGGCCTCCGAACTTGATCCCGCGGCCGTGATGCCCTACTGGGGCATGGCCGCATCCCTCGGCCCCTACGTCAACATGGATGGCGACCTCAGCTACAACCTGAAAGACTCCTGCGCCGCCGTCGAAGCGGGTCGCAAAGTCGCCTCCAACGCTTCCGACCACGAGCGCGCTTACCTCGAAGCCGCCGCCTCCTGGTGCCCCGAATACAGGCCGGCCGTCTACATCCAGGCCATGAAAGCCGTCG
Organism: uncultured Acidobacteriia bacterium; assembly: GCA_903900705.1. Classification (GTDB taxonomy): domain Bacteria; phylum Acidobacteriota; class Terriglobia; order Bryobacterales; family Bryobacteraceae; genus BOG-234. Next base: position 5,896 of record CAIUOG010000161.1, read on the forward strand.
CTGAAAAGTGGCCCGACGATCTCGACGCTCGCACGCTCTACGCCGACTCGCTCATGATCGCCCAGCGCTGGAAATGGTACTCCTCAGACGGCCACCCCGCCGAAGGCATGCCGGAGGCCGAGAGCGCCCTTGAAGCCGTCCTGCGGCGCTGGCCGGACCATCCCGGCGCCAACCACCTCTACATCCACGCCGTCGAATCTTCCCCCACCCCCGAACGCGCCATCCCCAGCGCCCAGCGCCTCATGGGCATCACTCCCTGGGCGGGCCATCTGGTCCACATGCCCGGTCATATCTGGCTCACCCTCGGCGAATGGGAACTCGCCGCCGGCGTGAATGAACGCGCCAGCGCCGTCGACCGGGAGTACATGACCGCCAGCAACATCGCGCTCAACTCCTACACCGGCTACTACATCCACAACCTGAACTTCGTGGTCTATGCCCGCGCCATGCAGGGCCATCGCGCCCAGGCTCTGCAAGCCGCGGATGCCATGGCTGCCGCGGGCGCTCTCCTGGTCGCTTCCATGCCGCAGATGGCGGATAACTCCCTCACGCAGCCCATCTTTGCGCGGGTCCGTACCCTTGCCTGGGATGACGTTCTGAAATCACCCGCCCCCGGTCCGCGGTTGCCCGCCGCCACCATGGTCTGGCACTATGCGAGGACCCTCGCTTTCCTTGCCAAAAAGGACCGCGTCGCCGCCCTGAAAGAGCGCGACCTGTTCGACCAGTCCGCCGCCAGCGTGCCCGCCGACGCCGATTGGGGCAACAACAAGCTCGGCCCCGTTCTCGACCTCGCCCGCGAAATCGTCGCCGCCCGCTTCGGCGATGATGCCCTCGCCCACTGGCGCAAGGCCGTGGCAATTCAGGATGCCTTCACCTACGATGAACCGCCCGCCTGGTATTACCCGGTGCGCGAGTCCCTCGGCGCGGCCCTTTTACTCGCCGGCAATGCCGCCGAAGCCGAGTCCGTGCTGCGCGAAGGCCTTCGCCGCTCGCCCCGCAATGGCTACCTGCTGTTCGGTCTGCTCGAAGCCCTCAAAGCGCAGCGCAAAGATTTCGAAGAGGTGCGGCGCGAGTTCAAAACCGCCTGGGCGAAGTCGGATATCGTACTCAGCCTCGGCGTCTTATAACCCCCCGCTACTGCGCCGAAGGAAAAGCCGGCGAAGAAGTCCTTCTGCTCCCCTGGCCCTTTTTCCGCCTCTGCCGGAGCATCAGCGCGTCGCCACAAAACATACCTGATGGCCACCGTCGGCGATACACGACATCGAAACGAGATCAGGAGTTGCTACGACAACTCCTGCATCCTTCCCGGTCATGTCAATTCGGTGGATGAATAGCTGCCCGGCGGCAGTGACCCGGGGTGGCGCGCCCATCGTAGTCAAAAGTAGTGTGACGACGACGCCAAGGGCGAAGTATGTAGCTTTCTGTTTCATGGCTAACCATAATGTCACGGAATGCCATCCCGTCACGCGGATATTATCGTCGTAAGTTATTGCCCTGATCAGCCCCGCTACTGCGCTGACCAGTACAGCGCATTGAACAGCATCGGCACCGTCGCATGCGTCTGTGCCCGATGCTGCGGCCTCAGCCCGAACAGCACCACTTTCCCCGGATTCATCTCAATCGCCACCACCGCCGCGCGCCCATACATCAGATCTTCCCCGCGCAGCCAGCCCGACGCATTCACGTTCGTGTTCGGATACCGCGCCACCACGCTCACCTTTTGCGAAGAGAAACTCTCCGTCAGCGTGAAAAACGGCGAATTGATGTAGTATCCCCACGTCTCCGGCGCCATGCCCCAGCCCAGCGGATGGGCCGTATCCACCTGCAGATTCACAATCGTGCCCGGCGCGAAGTGCTGGTCCCGGTTGGTGGTGCGCTTCACGTCCTTCACGCCCAGCGGCATCTTGTCCAGCAGGAAGTTGGTGGCATCGCCCATCGCCACCAGCGTGCCGCCTTCATTCACAAACTGCTTCAGCGCTTCCAGACCCTTCTCCCCAATGCCGCCGCGATACTCCGGCACGATGGTCTTGTAATCCAGACCATTGAGAATCGCCTCCCCGCGCTGGTCCGGAATAATGATCGCGTCGTACTTCTTCCGCAACTCGCCGGCCTTGATGTCGTCGTTGTGCAGCTTCGTGTAAGGCGCTTCGTAGCTGTCCAGAATGAAGCGCGTCCAGCCTTCGTCCATCGAAGGGTCGAACGACTGGTACATGCCCACGCGCGGCGCGCGCAGCGGTGTCGCCTTCTGCATCACTTCCCCCGCCTCCGCCTTCCCGGTCGTGATATTCATGCCCGCCGTCGCGGTTTTCCACGCCTCCGCCTTCGCCGCCGCGAACACGGTCGCGACGCCCGTGTAATCCGGCTTCGTGATCTTCACGCTAACGCCCGCCTTCAGCAGCCGGTTGATCAGCAACGCGCTCGTCGCTCCGTTATACGGGAAGCTCCAGTTGCCGCCGGTCTGCGCGGCTGCAAGCGTCGGCTGCAGGGGCGCGGCAATGCGCTCCATTTCCAGCTTGCCGTCGAGCGCCGTCTTCGCGAACTCCGTCTTCACGCCGAACTGCATCCCCAGCGACCACGCGGACACGTCATACGGCGCTTCCGCCGGCGCTCCCGGCGCGCGACGCACTTCCGGATAAGTCTGCTTCTCCAGCATGTCCTTCGCATAGCGGGCAAACACCTGCGTGAACGGAATCACATAGGTTCCGGCCGCATACGTCTTCTCGTCCTGTTTGAATTCCTTCGTCGCGCGATAAACCTCCACGCCCGCAATCATCAGGCGGTTCACCAGATCCGCCGCTTCCGCCGGATCATGCTGGCTGGCCGAAGGAATCAGCACTCCATACGTCTTCGCCTCGTTCCCCGCGCCGATCTCGCCCTTCTTCCCGGCCTCAATCGTGTTGCGATTCATGCTGTAGACTTCGCGCAGCAGCGTTTCCCGGTTGCCCGCCGCCGTATCCAGCAGCGCATAGGTCGCAATCAGTTCGTAGTCCACAATGTCCCGCAGCGTCCACTTCCCGCCCATCCATGGCTTCGGGTACTCGGTGCGCGCCGTGGTGTCCCGCGGGGCCGCAATCGGGTCATTCGGGCGCTCGAAAGACCGCGTCCGCTCCGCCTGGAAGTCGGTTGTCGCCGCCGGCCCAGTCGCCGCCGCGCGCGCCGGAGCCGCATTCGACGCGCCCCCGCGCGCCGGTTCCGCCTTCAGTTGCACAATCGGCGTCGCCATGCGTGCGCTCGCCACTTCCGTCAGCAGTCCCACCTGGTTGTGCCACCATCCGACCCACGCCATCGCGCCCTGCCAGTAATTCGTGTAAGTCGAATTGAAGATAATGCCCGTCTTGCCTTCCGCCTCCAGCGCCGCCGCCTGGCTCTGCCCGTAAAGCGTATTCAGCCGGTAAACCAGCGGGTCCACATTCGGATTGATCGGATCCGTGGCGGGCATCGTGAAGATGCGCGGGCCGCTCGTGCCCTGCTGGTGCTCATCCAGCCAGATGGCCGGGAACCAGTCATGCCAGAGAATCTCCGCCGTCATCCGGCTCTCTTTCTGGCTGAACAGATACATGTCGCGATTATTATCGTGGCCCGTGTAAGGGTGATAAAGATAAGGCAGCGGACTCGCCTCGTTCGGCGTATCCACCACCTTGTTGTACCAGTCCGTCACCATAATCTGCCCGTCCGGATTGAGTGACGGCACCAGCAGCAACACCACGTTATCCAGAATCTTCTGAATCTCCGGAGAGTTCTCCGTCGCCAGCCGGTACACCAGTTCCACCACCATCTGTGACGCGCCGATTTCCGTCGAATGGATGTTATTCGTAATGATCACGACGGACTTGCCCGTGCGCAGAATCTCCTCGCGCTCCGCCTCCGTGGGCGCGCCGCCCTGGAAGTACAGCTTCTTCTCCAGCGCCTTGATGTGGTCCAGATTTTTGATGTTCTCCGCCGAACTGATTTCCAGCATCACAAAGGGATTGCCGGAAGTCGTCGGGCCCAGATTGCGGTACTTCACGCGCGGCGAATCCGCCGCAATCTTCTGGAAATATTCCATCGCCTTGTCATAGCGGACAAGCTTCTTATCGGCGCCGATTTTGAAGCCGAAGTAAGCTTCGGGATCAGGCACGGCGGCGGATACCAGCAAGGCGCCGGCGATAAGCGTGAATAACAGACGAGTGCGCATGATTTGTTAAATGATAGCTTTCAGATGCAGTCTCAGCGTTCGGCGAGCAGCGTCGTAACCAGGTGGGTGATTTCCTTCACCAGTTCATCGTGCAGCGGTCCCATCGCATGGCCCGTGAAGCCCGAATGAATGGCGTGCACCAGACCATCGCGGCCAATAAAGAACGTGGTGGGGAAGGCGTCCAGATGCTCGGCCTGCGGCAGTTTCGCGGCCAGCTGTTCTATCTCGCCCGCCAGCACCACCGGATATTCCACGCCATAGTCTTTAATAAATTCGCGCAGCCGCGTCGGGTTCGCCAACTGCTCGGCCTCTTCGAACGACAGCTCGATAATCTCCAGCCCCTGCGCGTGGTACTTACGGTAGAGGTCCCCCAGCACCGGCGCTTCGTCATGGCAGTTCGGGCACCAGCTGCCGCCGATGCTGACGATCACCACCTTGCCTTTGAACCGCTCATCGGTGCTCGAAATCACGTGGCCGTCCAGATCCGGAAACGCAAACCGCAGCGGCTCTTTCGGATTCCGCATCGTGGTGTGCCGCAACGGATCCTCGGGGTCGGGTATGCCCTTGGTCTTCGCCTCCCCGGCCTTCACGGCGGTCAGCTTGCGAATGCCGTTCTGCAGGATATTCAGCGAGCCATCGGCCGCGGGCGTCAACTGGAACACTACCGGCCGCGCGCCGGAGAAGTGGCTCATCGTGAAACTGCCGCCCGCATAGCGCCCGGTCAGCGTGCCCGTGTCGCCATCCACCCGCAGCAGCGCCCCGGTCACTTCCGCACCCTTCTGGCGAATCACCAGCCTCCACGCCTTCTCACCCGTCTGATTGCCCGTCGCCACCAGCCAGGAACCGCCGATCTGCGGCGCCGGACCCTCCGGTGGCGGCGGATTCCGGTGGCGCACCGCGGTCACCGGATACGTCTTGCCATCGCGGATATAGCGGCCCTCGAACGTGTCGCCTTTCACCGTGGCTTCAAGGCGCGAATTGTATTGCTTGAAATAGGCGGTGAACGCCGTCGGCGTCGCTTCCGCGCTGGTCGAAATCGTTTTCTCGTCGCCGTTGAAGAACCAGGCCTTCAGCGTCTTGCCGGAGCCGGAGAACTGCACGCGAAAGGGCACCTGCGTTGGATTATTGGAAAGCGTGGCGGAAAGCTGGGCATCCCACAATCCCGCCAGCTTTTGCGCATTCGCGGCGGGTGCTGCCAGCAGCAGCAGGCAGACTGCAACTTCTCGGTTCATCAGGAGTCCTGTCGTAATACTGTCGTTCGGGCGCTTTTCTTCACGTGCCGGGACGACAGGGTTCCGGTGCAAAGCAATCCTGTAGTATCGCAAACTCAGAACAGGTATTTCAGCGCGAACTGAATCAGTCGCGGCGCGACGGACGTCTGCGTAATCACCCCGAACGTCGCCGTGCCCAGCGTCGTGCCCGGGTTGGCGAACTGCGCATGGTTCAGCGCGTTGTAAAACTCCATGCGGAAGCCCAGCACGGCATCCTCGTGAATGCCGCCCACCCGCGCCGTCTTGCTCAGTGAGAAATCGGTATTGATCTGCCCCGGTCCATTCAGAATGCTCTGGCCCGCCGTGCCATAGGCCGTCGATTTATCCGCGCCCACCGGCGTCGCGGCGCAGATGGCCGTGGTGTTGATCCACTGATTCAGCCGCGCTTCCACGCCGCCCGCGGTCGCCAGACCGCCGTAGCTCGCGCCGGGGCAGAGCGTGATAGTGGAAGGTGCCGCCTTGCCGTACACCGTGCCGCCATTGGGGTCCGTCAGCGTCAGCGGCAGCGCGCTCTGCGCAATCACGATGCCGGAGACCGACCAGCCTTTTGAAACCCTCGGCATCGCCCGGTACACCGGCAGTTCGTAATCGAAATTCGCAATCAGCCGGTTGGTGCGGTCAAAGGCCGCGCGAGCCTTATCCAGCCGCAGGTTCGTCAGGTCGTTATAGATCGTGGTGTTGCTGGTGGCCTTCGAATACGTGTACGCCGCCTGGAACGAAAGCCCCCGCGCGGGCTGCAGGCGCAGCGTCGTCTGCAGGCTGTTGTACCAGGACGAGCCCGCATACTCGTTATCGGAAAGCGCGGTCGGCGTCTCGCCCATAATGGGTACGCGCAGCTTCGCGTTGGCCTGCGTATTCGTCGTAATGCAGTCCGCGCCCACGCCGTCATAACCGCAGTTCACGGGGTTCGCCACGCTCGCGAGCAGCGGCTGGTTAATCCCCCGCGCGATCAGCAGGTCGCTGCCTTTCGAGCCAACATAGCCGGCATCCAGCGTGAGCGTCTTCGTCAGCTTGTACTGCGCGCTCAGGTTCCATTGCTGCAGCCGCGGGATGCGCAGCATCGGCCCCGCAATGCGGTCGGATAGCTGTGACGTGGGTGTGCGCGGCACATAGCCCAGCGTGGTGGTGGGGAACGGCCTGGCAAACGACGAAAGATTGTTGCTCGCGTCCGCATTCGTGAAGCCCTGCGCGAAGGGCGCGGGCGTGAACAGCGGCGCTCCCGCCGCATTGCCGCTGAACAACGGCGCCTGATAGAAAATCCCATAGCCCGCGCGCGCCACCAGCCTGCCCCCCAAATGCGGCGGCTGCCACGAAAAGCCCATGCGCGGCGCGAACGTCCCCAGCGGTGCGCTGTTCTGGTAATAGCTGTTATTGGGCCGCACCACCACACCCGCGGGAGGCGCGCCAAACGCCTGGCCCGTGTAGGGGTTAATCAGCGCCGGGTTGTAATTCTTCGGTACCGTGTTGCCCGCCAGCGTCCCGGCGGCCGATGGGATCGCCACGCCCGCCAGCAGCGCGGGCCACACGTTCGCGTTGGTCCCCGCCACATCAATCGCCGGCGCCAGATACTCCCAGCGCACCCCCACATTCACCGTCACCGTCGGGCTCACCTTCACGTCGTCCTGCACGAATGCCGACCCGTACCAGGTCCTGTACTGATAACGCACCTCGCCATTCGGTCCCACGCCTTCATTGGCCTGAATCGCCTGAATGTTGCTGCGTCCCGCCGGGCTCAGATTGTCCGCCGCGCTCAAACCCACCAGGAAATCTTCAAAGCTCTGAAACGTGAGCCGTCCGCGTGATGTGCCTGTATCGAGGCGCGCATTGAACTGCGTCAGCATCGTCGCCCCCGCGCGCAGATTCTGCCGTCCATGCGACCACGACACGTTGTCCGCGCCGGACCACGTATTAATGTGCTGCGAGAAGTCATTCCACGTGCTGCCAAACAGCCGGAACGTCCCCAGCGGCCCCAGAATCGCGATCTCCGGCGTCTGCGGCAGATACGGGTCCACCGCCGTCATCCCGATCGATCCCGCCGAAGGCGTCCCCACCCCCTGCGCCGCCTGAATCGTGCGCGTAAAGCTGATGCGCGCTTCATTCACCACGTTGTGGCTCAGCGTGCTGGTCGCTTTGATCGTATTCACATAGTCTTCGGCATGCAGCGCCTGTGGCGAACCGGCCAGCGGCGCCATCGGCGCTCCAGGGTACGAACCCGGCGCGCCGAAACTGCGGTACTGTGTCACCGTCGCCAGATACCCGCGCCACGAAAGCGTATTTTTCTTGTTCAGCAGATAGTCGCCATTCAGCAGATACTGGCCATCGTGATACGTGGAGGGCAGGCTGTAAGCGGAAAAGCCCAGCCCCGCGTTGCTGCCCCCCTGCAACAGTGTTTGCGGATTCGGCGCCAGCCAGTTGCCATCCGCCAGCTTTGTCTGCAGAATGCGCAGCGCCACCGGATTGATCGGCGCCGTCGTGTTCGACGAACGGTTGAAGCAGTCCAGTTGCTTCCCGCCCGCAAACGTCAGGTAGCGCGCATCATTCGGATGATTGGCCGGGCAGAACTGCGCCGCCAGCGCGGCGGCGGAACGGTCGTTCGTCAGCGCCGGCAGAATCGGGTTTGAGGTCGACGTCGTGTCCAGCGCGTTCGTCTGCCGCGTCCCCTGCCAGGAGCCGAAATAGAACAGCTTATTCTTCCGCAACGCCGCCCCCAGTGTCCCGCCATACTGGTTCTGCTTCAGGTTGGGCCGCGATTGCCCCGCCGAATTCCGGAAAAACGCGTTCGCATTGAAAATATCGTTCCGTACGAACTCCCACGCGTCGCCATGCAGGTCATTCGCGCCGCTGCGCGTGATCAGCGTGGTGCTGGGCGCCTGCGCGCCATACGCCGCGTCGTACTGCGAGGTCTGGATCTTCAGCTGCGAAATCGCATCCGGATTCGGCGTCACCGTGGGCGAATACGCGCCATCCAGCGAATAGGCGCCGGCGGTCGTGTTGCCGTTCACATTCACGTTCGGCGTGCCGCGCCCCAGCGTGCCGGCGTTATTCACATCCGCCGCCGAGCCGGAAGACATCGAAAGCACCTGCGTCAGATTCCGCGTATTCAACGGGACCGAACGAATCGTCTTGCCATCCACCAGCGTGCCCGTCGACGAAGCCGCCGTCATCCCGGCCACGCAATGGCAGGCGCGGGGCAGGGGATTGTCGCTCGGCTCCAGCGCCGCGTCCAGCGTCGGATTCTCCGCCACATTCACCACCATCGAAGTCATCAGTTCCGTCTGATAGCCCGATACCGCGAACCGCACCTCGTAATCCCCCGGCGTCACCAGGCTGAAGTGATAGCCGCCGTTCGCCCCGGTCTTAGCCGTGATCGCCTGACTCGTGGCGTGGTTAACCAGCGATACCGTCACGCCCGGAATCGGCGCGCCGTGCGCATCCCGCACCACGCCGTCCAGAGCCCCCGTCGTTCCCGACTGCGGCAGGGCGAAGCCGGCGGTCATAGCAATGGCAAGGGCGAGGGTCAGGGCGCGGATTCTCGACATGGGGTTCTGGATAACCCGCACGCTGATGGCCACCACCATCGCCCGCAAACCCCACCGTTTCAGCCTTCTCCCACCACCGAAAGCCGCGAACCCGCGCTGCTCTGCGCGCTCTCGCGCAGCCGGAGCCAACCCCTCGGAGATAATCGGGTAGAAGGAAAACCGTGAAGCTCTCCAACCAGATCAATCATGATATTCACGATTCCGAGCCGCCCCCCATTCTCGGACGCTGGCGGAATATCAACATCCTCGTGCTCTGCTGGCTCGCCTTCCTGATCCTGCTCTTCTACGGCTTCACCCGATACTTCTCTTAAACGGCCTCCCGATGACACCACTCGACTGGATCGTCATGGTCCTGACCATCATCGCCATCCCAAGCTTCGGCCTCTGGAAAGGGCGCGGCAGCAAGACCGTCAACCAGTACCTGCTGGCCGGCAAAACCATGCCCTGGTACGCCATGGGCCTCTCCATCATGGCCACCCAGGCAAGCGCCGTCACCTTCATCGCCACCACCGGCCAGGCCTACGTCGATGGCATGCGCTTCGTTCAGTTCTACTTCGGTCTGCCGGTCGCCATGGTCATCCTCTCGGCCACGGCCGTCCCCATCTTTCATAAATCCGGCGTCTACACGGCCTATGAGTATCTCGAAAAGCGCTTCGACGCCAAGACGCGCGCCCTCGCCGCTATCGTCTTCCTCGTGCAGCGCGGCATGGCTGTCGGCGTCTCCATCTATGCGCCCGCCATTGTGATGAGCGTGATCTTCGGCTGGCCGGATCGCGTCACCACCCTGATCATCGGCATCTTCTGCGTCTTCTACACCACCAAGGGCGGCATCCCCGCCGTTACCTGGACGGACGTGCTGCAGATGACCATCATCTTCTCCGGGCTCATCCTCGGCCTCTTCACCGTCGTCTCTCTGATGCCCCATGGCGTGAGCTTCGCGGACGCCGTCTATCTGGCCGGCGCGGTCGGCAAGCTGAACGCCGTCGATCTGAAGTTCGATCCCAACAACCGTTACAACCTCTGGAGCGGTCTCATCGGCGGAGCCTTCCTCGCGCTCGGCTATTTCGGTTGCGATCAGTCCCAGGTGCAGCGCTACCTCACCGGCAAATCGGTCGCCCAGAGCCGTCTCAGCCTGCTGTTCAACGCGATGGCGAAGGTCCCCATGCAGTTCTTCATCCTCTTCGTCGGCGCCATGGTGTTCGTGTTCTATCTGTTCATTCAGCCACCCATGCTGTTTGAGAAGAACGCCATGAAGGTGCTCTCCACGCAACCCGGCTACAGCCAGGTGCAGGGCCGTTTCGATGCCGCCTGGCAGCGCCGCCAGAAGGCCGCCGAATCCCTGAATTCCGCCCGCAAGCGGGAGAGCCCGGCCGCCCTCACCGCCGCCACCGCGGAATATCGCGCCGCCCAGCACGAACTCGATGACAGCCGCAAAGCCGGCATCGCGCTGTATGAAAAATCCCAAACCCGCGGCGTGCTCAAACCCGCGGCTTTCAATGACACCAACTACATCTTTCTCTCGTTCGTCACCCGGTTCTTTCCCGTTGGAATCGTAGGCCTGGTCATTGCCGTCATCTTCACGGCCGCCATGTCCTCCAGTTCCGGCGAACTGAACTCGCTCGCCGCCGTCAGCGTGATGGATATTTACCGGCGTCATATTAAAAAGGACGCCACTGATCGCCAGTACCTCATCGCCTCCCGTTTATTCACCGCCATGTGGGGTGCCTGGGCCGTGGTCTTCGCCCAATATGCGAAATATCTGGGCTCCCTGGTTGAGGCCGTGAATCAGGTGGGTTCCTTCTTTTATCCCGTGCTGCTGGGCGTCTTTGTGCTCGCGTTTTTCTTCCGCCGCGTGCGGGGTTCCGCCGCTTTCTGGGCCATGCTGCTGGGCGAAGCCGCCATCATCGCCCTCGCGGTTTTCACAAAAGTGGCGTTCCTCTGGTACAACGTGATCGGTACTGTAATCGTAGTGATTTGCGGCTTATTGCTCTCGCTTGTGCAAAAACAGACGCCCGCATCCGACTGAAACACCGGTCCGACCAAAACACGCTATGATGGCTTTCTGGCGTTTTGCCGGATTCCTCACTTGAACGACCTGAATAAACTCGTCGGGCGCGCCCGGTTTCTTTTCGAAATCCGCTCGCCGTGGCTTCGGTACGGCGTGGCCGTTGCCGGCGTGCTCTTCTCCTGGGCGCTGAGCAGGCAACTTTCCCATCCTTCGCCGTTCCTGTTCGGTTTTCTCGCCGTCATTCTCGCGTCCGGTCTTGCCGGACCCGGACCCGCCGTTCTCTCCACTGGCCTCGCCACCCTTTGGTGCTGGGTCGTCCTCCGCGACCATGCGCCCGTTTCCGAATCCGGCCTGTGGCTCCGCTGCGTTCTGTTCGCTCTGGAATGCCTCTTCCTCTGTGCCTGCGGCGAGCGTCTCCGCCGCGCCATCGATAAGGCGGCCACCAGTGAAACCTGGCATCGCAGTCTGGTGGAGACCGCCGCCGAAGGGATCTGGGTGATCAGCGCGGAAGGTCTCATCACCTTCGCCAATCCCCGCATCGGCGAACTCCTGGGAGTCCCTTGCCTCTCCCTCCCCGGTCGCCGCCTGGACGACTTCCTCTTCCCCGAAGACCGCCCGGCCGAGGCCATCCGTCTCCGCAACCACCGCCCCGCCGTCCGGCAGCAGTTCGATCGCCGCCTGCGACGCGAAGGCGGCGTCGAACTCTGGGTCCTCGCCTGCACCAGCGTCCTGCCCCATGGGCCCGGTGGCGCAGGCGTCCTGTGCATGATGACCGACATCACTGAGCGCAAACAGGCGGAACTCTCCCTGCGCCGCTCCGAACAGCGCTTCCGCAGCCTCTTCGACAACATCGTCGAAGGCGTCTACCAGACCACGCCCGATGGCCGCATCCTCGCCGCCAACCCCACCCTGCTCCGCATGTTGGGCCTCCGCAGCGAGGCCGAACTCAGCGAGGTCATCGCCACAGACCTCTATGTCGACCCCGACCTCCGCCGCCGCCTCACCGCCCAGCTCGAAATCGAAGGGCGCTTCCAGCAGGTCCGCTACCAGCTCCGCCGCCGCGATGGCCGCATCATCACCGTGCAGGAAAACGCCCGCGTCGTCCGCGACCACGATGGCAAGGTGCTCTGGTACGAGGGCACCCTCACTGACGTAACGCCCCTCGCCGCCGCCGCCCGCTCCTCCCTCTCCTAAAACAATTGAAAAAACTGAGGCTTTACAAAACCCCTCCAATGCCGTTAGACTAACTATTATGTTGGGGCATAGTCTACTCACCGCATGATTCCAGGCCGCAATTTCCCGCCTCGAAAGCCCAGTCGCCGAGAAAACGTCAACGAATCGATCCGTGCCAGGGAGGTACGCGCTGTATTCCCTGATGGCACCGCAGAAATCATGCCCACTTCCGCCGCCCTTCGCCGGGCTCAGGAACTGGGGCTGGATCTCGTCGTGGTGTCTCCCACCGCGGTTCCTCCTGTTGCCAAGGCAATCGACTACGGCCATTATCAGTACGAACTGAAGAAGAAACAGCACGAAGCCAAGAAGAAGCAGCACGTGGTCCAGGTGAAGGAACTGAAGTTCCGTCCCAATACCGATGACCACGACTACGACTTCAAAAAGAACCACGCCATCCGCTTCCTCCAGGAAGGCAATCGCGTGAAGGCCGTGGTGCAGTTCCGCGGACGCGAAATCGCTCACACCGATCTCGGCCGCAAACTCCTGCTTCGCTTCTCCGAAGATCTCACGGCCTATGGACTCTCCGATGGCCCGCCGCGCATGGAAGGCCGCAACGCCCACATCCTGCTCAGCCCGGTGAAAGCGGTCACCAAGCCAGGCGGCAAGGTCGATCACGCCGCGCCACCGGCCCAGAACCCCGGCCCCGCGGCGCACTAACCTCGTTCACATTCCGAACTCTTCAGCGTCGCCGGGCCAGCAAAAGCCCGGCGATTGCCGTTAGACTCACCAAAAACAACCCGCGCCCCACCACATTTTCAAACGGCGTCTCAAACCGCATCCGGATCGTCTCTCCACCCGCCGGCGCATCCACCACCATAAAGCCCATCACCGGGTCCGGCCGGATCTCCACGTCCTTCCCGCCCGCCCGCGCATGCCACGCCGGGTCGTACGTCTCCTGAATCAGCACCGCCTCGCCGGCCCGCGCGCGGCTGGTGATGTCCATCTCATCAAAGCCCTTCCACTTGACGTCCGTCGGCGGCTGCGCCGGATTCTCCACCAGCTCCACATACTTCTTCAGCCCCGCCGTATCCGCGCCGCCCTCCAGCTTCCGGGCCGCCAGGATCGCCTGCTTCGGCACCACCCGGCCAATGCCGGGCTGCACGCGCGGAATCCTGTAAATCACCGTGCCATGCCCGTCATCGAACAACACCGGCGTCGCCCCCCGGAACTTCTCCGGATGGTCGTAGTCATGGTAGGAATCCGGCGCCTGCTTGTCCGGCACAATCACCGCGTCCGTCCCCAGCGCCTGCAGCCAGAGAATCGACGGCTCCGCCTCGGTTCCCTTTTGCAGCTGATAAAGCGCCCCCGGGATGTTCTGGTTCAGCATCCCCTGCATCGAACCGCCGTCCGGCTGCGCATTGTCCGCCCACGTATCGAACCAGAAACGCGCCGACCCCGAAGGCAGCACCCGCGCCCCCGGCAGATTCTCCCGCGTCCACCTGGCGATCTTATATTCGTACTGGCTCTCCACCGCCTGCGCTTTCGGGAACGGCAGCCAGACATACTGCAGATAAACCACCGCCGGCGAGAACAACGCCACCGTCAGCGCGATCACCACACCCCGCCCCACCCGGTTTCCCCGCGTCCACGCCACCCGCGCCACCTCGAAGAACCCCAGCAGCAGCGCCAGATCCAGCTCCGGCAGCAGCCGCACCGTGTTGCCCGCGAACCGGAACCCGATGAACTCCGCGCCCATCACGCTCACGCTCATCAGCAGCGCAGCCCCCGCCACAAACACGCTCCAGCTCCGCTCCGCGCGGCCCCCCGCCAACCGGTGGCTGACGTAGCACCACACCGCCATCACCCCGAACAGCAATGGCGCCGACCATGAATTGCCCGGTTCCGCCACCCACCGCAGATCCGTCAGCGTGATGGCGGCATAAGATGGCGTCAGCCAGAACGCCGAAAGCCCATACGCCAGGCCCGCGATTCCCGCCGCCCGCGGCCACACCCTGCCATCCCGCTCCCCGTTCCACACCGCGAAGACCAGCACCGGGAAAAAGAACGCCAGCGCCGTCGCACCATAGAAGTTCGTCGCCACCGTCAGCGCCGCCAGCCCCGCCGCCATCGCCAGCGCCGCCGGATTCCACCGCCGCAGCGCGAACCAGCTCGCCGTCAGCACCGCCGGCAGCACGCACAGTGCGGAGATGTGTGGCCCTTCGCCATACCCCATCAACACATGCAGCCGCTGCGGAATCCAGAAGCCGCTGTCGATCCGGTACCGCGACATCAGCAGGAAACTCGGGCTCAGCAGCGCCGTCCCCGCCGCGCTCAGCAGCGCCGTCACCCGCGACCGCGACCCCGCCCGCACCAGCCAGTAAACCGCCAAAATGCCGAAAACGTACATCACCGCCGTGTAGAGGTGGTATGCCCGCGCCGTCGTCATGTGGAACAGCACAGAGAGCAGCGCCGTGCCGTACCGCAGCGCCGGCGGATACACATAGTCAAACCGCGTCCCGCAATACCAGAGCGGCTGCCAGCCCGGATGCGGCAGATGTTCCGCCAGCATGCGGGCATCGGAAATGAAGGTGCTTTCAATGGACGACCAGATGTCCAGATACTTCAGCCGGAAAAGCGGCCAGATCAGGGCGCAGGTCAGACTCAGGACAACCAGGCTGTCCGTCAGCAGCGACTTGTTTCGCTTCATGCGCGGTTCGGGGCTTTGGCTTCGGCGGCCTCGAAGGCGTCCGCCCGCTGCCGCGACTGTTCCTTGGCCGTATGCAGCAGGAACTCCAGCGCGGGCCTCGGCTTAATCCGCAGAAACATCTGGTATGAGAACATGCCGCGCGAAATCCGGATCAGGAACCGGTTGATCCCCACCAGCATCCGGCTCGCGAAGTTATCGCCCATCGCCAGCGGGAACGGCCCCGGAATCCCGATCACTTCCAGCACCTCGAATCCGGCCTGCTCCAGCGTTCGCCGGAACGAACCGAAAGTGAACAACCGGGTATGCGTCAGGTCCAGAATCCCCCGCTTCCCGTAGTTAAACTGCCCCAGCAGCAGCATCAGCCGCGTCACAAAAAACGCCACATTCGCGGTGCTGATATAAATCTCCGCCGTCGGATTCTCGCACAGCGCATGCCCCAGCTGGTCCATGAACCGTTCCGGGCTCGCCAGATGCTCAATCACGTCCAGCATCAGAACATATTCGTACTTCGGATAATCCAGCTCCGGCAGCCCCGCGTTCAGATCATGCAGCGTGAAAGACGCCAGCCCCTTCTCCACCACCGGGAAACAATCAATCCCGTCCACCACGCAGGACTTGTTCCGCGTCAGGTGGCCGCCCAGATACCCGCCCGCGCAGCCGATATCCAGCACCCGCGCCCCTGGCCGGATCAGCTCGAACGCCACCGAGTGCGGGCTCATATAGTCGAACTTCGGCTCGTACTGCGAGTTGTCGTTCGGCGCGCAATCGAACTTCCGGTCGTAGAAAAGCCCCATGTGCTGCAGACGCGCCTTCAGCGCGGACACGCACACGTCCAGCGCATACCGCATCCCGTTCACATAGCAGATCTCGTCGCCATAGTAAGTCGGAATCGGCAGCTCCAGAATCTTCTGTTTCGCAATCAGCAGCTGAATAATAATCTCGGTATCGAAGTGGAATACGTTCGAATTCCGCTCGAACGGAATCCTCCGCAGCGCCGCCGTCGAGTAGATCCGGTAGCCGGAATGGAACTCGCTCAGTGACGCATCCAGCAGCCGGTTTTCCACATATGTCAGAATCCGGTTCCCCACGAATTTATAGAGCGGCATGCCGCCCCGCAGCGCGCCCGAAGGCTCCAGCATGCGCGACCCGAATACCGCCGCCGCCTCGCCCTTCCGCAGCGGCTCCAGCATCGCCGGCAGACATTCCGGCGCATACTGGCCATCGCCATGTATCAGTGCCACAAAGTCGTAACCGTTCTCAATCGCGTAGCGGTATCCCAGCTTCTGGTTCCCGCCGTACCCCTGATTCACCGGATTGAAAAGTACCGTCGTCCGGAAAGGCAACGCCTCGTCTTTGCTGGCCGAGTATCCCTTCTCGAAGGTTTCGTCCCGCGACGCGTCGTCGATGATCAGCACCTCGACGTCATACGTCTCGTTCAGCGACGCCGGGATCCGGAACAGGACCTTCGAGATCGTCTTCTCGGCGTGATAAGCGACGATAAAAACCAGCAGTCTCGACTTCCCGCTCTCGGCCATAGCTCTATTCTATGTGAACCCGCGCACATGCGGTAATCTGGAGTACTGGTTCACCCATCGGCTCCCCATCCAGCTTTCATGCGAAGAAAACGAATTCTGATTACCGGCGGCGCGGGCTTTCTCGGCAGTCATCTCTGCGACAAACTCATTGAATCCGCCGACATTATCTGCCTCGACAGTTTCTTCACCGGAACCAAAAGCAATGTGGCGCATCTGCTCTCCAGTCCCCACTTCGAACTGATCCGGCACGATATCGTCAGACCCATCCTGCTCGAAGTCGACCAGGTCTACAACTTCGCCAGCCCCGCCTCGCCCGTTCACTACCAGTACAACCCCATCAAAACCGTCAAAACCAACGTCATCGGCACCATGAACATGCTCGGCCTCGCCCGCCGTGTCCGCGCCCGCATCCTCCAGGCCTCCACCTCGGAAGTCTACGGCGACCCCATCGAGCACCCGCAAAAGGAAACCTACTGGGGCAACGTCAACCCCATCGGCATCCGCAGTTGCTATGACGAAGGCAAGCGCGTCGCCGAGACGCTCATGATGGATTACCACCGCCAGAACCGCGTCGACATTCGTATCGTCCGCATCTTCAACACCTACGGCCCCCGCATGGCCGTCAACGATGGCCGCGTCGTCAGCAACTTCGTCCTCCAGGCCCTGCGCAACGAACCCATCACTCTGTTCGGCGAAGGTCTGCAAACCCGCTCGTTCTGCTACGTCTCAGACCTGCTCGAAGGCATCGTCCGCCTCATGAACACAGACGGCCTCACCGGCCCCGTCAACATCGGCAACCCCGCCGAAATGACCGTCCGCGAACTCGCCGAACTCATCATCGAAATGACCGGCTCCCGCTCCCCCCTCGTCCACCGCGACCTGCCTTCTGACGACCCCACCCAGCGCCGTCCCGATATCACCCTGGCCAAGGAAAAGCTGGACTGGGAACCGAAAGTCACCCTGCGCGAAGGTTTGGCCCGGACGATTGATTATTTCGAGAAGCTTTTGTCCGAAGCGGCTGTGTGATCCGCGCGACGCATTGAGCATCCGTGCTCGACCACGCCGGTCGGTTCTCCAGCTAAATGAGCCCAACCCCTCGCCGATTAAGCGGGATCTTGTCGCCGGGGAATTCAACTTCTGTCAGTTCTTCGATTTTCACGTCGTAGTGCTCGACGCCGTTGTGGGTGTACTTTGGAATCCATTCCAGGAGCCTGCCCCTGGCACAACGCTTCGCAGGTTTGTCGATCACTATGACGTCCATGCCCCTGATCAGCTGGCCTCGGATTCTTCTTTCCCAAAAGAGGGCGTATTCCTGACCAGTATTTTCCCTTAAAGTGTTATCGAAGCTTCGATAACCATCGTCTCCGACTTGGTTTCGAGGTGTGCTAAGAACTAAGGTGCGCATAGGCGTCCAGTATAAAGATTCACATCCGCGACTGGCCAGGCTTCTTATCCTGACTCGGCGCCGGTAGAGCTTATCGCGCCGTGGGCTGACGCATAAGCGCTTCATGCAAATGCATTTTGATGTAAGTCTGATACTTCAGGCCTTTGGCCTCCGCCTGCTGTCTCGCCCGCGCCAGTTCTTCGTTGGAGGTGTCGGCGATTCTGTGTAAACGGGGTAGAAATGTTCCAATAGCACGGCCTACCGTCCCCCGGCCTCACACCCTCCGCCCCCCACCCCCCGAAACACCCGCGCAAACCCCGCGCTGCAATGCCGCCGGTTCCCCGCATCAATCTCCATCACTTCCAGCCCCGCCGCCCGCGCCAAATCCATCCCCTCCACCGGCCCCAGAATAAACACCCCCTTCTCCAGCGCCACCCCCACCTCCGCCGACTTCGCCATCACCGTCACCGCAATCGACGCCCGCGCCGGCCACCCCGTCCTCGGGTCAATAATGTGGTGATACCGCACGCCATCCACCACCCGGAACCGCTCGTAATCACCCGACGTCACCACCGCCGCGTCCGATACCTCCACCGCCCCCAGCAGTTCCCCATGCGCCCCGCGCGGGTCCTGCACCCCCAGCCGCCACCTCTGCCCGTAGCGCCTGCCGGACGCCAGCACATCCCCGCCACCATCCACCAGCGAGTCCCGGAACCCCTTCGCCGCCAGCACCGCCGCCGCGCGGTCCACCGCATAGCCCTTCGCCACGCCGCCCAGCCCGATGCTCATATTCTTCGGCAAATAAACCCGGTTCCCCTCAATCCGGATCTTCCGGTAATCAATATTCTTCCGCGCCCGCGCCACGCTCTCCGCCGCGGGCACCGCAAACGTATCGTCGAAATGCCAGATCCGCCCCATGCCGCGCCACGTCACATCGAACGTCCCCTGCGTCTTTTCGCTGTATCCAATGCTGCGCTCAATCAGCTGCCGCAATTCCGCCGGCACCTCCACCGCATGATCTCCCGCCGCTGCGTCAACCTGCGAAATCGGCGAATCCGGCCGCCACTCGCTCATCAGCGCGTCAATCCGCACCAGTTCCTGATACGCCGCCGCCACCGCCTTCCGCGCCTCTTCCGCCGGCCGCCCATTCTCCGGAACCTCGATATTCCACACCGTTCCCATCAGCGATCGCTGTTCCCGAAACATCCCGCTCGTTGTCGCCGGATGTAGTCTGGCGCTGCCAAGCCGCAGGCCCAGCAGTCCGCCCGCAATCGCCACCGCAAGAAGTGTGCGTCTCCACATACCCGCATACAGAGCAGGAATCATGCCAGTGGAAGCGGTTCTTCAATTGGCACGAAGATTGCCGTTGATCATCCCGAAATGACTCCGCATTCCGGCTCCTGGCAGGCGATTTACTGGAGGAACACGGCGCGCAACGCCGCTGGTTCCATCCGCCTCGGTGAAATGCCGCAGCGGCCATTCCCGCATACTGCGTTAAACCGCGCAAAGGCCCTCGCATGATCATGGACTTTCTGATCGCCGCCGCGCTGATGGGCGGCATGGGCGCGATTCTCGCCGTTGTTCTCGCCATTGCCGACCGCAAATTCTACGTCTGGGAAGACCCCCGCATCAATCAGGTGGAGGCTCTGCTGCCCCACGCCAACTGCGGCGCCTGTGGCTGCGCGGGCTGCCATGCGTTCGCCGAAAAAGCCGTGAATGGCGAGATTTCTCCCGGCAAGTGCACCGTCAACAGCCCGGAAGGTATCGCCGCCGTGGCCGCCCTCTTAAAGGTCGCCGCCGGCTCCGAAGAAAAGCGCGTGGCCCGCCTCGCCTGCGCCGGTGGCACGCACGTCGCCCGCCAGAAAGCGCAATACAGCGGCCTCGAATCCTGCCGCGCCGCCGCCCTCGTCAACGGTGGCGGTAAGGGCTGCAGCTGGGGTTGTCTCGGTCTTGCCGACTGCCGCCGCGCCTGTGACTTCAACGCCATTCACATGGACGCGCACGGCCTCCCCGTCGTCACCGAAAGCCGCTGCACCGCCTGTGGTGATTGCGTCGAAGCCTGTCCCAAGGGCCTCTTCTCGCTCCACGTGGTCAGCCACCGTCTCTGGGTCGCCTGCCGCAATCTCCTGCAGGGTGACGCCGCCGAAGCCGAGTGCGAAGTCGCCTGCACCGCCTGCGGCCGCTGCGCCGTGGATGCTCCCGCGGGCCTCATCAGTATCACGAACAATCTGGCGGTGGTCGACTACTCAAAGAACCGCCTCGCAACGCAGGTCCCCATCGAACGCTGCCCCACTGGCGCAATCGTGTGGATCGATGAAAAGAAGGGCGTGGTAAAGGGCATGGAGGCGAAGCGGATTACCCGCAAATCTCCGCTCCCCGTGGCATTGGCGCTACTACCAGTTGGCGCAGCTTCAGAAATGAAAGGGTCCAGGTGAACCGATAATGGCATTCTTTTCGAGCAAGGCGGTGACCCCGCGCACGTTCTCCTATCCGGGAGTCCGCCAGGCCATGGACGGCAATACCGCCGTCATCATGTGCGAACGCGAATCGACTGACGCGGCCGGAGCCTACCCCATCACGCCTTCCACGCAGATGGGCGAATACTGGGCCGAAGAATCGGCAAAAGGGCATATCAATATATCGGATCGCCCCCTGATCTTCATTGAACCCGAAGGAGAACATGCCGCCGCGGCCGTCACCGCCGGCCTTTCCATGACCGGTCTGCGCGCCACCAACTTCTCCTCGGGCCAGGGCATCGCCTACATGCATGAGTCGCTCTATGCCGCCGTCGGCAAGCGCCTCAC
This sequence comes from uncultured Acidobacteriia bacterium, assembly GCA_903900705.1. Classification (GTDB taxonomy): domain Bacteria; phylum Acidobacteriota; class Terriglobia; order Bryobacterales; family Bryobacteraceae; genus BOG-234. The sequence goes on from CAIUOG010000161.1 coordinate 26,491, forward strand.
CTATGTGCTCAACATGGGTTGCCGCGCCATGACCAAGGCCACGCTCAACGTTCATGCGGGCCATGACGATTACCACTGCGTCGATGACACCGGCTTCTTCCAGGTCTTCGGCAAGAGCGCCCAGGAAGTCTGCGATCTCAACATCATTTCTCACCGCATCGCCGAGCTCGCTCTCACGCCCGGCATCTGCGCGCAGGATGGCTTCCTCACCACCCATCTCATCGAATCGCTGCTCTTACCCGAGCGCGAACTCATCCGCCGGTATCTGGGCCGCCCGGACGATATTATCGATACTCCCACCCCCGCCCAGCGCATTCTCTTCGGCAATACGCGTCGTCGCATTCCCGAACTCTGGACCGTCGATAACCCGGTCATGATCGGCACCGTGCAGAACCAGGACGCTTACATGCAGAGCGTCGCCGCCCAGCGCCCCTTCTTCTTCGAACACCTGCCCGCCCTCACCGAACAGGCGATGGAAGAGTATTTCGAACTCACCGGCCGCCGCTACAGCCGCGTCAGCACCTATCGGATGGAAGATGCCGAGTACGTGATTCTCGGCATGGGCAGCATGCTCGTCACCGCCGAAGCCGTGGCCGATTATCTCCGCGCCACCCGTAAAATCGCGGTCGGCGTCGTGAACCTCACCATGTTCCGCCCGTTCCCCGGCGACCTTCTCGGCGCCCTGCTCAAAGGCCGCAAAGGCGTGGCCGTGCTGGAACGCGTCGATCAGCCTCTCGCCTCCGATCTGCCTCTCATGCGCGAACTCCGCGCCTCGCTCGGCAAGTGCTCGGAAAACGGTCTCAGCGCCAGCGGCAGCCTGCCTTATCCCGACCACGCCTCTTACCGTCAGCCCGGTGATCTGCCGCCGCTCTACTCCGGTTCCTTCGGTCTCGGCAGCCGCGACCTGCAGCCCGAAGGCATCATCGGCGCAATCGAAAACATGCTGCCGGCGGGGCCGAAGAAGAAGTTCTTCTATCTCTCCATCGACTTCCTCCACGACAAGCCCTTCACGCCCAAACAGGAACTGCATCAGATTCAGATTGCTGATTCCTATTCCGGCGTGAAAGACCTGGTCGTGCACGGCAGTGAGAATCCCAACCTGATGCCGAAAAACAGCATCACCGTCCGCATGCACTCCGTCGGCGGCTGGGGAGCAATTACCACCGGTAAGAACCTCGCGATGACCCTGTTTGACCTGCTCGGTTATCACATCAAGGCCAATCCCAAGTACGGCTCGGAAAAGAAGGGCCAGCCCACCACTTACTATCTCTCCGCCGCGCCCGAACCCATCCGGATGAACTGCGACTACTTCTATGTCGACGTCGTCCTCTCGCCCGACCCCAACGTCTTCCTGCACTCCAACCCGCTCGCCGGCCTCAAGCGCGGCGGCGTCTTCATTCTCCAGAGCGCGCATGAGACCACCGAAGCCGTCTGGGCGCAGATTCCCGAGAAATTCCAGCGCATTATCATCGAAAACGATATTAAGGTTTTCCATCTCGACGCCTTCCAGATTGCCCGCGAAGAAGCCACCGACCCCGAACTCCAGTTCCGCATGCAGGGCATAGCTTTTCAGGGCGCTTTCTTCGCCGTCTCGCCCGTCATGGGCCAGGCCAGCCTCACCGAAGAAACTCTGTTTGAAGCCATCCGCTCACAGCTGCAGCACAAGTTCGGCGGCAAGGGCGCGCGTGTCGTCGAAGACAACATCCGCGTCGTCCGTCGCGGCTTCGATCAGGTTCGCGAAATCAAAGACAAGAAGATCTCGGCCATCGCCGCCGTTCTCCGCAAAGCGCCCGACCTTCCCGCCATGCTCAAAGGTCGTCCCGCCAGTGCCGACCTCACTACCGACATCCACCGCTTCTGGGAACAGACCGGCAACTTCTACATCGGCGGCAAAGGCAACGACAATCTGGCTGACCCCTTCATCGGCCTCAGCTTCATCCCCGCCGCCACCGGCGTCTTTCGCGACATGTCCGGTGTCCGCTTCGACCATCCCACGTGGCTTCCCGAAAACTGCACCGCCTGCGGCTCCTGCTATACCATCTGCCCGGATAGCGCGATCCCCGCGCTCGTCCACCCCATCAGCGCTGTCCTCGAAACCGCGCTGAAGGCCGTGCAGGATACCGGCGTCAGCCCCAAACACCTGCCCCGCGCCATCCGCACTCTCGAACAGAAACTGCGGCCCATGCTCCAGGCCGCCGGTGAAAAAGCCAATGTCCGCGCGCTGATGGCCGATGCCATCCACCTCACCTCGGAAAGCCTCTTCAAAACCGATGGCCCGGATCGCCTCGAACTCGACCACGAACTGGAACTCCTGCAGCAGGCCATGGGCGACTACAAGTTCTCCCTCACCCAGCCCTACTGGTCCGTCAAAGAGAAGAAGCAGAAGGGCTCCGGCGGCCTGCTCTCCATCACCATCAATCCCTACACCTGCAAGGGCTGCATGGAGTGCGTCAAGGTCTGCAATGACGACGCGCTCCGCCCCGTCCCCCAGACGCCCGATTCGCTCGATAGTCTCCGCCGCGGCTGGAACTTCTGGCAGGCCCTGCCCACCACCTCACCCGAATACATCCGTATTGAGAATCTCGATGAACGCATCGGCGCTCTCGAAACCCTCTTACTCGATAAGAAGAACTATCTCGGCATGACCGGCGGCGATGGCGCCTGCCTCGGCTGCGGCGAGAAGACCGTTGTGCACCTCTTCACCGCCACCGTGGAAGCCCTCATGCAGCCGCGCGTCGCGAAGCAGGTCGCGAAGCTTGACGACCTCATTCAGCAGCTCGACCAGCACATCCGTCTCCGCCTCGCCGGCACCATGGACCTCAGCGACAGCCATCGCGTCGAAGAAGCCCTCGGCAAACTGCGCGATAAGGACGTCACCCTCGCCAGCTTCTCCGAAACGCTCGACGAACGCCACAGCGGCAAAACCATCGATTCCGACTGGCTCCGCTGGGCCACGCAACTGCTCGCGAAGCTGAAGCACCTGCGCTGGCAGTACACCGAAGGCGTCACCAAACGGGGCCGCGCCAGCATGGGCATCATCAACTCCACCGGCTGCACCTCCGTCTGGGCGTCCACTTATCCCTTCAACCCCTACCCATTCCCCTGGGCGAATAACCTCTTCCAGGATTCGCCGTCCACGGCCATGGGCCTGTTTGAAGGCCACATGTCCCGCATGGCCGATGGCTTCCGCGCCATCCGCATGGCGGAAATCGAACTGAAATCCGGCTATAACAAGCAAAAGCACGAGGAATACTTCACTTATTTCAACTGGAAACAGTTCACCGATGATGAATTCCACCTCTGCCCCCCCGTTGTCGCTATCGGCGGCGACGGAGCCATGTTCGATATCGGCTTCCAGAACCTCTCCCGCATGATGATGTCCGGCAAGCCCATCAAGGTTCTCATCCTCGATACGCAGGTCTACTCGAACACCGGCGGCCAGGCCTGCACCTCCGGCTTCACCGGCCAGGTGTCAGACATGGCGCAGTACGGCAAAGCCGCGCAGGGCAAGGAGGAAATCCGCAAGGAAATCTCCATCATCGCCATGGCGCACCGCACCACCTACGTGATGCAGAGCAGCATCTCCAATCCCACGCATTTAATCGAAGGCTTCATCGAAGGCATCAACGCCCGCGTCCCCGCTCTCTTCACGGTCTACAGCCCCTGCATGCCGGAACACGGCATCGCCGACGATCTCGCCGAACACCAGAGCAAGCTCGCCGTCGAATCCCGAGCCTATCCGCTCATCCGCTATAACCCCGAAAAAGGCCCCCTGCCCGAGCAGTGCTTCGACCTCGAAGGCAACCCCTCGCTCGAAACCGACTGGCCTTCGTACAACCTGCAATACACCGATGAGGATGGCGCCAACAAGAGCATGGAACTGCCCATGACCTTTGCCGATTTCGCCGTCACCGAAGGCCGCTTCCGCAAACAGTTCCGCACCGTCCCGCGCGATGCCTGGAACGACAACATGGTCCCGCTTACCGAATATCTCGATCTCTCCACCGATGATCGCGATGGCAAATTCCCCTTCATCTGGGCCGTGAATCTGAAAAACCGCCTCATCCGCGTCATCCCCGCCGCGCCCCTCGTGCGGTCCTGCGAAGACCGCCGCAACTTCTGGCGGATGCTGAAGTCCCTCGCCGGAGTTCGCGAAGTGGTCTCCTCCGTCCCGGCCGATCAGGTCCGCGCCGAATTCGCCCAAAGCGTGGCCGCGAAGCTTCTCGAATGGGCTGGTGGCGGCGCGGTTCCCCCCGCCGCTCCGGTCGCCATTCCCGCCGCGTCCGCCCCGCTGACCGCGATCCCCGCCGCTGTACCGGCTCCTGCCGCCGGTGGCGAAGGCTACATCGCGCCCTGGATCGAATCCGCCAACTGCACCTCCTGCGACGAATGCATCGGCATTAATCGAAAAATCTTCGCTTATGACGAACACAAGCATGCTTATGTGAAAGATCCGAAGGGTGGCCCGTACAAAGACCTGGTCCGCGCGGCGGAGAAATGCACCGCGCAGATCATCCACCCCGGCACCCCCGCGGATCCCAATGAGAAGGATGCCGACAAGCTGCTGAAGCGCGCGGCGAAGTACAACTAAGGGCCCCCGATGCCGCTACTCGAAGCCATTACCGGCAAGCGTCTCTGGCGCGGAGTCCATGTCCCGGAACACAAGGAAGACACCGAACGTCTTCCCATCCGCCGCATGCCCTTCGCGCCCCTGCTGGTGATCCCTCTTTCGCAACACAACGGCGCGCCTTCCATCCCCATCGTGCACGAAGGGCAGGAAGTCGTCCGTGGCGAGCCCATCGCGAAAGCCGCCGGGTTCATGTCGATTCCCATGCACGCGCCCGCCACAGGCCGCGTGCAGCGCATTGCGCTCGCCCCAGGCGCGCGCGGTGAACTGGGCCTCGCCATTTATCTTGCGCCCTACCTCAGCGCCAGCCAGGAGATCCTCTACGGCGCGCCCCGTGACATCGCCGATATGACTCCGGCGGAGATCGTCCAGGCCGTGCAGGATACCGGCGTCGTCGGCCTCGGCGGCGCTGCCTTCCCCACCCACGTCAAACTCAAAGTCCCCGAAGGCCGCACCATCGATACCGTCGTCGTCAACGGCTGCGAATGCGAGCCCTATCTCACCACAGACCATCGCATCATGCTCGAACAGTCCGCGCAGGTGCTGCACGGCACGCGCGTCGCCATGAAGGCCCTGGGCGCGCCCCGCGCCGTCATCGGAGTGGAAGATAACAAGATGGATGCCGTGGCCGCCCTCCGGCAGGCCAATGGTTCCGCTACCGACATCACTGTCGAATCCGTGCCCGCCCGCTATCCGCAGGGCGCGGAAAAAATGCTGGTGAAGGTTCTGCTCAACCGTGAGGTCCCCTCCGCCGGCCTGCCCTCCGAAGTCGGCCTCGCCGTCTTCAACGTCGCCACGCTCGCTCAGATCGGCGACCTTCTCCCACGCCGCGGCGGACTCATCGAACGTGTCATCACCATCGCCGGGCCCGGCGTGAAGAAGCCCGGAAATTTTCTCGTCGCGCTCGGCACCCCCCTTCGCTGGGCGCTCGAACAGGCCGCCTGTACAGACCGCGTCTCCTCCGTGGTCCTGGGCGGCCCCATGATGGGCGCGGCCGTCGGCTCGCTCGACGTCCCTGTTACCAAAGGCGTCAGCGGCATCCTTGTGTTGGAGGATGACCACGGCCCCGCCCATCACAATTACATCCATCCCTGCATCAAATGCGCCGCCTGCGTCGACGTCTGCCCCATGCACCTCAACCCGTCCCGCCTCGGCCTCCTCGCCCGCAAAGAACGCTACGAAGAGATGGAAACGGACTTTCACCTGATGGACTGCTTTGAATGCGGCTGCTGCAGCTACGTCTGCCCCTCACAGATTCCGCTCGTGCAGTATTTCCGCATCTCGAAACAGATGAACCGCGAAAGGAAGGCCCGCGCATGAGTTCCGCCAGGGTTGCCGAAAGGGTTCTGGAAGTTCGCACCTCGCCGCATGCTCACAACGCCATGTCGGTGGAGAAGATCATGCGCAACGTGGTCTTCGCCCTGCTGCCCATCTCCGCCTACGCGGTCTGGATGTTCGGCATCAGCGCTTTCTTCCTCCTCGTCACTACTACGCTGGCCTCCCTCGCCACCGAATCCGCCGCCTGCCGCATGAGCGGCAAGCGCTCTTCCATCGGAGACTACAGCGCCGTCATCACCGGCCTTCTGCTGGGCCTCACGCTGCCCCCCGGCCTGCCTCTCTGGATGGGCGCCCTCGGCGCGTTCATCGCCGTCGGCCCCGGCAAAATGGTCTTCGGCGGCCTGGGCTTCAACGTCTTCAACCCCGCGCTCGTCGGCCGCGCTTTCCTGCAGGCCGCCTTCCCTGTCGCCATCACCGCTTACACGCCCGCCAAAGCGCTCGGGCGCTTCACGGAATTCATCCCCTCTTCCCTCGCCTGGCCCTTCATGAAGGCCGCCCCGGTCACCGAATGGATGGCCCGCGTCCGCGTCGATGGCTTCACCGGCGCAACCCCTCTCATGCTGCGGAAGTTTGACCACATCCAGACAGACCCCTGGTCCATGTTCCTCGGCGAACGCGCCGGCTCCACGGGCGAAACAGCCGCGCTGCTCATCTTCGTCTGCGGCCTCTATCTCATCATCCGGAAATTCATGGACTGGCGCGTCCCCGCCGCCATGCTCCTCAGCGCCATCGCCGTCGCCGAGGCCTTTCATCTGGCCGACGCCGCGCGCTATCCCGGCCCCCTCTTCGTGCTGCTTTCCGGTGGCCTCGTCCTCGGCGCAATGTTCATGGCGACCGACCCCGTCGGTTCCCCCGTCACCCCCCGGGGCATGTGGATCTACGGCATCCTGATGGGCGCCATGACCGTTCTCATCCGCTTCCTCGGCGGCCTCGCCGAAGGCGTCATGTATGCCATCCTGCTGGGCAACGCCTTCTCGCCGCTGATCGATAATCTGACCCAGCCAAAAACCTACGGAGAACGCAGAAAGGCGGTGGCGAAATGAGTCAGCTGATTCCTCCGCCGGAAAGCGCTCCTTCGCGCGAAAACAGCATCCGCATGGTGCGCCTGCTCGGCACGGTCTCGCTCATGTGCGGCGTGCTCATCGTCGGCACCAACCTCGCCACGCGCGACCGCATCCGGCAGAACCAGGAAACCATCATGCGGGATTCGGTTGCCGAACTCCTGCCCGGCGTAAAGAAGCAGGTCGTCTACTCCATCGCCGCCAAAGGCGAACTCAAAGTGATGAACGGCATCGAGGGCGAAGGCCAGCGCTTCTTCGCCGGCTATGATGCCCAGGGCAAACTCGCGGGCGTCGTGATTGAAGCCGGGGAGCGCGGCTATGCCGACGTCATTTCCGCCCTCTACTCCTACTCGCCCGCCACGCAGACCATCATCGGCTTCAAGGTGGTGGACATGCGCGAAACACCCGGTCTTGGCGACCGCGTACGCAGCGATGAGGGCTTCCTCGCCAACTTCAAACAGCTCGACGCCCGCGTGGAGAACGGGAAGGAAGTCCATCCCATCGTCACCGTCAAACACGGCGCCAAAAAGAACCCCTGGGAGATCGATGCCATCTCCGGCGCAACCATCTCCTCCCGTGCCGTCGGGCGCATGCTGCAGAAAAGCGTGGAGAACGTCACTCCGGTGATTCAGAAAAATCTCGACCGCATTGAGCGAGGACAGTAAGCCATGACCGAAACCAAACCTTCCGTCATCAACGCCGAAAATACGCCCTTCATCAACGGGCTCTGGCGTCAGAATCCCGTCTTCGTCATGGTGCTGGGCATGTGCCCCACTCTCGCGATTACCAACAGCGTTCGCAACGCCGTCTCCATGGGCCTCGCCACCACTTTCGTGATGGCCGTCTCTTATGGCATGATCTCCGCCATTCGCAACCTTATCCCGAAACAGGTTCGCATCGCGACCTTCATCGCCATCATCGCCTGCGCCGTCACCGTGGTGGACTTCCTCGTCAAAGCCATCAGCATCCCCATCTACCTCGCCCTGGGCGCTTATATCCCGCTCATCGTTTCCAACTGCCTCACACTTGAACGCGCCGAAGCCTATGCCTGTAAGCAGCCCGTCGTGAAAAGCATGCTCGATGGTCTCGGCATGGGTCTCGGTTTCGCCTTCGCGCTCACCTGCCTCGGCATCGTGCGCGAAGTTCTGGGCGCCGGCACCTTCCTCGGCTTCCATTTATTTGGCCCGCATTTTGAACCCCTCGTGCTCTTTCTGCTGCCTCCTGGCGGCTTTATCGCGCTGGCAATCTTACTGCTCGCATTTGCTTATCGAAAGGAACGCCAGCTTAAAAAGGCGGAGGCGCAATCATGAACGAATCTCTTACTCACATATTTCTGGACTCCTTCCTGATTAACAATTTCGTCTTATGCACGTTCTTGGGCATGTGCTCCTTCCTGGGCCTTTCCGGTAAGTTCGCCACCGCCTGGCGCATGGGCGTTTCCGTCATGTTCGTCATTACCGTCAGCAGCATTCTGTCCTGGTTTACCAATCTG
>CAIUOG010000162.1 GCA_903900705.1 uncultured Acidobacteriia bacterium
GTCCGGGTCAAACTCTCACAGAATGATCCCGATTATCCGGCAATGGTCCTCGCGGGCTACATGTTCGGAGGCCCCATCACTTCACACATTTCCGACCGTATTCGCAACCGCGAAGGACTCAGCTACGGCGCCAATGCCCGGCTCGCTGTTCCCGGCGAGGGGGACTCTGCCTTGCTCTCCGGCACCGTCAGCCTCAACCCCGTCAACGGCCCGAAGGTGGAGTTCAGCTTTAAAGACGAACTCGCCAGAACGCTCAAAGAAGGTTTTACCGCAAAGGAAGTGGAGGAAGCCAAAAAGGCGTATCTGGACAACCAGCTCGTATCCCGTTCACAGGATGCAGCCCTGCTCTCACTGCTCGCCCTGAACGAGCAACTGGGAAGAACCATGAAGTGGAACGATGATCTGGAAAAGAAAATTGCAGCCCTCACTCCCGATCAGATTACGGCGGCCTTTCGGAAACACGTGGATCCGGCGGCCCTGTCCATCGTGAAGGCAGGCGATTTCAAAGCTGCCGGCGTCTACCAGTAAGCACCTGCGAAAGTGGCCGGCCTCACCGAACGGGGCCGGCTACTTCTCGGTAACCTGACGGAATACCCGCATGAGATTCCCGCCCAGAAACTTCCGGATCCTCGTTTCCGAATAGCCCCGCCGAACCATCGCATCCGTAATCAGAGGCAAGTCCCGCACGTCCCGAAAGCCTTTTGGCAGCGTGGGACCGCCATCGAAATCGGAACCGAGTGCCACGTGATCCTCACCAACCAAAAGAATGGCCCGGTCCACAACGCCCACCCAATCATCCACGCTGAACCGAATATCCATAGGCGCATCCACGCCCGGCATCGGGTACTGCGGAGCAATCATTCGATCAATGTCAACAATCGACATCGCTGCTTCCCGTTTTGTGACGTCTCCGTTATCCCAGAATGGCTTCCCGGCATGCGCCGTTCGCCAGTCAAAAACCTTCCGGTTGTGAAACTCATTCCCGATCTGGAAGCCAATCACGCCCCCCTTCGCCGCAAGTTTCCTCAACAAATCATCCGGCATATTTCGCGGTATATCGTTGAGCGCCCGCAGGCCATGGTGTGTGGCAATCACCGGGTCGCTGGACTCATCGATCGTCTGCGATATCGCCTCATCGGAAGCGTGAGAAACATTGATCACCATGCCAAGCCGGTTCATTTCATGCACGAACTCCCGGCCATGCGCGGTGAGCCCCTTCCATTTGTGCTGTCCACAACAGGAATCGGCGTAGTTGTTGTCCCAGTTATGTGCCGAAAGCTGGTAAGACCGCAGCCCCAGCCTGTGGAACTCCCGAAGTAACCCGAGATCACCATCCAGATCAAAGCTGCCCTCCAGATCCAGCACTGCCGCGATTCTGCCGGATTTCGTAATCCTCTCAATGTCGGAAGCCCGCAGTGCCAACTCAATCGCCGACCGGTTCTTTTCAATCTGCCGCAGCGCCAGATCAATCTCCCGCAAAGCCTGTTTCGTTTCCAGTCGTCCGGGATAGTAGTCCTCTGGCACATAAGCGGAGAAGAACAGCGCCTTCAGCCCGCCTTCTTTGGCGCGTGAAAGATCCCACATGCCGTCCGATTTCCTCTCCCCGATATCGCCCCCGTGATAAAACTCACGGTCAACGGCATGGACATGGCCATCGAAAACCAGCGCATCCGCGTGAATCGCTCCGGCCCGCCCACCGGATTGCCCGAACGCGACCGCCACCACCACCATTGCGATAAGCTGTTTCTTTCTCAGGACTGCTCCGGCCTGCCGAACCGCCGGTATGTGATTCAGAAGATTACCCACAGGAACCATCATGCCTGATCGCGCCTTTCGTCCCAAACTTGCCGCCGTCTGCACCGAGTACCGGAAACATTCGCACACGCAGCATATCGTAGACCGCTTCCTCGAAGGCTACGGCTGGAACGGAACGCATCATCACCCTGCCATGGACCTCGTGTCCCTGTATGTCGACCAGCATCCGCAGGGCGATCTCACCCCGGACCGCGCGGCCCGCTTTCCAGCCATGAAGGTCTTTAACACCATTGCGGAGACGCTGACTCTCGGCGCCGGAAAACTCGCCGTCGATGGAGTGGTCCTGGTCGGCGAGCACGGTACCTATCCCCGGAACGAAAAGGGACAAACCCGCTACCCGCGCTACGAATTCTTTCAGCAGATCGTGGATGTTTTCAAAAAGAGCGGTCGCACGGTACCGATCTTCAACGACAAACACCTCTCGTGGAAATGGGAATGGGCGAAAGAAATGTACGATACCTCCCGCGCCATGAAGTTCCCCATGATGGCGGGCTCAAGCCTCGCAGTCACCTGGCGCATTCCGTCGGTCGAAATGCCACTCGGCGCGAAAATTAAAGAAGCCATGTGCATTTGCTACGGTGGCGTGGACAGCTACGACTTCCACGGCCTCGAGACCATTCAGTGCATGGTCGAACGCCGGAAAGGCGGAGAAACCGGCGTAAAATGGCTGCAGGCGTATCGCGGTGACGCCTTCTGGAAGGCTCACCAGGCAGGAGTCTGGCCGAAAGAACTCTTCAACGCCGCCCTTTGCCGCAGCCACACTCTCACTCCCGCGCGACCCGGCTTCAACGACATTTTCCCCTCCACAGATGACCTGCAACGAATGGCAAAGAACCCTGTTGCCTATCGGTACGAACACAACGACGGCCTCAAATGCACCATGCTATTGCTCAACGGTGTGGTGGAGGACTTTAACTTCGCGGCTCAGCTGGAGGGCCGGAGCGAGCCATTCTCCACCCAGATGTACCTACCGATGCCTCCGGCGCGAACCACACTCGCGAACTTCTTCAGCCCCCTTGTCAACAATTTCGAACAGATGTACCTGACCCGCAAAGAAACCTACCCGCTCGAACGGAATCTGCTGACGACCGGCCTTACCGAAGCCGGCGTGAACTCCCTGTTTCAGGGACAGGTAAAAATCGAAACGCCACACCTGAAGATCGCCTACCAGCCCACAAAAGAGTCTACTTTCTGGAGAAGCTGATGCTGACGCGCAGAACCTTTATCGAATCCGCCGCCGCAACCGCCGTCACGCCCCTGCTGGCGCAACCCGCACCGAAACGCATAGCCATCGTGACCACCATCTATCGTTACCTGTCTCACGCCCAGCACATGGGCGACAGGTTCCTGATCGGTTACCCGATCAATGGCGCATGGCACAAGCCAAACGTGAAGGTCGTCTCCCTCTATGTCGACCAGCGTCCGGAAGGTGATCTCAGCCATGAACGAGCAAAGGAATTCGGCTTCGGGGTCTATCCCACCATCGCGGAAACCCTGCGCGCAGGCGGCAGCAAACTCGCCGTGGACGCCGTTCTGATCATCGGCGAGCACGGCGACTACCCGAAGAACGAAAAAGGGCAGATTCTGTATCCAAGGTTTGAGTTCTTCGAGCAGTGCGCGAAAGTGTTCGGGCAGGACGGTCGCACCGTCCCGGTCTATAACGACAAGCACCTTTCTTATAGCTTCGAAAAAGCAAAAAAGATGGTGGATACCGCGCACTCGATGCGTTTCCCCATGCTCGCCGGATCGTCCCTCCCCGTCACCTGGCGCTTGCCCGATCTCGAACTCCCCCTCAATTGCGAAATCGCGGATGCGCTCATGGTCGGCTGCGGCGGCTCCGATCCAATGGACTACCACGCTCTCGAAGCCATGCAGTGCATGCTCGAACGCCGCAAAGGCGGTGAAACCGGCGTCCGGTCGGTCCAGCTGATTGAAGGCGACGCCGTGTGGAAGGCAGGCGATGAAGGCCGCTGGTCCAAAGAACTCCTGATCAGTGCGCTCTCCCGGAGCGACTCGCCGAGGGGACTGACCGAACTCGATGGCCGTACCCAGGATCTCGTCGCTTCCGGTGAAATTCGCAAGCTGACCCCGCACCCCGCGGCTTATTTCATCGAGTACAACGATGGCCTGAAAGCCACTCTGCTCATGGTGGATGGAGCCGTCAAAGACTACATGTTCGCAGCCCGGCTCAGGAACGCGAAGGCGCCTGTATCAACGCAATTCTTCCTCTCACCCGTCCCGAACGTGACCTACTCGGCCTGCCTGGTGAATAAGATCGAGGAGATGTTCACCACCGGCGTCGCGCCTTATCCCGTGGAGAGAACGCTGATCGTGAGCGGCATGCTCGAAAGCTGTCTCACCTCCAAAGTGCAGGGCAATAAGGTCCTCCAAACGCCGCACCTTGATGTTCGGTACCACCCGCCCAAAGCCTCCCAGTACTGCCGCACTTAAGACGGCTTGCGCGCATGATGATTGAATAACCTCGCCTTGGCAATCTCTACCACGGCGAGATAAGTCAGTGTTGCGATAACCAGAAACGCGAAGTATGCCGGCGGCAACGGCGTAAAGCCCAGCAACTTCGCCAGCGGCGAGACCGGCAGGATCAGGCCCGCCAGTACAATCCCCAGTGTCGTCAACGTCAGAGGCAGACTCGGCTTACTCGTCCAGGGCCGTTTCATCGTGCGAATGACAAACAACACCAGCGTTTGAGTCGCCAGCGACTCCACAAACCACCCGGTGTGAAAAAGCGTCTCACTGGCGTGAAATACCCGGATCATCACGAAGAATGTCAGGAAATCAAATATGCTGCTGATCGGCCCGATCAGCAGCATAAAATTCCTGATCAGACCGATATTCCATCGCTGCGGTTTACGGATGTATTCGTCATCCACGTTGTCCGAGGGAATCGTGACCTGTGCAAGGTCGTAGAGAAAATTGTTTAACAAAATCTGCGTCGGCAACATCGGCAGAAACGGCAGAAACAGTGAAGCGCCCGCCATGCTGAACATATTTCCAAAATTGGAACTCGTTCCCATCAACAGGTACTTATTTACGTTGCCGAAAGCCCTGCGACCCTCCATGATTCCGCGATGCAGAATCTCCAGCCCCGGCTCTACAAGAATGATTTCCGCCGCATCACGCGCCACATCCACTGCATTTGCCACTGAGATTCCCACGTCGGCCGCGCGCAATGAGGGCGCGTCATTGATGCCGTCCCCCATGTACCCCACGACATGGTTCCGGTGCTGCAACGAAAGAATGATCCGGGTCTTCTGCGCCGGTGACACCCGCGCGAAAATGTGCGTCTTTTCCACGACGCAGTCCAGCGCCGCATCGCTCATATGCTGCAGCGCATCGCCCAGAATCACCTCGCCAAAATCCAGCCCCACCGTCTCACAAACATGCCGCGTGACCAACTCCCCGTCTCCCGTCAGAATCTTGACCTGAACACCGTCCGCTCTCATGGCATCGATCACCTGCGCCGCGTTCTCGATGGGAGGGTCCACGAACGCGATAAAACCTGCCAGCGTCATATCCCGCTCATCGGCAGGGGAAAACGTCACCTGCTCCCGAATCTCCCTGTACGCCACGCCCAGCACACGGAATCCCTGCCCACTCAGGCGGTCATACACTTCCTTTGCCCGGGCTTGAGCGGCGGAATCGAACGGCACAATGCCCTTGTCCGAAACACACGCCGTCGTAACCGCCATCACACCTTCTGGCGACCCCTTCATCACCAAAGTACGCCAACCATTCTGCTGCACCACAATTGACACCCGCCGACGCTCAAAATCAAACGGTATCTCGTCGCATTTCACAGAATTGCCTGCCTCAAAATGCGCATCGCGTTCAATCGCCGCGTCGAGCGGGCTTCGGATCCCGGATTCGAAATGCGCGTTCAGCCACGCCAGACGAAGCACCTCGTCTGAAGGATTACCGAATGCGTCCAACGCGCAATCCACCTTCATCCTGCCGGTGGTGAGCGTCCCCGTCTTGTCGCTGCAGAGTACATCAATGCTGCCGAAGTTCTGAATCGCCGCAAGCTGCCGGACAATCACCTTCTGCTCCGCCATCTTCATCGCTCCGCGAGCAAGCGTAACGGAGGTGATCATTGGCAGGAACTCCGGAGTCAGTCCAACCGCCAGCGCCACCGCAAACAACAGGGACTCGAATGCATCATGCTTCAGCGAAATGCTTACCACCATGATGAACAGAACCAGAAAGAACACGGATCGCAGAATCAGCTCACCAAAGCCCCGGATGCCACGCTCAAACTCGGTTTCCGCCGGCCGGACTGTGAGCCGCCTCGCAATGTCCCCGAAAAGCGTCTCCGTGCCGGTTCTCAAAACCACTGCAATGCCAGTCCCACTCACGACGGATGTCCCCAGAAAAACCATATTCGGCGTCTCTGGCGATTCAGCCCCGTCAGTCTGCGCCGTCGCAGCCTTTTCCGCCGGGCTCGATTCCCCGGTCATCGCCGCCTGCTGCACGTATAGATCCCGCGCTTCCAGCAGCCTCGCATCAGCGGGTACCAGATCTCCCGCTGACAGCCGGATCAAGTCCCCCACCACCACGTCGCGCCGCTGGACCTCCTTCCAGTCCCCATCCCGGTTCACGGTAGCGGTAGGCGAAACACGGTCACGGAGCCGCTCCGCGGCCGCCTGCGATCGGTACGTTTGCAAGAAATTGATCCCGATTCCTACCAGCACCATCGTTACGATGATTCCGGCGTCTGCATACTGGCCAAGGAATGCCGATGCGGCGGCAGCCACCAGCAATATGATCACCAGAGGATTTACGAAGAGCCTGACGAGATCCATCACCCGCGAATTCCCGCTTTTGGGAGATGGTTCATTCGGCCCGAAACGCTTCAGGAGTTCTTCTGCTTCAGCGGAGGTCAGGCCGTTTTGCATGGTCCCTTCATCATAGGCAATTCGATACCCAATGCCACCGCAACAGTTGGCATCTGAAGTGCTCTCTGAAAGGCCATGAATATCCTTCTGGCAGTCGATCCAATAATCCCGCATGAAGACCTCGTTCAGCAGGTCACTTCGCGTGTCTGGCCGACCCGGAGTACCTTCAGCGTCGTCGCCGTCATTGAACCCATTCGCGACCCGCTCTTCCCCGAAACCATCACCCAGTACATGTCCAACGTCGCCGGGCAGGCTGCCGCGAAAACCGAGCTGGTCGCCTCCTGCCTCAATGCCAGCGGGCTCCAGGCGCTGCCGTACGTGCTGGAAGGTGAGCCGCACGACCTCATTCTGCAGGAAGCCCGAGTCCTCGGGATTGACCTCATCCTGCTCGGTGCGCCCCGCCGCGATGATGCGTTCCCCTTCCTCAGCAGCCGCGTCGCCCGGGCCGTCCTTCGCCACGCTAACTGTTCGGTTCAGATCGTCCGCACCGCCGACGTCCGAAAAGTGCTGGTTCCCACAGATGGCTCGGAACACTCCGAGACCACGGCGAGGTGCATCGCCGCCAGACCATGGAAGACCGACACACTGTTTGAGGTCATGAGCGTAGTAGAGCCCCTCTCACCCTCCATCCGCTTCCTCTATCCACCGCACAACGAAAGTCGTGAAGCGATCACCTTGCGCGCGGAAGCCATGGAACGCGCCATGACCGGGATTCGCATGACCGAACAGATTCTCTCCGCCGCCGGTCTCCGGATCTCGGATCACGTGATCGTTCCAATCGACTCCCCTCAGAAGCTCATCCTCGAAGAGGCCGACAACTGCAATGCTGACCTCATCGTCGTCGGATGCCACGGCCGCCGCGGACTCTCGCGTCTGCTGATCGGCAGCGTCTCGGAAAGCGTCGCGATT
This sequence comes from uncultured Acidobacteriia bacterium, assembly GCA_903900705.1. Classification (GTDB taxonomy): domain Bacteria; phylum Acidobacteriota; class Terriglobia; order Bryobacterales; family Bryobacteraceae; genus BOG-234. The sequence goes on from CAIUOG010000162.1 coordinate 7,638, forward strand.
CATTCAAAATGCTCGGTTGAGGTTATACGCTGAATCATGGGCTCAACCAACATGCCGCACTCAGAACTGTCGGAACTCCAAAAGCTTGATGGCTGGTGGCGAGCAGCCAATTACCTCTCGGTCGGTCAGATCTATCTGATCACCAACCCCTTACTCCGTGAACCGCTCCGCAAGGAGCACATCAAACCACGTTTGCTGGGACACTGGGGAACCACTCCAGGCCTGAATTTCATTTACGCGCATATGAACCGCGCCATCCGGCTCTATGATCTGAATGCCATTTACGTCTGTGGACCGGGTCACGGCGGTCCCGGCATGGTGGCCAACACCTACCTCGAAGGCACGTATACCGAGTTCTACCCGGCCATTCCGCAAACAGAGCAGGGCATGCAGCATCTGTTTCGCCAATTCTCCTTCCCAGGCGGAATCCCCAGCCATGCCTCGCCGGAAACCCCCGGCTCCATTCATGAAGGAGGGGAACTCGGCTATTCCCTGCTCCACGCCTACGGAGCCGTTTATGACAATCCCACACTGCTGGCCTGCTGCGTGGTTGGGGATGGTGAGGCGGAGACAGGCCCCTGCGCCACGAGTTGGCACTCCAACAAGTTCCTGAATCCAGCCCGTGACGGCGCTGTCTTACCGATCCTCCACCTGAACGGAGCGAAAATCGCGGGCCCCACGGTCCTCGCCCGTCTGCCACACGCCGAACTGCAGTCGCTTTTTGAGGGCTACGGGTACAAAGTCTGGTGGGTGGAAGGTGATGACCCGGAACTCATGCACCAGAAAATGGCGGACACCATGGACGAGGTCATCGCCGCCATCAAGGCCATCCAGGCCGACGCAAGACTCAATGGCTACGCCACCCGCCCCGCCTGGCCGATGATTATCCTCCGCTCGCCCAAAGGTTGGACCGGGCCCAAACTACTGGATGGCAAAAAGGTGGAAGGCACCTTTCGTTCCCACCAGGTGCCCCTCACGGCAGTCCGTGAACGTCCTGATGAACTGCGGATGCTCCAGGAGTGGATGCTCAGCTACAATCCCCGCGAGCTGTTTGACGAAAATGGAACGCTACGCGCGGAATACGCAGAAATCGCGCCAAAAGGCGCAGCACGCATGGGAGCCAATCCGCATGCCAACGGTGGTCTGCTGCTGAAAGACCTCACTCTCCCCGATTTTGCCGACTACGCCGTGCAGGTTCCGGCGCCCGGTTCCGCCGATGCCGAAGCCACCCGCGTCATGGGGAACTACCTCCGCGACGTCATGAAGCAGAATGATCACGAAAAGAACTTCCGCACCTTCTCTCCGGACGAAACTAACTCAAACCGCTGGAATGCGCTCTTCGAAGTCACCAACCGCGTTTCAACCGCTGAAATTCTCCCCGGCGACGATCACATCGCTCCCGACGGGCGCGTCATGGAAATCCTCAGTGAACACATGTGCCAGGGCTGGCTCGAAGGCTACCTTCTCACCGGTCGCCACGGCTTCTTTTCCTGCTACGAGGCGTTCATCCACATCATCGACGCCATGTTCAACCAACATGCGAAATGGCTCAAAGTCTGCCGCGACATTCCCTGGCGGCGACCCATCGCGTCTCTCAACTACCTGCTCACCTCCCACGTCTGGCGTCAGGACCACAACGGCTTCAGCCATCAGGACCCCGGCTTCATCGACCACGTCATCAACAAGAAGGCTGGCATCGTTCGCGTCTACCTCCCGCCGGACGCCAACACCCTCCTCTCCGTCACAGCCCACTGTCTGCGGAGTCGCGACTATGTCAATGTCGTCGTTGCCGGCAAGCAACCTTCCCCCCAATGGCTCACCATGGAACAGGCCGTTCGGCACTGTGCAACGGGTCTGGGAATCTGGGAATTCGCCAGCACTGACGCGGGGCTCGAACCGGATGTCGTGATGGCCTGCGCCGGAGACGTGCCCACGCTCGAAACCCTGGCCGCCGTCGACTGGCTGCGCACCCACCTTCCAGACCTCAAAATCCGCGTCGTGAATGTCGTCGATCTCATGACGCTGCAGCCCGCCTCCGAGCATCCCCACGGTCTTCCCGACAAAGACTACGACGCGTTGTTCACCAAAGACAAACCGATCATCTTAAACTACCACGGCTACCCCTGGCTGATTCACCGCCTGACCTACCGGCGCGCCAACCAGAACCTTCACGTCCGCGGCTACAAGGAAGAGGGCACCACCACAACGCCTTTTGACATGTGCGTTCTCAACGAAATCGATCGTTTTCATCTCGCCATGGACGTCATTGATCGCGTTCCCCGCCTCGCCAACGTGGCTGCGCA
>CAIUOG010000163.1 GCA_903900705.1 uncultured Acidobacteriia bacterium
AATCCATCAACTCAAAGATTCAGTGGGTCAAGTACACGGCTCGGGGCTTTCGCAACAAAACCAACTTCAAAACCGCCATCTACTTCCACTGCGGCGGCCTCGACCTTATGCCCGCTACCCACTAAAATGCCGGATGAGCCTCTTTATTTGCGTCATGCCGCGCCAACCACCGGAAATGATAGCGTCCGTTATCGAAATTGAATAAGCTGGACGGGATGAATTCGAACGAATACAAAGGCATCAGCCGCTGGTGGCGGATGGCAGGGGGACTTTCCATGAACATGGCCCTCGGAACTCTGTACGGCTGGAGCGTCTTCGTAGCGCCCCTCGAAAGCCGCTTCGGCTGGAAGCGCGCCGAGACCTCCATGGTCTTCACCATTGCCGTGATCGCGTTCGCCCTCAGCTTCGTGCTGGCCGGCCGGATTCAGGACCGCTACGGCCCGCTCGGCTGCTCCCTCGCCGGAGGCATTCTGGTCAGTCTCGGCTTTTATCTTTGTTCGTTCACCACCAGCCTGAACTACCTATACCTGTGTTTCGGGGTAATTGGCGGCCTGGGCAACGGCTTCGGTTATGCAACACCCATACCCGTCATGGCGAAGTGGTTCCCGGATCAGCGCGGTCTCGCCATTGGGCTGGCAGTGGGAGGCTATGGCGCCGGGTCAGCCATTTTCGGCCCCCTCGCCCAACTCAAACTGATCCCGGCATATGGTCTCCCCGCGACTTTCCAAATCCTCGGCCTCATCTTCCTCGTCATGACGATGGCGGGGGCGTTCCTCCTGCGCAACCCTCCCGTGGGATACGCACCGGTTGGCTGGACTCCCGCCGCCGCGCAGAACGCCGCGGCCGCCCGCCAGTTCACCCCCGGCGAAATGCTGAAAACGCGCACCTTCTGGCTTATGTGGTCCGCCTATGCCCTCGGCTGCTCTGCCGGGCTGATGGTCATCAGCCAGCTTGTGCCGTTTGCGAAGAGCGTGGGCGTCGCCGCCGGCGCTCTTTCCACCATGACCCTGGTCGTGGGCGCCTTTGGCAATGCATCCGGACGCATTCTCTCCGGCTGGATGTCAGACCGCCTGGGACGCATCAACGTGTTGCGGACCATGATCGGAATCTGCGTGATCGCCATGCCTGCGCTTTATGCCGCCGGAAGTACCGTGGTGCTGCTTTACGCGGCGGTCTTTGTCGTCTACTGGTGCTACGGGACGCAACTCTCCGTCAACGGCGTGGCGGCGTCAGACTTCTGGGGCACGAAGAACGCCGGCATCAACTACGGGATTCTCTTCACCGCCTGGGGCGTGGCGGGTATCATCGGCCCACGCATTGGCGGCGTACTTTATGACCGCTATCACAACTACCAGGCCGCCTTTTATACTGCATCGGCACTGGCGGCCGTGGCCTTGCTGTGTGAACTGGGCGCGAAACGACCGGAACACGCATGAAGAAGATCTTTGCGGGCATCCTGACACTCGCGCTCGCCGCCGTGGCCCTGCGAGTCACACAGAACAGAAGGAACGGGATGCTCCGGTTCACGCTGCTGCATCCCATTTTTGAAGCCCTCGACGCCAATCAGGATGGGACCATTTCCGCCGCCGAGATTGGCAATGCGCCCGCCGCCCTGCGCACTCTGGACCGAAACCACGATGGCAACCTGACCGCCGATGAACTACTCCCCAAACCGGGACGTTCCGGCCATAACTCCGACCAGAACATCAACGAAATCATCGGCCAGTTGCGGTCGTTTGACCGCAACGGCGACGGCAGGCTCACGCCGGAGGAGTTGCCGGAGCGTTTTCAGGGTCTCTTCACCCGTGGCGATTCCAACCGCGACGGACTTCTCGACGCCGCCGAACTCCGCGCACTCGCCGAACAGGCCGATGCCGACGCTGCCCGCGTCGATTTCTGGCCCGGCGGTTTCACACACGACGACCCGATCTTCACCGCCCTCGATGCCGACCACGACGGCATCGTCTCCTCCTCGGAAATCGAACACGCCGCCAGTTCCCTCCGCGCCCTGGACCGCAACGGAGATGGCAAGCTGACTATCGAAGAGTTCCGGCCCGCTCGCCTGTCGCGGCCTTAGCGGCCAGCGCCGCCAGTTCCTCTTCCTGGGAACACCGCCGCATCACCATCAGGACGCCGACGGCATTGACGAAAAGCAGCACCAGCAGATCGCCCGGCAGATCCGTACCCTCTTCGCCGGTCAGCCAGAAGATCCGCTGCAGGATGATTCCCGCGGTGTAAACCAGAGGTGGTGTCAGTTGGCGCGCCAACCGGTTCGGCAACGCCCCGTACAAACCCACCAGCACCATCAGCGGAGTTCTCATCGGCATGGTCGTTCCCGGTGGCCGCAGTTGGTTGAGCGTCAGCAACACGGCCACCAGCGCCGCGGAAATCGCCAGTACCGCGTTGGAAAAATCCTCCCGGCTGCTCGCCGAGCGAACCCAGATCAGACCACCCACCGGAATCACCAGCCCCAGGCAGCGCGTCAGCAGACGAAAGCTGAGCCGCTGCCGATCATCGATGTAATAGATCAGATCCGCGCCAAGAAACCAGAGCATCGGCGCCAGGGTGATGGAAAGAAGTGCCGAGACCAGACGGCGGTCATGATCGAGGGGAACGTTCTGCATTTCGGGGATAGACGGGAGATATCGTTTCTATCATCTAACAGCTGATTGCCGTGCGGAACAGGAGGGGGTTCCGGCTCGTACGATTTCATCCGACTCCGGGGTCCCTGTCACCGGCTGCGGCTGGTGAAAATCGCAGCGCAAAATCGCCGCGTAAGAAATACCCCGCCGCGTGTACTACTGAGGATGTGAGCAGCCAGGACAGACAATACGAGCGGGCGGCCCAGGAATTCGGTGGAGCGCTGTCACGTCTGGTCCGGGGCTACGAGGCCGATCCGGAGAAACGGCGGGATCTGCTACAGGAGATTCATCTGTCGCTCTGGCGCAGCTTTGCAGGTTTCGATGAGCGTTGTGCCCTGCGGACCTGGGTGTACCGCGTCGCGCACAATACGGCGGCCGGCTGGGTGCTGCGGCAGAAGCGTTCCAGACCACAAATGCTGGTCAGCCTGGAAGAAGTTGATGTGGCGGCAGTGGATGTCCGCCATGATGAACATCTGGCGCTCGACCGGCTCACCGGGCTCATCCGACAGTTGCGGCCTCTCGACCGCCAGGTGATTCTCGCCTGGCTCGAAGGTCTGGACGCCGCCGCCATCGGGGAACTCACCGGCCTGTCCTCAGGGAATATCGCAACGAAGATCCACCGGATCAAGGCCATCCTTACAAAACAATTTCATCAGGGAGTCAGCGATGGAACCAACCATGCGGGATGACGAACTCATCCATCTTTGGAAGAAACAGGAGCACGAACCCATGCAGTTTTCGATAGAAGAACTGCGTCGCGATTCAGCGGCGTTTCAGCAACGGATTGGCAGAAGAAACCGGCCTGAGTATGTGGGCGTGGCGCTTGTGGTGATCGCCTTCTCCTGGATGTTTCTCAGGAGCCATGATGCCACCCCGCGAACCGGCTTTGCGCTGATTATTGCCGGGGCTCTCTACGTCGCGTTCACGCTCTGGAAGAAGGGTTCCGTGCAGCCGCTGCCAGGCGCTCTGGGTCAGGCGGACTGCATCAGCTTTCACCGCCGGGAACTGGAGCGACAGCGCGATCTGCTGATGGGAATCTGGAAGTGGTACCTGGGTCCGCTGATTCCCGGTATGGCAATTCTCGTGATCGGCGGAATCGCAAACGCGCCGGCAAATACGCGCTGGTTCAGCGAGATCTACGCGGTGTTCTGCGTGGCGATATTCGCCGGAATCGGACGCCTGAACCAGAAGGCGGCGAAGAAACTCGACGGGCAAATTCAGGAATTGCGGGCTCTCCGGAAAGACAGTTGAAGCGGCTCATTTCCGCGGCAGCAAACTCTCAATCTTCGCTGCAAGGACCTCATAACTGAGATTCCCGGGATTATAAACCCGCACGATGCCCGCCCCGTCCACCAAAACAAGCGTGGGCGTGGTGCTCACGCCGTAACGCCCGAAATTCTCTTCGCTCAGCGGCGTCTCCACGGCCCCCAAACCACCGTAATACTGGCTGAAGACCGCCTGGATATACCGGGTCTCCACCTCCGCCGGCGCATCCTGGCCGCCCGCCACATAGCCATAATGCTGCGTCGGCGCGATCACCTCAAACCCGCGCGGCCCGTATTTCTGCTGCAATCGCTGGATCACCGCGATCTCCTGCTTGCAGTCGCTGCACCAGTGCGCCCAGAAAAACAGCAGCACCGGATGCCCCCGATGCAACAGGAGCGGGCGGGACTTCGGCCCGGCCACTGACGCCGCCACATCCAGCGGTGGCGCTGGCTTGCCCTCCAGCGTCAGCAGATTCAGGTTCTTCTGAATACGGGCCCGGATGGAAGTCGCGCGCCAGCGAATCACCTCCTGCCGCAGAAACGCCACCGCCTGATCCCGGCTCCCCTGCGCCGCGCCGGCCTGTGCCTGCACTTCAATGGACGCGCCCAGCGCCACCGGCAGACTCGAATCCGCATCGAGTTTCCGGGATTTCAGGGCTTCCAGACAGAGCCGCCGAACCTCCGCCGCCGTTTCCACCGCCTCGGCGTAACGCTTCTCTTTCAACTCGCCGCGGCTCACCCAGGAGAGAGCCTCCACGTAGTCCGGTGTGGTCCCGGCAGAGCTTTTATATTGCGAGAGAAACTGCTTCGCCGCATTCAGTTCGCCGTTCATCGCGGCCAGCTGCACGCGATACACCAGCACGGAAACCGTCGCGCCACGGGCGCACAACGCCACAAGAAAGAAAATCAGACCGCGCAGCAGCATACGAAGCTATATCCGATCAGCTGTTGAATTTCTTCCCATCCGCGGCCAGTTGCTGCAGCAAGGGCGCGGGTTCCCACAAGCCGGCGCCGTGCGTCTGCCCGAACTCCTCAATGCGCGCCAGCACCTTGTCGAGCCCCACGGTATCCGCGTAGAACATAGGCCCGCCGCGCCACGCCGGGAAGCCGTAACCGTTGAGGTACACGATATCGATATCCACGGCCCGCAGCGCAATGCCCTCTTCCAGCAGCCTCGCGCCCTCATTCACCAGCGCATACAGGCACCGGTCCAGAATCTCTTCCCGGCTGACCGTGCGGCGCGTAATGCCGGATTCCGCCGCCGCCTCCTCGGCAATCAGAGTGATCTCCGGGTCCGGCGTGGGCTTCCGATTTTCGTCATACCAGGAGAAGCCCCGCCCCGTCTTCTGCCCGTAGCGGTGCATCGCGTACAGTTTGTCCGAAACGCGCGGCACACGCACCTGCGGGTCTTCCAGATGCTTCGATTCCTGCCGGATGCGCCAGCCCACGTCGATCCCTGCCAGATCCGTCATCGCGAGCGGCCCCATCGCCATCCCGAAATCCACCAGCGCGCTGTTGATCTCCTCCACTGAAGCCCCTTCCTCCAGCAGGAACTGCGCTTCCCGCAGGTAGACGTGGATCATGCGGTTGCCGATAAAGCCCCGGCAATTTCCCGCCAGCACCGCAATCTTCTTCAGCTGCTTTCCGAGCAGCATCGACGTCGCAATCACCGTCTTGCTGGTGGCCTTGCCGCGTACCACTTCCATCAGTCGCATGACGTTCGCCGGGCTGAAGAAGTGATGCCCCACCACCATCTCCGGGCGCTTTGTGGCGGACGCGATCTCATCGATATCGAGCGTCGACGTATTCGTGGCCAGAATGCATGTGGGCTTCGCGATGGCGTCGAGTTCCGCAAAGATTTCCTTCTTGAGCAGCATGCCCTCGAAGACCGCCTCCACAACAATATCCACATCTTCGAAGCCTTCATACGTGAGCTGCGGAGTGATCAGCGCCAGACGTTGCGCCGCCTCCACATCGCCCAGTTTGCCTTTGCGGACCGACGCGGCGTAGTTGTTCCTGATGGTCCCCATGCCGCGGTCGAGCGCATGCTTCGTTGTTTCCTTGAGAATCACCGGAATGCCCGCATTCGCATAGTTCATTGCGATGCCGGCGCCCATGGTCCCCGCGCCCAC
>CAIUOG010000164.1 GCA_903900705.1 uncultured Acidobacteriia bacterium
GCCGGCATCGAAATGGCCCTGCGCTCCATCCTGGTCAGCCCCCGGTTCCTCTTCCGCATCGAACAGGACCCCGCCGGAACCGCACCCGGAACCGCCTATAAGCTGAGCGACACCCAACTCGCCTCCCGCCTGTCGTTCTTTCTCTGGAGCAGCATCCCGGATGATGAACTGCTGAACCTCGCCATCGAAGGCAGCCTGCACCAGCCGGAGATCCTCGAAAACCAAACCCGGCGCATGCTCAAAGACGCGCGCTCCGAGGCCATGGTCAACAACTTCGCGGAGCAGTGGCTCTACCTCCGCAATCTCGCCTCCGCCAACCCGGACGCCCGCACCTTCCCGGATTTCGACGACAACCTCCGCCAGGCTTTCCGGCGCGAAACCGAGCTCTTCTTCGAGAGCATTCTGCGCGAAGACCGTCCCGTGCCCGACCTGCTCCAGGCGAATTACACCTTCCTCAACGAACGTCTTGCGAAGCACTACGGCATCCCGAACATTTACGGCAGCCGCTTCCGGCGCGTGGAGTTCGCACCGGGCGCGCATCGCGGCGGTCTGCTCAGCCAGGGCAGCATCCTCACCGTCACGTCCTACGCCACCCGCACCTCGCCCGTGCTGCGCGGCAAGTGGGTGCTCACCAACATCCTGGGCACGCCCCCGCCTCCGCCGCCGCCCAACGTGCCCCCGCTCAAAGAGCCCACCGATACCGGCAAAGCGCTCACCATGCGCGAACGCATGGCGCAGCACCGCGACAACCCCGCCTGCTCCGGCTGCCATAAACTGATGGACCCGGTCGGCTTCTCCCTCGAAAACTTCGACGCCGTGGGCCGCTGGCGTGAAACCGACTCCCTGGGCGGCCTTCCGGATGGCTCCAGCTTCACCGGCCCGGACGGCCTGAAGCGGGCTCTGCTCGCGCGCCCGGAGCTCTTTGTAGCCACCACCACCGAAAAGCTGCTCACCTACGCCCTTGGCCGCGGCGTCGAAGATTTCGATGCCCCGGCGGTTCGTAAAATCGTGCAGGATGCGCGGGGCCGGGACTACCGGTTCTCCTCGCTCGTGCTGGGAATCGTAAACAGTACTCCGTTTCAGATGAGGAGATCGCAATGATCCTGACGAAGAAAGCACTCCCGCGCCGCACGTTTCTGCGGGGCCTGGGCACCACGCTCGCGCTGCCGCTGCTGGATGCCATGGTACCGGCCATGACGGCGCTGGCCGCCACACCCGCCGCCCCGGTACGCCGCCTCGGCTTCGTCTATGTGCCCATGGGCAGTAACTTCGCGCAATGGGCCCCCGCGAAGGAAGGCACCATCACGGAGCTTTCGCCCATCCTCCACTCGCTCACGCCTTATCTCGACCGCCTTACCGTTCTCAGCAACATCGAGAACAAGAACGCCTACTCGCCCGGCAACCACGCCACCGCCAACTCCGGCTTCCTCAGCGCGGCCAAAGCGAAGATGACGGAAGGTTCCGATTACGAACTCGGCACCACCGTGGACCAGATCGCCGCGCAGCAACTGGGCAGGGACAGCCGCCTGCCCTCGCTGGAACTCGGCATGGACCTGCTCACCACCGTCGGCAACTGCGATAACGGCTTCGCCTGCGTCTACCAGAACAACCTCTCGTGGTCCACGCCCACCACGCCGCTCCAGGCCGAAGCGCATCCCCGCATCGTCTTCGAACGCCTCTTTGGCGATGGCGGCAGCAATGCCGACCGCCTCGCCGAACTCCGACAGAACGCCAGTCTGCTCGATTGGGTCCACGAAGACATCGCCCGCCTGCAAAGCAAACTGGGCCCCGGCGACCGCTCCAAAGTGAGCAACTATCTCGACACCGTTCGCGAAGTGGAACGCCGCATTCAGAAGGCCGAGACCCAGACCGCCGGCTCCCACCTTCCCGATCTCGACCGCCCCGTCGGCGTCCCCGCCGCCTATGCCGACCACGCCAAACTCATGTTCGACCTTCAAGTGCTCGCGCTCCAGGGCGACGTCACCCGCGTCATCACCTTCCAGCTGGCCCGCGAGACCAGCACCCGCACCTACCCCGAAATCGGCGTGCCCGACGCGCACCACCCGTTGTCCCACCACGCCAACGATCCCGTGAAGATGGAGAAGCTCGCGAAGATCAACGCCTACCACGTCTCCCTCTTCGCGTATTTCCTGGACAAACTGAAAGCCACGCCCGATGGCGATGGCACCCTGCTCGACCATTCCCTGTACCTCTACGGCAGCGGCATGGGCAACCCGGACGTGCACGATCACATCAATCTGCCCCTCGTGGTCGCCGGTGGCGCGGCGGGCCGCGTGAAAGGCGCGCGCCACATCCGTTACGCCGAACCCACGCCCCTCGCGAACCTGCATCTGACCATGCTGGACCGCGCGGGCGTCCGCCTGAATTCCTTTGCGGACAGTACCGGCAAGATCCCGGAGATCGCGCTGTGAAGCTGCTGGCAGCCCTGCTTCCCGCCGTCCTGCTCGCCGGCGAAACCAATCTCAATCTGGCCGATGCCCTGAAGAAGGCGGATCAGGACGCCGTTCAGGAACTGCTGCAACAGCACGCCGACGTCAATGTCTCCTCCGCCGATGGCTCCACCGCGCTCCACTGGGCCGTCTGGCGGGACGACGTGGAAACCGCGAAGCTCATCCTGGGCGCGGGCGCCAAACCCGACGCGAAGAACCGCTACGGCGTCACCCCGCTTTCCCTCGCCTGCACCAACGGCAACGCGGAAATGATCTACGCCCTGCTGGACGCCGGAGCGAACCCGAACCTTGCCCTGCCGGAAGGCGAGACGCCGCTGATGACCGCCGCCCGCACCGGCAAACCCGACGCCCTGAAGCTGCTGCTGAAACACGGCGCGGACGTGAAGGCCGCCGAGCCCAATCACGGCCAGACCGCGCTCATGTGGGCAGCCGCCGAGGGCAACGCCGAGGCCGTCGCGCTGCTGGTGGAATTCGGCGCGGACGTCCACGCCGTCTCCAAAGGCGGCTTCTCCGCCATGATGTTCGCCGCCCGCGAAGGCCGCACCAGCGTGGTGCAGGCCCTGCTCAAAGCCGGCGTGACGGTGGATGACGCCCTGCGGCCGCCCGCCAAACAGGCCGGCATCACCGCCATGGGCCTTGCCGCCGCCAACGCCCACTACGAACTCGCCGCGCTGCTGCTGGACGCCGGGGCCGACCCCAACGCCGCCGCGCACGGCTGGACCGCGCTCCACAACGTCACCTGGGTCCGGCAGCCCGGCTATGCGAGCAATGACCCCGCCCCCACCGGCTCCGGCCGCATGGACAGCCTCGAGTTCGTGAAAAAACTGGCCGCCAAAGGCGCGAACCTGAATGCCCGCATGACGAAGCGCACCAACGTCGGGCTCAGCAGCCTGAACACCTCCGGCGCAACCGCCTTCCTGCTCGCCGCCCGCACGGGTGACGCTGAACTGATGCGCCTGCTCGTGAAGCTCGGCGCGGACCCCCTCATTCCGAATGCCGACAACACCACGCCGCTGATGGTCGCGGCAGGCGTGGGCACCCGTTCCCCTGGTGAAGACGCCGGCACGAACGCGGAGGTTCTGGAAGCCGTGAAGGTCGCCATCGAGTTCGGCAATGACGTGAACGCGGTGGATAAGAACGGCGAAACCGCCATGCACGGCGCGGCCTACAAGCAGGCGCCCGAGGCCGCGCAATACCTGCTCGACCACGGCGCGAGGGTCTCGGTTTTCAACACGAAAAACAGCCACAACTGGACCGCCCTCCGCATCGCCGAAGGCGTGCACCGCGGCATGAACCTGCGCGCCTCGCCGGAGACCGCCGCCGTGATCCGCAAAGCCATGGCCGCCGCCGGTGTCTCCACCGTGCCGGACCCGGAAGACGTCATCAGCGGCGCGACCAAATAACCGCGAGGCGGCGGGGGTAAGCGGCGGAAACCAGGTTCGTTTGCTGTGTTTTTTGGCTTCCGCGCCGGTAAAGTGACGGTGAAAAGCGGGTGACGGGAGGGTGCGGAAAGCATGATTCCGGGGCCCGCTCTTTTGTTTTCAAACACCTGGCAGGTTCAGGCGTCCCGCGAACTCAGTCACGAGTACAGCCGTCGACTTCAGGGCTATGCCGACGCAATGAGAGCGAGGATCAATGCCAGGTCGAAGTAGGGTGTTGGCTGCAGTGGCCATTTGCGTGCTGTCGGCGTGGAGCGTTTCGGCCGCCACCATCTCCGGCACCGTAACCCTCCCAGACAACCACGGCATTCGCGCCTCGATCACGATTCACGATCTCTCCACTCCACGCACCCTGGGGAACAAGCCCTTCGATCACCAGTTCGCTTCCAAAGCGGACGGGACGTTCTCGATCACCGGCGTTCCGGCGGGGACGTACCGTTTCTGCGTGGATGCTCCCCAGGCGAATGTACTCGATCCGTGTCTCTGGTCACCCTCGCAGCCGACCTGGACGGTGGGGGCAAACACGGTATTAACGAACGTCGCTATACCGGTCGAGACCGGCGCGCAGTTGCGGGTGCATGTGAACGATCCCGAAGGGGCGCTGCGGGCGCCGGTGGGCGGAGTGCATGGCGAGGCGCTGCGGATGATGGTGGTGACAGGGCAGAAGCGCTATCACAATCTGCGCCTGTACGGGTTGGGCGGGGGGAGCGAGGATCACTACGTGGTGGTGCCGTATGAGCAACCGGTGACGCTGGTGACCCAGAGCGCCAGTCTGGCGCTGAGCGACGAAAAGGGCAACCGGTTCACCGGGGATGCGCAGAATGTGCCCGTGCGTGTGCCGCCCGGCGGGAGTCCGCCGCCGGTGGTGGTGAATGTGAAGAAGCGTTAGGGCGGGTCCCGGTTGATCGGCATTTTTGGCGGGCCACTACCGGGATCGAAGAATAGGCGCGCCCCTTTACTGCGGCAGGCCCGTGACGCCGGTGGAATCCTTCACGCTCACCCGGCTCCCGTCCGCCGTCTCCACCAGCACCTTGCGAAACGTCCAGTGCCCGGCATTGCGAATGCCGCCCGCCGTCTTCGCCTGAATCTTCACTTCACGGAACTCGAAGTCCCGCAGCGGCGCTTCCGGGTACGCCGCCACGCTGAACGCCTGCTTCGCCCCCTCGGCCAGCACCTGGGACACCCGAATATTCCGAAAATGCGGCAGCCCCTGCTCCCGGCTGACCGGCGCCGTCAGCACCTTCCAATAGTCCGGCACATTTGTCATGCCGGCCGGAATGGTGGCGTTGCTGTAGGCCGGATTCCAGTTCAGCGCCACACTGAACGGCGTCGCCACGTTCTTCATGTAGACCCGCCGGACCGAAATGTTCTCCATGGTCCCGCCCCGCGTGCTGGTGGATTTGAACAGCACCCCGTTCGGCACCGCTTCCAGCACCGTCAGCCGGTCCACCACCACGTCCCGGATCCCGCCGGACGTCTCACTCCCCACCGTCACGCCCGCCGCCCCGCCGCGCACGATGTTTTGGATAATGCGGATCTTCTCCGATGGCCGGTTCACCCGCAACCCGTCCGCGTCCCGCCCGGACTTCAGACAAATCGCGTCGTCATTGCAATCAATATCGCAGCGCCGCACCAGCACGTTCGAGGACGAATCGATATCGATGCCGTCCGTGCTCGGCCCATGCCCGCCCACGTTGTTGCGGATCGTCACCCGGTCCACACGCACGTGATCGGAATAGCAGATGTGGACCGTCCAGAACGCGGAACGCTGCAAGGTGAGCCCTTCCAGATCCACTTTGGAAGCGCGGTAAACCTGAATCAGCCGCGGCCGCCGGCAGTCGTAATCGACAGCCCAGCGCAGCCCTTTGGGCTCATAATCGTCCCGGCGCATCCTCCAGTAAAGGTCCCACCACATCCTGCCATCCCCGTCGATGGTCCCTTTGCCGGAAATCTTCACATTGGATTGTTCGTAGACGTTGAGCAGCGCCGCCGGCCACTGCATTTCCACGCCGGCAATGCGGGACTGCATCACCGGATAGGCCGCCGGGTCCTGCGCGCCCCGCAGGGTCACCCCCGCATCCACGCGGAAATGCACGCCGGACTTCAGGAAGAGCGAACCCGTCACATAAGTGCCAGGCCGAAACGTGACCACCGACCCCGCGCCGGCCCTGGCCGCCGCGTCAATCGCCTGCTGGATGGCCGCGGTCACCACCGTGACCCCGTCGCCCTGTGCGGCCACGGGAAACTCCGCCGCGCCCAGACTCCACGCAAACAGCAGAAGAACGGCGGGACATTTCGTCATGCCGTCAGGCTAACACCTCTCTGTTTATGCCAGGCGGGTCTGTTTATGCCAGGCGGGTCTGTTTATGCCAGGCGGGTCTGTTTATGCCAGGCGGGTACGCCAGGCGGGCGCCGTTACGCGAAAATTCCGTCGTGTACGTTCCCCGCCGTATCCGTCAGCCGGAAATCGCGCCCCGAATACCGGTAAGTCAGCCGCGTGTGGTCCATCCCGAGCGCGGCCAGGACCGTCGCATGGAAGTCATGGATGTGCATCCGGTTTTCCGCCGCGTGATAGCCAAAATCGTCCGTCGCCCCGTACGCAAAGCCCGGCTTCACGCCGCCGCCCGCCATGAACAGCGAATAGCCGTAGGGATTATGGTCGCGCCCGTTGCCGCTTTCGGAAATCGGCGTGCGCCCAAACTCGCCGGACCAGATCACCAGCGTGTCCTTCAGCAGGCCGCGGGCCTTCAGGTCTTTCAACAGACCCGCAATCGGTTTGTCCACTTCCGCCGCGTTCTCATTGTGCTTCACGAACAGATCCGAATGCTGATCCCACTTGTAGCTGTGCGTGCACTGGATAAACCGCACATCCGCTTCCGCCAGACGCCGGGCGAGCAGGCACTGCCAGCCGAAATCCGCCGTCTTCGGATCATCGAGGCCGTACAGCTTCTTCGTCGCCTCAGACTCGCCCGACACGTCGAACACCTTCGCCGCTTCCGCCTGCATCCGGAAACCCATCTCGAACGACTGAATCCGCGTCTCCAGTTCGTCATCCAGCTTCCAGAGTTCCTGGTGCTTCCGGTTGATCGCCTGGATCATATCGAGCTCATACCGCTGCTGTTCGCGGTTCAGGCCCTGGTTCACCAGATACTCAATCGGTTCCTTCTGAATTTCGGAAACCTGCATGCCCGCGTGCCCGATCGCCGTGCCCGCCACCGAACCCGGCAGGAAGCCCGGCGCCCAGTTCTTTGACCCGCCATGTGACAGCGCCGGCTTGATGGTGATGTAGCCCGGCAGATTCCGGTTCTCCGAACCCAGCCCGTACAGCACCCACGAACCCATGCTGGGGCGGGTGAACGTGAAGGTTCCGGTGAAGGTCTGCAGCAGCGCCGCGCCGTGATCCACCCCTTCGCCCACCATGGAACGCACCACGCACAGATCGTCGGCGCACTCGCGGATATTCGGCAGCAGATTGCTGATGGGCAATCCGCTCTGTCCGCAGTTCTTAAACTGCCACGGCGACTTCATCAGTCCGCCCGTCTTGCCCTGCGCAAACGTCAGCGGCTGCTTGATGGGCAGGGGTTGCCCGTCATGCGCGTCGAGATAGGGCTTGGGGTCAAACGTATCGATGGACGACGGTCCGCCGTGCATAAACAGGAAGATCACCCGCTTCGCCCGCGCCGGAAAATGGGGCGTCTTCGGAGCCAGCGGGTCCACCGCCAGTCCATTTGCCGACTGCGCCTGCGCCGCCTCCGCCAGCAGGGACTGCAGCCCCATAAAGCCGAAGCCGCAACCCGCCGCCCGCAGCATGGAACGCCGCGACATCTGGTCAATCCGGGGCGCTCTGGTCAGAAAATCTTTCATGTTCATCATGGGGTCTCTGTCAGTACAGCCAGTCTCAATACAGGTAAATGAATTCGTTCGAAGCCATCAGCGCGTGGCACAGGCTCGTC
Source organism: uncultured Acidobacteriia bacterium (assembly GCA_903900705.1). Classification (GTDB taxonomy): domain Bacteria; phylum Acidobacteriota; class Terriglobia; order Bryobacterales; family Bryobacteraceae; genus BOG-234. The sequence continues at coordinate 7,864 of CAIUOG010000164.1, forward strand.
CACGCCTTCTCTTCGTCAATTTCGTTCCACTTGCGGTGCAGGCTCTGCACATACGTCAGCCCGCGGTCGATCTCTCCGGCGTCCGGTTTCCGGTCCAGCACGCGCAGATAAATCTCTTCCATCCGGCGGCGGTCCGCCTTCTCCTGCTTCAGCACCGTGTCGGCCAGCGCCTTCGCCTCGCGGATCACCAGCGGGCTGTTCATGGTGAACAGAGCCTGCGTGGCCACCGTTGTATTGCTGCGCTTGCCTTCGGGGCTGGTGGCGTCGCCAAAGTCGAACAGGTTATACAGCGTCGGCAGATTCGAACGCCGCAGCGGCAGATACAGGCTGCGCCGGTTGGTGGATTCCGGATTCATGCTGATGCGGCTCGCGCTGGTCTCGCCATCCGTGCCCACGCCCGGGTCGAGCGTGCCGCCCATGGTGAGATCCAGATCGCCGCCCATCGCCAGATAAGCGTCCCGAATCTCTTCAATGCTCAGGCGCTGCCGGGGGAAATGGGAAATCATCCGGTTCTCCGGGTCTTTCGCCTTCTTCTCTTCATCGAACGCCGCGCTCTGCTGGTAGGTCTTCGAGAGCATGATGATCCGGTGCATCTTCTTAATGGACCAGCCATTCTCAATAAACGTGCGCGCCAGGTAATCGAGCAACTCGGGATTGTTCGGCCGTTCGCCCAGCCGCCCGAAGTTATCCGGCGTCCGCACAATGCCGTCGCCGAAATGCCCCTGCCAGATACGGTTCGCCATCACGCGCGCGGGCAGAGGATTTCGCGCATCCACAATCCAGTTCGCCAGTTCGAGACGCCCGCTTTTGGTCGAAACCGGCGGCGCGGGCGCGCTCAGCGCCAGAATCGACGGCACCGTCGGCTGCACCTTGTCGCCCAGGTTGTGATAATCGCCGCGGACGAAGATCTTCTGATCCATCGTCTCGCCTTCCTTCACCGCGCAGGCCATGGGAATGTCCTGGGTGGGAAGCTTCTTCGCCAGCTCTTCGGATTGCCCCAGCAGCTTGCGAATGTCCGCGGCCTTCTCCGCGCTGAGCGTGGCGATCTGCTCGTCGCGCGTCCGGTGAATCGGGCCATTCTCCACCCAGGTCGCGACAAAGAACGGATCTTTTTCCTTCGACATCCGAGGACGCGGGCCGGCCACCTTCCCCGCCGAAGGGAAGTTCGACTCCGCCTGCTTCCACCAGCTCAGATCCTGATCATACTGATACGCGCTGCGCCGGAAGTCTTCCTGATACTGCGCCGCCACCGCCGCGCGCTCCGCATCGTTCGCCGCATGCCACTTCGCCAGTTCCGGGCGGGACTTGTCCTTCAGATAGGCCACCCAGCGGCCCAACCGCGCTTCCTCCAGCTTCGTCTCGGCCGCAACGGCGGCCAGAGCCTCGCCCTTCCCGTAGACCCGGTACGCGGCAAGCAGGAAAGCCACCAGCTGCTTCTCCTGCTCGTCCCGGTGCTTCTTCGCGTCGCGATCAAAGTCCAGAATCTTCGCGATGCTCTTCTCCACACCCAGGTACTCGGTCCACTGCTTCTTAAAAGCCTCGAACTGCCCGGCGGGCGCGAGCGGCGTCTGAATCGGATCGCCTTCCTCGCCTCTCGCGTAGCTCAGCGTGGAGGCGAAAATCGCCGCCATCTGGTAGTAGTCGCGCGTCGCAATCGGATCGAACTTATGGTCGTGGCAGCGCGCGCAGGTCACCGTCAGGCCCATCAGCGCCTTCGCCGTCACATCAATCTGGTCATCCACCACGTCATAGCGCTTCAGCGGCAGGTCCTTCTGCGCCAGCGCCTTCTTACCCAGCGCGAGGAAGCCTGTCGCCACCACGCCCCGGTACCCGACGCCCGAATTCGGATCGGCCGCCAGAATATCGCCCGCCAGTTGCTCCCGCACGAACTGGTTGTACGGCATGTCGTCGTTAAAGGCCTGCACCACGTAATCGCGATACCGCCAGGCATGGGGATAACGGTGGTCTTCGTCGCTGCCGGTCGAATCGGCGTAACGCATCACGTCCAGCCATTGCCGCCCCCAGCGTTCGCCATAGCGCGGCGAAGCCAGCAGGCGGTCGATCACTTTTTCATAGGCCTGTGGGGACCGGTCGGCCAGGAAGTCCGCCAGTTCTTTTTCGGTGGGAGGCAAACCGGTCAGATCGAACGTCGCGCGCCGCAGCAGCGTGGTTTTGTCGGCCTGGGGGGCCGGCTTCAGGCCGTTCTTTTCGAGGTTGGCGAGGATGAACTGATCCAGCGGACCGGTTGCCCAGTCCTTCTGCCGGACCGCCGGAGCAGCCGCCTTCGAAATCGCTTTGAAGGCCCAGAAGCTCTTATCGGCATCGGTAATCACGCCGCGCAGCGCCACCGGGCGCAGCCCCGTGCCGGCGAGCGCGTTGCCCGCCGAAGGAGTCGTGGCGGGCAGCGGCGCACCCGCCGCCACCCAATCGCGCACGGCCGAAATTGCCTCCGCCGACAGTTTGCCCTGCGGCGGCATTTTGACGGTGCTTTCGTAGCGCAGCGCCTTGATGAGGATGCTGTCTTCCGCCTGCGCCGGTTTGCCAAAAACACCGGTCGACGCCGCTTCCCGGATGGCTTCGGGACTGCTGAAGTCCAGCCCGCCGCTCTTCAGCTTCGCGTTGTGGCAGCCCTGACACTTTTCCGCAAACAGCGGTCGCGCATTCTTTTCAAACAGTTCCAGCTGTGCGGGCGTTTGGGCAAATACCGCGACAGATCCTGCCAGAAGACACAATACGGCTGAGGGAGTTTTCAGGGTCATGGGCTCTCGGCAACTTAAACGTTAACCGTGGAGATCATTGTATCCCGATCCGCCCATGGGCGCAAAGGGATCAGCACTAGCCGCTGATCAGGCTGATACCGGCGCTGCTCAAAGTGTTCTGAATGATCCCCTGCGCATTGGAGGAGTTCGTCTGCGCGCCGCTGCCCGCCAGCGAACCGCTCAGGGCGCTGAGGAACTGGCTCACCGCCTGACTGGTGGCCGCGCTGGTACTTCCCGAAGTGCTGCCCGGGTTGGAAGCCGCCGCCGAGGAACCCGAATCGCCGTCCGGATCGGCGCCCGCCGCATGCGCATGGTGACGATGATGATGCCCCCCACCCTGCACGGCCTTCGCCAGGTCCTGCACGTTCGGCAACTGCCCGGTGGACGACGCCGAATTGAAATCACTCGCCAGCTGACTCAGCTGCGTTGCCGCCGCGGTGTTTCCGTTCTGCCGCGCGGTCTGCGCCGCCGCGTTCAGGTTGGTGGCAATCTGCCCGGTCACCTGCTTATACTTCGTCGGATCCGTTTGCTGCAATTGCTGCAGCGTCGCCAGATCCTGCGCGAACGGCGACAATTGTCCGCTGTCCGGCTGCGGCGTATTCGTGACGCTGGCCGACGAGAGCGACGAACTGGCGCTCTGGAATGCATTGCTCAGAATCGACTGCAGGTTTGCCGAATAGAGACTGCTGATGGCTCCGGTGCTCATGCCTTTCTTATCGGCAGTTTTCGGGCCTTTAAGAGAAAAATCGTAAGTCGGTGAAAACAGGAACCAGCACCGTGGTTCGCCCCGCCAAATCCGTGCCGGATCGCCAGGATTCCGGCGCGCCCCGCTATTTTTCCCGCGCTATTTCTCCCAGACCTGCCCCACCGGAACCACCGTCACATCCTGCGGACGCAGATGAAGCGGCCACTGCTCCACCACTTTGTCCTCGTCCGTCACGTCCTTCGGCTTGGGCGAATTGTACGTGATCGGCGTCGCCAGATCCGCCGTCAGCTGCTCTTTCAGCTTCGCGGTATCCTTCGCCACGCCCACAATCTGAATGCGGTCCCCGCGCAAATGCTTCCGGATCGCGCGGTTCACATCCTCCACGGTCAGCTTTGCCAGTTCGGCTTTGATGTACTCGGTGTAGCTCGGAATCCCGTACCAGGCGCTGTCCAGCAGATACCCCAGCTCCGCCGATTTCGTACTCATCAGCACATTCACATTCTTTGAAAGGAACGCTCGCGTCCGTTCAAAGTCCGCCGCCGGAATCCCTTCGCGCACCACGCGGTCCAGTTCATACATCGCCAGCCGCAGCGCAAACGCCGCGTTCGGAGGTTCCACGGGCCGAATCCAGATCTGGAAAATCTGCCGGCTGCGCGCGAGGTTCGGGGTCGGCTCAAACCGGAACATCCCCTGCGGGAAATATTCGATATACGCGTAATCCCCGTAGTTCAGCCCCCGCACCTCCCGCATCCGCTCAAACAGCCGGCCCGACAAACGATGCTGCCCCAGCCAGCTCTGCGCCACCAGCAACGCCGCATAATCCGGATCCCCGCGCTTCACCGCAATCGGGAACCCCAGCGACCACGCCACAGACCGCGTGTCTTTCTCCACCAGCGTCACCTGATTCCGCGCCAACACTTCCGGCGCCGGCGAAGCGCACCCTGAACCCGTCCCTTCCGGCAGCGCCGCCAGATCCTTCCGCACCCGGGCCGCAAATTCCGGCGGATACCCGCCCGCCAGCCCGATCATCAGATTCTTCTGCGTATAGTGAAGCCGGTAAAAAGCCTGCAGATCCTCGAGCGTCATGCCATTGAGCGCCGCAACCGTCCCCAGATTCTCATGGGCATAGGGCCGCCCGGCATAGAGCAGACCGTACAACTCTTCCTTGCCCAGTTCCTCATCATTATTGCCCCGCAGCCCCACCTTCAGCGCGTTCAGCGTGTTGTCCCGCACCCGCGCGAAATCATCCGCCCGCCAGCCCGGATGCAGCAGGGCCTCGCGCATCACGCCGTAAAACGCCTCCAGGTTATCCACGTGGGTCTGCCCCACAAACACCGTCATTTCCTTATCAGTGGAGGAACTGATCTCCGCCGCCATGGGATACAACAGATCCACCAGCTGCTTATAGGTCTGTTCCTTCGTGCCACCGTTCGCCAGCAGGGACGCCGTCAGATTCGCCACACCGGGCTTATCCGCCGGGTCGCACGCCGCCCCGGTCGTAAACACCAGCCGGATCGTCACCAGTGGCGATTTCCCCGGCAACTCCACCACCCGGGGAGCGGCCGCCGCCGCCCACACGCTCAGAAACAGCGGAATCAGAACCGCCGGAATCAGCCGCTTCACTTTGCCGCTCCCGAACCCGAATTCGCGGACGTGAGACTCACGATGGTCCGGTTCTTCTCCGTCAGATACTTTCCGGCCGCTTTCCGGATATCCTCCACCGTCACCTTGTCGTAATTGTCATAGTCGCGGTTCACGCTTTCCGGCGTCCGCCGCAAGCCCGCATACTGCGCCACCATCCCGGCGATCGCCTCACTGCTGTCCAGACTCAACGCAAACTCATAGCGCAGGTGCTTCTTCAGCACCTCCAGCTTCGCCGCATCCACCGGCCCGGCGCTGAACCCGGCCACCGTCCGCAGAATTTGCTCCCGCACCGCCGCCATCGCTTCCGGCTTCTTCACCCGCGCCAGGATTGTGAACATCTCGCCATCCACGTGGTCCGCATGCATGGCCCGCAAGGCATCCACCGTCTGGTCTTCGATCACCAGCTTCTGGTACAGCGGCGAAGACTCGTTGAAACCGAGGCGCGCAATCGCATCGAGCGCCGCCCCCTCGGTCCCCTGATCGGAATAACCCGGCACGCGGAATGACACCGCCAGCCACGGCAGCGTCGCGGTCGGCCATTCCACATGCGCCGTGCGCGCCCCGTCCTGCGGCGGCTCGGCTGGAATCCGCGGCTTGAAATCGCCCCGTTTCCACTCACCCCAGCGCTCTTCAATCAGGCTCAGCGCCTTCTTCGGCTCCACGTCGCCCACCACGATAATCGTGGTGTTTTCGGGCCGGTAATAGCGGTCGAAAAACTGGCGGCTGTAGTCGTACGCGTTCGGCATGTCCTGAATATCTTTCAGGAAACCCATGGTCGTGTGTTTGTAGGGATGCACCTGAAACGCGGTCGCCCGCAGGGTCTCATAGAGTTTTGAGATGGGGTTCGCGCTGTTCTTGTTGTATTCCCCCAGCACCGCCTGCGTCTCCGTCCGGAAGATGGCCTCTTCATAGGACAGATGCTGGAAGCGGTCGGCCTCCATGGAGAGAATGCGCGGCAGGTCTTCTTTGGAAAAGGTGGTGTGGTAGACCGTCAGGTCGTCGGAAGTGTAAGCATTGGAGGCCGCCCCGGCGCTCTTCAGCACCGCCTGATACTTCTCCGGCGGGAACTCCGGCGTGCCCCGGAACATGAGGTGCTCAAACAGATGGGCGAACCCGCTCTTGCCCGGCTCCACCTCATTCCGCGACCCGGTTCCCACCACAATATACACGGCAACAATGTTCGGGAAATCCGTCGGGATGGTCAGCAGGCGAAGACCATTCGGCAGGTCATTCTGAACCCAGGGATAAGGGAAGATTTTACCGGCAGCCGGCAGCAGGGAAACCGCGGCGAGGAGGAGAACTGCAAGTCGGTGGAAAGACATGGTAAGCAGTGAGAACTGCTTCCATACTCCCACAAATTATGCGGAGATCGGCATCGGTTCCATCTCGTCCGCGCGGACGAACGAATACCGCTCCATCGTCACGGCAACTTCGAACGGACCGTCCGCCGCGGCGGTGTTGCTCCGCAGAACCTTGCCCAGACAGCGGATGCGAACCGGAGGATTGCTGCCCGACAAAGTAATGATGTACTCGATCCGGCCACCAACATCCACCTTGTCCTGGGACACAAAACAAACGCCGCCGGAACTGATGTCCCGGGTCTTCTCCTGACGGTCTACGCGCGCGTCGCCGACCTGAAGAATCTGCAGAGGCAACTGAAGCTTGTACCGTTGAGTGCGACGCTGTTCCAAGCCTCTACTTTAAGCCCGTCCGCGGGGCGAATGCAATGAGTACCGGTACGGACTGTTTCAATCGGCATCCTCTATCAGAAAAACACGGATCGTATCGCAGCCATTCTCGCTGGCCACTTCGTAGTGGACCCGTAATTCCACCGGAACTCCCCGGCGGGTGGTGCGAACACGAATCAGACGCTCAGTGGTTTCGGGCACGACGTTCTTCATGCCCTATTTCCATCACACGCAAAAAAAGAGGGTGGCCCAGGCAGGCCACCCTTTTGTTGATTCCAAACGAAATAAAAATCTCATCAGGCTGTGACTCACGTGTCACCCGGCTTACATGCCCTACTTCGCGCGCTTTGCCAGCTCCGTCTGATAATCCTCGTAATTACCCCGGAAATCTTCGAGGCCATTCGCGTCAATATGCCAGATACGCGTCGCCGTTTCTTCCAGCAGATCGTGATCGTGCGTCACCAGAAACAGCGTGCCCTCGAACTTCTGCAGCGCAATATTCAGCGCATTGATCGATTCCAGGTCCAGGTGGTTCGTCGGTTCGTCGAATACCAGTACGTTCGGCTTCAGCAGCATCAGCTTACAGAACATCAGGCGCGCCACTTCGCCGCCCGAAAGCGCCTGCGTCGGCTTCAGCGCCTCGTCACGCGCAAACAGCATCTGCCCCAGCACGCCGCGCAGTTCTTCAATACCGGCCATCGGGTCCCACTGCTGCAGCCAGTCGAGCAGGGTCATGTTCGGCTGAATGGTGGCACGCGGATCCTGCGGGAAATACCCGATCTGCACCTCGTGTCCCCACTCGGCAAGACCCGCGTCCACCGCAAACGGCTCATAGTCCGAGCCCGGCATGCCCGTCAGCAGGGACCGCATGATCGTCGTCTTGCCCGCGCCGTTGCGCCCGATGATGCCGACCTTTTCCCCTCGGCTGATGCTCGCCGTGAAATTCTGAATCACTTCCACGCCCGGATAGCCCTTCGAAATGCCCTTGATTTCCAGGGCGTGCCGGCCCGAAGGCCGCTTCATATCGAACCGGATAAACGGCCGCGCGATGTTCGACCGCGCCAGTTCCTTCGATTCCAGCCGCTCCACTTCCTTCTTGCGCGACATCACCTGGCTCGACCGCGTACCAGCCGAAAACCGCGCAATGAATTCGTTCAGCTGCTCAATCTTCTTTTCCCGCTGCGCATTCTGCGCTTCGAGGCGCGACCGGATCTGCGTCTTCGCCATCACCATGTCGTCATACCCACCCGTATAGGTGATGATCGTCTGGTAATCGATATCCGCCGTATGCGTCGTGACGCTGTTCAGGAAGTGGCGATCATGCGAAATCACGATCAGCGTACCCTGATACCGGTTCAGAAAATCCTGCAGCCAGTGGATAGATTCGAGATCGAGGTGGTTGGTCGGTTCGTCCAGCAGCAGCGCATCCGGACCGCCGAACAAAGCCTGCGCGAGCAGCACGCGGACCTTCTGCCCGCCCTGCAGTTCGCTCATCTTCTTCTCGTGCAGCGCCTCGGGAATGTCCAGACCATCCAGCAGGATGGCCGCGTCGCTCTCCGCCGTGTAGCCGTCGTTCTCCGCGACAATGCCTTCCAGTTCGCCCAGCCGCATGCCGTCTTCATCGGTCATGTCCAGCTTTTCGTACAACCGGTCGCGCTCTTCGAGGGCCGCCCACAGCGGCCTGTTGCCCATGATCACCGTATCGATCACGCGATACGCGTCAAACGCGAACTGGTCCTGGCTCAGCACGCCCACACGCCGGGGACGCGTCACATTCCCCTTCTGGGAATCCAGTTCACCCGTCAGAATCTTCATGAACGTGGACTTGCCCGCGCCATTCGGACCCGTCAAACCATACCGGCGGCCCGACTGGAACACCGTCCCGACGTCTTCAAACAGGATTTTCGCGCCGTAGCGCATGCTTACGTTATTTACTGAGATCATGCTTTGCAGGAATTACGCTGAAATGTCTTTTGGGGAACCTTCAGTGTAGCAGGGGACTTGGGTATGGCCGTTAGGTATGGATACCCGGCGCTTCATGACCCAGCGCCTGCACATACTCGTCGTACGAGCCCGGATAAATCCGCGGCAGCCGCTCTTTCCCCGTCTCCCCGCCCAGCTCCAGCACCCGCGAGCCCAGCCCGCGCAGGAACATCCGGTCGTGCGAGACGAAAATCATCGTCCCTTCAAAGTCCTTCAGCTTCTCCACCAGCATTTCCTTGGTGGCCAGATCCAGGTGGTTCGTCGGTTCGTCCAGCACCAGGAAATTCGGCGGATTGTAAAGCATCCGCGCCATTGCCAGCCGCGACTTTTCCCCGCCCGAAAGCGACCGGATCTTCTTATCCACGTCGTCCCCCGAAAACTGGAACGCACCCGCCAGCGACCGCAGAGACCCGATCCCGTCCTGCGGAAAATCGCTCTGCAGCTGGTCAATCACCGTCAGGTCCGGATTCAGCACGTCCAGCGACTGCTGCGCGAAATACCCCATCGTGAGACTTGCGCCCAGCCGCACCTCGCCCTTATCCGGCTGTGTGGCGCCCGCGATCATCTTGAGCAGCGTGCTCTTCCCCGCCCCGTTGCGCCCCATCACCGCCCAACGCTCGCCGCGCCGCACGGTCAGGCTGAAGCCCTGGTAAATCACCCGGCTGCCGTAACTCTTGTGCAGATCTTCAATCACCGCCACCTGATCGCCAGACCGCGCCGGTACCCGGAAATCGAACTTCACAATCTGCCGCTTCTTCGGCAGCTCAATCTTTTCAATCTTGTCGAGCGCCTTGATCCGGCTCTGCACCTGCGCCGCCTTCGCCGCATGCGTCTTGAACCGCTCGATGAAACGCTGCTCCTTGGCCAGCATCGACTGCTGCCGCGCAAACGCCGCCTGCTGGTTCGCCTCCCGGATGGTGCGCTCGCGCTCGTAGAAATCGTAATTCCCGGTGTAGCTGATGATTTCGCCGCCATCGATCTCCGCGATCTTCGTCACCAGCCGGTTCATGAACTCCCGGTCGTGCGAAGTCATCAGAAGCGACCCCTCGTACCCCCGCAGAAACTGCTCCAGCCAGATGATCGACTCCAGATCCAGGTGGTTCGTCGGTTCGTCCATCAGCAGCACGTCCGGCCGCCCCAGCAGCACCCTCGCCAGCGCCACGCGCATCTTCCAGCCGCCGGAAAGCGCGCCCACATCGCCTTCCACCTGCTCATCCGCAAACCCCAGCCCGGCCAGAACCTCGCGCGCCTGCGCCTCCAGCGTGTAGCCGCCCAGGTGCTCGTACTCTTCCTGGACCTCGCCAAAACGCTCCAGGATCTTGTCCATGTTGTCCAGTTGCTCCGGATCTTCCATGGCCCGCTGCAGCGCTTCCAGTTCGTGGTGCAGTTCCCCCGCCCGCCCGCTGCCGGCAATCGCCTCATCCAGCACAGACCGCCCCTGCATTTCCTCCACATCCTGGCGGAAATACCCGATCGTCACCTTCTTCGGCACCGAGACATCGCCTTCATCAGGCGACTCTTCCCCGATCACCATACGGAACAGCGTCGTCTTCCCCGCGCCGTTCGGACCCACCAGGCCCACCTTCTCGCCGGGGTTCAGCTGGAACGACGCATCGACGAAAACCAGCTGCCGACCGTACTGTTTATTAATGTTGGTAAGAGAAATCATCCGAATCAACCAGGCTAGCAGACGCGCACGCCTGCCCCCCAAACGTCAGCCCCAGCTTTTCCCCCGGCGCAATCGCCGCCCACTGCCCGAATAACTCCGCCCGCAGCGCCCGCACCCTCCGCAGTTCGTCTTCGCTCAGCGCCCGGGGAGCAAATGCCCCGAACTCCTCCGCGCTCCAGACCACGCCGGAAGCCCGTTCGGCATCGAAGAGCCCCACCATCTTCTCCACCTCCAACGCCTCGTCGGGCAGCACCCGGCCGCTCTGGCCGGTCGTGTCTTCCACCTCCCAGCCCGCCGCCACCAGCCCAAAGAAGCCCTGCTGATA